>NZ_AUWR01000049.1 GCF_000455125.1 Mycobacterium sp. UM_WGJ
ATCAGCGAGTTATTGGCGCCGGCACCGCCATTGGCACCGTTGAGCCCGCCGTCTACGCCGTCACCACCGAGAACGTGGCCACTGTCGATTTCTCCACCATCGAGGGCGGACACCGTCGCCGTACCGCCGCCGCCGCCGTTGCCGCCGACGCCGGTGGCCGAGCCGGCCCCGCCATCCCCACCGTGACCGCCGGTCGCGGAGCTGTCGGAGGAAACGGTGCCACCGGTGCTGGTGGAGATGCTGGCACTACCGCCATTACCACCCTTGCCGCCGGCAAAGCCGTCACCACCGTTGCCGCCCGTACCACCGTTACCGCCAGTGACGGTGCCACTCGAAGTGTTGCCACCACTGATCGTGGCGGTACCGCCGTTGCCACCGACGCCACCGTTGGCGCCGTCGCCACCCGCACCGCCGTCACCGCCGTCACCGCCGTTGAGGCTGACGCCCGAGTAGCCGATGCCCGCACCGACAGTCAGGCTCGTGGCCGCGCCAGTCCCGCCCTTACCGCCGACACCACCGTTGGTGCCGACCGCACCACCGTTACCACCGTTACCGCCGGACAGCTGCCCATCGGTGAAGCTGCCGTCGTTCACGTTCAGGGTCGCGCCACCGCCGGCGGCGCCGGAACTGCCATTGTTGCCGCTGCCGGCGTCACCACCAGTGAGGATGGCGTCAGTGACGGTGCTGCCGTTGGTGGCAGTGATAGCGGCGCTGCCGCCCGCAACCCCGGCACCGGAGTCGCCACCGGTGGTGTGGCTGCCACTGATGTGGTCCCCGCCGCTGCCGGGGTTTCCGCCGTCACCACCGGCGAAGATCGTTGCGCGCCCACCACGGTTGCCGTTGACACCGTCAGCGCTGTCACCGCCTCGGCCACCAGTCGACGAACTCTGGTCGATGGTGCTGTTGGCCGAGTTGGTCTGCACGTAGGCCTGGTGGCCCTCGCCACCGGTCAGGCCGTCGCTGCCGGTACCGCCATCGCCACCGTACGACTGGCTGCCGGTGATCTCGGAGTCTTCACCCAACGCCCGGACCCAGCCGATCGCGCCGTCGCCACCCTTACTGCCGACGCCGTCACCGGTGCCGCCATTGCCGCCACGGGCTTCGTTGCCGGTGGCTTTGGCGCCATCGGCCAGCGCCGACACCTGACCACCCTGGCCGTTGCCGCCGGTACCGCCGTTGAGGCCATCACCACCGGAACCACCGACCGCAATGCCCTGCGCTTCGGCATCGGCACCGCCGGCGATGATGGAACCGTTGCGGCCAACCCCGCCCGTACCGCCGCCGGACGCCTCACCGCCGGCACCACCGGTCGCCTGACCGGACGCGGTTCCACCATTCCCACCCAAGCCACCGGGTTGCCCGTCGCTCCAAGCCGCCTGGATACCGCCCAGGCCACCGGCACCGCCGACACTGCCGGCGCCGGTGGCATCGCCACCGAGCCCGCCGATCGCCGTGCCGGACGCGTCACCGCCGGTCCCAAAGCCTTCTCGGCCGGCGTAGACCGCCCCGCCACCACCGGCGCCGCCCACGCCACCATCGCGACCCGTGCCACCACTGACCCCGGTAGCCGTCGCGTCATGAACGGTGCCGCCCTGCTCGGCGATCACCGTCCCGCTGCCACCAACACCACCGGTGCCACCGGTCTCGCCGGCACCACCGGTGCCACCGGTGACGACGACGTCCTCGACGGTGCCACCCGAGTTGGCCCCAATGGTGGCGCTACCGCCGGTACCGCCCGTGCCGCCGTTGGCGTCACCCGCTCCGGCGTTACCACCGGTCGCGATGCCCTCGGTGATGGTGCTACCCACGCCATCGGCGCTGATGGTCGCC
>NZ_AUWR01000050.1 GCF_000455125.1 Mycobacterium sp. UM_WGJ
GTAAGGGTGGTGCCGGGTATGACGCGGTCGCCGAGGGCGCGGGTGCTGGTGTCTCGGGCACCAATGGTGGTGCCGGTGGTGATGGTGGCGCCGGCGGTAGCGGCACCAACCCCGGTGACCACGGTGCCGGTGGCGTGGGTGGTAATGGTGGTTCGGGTACTGATGGCGCCAATGGCGGTGCTGGTACCACGGGCACCGCGCAGGACCGCACCGGTGGCGCGGGCGGCAATGGTGGCGATGGTGGTAACGCCGGTGCCGGTGGCGCCGGTGGTTCGTCCGGTGGCGGCAACTACGCGACGTCGGGAACGAACGGTTCGGCCGGCACAGGCGGCAGTGGTGGCGCCGGTGGGTCCGGTTACGACGCCGCTACGGATGGGACTGCTGCGGCAGGTACCTCCGGTGGCAATGGTGGTGTCGGCGGCAACGCCGGCCATGGTGGCCTAGAGGTCGGTGGCGGGCGCGCCGCGGATGGCACGGCCGGTGTCGGCGGTGCCGGTGGCGACGGTAAGGACGGTGCCGCGGGTAACGACGGCACGGCGGCCGACCCCGACGGCACGGCCGGCGGCAAGGGCGGTGCCGGCGGCAATGGCGGTGCGGGTGGACTCGAAGCCGATGGCATCACCCACGCCGCGCAGGGCGACGGCGGCGATGGTGGTGCCGGCGGTAAGGGTGGTGCCGGCTACGTCGGTGCTAGCGGTGCCAATGCCGGCGATTCGGGTGAAAGCGGTGGTAACGGCGGCGCCGGCGGCGACGGCGGGGCCGGTGGAACGGGCTTCGTCGGTGGTGTCGGTGGTGCGGGTGGTAACGCCGGTGACGGCGGTAGTGGCGGCGACGGGGCCACCGGCGCTCAAGGCACGTTCGCCAATGGCGGCAGCGGCACCGGTCAGACCGGCGGCTCCGGCGGTAGTGGCGGCAACGGTGGCAGTGGCGGTAAGGGCGGCGTCGGTGGTACGTCGACCGGCGGCGGCACGAACGGTGCCACCGGTGTCGGTGGTGACGCCGGTGATGGCGGCAATGCGGGTACGGCCGGTGATGGTGGCCGAGGTGCTGATGGCGACGCCACCCACGTCGACGGCGGCAATGGTGGCCAGGGCGGCGAGGTCGGCACTGCCGGCGACGCGGGCACTGCGGGCACGGGTTCCAGCAGCGGTAACGCTGGCACGGACGGCACCGAGATCACCGGTATCGCCGGCAGCGGTGGACAAGGTGGTGACGGCTTCAATGGCGTGAGCGCCGGTGACCGGGGCGGCAACGGCGGTGCCGGCGGGGACGGCGGTAGCCGCGGTAGCGGCGGCAACGGTGGTTCCGGTGGTGACGGTGTCCAGGGTGGCGACGGCGCCAGCACCAGTGGTGTCTACCCGCCGACGGGCGCGAACGGCGGTGCCGGCCAGGCCGGTGGCGCGGGAGGTAACGGTGGTGCCGGCGGCGCCAGCGGGGCGTTGGCGGGCAACGCCGGCAGCGGCGGCAAGGGCGGGGCAGGAGCAGACGGCGGTAAGGGTGGTGCCGGCACGGAGGGCACTGATGGCCGACTGGCGTCTTCGGGCTACACGGCCGGTGCCGGAGGCGCCGGCGGCCGCGGCGGCGACGGTGGTGCCGGCGGCAACGGTGGTGCCGCCGGTGCGCTGAACAACGGCACCGGTGACGCCGGCGTCCAGGGCGATGCCGGTAAGGCCGGTAACGGTGGCACCGGTGGTGACGGCGGCCGTGGCGGCTGGGGCGACGACAAGGGCAACACGGGTATCGGTGGTGTCGGCGGCACAGCCGGTGATGGCGGCAATGGTGGCGCCGGAGGTTCGGGCTTGATCGCTACCGATGGCGGTAATGCCGGCAATGGTGGTGTCGGTGGGCACGGCGGGCACGGCGGTTCGGGCAACTACCCGGGCGGCCTCGACGGTATGGCCGCCGGAGCGGCGGGTGCCGGCGGTAACGGTGGTACCGGTGGTGAGGCCGGTGTCGGTACGAACGCCACCAACGGCGGCACCGGCGGGTCCGGTGGTACCGGTGGCGAGGGCGGCACCGGAGGTGTCGGTAAGTGGGGTTCGGGCGGTAGCGGCGGTGCCGGTACCGACGGTGGCGACGGTGGCAACGCTGGCGCCGGTGGTGCCGGGCACAACGGCGGCTCCGACGGGGCGAACGGCACCGGTGGTGCCGGTGGCTTGGGTGGCCGCGGTGGCCAGGGCGCGGTGAACGGCCTGCGTGATTCGGACGGCAACGGCCTGGCGGGCGGCAAGGGTGGCCAGGCCGGTGACGGTGGCGCCGGTGGTCAGGGCATCGGTGGTGTCGGTGGCGGCAACGGCGGCCGGGGCGGTCAGGGCGGTCAGGGCGGTGACGGTGCTTCCGGTGCTAACGCCTCGGCTGGCAGTGGCCTGGACGGTGGCAACGGCGGCGCCGGTGGTGGCGGCGGTGACGCCGGTCAGGGTGGCGCGGGCACTGACGGCGGCCAGACCGGCAACCTGGGAACCGGTGGTTGGGCCGGAAACGGCGGTCAGGGCGGCAATGGCGGCACAGCCGCCGCGGGCAGCGGCAACGCCGGCGGTAGCGGTGGAACCGGTGGGGCCGGCGGTAACGCCGGTGCCGGCACCAACGACTACGCCACGGTCGACGACTACCACCCGGGTCAGGCCGGTAACGGTGGTGCCGGCGGCAACGGTGCGAATGGCACCAATGGGGTCAACCCCGGCGACAGCGGCACGGCCGGTGGTGACGCCGGTGCCGGCGGCAAGGGCGGCGACGGTGTCATCGGCGGCAACGGTGGCAACGCCGGCACCGCGGGCAAGGGCGGCAACGGTGTGGCGGGTGCCAGCGCTGCGCCCGGTAGCGGCGGGAGCGGCGGCGACGGTGGCAATGCCGGCGCCGGCGGTAACGGCGCCGATGGCGGCAACGGCGGCAGCGGCAGCATGACCAATGGCAACGGCGGCAACGGCAGCAGCGGCGGCAATGCCGGTACGGCCGGTAAGGGCGGTGACGGTGCCGGTGGCGGCGGTGGGAACACCGCGGGATCCGGTGGTAAGGGTGGTGACGGTGCCGACGGCGGCACGGTCGGTTCCGGCGGCCTCGCCGGTACGGGTGCGGGCAGTGCCGGCACCGCCGGTGCGGACGGTGCGGCAGCGGGCACGTCCAGCGGCGGCGCCAACGGCGGTATCGGTGGCGACGGTCAGGGCTTTACCAGTGATGGCATGACCGGTCAGAACGGTGGTGCCGGTGGTGCCGGTGGCAACGCGGGCCTCGACCAAGCCGGCGGCGAAGGTGGCCGCGGCGGTAATGGTGCGACGGGTAACGCGGGCGCGGTGGCCGCGGACGGCCAGGCCGGAAACACCGGTGGCAACGGTGGCGTCGGTGGCGTCGGTGGCGCCGGTGGCACGGGTCGTGGGACCGGTGACGGTGGTGCCGGTGGTATCGGCGGTAGTGGTGGCGACGGCGGTGCTGGTAGCGCCGGAAACTCCGGTCCCAACGGTTCCGGCCAGGAGGGCGGCAACGGCGGCGACGGCGGCACCTCCGGTGGCGGCGGACGCGGTGGCGACGCGTTGGGCTCCGGCGACGGAGGCAAGGGCGGCAACTCCGGTAACGGCGGTAACG
>NZ_AUWR01000051.1 GCF_000455125.1 Mycobacterium sp. UM_WGJ
TCGCTGAACCGCCGGGCGAAGAGACCGCGCTGATCATCTACACCTCCGGCACCACCGGACCGCCCAAAGGTGTGCAACTGAGCCGGCGGGCGCTGGCCGCGGACCTCGACGCCCTGGCGCAGGCCTGGCAGTGGAGCCCCGATGACGTGCTGGTCCACGGCTTGCCGATGTATCACGTGCACGGCTTGGTCTTGGGCTTGTTGGGTTCGTTGCGGGTGGGCAACCGCTTCGTACACACCGGCAAGCCGACGCCGGAGGCATACGCGGCCGCGGGCGGCACGCTGTATTTCGGGGTGCCCACCGTGTGGTCGCGAGTGGTCGCCGACGCGAGCGCCGCCGCAGCGCTGCGGCCGGCGCGGCTGCTGGTCTCGGGCAGCGCGGCGCTTCCCGTCCCGGTGTTCGACGCCCTCGTCGCCCAGACCGGTCACGCACCCATCGAGAGGTACGGCAGTACCGAGTCGCTGATCACGGTGAGCACGCGGGTCGACGGCGAGCGCCGCCCGGGATGGGTGGGTCTGCCGTTGCACGGGGTGCAGACCAAGCTCGTCGCCGATGACGGTGGCCCGGTGCCGCACGACGGGGCGACGATCGGGCGGCTCGCGGTGCGCGGGCCGACACTGTTCAACGGTTACCTCAACCGGCCCGACGCCACCGCCGAGGCATTCGACGCCGATGGGTGGTACCGCACCGGGGACGTGGCCGTGATCGACGGCGACGGTATGCATCGGATCGTCGGCCGCGAATCGGTCGATCTGATCAAGACCGGCGGCTTCCGGGTCGGGGCCGGTGAGATCGAGACGGCGTTGCTGGGCCATCCCGCGGTTTGCGAAGTGGCCGTCGTCGGATTGCCCGACGAAGACCTGGGGCAGCGGATCGTCGCATTCGTGGTCGCCTCGGCGCCGGGTGCTGGGCTGCCCAGCGAATTGATCGACTATGTCGGTCAACAGCTTTCGGCGCACAAGCGGCCTCGTGAGGTGCGGATCGTGGATGCTTTGCCGCGCAACGCGATGGGAAAGGTGCTCAAGAAGGCGCTGCTGACGTAGGCTCCGCTTGCGCGAATGGAAACCAGAAGGGTGGCCCCGTGAAGGCTAGGAACCGATTCAGTCTCGCCGCTGTCACCGTTGTTGCCTGCGCGTCGGTCCTACTCGGTGGATGCTCGGCGGTGGACAAGGTCATCAACAAAGGTGGCGACACCACCTGCGGAGAGTTCAACGGCCACACCGACGAGAAGCAGCGCGCCGAGATCTCCAAGATGCTCAAGGACTCCAAGGGCGGCGAGCCGTCGAACCTGGAGCTGTCGGGAACGCAGGTTGCGGTCAGCGCTTACTGCAAGACGATCGGGAAAGACAGCGACAAGATCAGCAGGGTAATGCTGTAACGCTGCTTAGTTGGCGTGCAGGTCCTCGTTGAGCGCGATGCCCTGACCGTCACGGGCCACCACCTCGACCGCGCCGGTCTGCGAGTTGCGGCGGAACAGCAGGTTGTTTCCGCCGGCCAGGTCGCGGGCCTTGGCCGTGCTGCCGTCGGGCAGGGTGACCTTGGTTCCGGCGGTGACGTAGAGCCCGGCCTCGACCACGCAGTCGTCGCCCAGTGGGATGCCCAGTCCGGCGTTCGCGCCCAGCAAGCAGCGCTGGCCGATCGAAATCACCTGGGTCCCACCGCCGGACAGCGTGCCCATGATCGAAGCGCCGCCGCCGACATCGGAGCCGTCGCCGACCACCACACCGGCGGAGATGCGGCCTTCGACCATCGAGGCGCCCAGCGTGCCCGCGTTGAAGTTGACGAATCCTTCGTGCATCACTGTGGTCCCGGATGCCAGGTGCGCGCCGAGGCGCACCCGGTCGGCGTCGGCGATACGCACGCCGGACGGCAGCACGTAGTCGACCATGCGGGGGAACTTGTCCACGCCGTAGACCGTCACCGGGCCGCGCCGGCGCAACCGGGCCCGAGTCGACTCGAACCCCTCCACGGCGCACGGACCGTAATTGGTCCACACCACGTTGGTCAGCACGCCGAAAAGTCCGCCGGCGTTGAGCCCGTGCGGCACCACCAGTCGGTGCGACAGCAGGTGCAGGCGCAGGTAGGCGTCGTAGGCGTCGGCAGCGGTGTCGTCCAGCGATCCGATCACGGTGCGCACCGCGACCGTCTCAGTGCCGCGGTCTTCGTCACGCCCGAGCAGTCCGGCCAACTCGGCGGGCACCTCATCCGCGCCAAGGCGGGTCGTCCCGGGCTGGCCCGAGCCACCCAACTCCGGTGCGGGAAACCAGGTGTCGAGCACCGATCCGTCTGCGGCCAGCGTCGCTATCCCGACGCCCGAAGCTCCAGTCACGCCGGTCAGGCTACGTTCTTTCGGCGAACAGTGCCCCAGCGGGGGTGTCCCCAGCAAAAGTCCCGGCGCGCCCCGGCGGGTTCACATCTGCTCGGCGGCCACGCGCACGCACTAGGCTGAATCCGTGCTGGACCTGCACTCCGACCCGATTGCCCTGACCGCGGCGCTGGTGGACATTCCCAGCGAGTCGCGGCACGAAGCGCGCATCGCCGACGAGGTCGAAGCCGCACTGCGGGCGCAGGCCCCCGGCTTCGAGATCGTCCGCGACGGCGACGCGGTACTGGCCCGCACGCACCTGGGACGCCCGAACCGGGTGTTGCTGGCCGGGCATCTGGACACCGTGCCGGTGGCCGGCAACCTGCCCAGCCGGCGCACCAGCACCGCTGACGAGGGCGACGTGCTGCACGGTTGCGGCACCGTCGACATGAAATCCGGTGTCGCCGTCTTCCTGCACCTGGCCGCCACCCTCACCGAACCGGTGCACGACCTGACCTGCGTGTTCTACGACTGCGAGGAGATCGAGGCAGCCGCCAACGGGCTGGGCCGCATCGAGCGCAACCTGCCGGACTGGCTGGCGGCGGACCTCGCCATCCTCGGCGAGCCCACCGGCGGCTACATCGAGGCCGGCTGCCAGGGCACCCTGCGGGTCGTCGTCACCGCGGCCGGTACCCGGGCGCATTCGGCGCGGTCCTGGCTGGGCGACAACGCCATCCACAAACTGGGGGCGGTGCTGAATCGGCTGGCCGCCTACCAGCCGCGCAGTATCGACATCGACGGCTGTGTCTACCGGGAGGGCCTGTCGGCGGTGCGCATCGACGGCGGGGTGGCCGGCAACGTCATCCCCGATGCCGCGAGCGTGACCGTGAACTTCCGCTTCGCCCCGGACCGCACGCCCCACGAGGCGCTGATCCACGTTCAGGAGGTGTTCGACGGCTTGCACGTGAAGATCGAGCAGACCGACTGCGCCGCCGGCGCCCTGCCGGGGCTCACCGCACCCGCCGCCGCCGCGCTGGTGTCCGCCGCTGACGGACAGGTGCGGGCCAAGTACGGCTGGACCGACGTCTCCCGGTTCGCCGCCCGCGGCATTCCCGCGGTCAACTACGGCCCCGGTGATCCCAACCTGGCCCATACCGTCGACGAGCGGGTGCCGGTCGCGCAGATCAGCACGGTGGCCGAGCTGCTGCGCGGCTTCCTCAGCTCCTGAGCCGGTTCAGCGCGGTCCGGCCGAACGCGCAGTCGACTTCGTCGCACAGCCGGCTCAACGGGTCGACGGCCCGGGCATCGCCGAGCTGGGCGGCGGTGTCCCAAGCCTGCAGCGCCACCGCGGACTGCCCGGTGCGTTCGGCCATCTTGGCGGCTTCTCGGGCCGCGGCGATCGCCCCATGTTGGTCGCGCATGCCGGCCCGCTGCCAAGCCCGCGCCACCCCCAGCTCCGGAGCGAACAGCGCTGACTTGGTGCCGTGCCGGGATTCGGCCCGGCTCAATGCCTTTGCCGCACCGGCGATGTCGGACTGGCGGGCCAGTGCGGTGGCAAGAAGCGTCAGCGACAGCGGGCCCCACGAATAGCCGGTGCGCTCCAGCGTGGCCGTGGCCGGCACCAACATTGCGGTCGCAGCCTCGTACTCTTCGGCGGCGATCAGCACCTGCGCCACCAGCACCTCGCCGATAGCCCGGCCGGGCTGGGATAGCTCGGCGAAATCGGTGAATTGCCAGGCTAGCTCGCGGGCGTCGTCGAGCCGGTCGTCCATCAGCAGAGCGGTGATCTCGGCGAGCCCGACGGTGAACCGCAGCACCCCGGGATGTTCGGCGTCCAGGGCACGGCGCGCTAAGGGGCCGACGTCGTCGAAGCGACCGGATCGCGCCGCGCACAGCGCCGCGGCGCTGCCCGCCCACGCCACCGCCATGTCGTCGGCGGCCGGGTCGGCCAGGACCTCGGTGGCGGCCTGCACGGCGCGACCGATGTTGCCGGCATTCATCGCGAAGGTGGCGCCGAGCGCATCCAGGGTGATGCGCGGGGCCACGCCGGTCACCCGGCTACGCGTGGCCGCCAGGAAGGCGGTGGCGCGTTCGGGCTCGCCCAGCATGAAGAACTGATTGGCGGCCCGCGGCAGCGCCCAGGCCATCAGCTCCGGCTCGCTGAGGCCGGCCGGGTCGACGGCCGCCAGTACCGCGTCGGCGTCGCGCCCACGGCCCTGCCAACCCAGCGCGTGCGCCAGCGCCAGCCGCGCCGCCAGTCCGTCCGACCGATCCAGGGCGTGACGGGCCAGCCGCTCACCCAGTTGCAGATCGCCCAGTCTCAGCGCCTGCTGCGCGGCCTCCACCACCTCGGCGGCGGGCTGCGGGGCGTCGCTGTCGGCGGACAGCGCTGCCAGCCGCAACTGCTCGCCGACGTGTGCGCAGGGCCGGGAGGTCAGCCTGCCGACCACGTCGGTACGCCGGGCACGCGCATCCTCGACTGCGAGAGCGCCGCGGGCACGCTCAGCGAACAGCGGGTGAGCGGTGTAGACCACCGGGTCCGGCTCGCGGCCGCCGCGAGAACGGGTCTCCACCGCGCCCAGCTCCTCGGCGTGGCGGACCGCGTCGGCGCTGGTGAGGCTGATCAGATCGACCAGCGCCAGCGGCTCGAAGACGGCCAGGTAGTCCAGCACCGCACGAGCGTCGGCCGGCAAGCCCGCCACGAAGGCGTCCACGTCACGGCCGGCCTCACCCGCCGCGCCCACCTCTTCTAAGGCGGTGATATCGATGCGAGTCAGCAGGTCGTCGCCCCACAGTGCGGTGATCGGCGGCGGTGGCGCTGGGGAGCAGTCGGCGCGCCCGGTGACGATCACTCGGGCCGACCCGGTCAGCGCCAGCTGGTAGACCAGCGTCGCCGATAAGATGTCGAGCAGATGGGCGTCATCGACCACCAGCAGCAGCTCGCCCGCCGCATCGACCAACGAGGCGCGCGCCGCCCGCAGCAGCGCGGCCGGCTTGCCGATGTCGGCCACCGCAACCAGATGGCTGAAGGCGCCGAACGGCATGTCGCGCTCGGCGGGGGTGCCGATCACCCAGCACACCCGGGTCCCGGGATGGCGGTCGGCGTAATCCTCGGCCGCCAACCGGGCCAGGGTGGACTTGCCGCACCCGTCGGGACCGAGCACCACCGCGCCGGCCCGGGCCGCGCCGGGGTCCAGTGCTGCGGTGAGCTGATGCAACGCCGCCGAGTGCTCGGGAACGTTCCACCGGATCGGCATCGCCGAGAGTTTACGGTCTGAGCCAACCGCCCGATAGCCTTTCGGTGTGCGGTCGAGCGAATGGGCGGTCTGTGTCTACTGCGCGTCGGGCCCCAACGATCCGGCACTGCTGGCGCTGGCCGCCAAGGTCGGTGCTGCAATCGCCGAGCGGGGCTGGACGCTGGTGTGGGGAGGCGGCAACGTCTCGGCGATGGGCGCGCTTGCGGTGGCCGCCCGCGAGCGCGGCGGGCACACCGTCGGGGTGATCCCCAAGGCGCTGCTGCACCGCGAGGTGGCCGACGTCGACGCCGACGAGCTGATCGTCACCGACACCATGCGCGAGCGAAAGCAGGTGATGGATGACCGCGCCGACGCATTCCTGACCCTGCCCGGCGGTATCGGCACGCTGGAAGAGCTGTTCGAAACATGGACGGCCGGGTATCTGGGCATGCACGACAAAGAGGTGGTGCTCCTCGATCCCGATGGCCACTTCGAGGGGCTGTGGACGTGGCTGTCGGGGCTCATCGACACCGGTTTCGTATCCCGGCGTGCGATGGATCGCCTGCTGGTGTTCGGCGATATGGAGGCGGCGCTGGACGCCTGTTCACCCGGTACCGCCGGTAGCGGTTAAGCTCTCGATTTTCGGCGAAATGAGGCGATAAAGTGTCCGACCACGACTCCGGCACCGTCACCCAGGTGGGACTGGTCGACGTTCTGGCCCGCACCCCCCGCCTGTTGGCCGACGCGCCGACCATCCTGCGCGGGCTGTGGACCGGACTGCGGGCCCGGCCCACCTCCAAGGCCTCGATCGGCAAGGTCTTCCAGGATCGCGCGGCCCAACTCGGTGACCGGGTCTTCATCCGGTTCGGCGAGCAGCACCTGACCTACCGCGAAGCCAACGAGACCGTGAACCGCTACGCCGCGGTGCTGGCCGCGCGCGGCGTCGGCCACGGCGACGTCGTCGGGATCATGCTGCGCAACTCCCCGGACGCGGTGCTGATGATGCTGGCCGTCGCCAAATGCGGTGGGGTGGCTGGCATGCTCAACTACCACCAGCGCGGTGATGTGCTGGCCCACAGTCTGGACCTGCTGGGCGCCGCCTTGCTGGTTGCGGAGTCCGATCTGGTCGATGCCGTCAAGGAGTGTGGCCGCACCGACGCGCCGGTGACCATCGAGGAGTTCCGGCGGCTGGCCGCCACCGCACCGGACGGCAACCCGGCATCGGTCAACGCGGTACTGGCCAAGGACACCGCGTTCTACATCTTCACCTCCGGCACCACCGGCTACCCCAAGGCCAGCGTGATGACGCACTACCGCTGGTTGCGTGCGCTGGCCACCTTCGGAGGTGTCGGGCTGCGCCTGCGCGGCAGCGACACGCTGTACTGCTGCCTGCCGCTGTACCACAACAACGCGCTGACGGTCGCGGTGTCGTCGGTGCTCAACGCCGGCGCCACGCTGGCCCTGGGCAAGTCATTCTCGGCCTCACGGTTCTGGGACGAGGTGATCGCCGCGGACGCCACGGCGTTCGTCTACATCGGCGAGCTCTGCCGGTATCTGCTCAACCAGCCCGCCAAGCCCACCGACCGTGCACACCAGGTGCGGGTGATCGCAGGCAACGGGCTGCGGCCGGAGATCTGGGACGAGTTCACCCACCGGTTCGGGATCAAGCGGGTCTGCGAGTTCTACGCCGCCAGCGAGAGCAACAGTGCCTTCCTCAACGTGTTCAACGTGCCGCGCAGCACCGGTGTCTATCCGTTGCCGCTGGCCTACGTGGAATACGACCCCGACACCGGCCTGCCGCTGCGCGGCCCGGACGGCTGGGTGCAGCGAGTGCCTGCCGGCCAGCCCGGGCTGTTGCTGAGCCCGGTGAACCGGTTCTCGCCGTTCGACGGCTACACCGATCCCGAGGCCAACGAGAAGAAGCTGGTGCGCAACGCCTTCCGCGAAGGGGACTGCTGGTTCAACACCGGTGACCTGATGCGCCCGCAGGGCATGGGGCATGCCGCATTCGTCGACCGGCTCGGCGACACCTTCCGGTGGAAGGGCGAGAACGTCGCCACCACCCAGGTCGAGGCCGCGCTGAGCGTCGACGACGCGATCGAGGAGTGCGCCGTCTACGGCGTCGAGGTGCCCGGGACCGGTGGCCGTGCCGGGATGGCCGCGGTCAAACTGCGCGACGGCGTGACCTTCGACGGGCCGGGGCTGGCCGCCGTGGTCTTCGACCAGCTGCCTTCCTATGCGGTGCCGTTGTTCGTGCGGGTGGTGCCGTCGATGTCCCACACCACCACGTTCAAGAGTCGCAAGGTTGAGCTGCGCGAGCAGGGCTACGGCGACGGTGGCCAGGACGAGGGGGCGATCGAGGACCCGCTGTACGTGCTGGCCGGCCGCGACGAAGGCTACGTGCCCTTCTACGCCGACTACCCCGACGAAGTGGCCGCCGGTAAGCGACCGCAGGGCTGACCGAGTAGCTGCGCAGCGGTACCGGGCACCATAGACAGGTGCAGTCCCACTTCTGCGGTCGTCCGGTGGCGGCCGATCGAGCGCTGATCATGGCGATCGTCAACCGCACCCCCGACTCGTTCTACGACGCGGGCGCCACGTTCACCGACGAGGCGGCCAAGTCCGCCGTGCACCGCGCCGTAGCCGACGGCGCCGACGTCATCGACGTCGGCGGGGTCAAGGCCGGGCCGGGGGAGACCGTCGACGCCGACACCGAGACCGCTCGGGTGGTGCCGTTCATCGAATGGCTGCGCAGCGCTTATCCCGAGCAGCTGATCAGCGTGGACACCTGGCGTGCGGAGGTGGCCAAACGCGCCTGCGCGGCCGGTGCCGACCTGATCAACGACACTTGGGCCGGGATCGACCCGGACCTGCCGGCGGTGGCCGCCGAGTTCGGGGCGGGGCTGGTCTGCTCGCACACCGGAGGCGCGAAACCGCGCACCCGTCCCTTCCGGGTGAGCTACGGCACCAGCGTCGACGGGGTGGTGAAAGCGGTGATCAGCGAGGTCACCGCGGCCGCGGAACGGGCGGTGGAGGCCGGGGTGGCCCGGGATCGGGTGCTGATCGATCCCACCCATGATTTCGGCAAGAACACCTTCCACGGGCTAGCGTTGTTACGACATACGGAGGATTTGGTCGGTACCGGATGGCCGGTGCTGATGGCGCTCTCCAACAAAGACTTCATCGGGGAGACTCTTGGAGTGGGTCTCACCGAACGACTGGACGGAACATTGGCGGCCACCGCGTTGGCGGCGGCCGCTGGAGCCCGGATGTTTCGGGTTCACGAGGTCGGCCCGACCCGGCGCGTACTGGAGATGGTGGCATCGATCCAGGGCGTGCGGGCCCCGACCCGCACAGTAAGGGGACTCGCATGACCGACCTGGTCTCGGCGCCGGGCGACACCCGGCTGTCCGGGCGCACCTGGACCCGGCCGCAGTGGACGGTGGCCGAGCTGCTGGCTGCCAAGGCCAAGACCGGTCGCAGCGTCTCGGTGGTGCTGCCCGCGCTGAACGAGCAGGCGACCATCGAATCGGTCATCGACAGCATCACGCCGCTGGTCGACAACCTGGTCGACGAGCTGATCGTGCTGGACTCCGGGTCCACCGATGACACCGAGATCCGCTCGATCGCGGCCGGCGCGCGCGTCGTCAGCCGCGAACAGGCGGTCCCGGAGGTGCCCCCGCAGCCCGGTAAGGGCGAAGCCCTGTGGCGGTCGCTGGCGGCCACCAGCGGTGACATCGTGGTGTTCATCGACTCCGATCTGATCGACCCCGACCCGATGTTCGTGCCCAACCTGGTGGGGCCCCTGCTGACCGGGGACGGCGTCCACCTCGTCAAGGGTTTCTACCGGCGGCCGTTGAAGGTCAACGGCACCGAGGAACCCACCGGCGGTGGTCGGGTCACCGAGCTGGTGGCCCGACCGTTGTTGACCGCGCTGCGCCCCGATCTGGGTGCGGTGATCCAGCCGTTGGGTGGGGAGTACGCCGGCAGTCGTGAACTGTTGGCGTCGGTTCCGTTCGCACCCGGCTACGGGGTGGAGATCGGGCTGTTGATCGACACCTACGACCGGCTGGGGCTGGAGGCGATCGCCCAGGTCAACCTCGGTGTACGGGCGCACCGCAATCGCCCGTTGGCCGAGTTGGCCCTGATGAGCCGCCAAGTCATCGCCACCTTGCTGTCGCGCTGCGGCGTCCCCGATTCCGGGGTGGGCCTGACCCAGTTCGTCGCCGACGGCCCGGATGGAATGGATTATCTGCCGCGCACCACCCCGTTGTCGCTGGTCGACCGGCCACCGATGAACACCCTGCGCCAGCGTTGATCCTGGCGATCGCCAGCGCGGCGGAGCCGGGCGCAGCGGGTCGCCAGCGTTGATCCGTTCGGCACCGCCCCTCATGTCGGTGTGATGAGGCACTATCGATGCCGTGACACTGGTGTTGCTGTATCTCGTTGTGCTCGTGCTCACCGCGTTGCTGCTGTTCGGGGTGGCCAGCACGCTGTTCGGCCGGGGTGAGCAGCTGCCGCCGCTGCCGCGCGCGACGACGGCGACCATGCTGCCGGCGTCCGGGGTCACCGGTGCCGACGTCGACGCGGTCAAGTTCTCCCAGGTGCTGCGCGGCTACAACACCGGTGAGGTCGACTGGGTGCTGGAGCGCCTCGGGGCCGAGCTCGACCAACTCCGCGGCGAGCTCGCCGCGGCGCAGGCGGCCGCCGAGACGGCAGCGGAGTCGCGTTGAGCGGCGTGCCCGACGACGGCCAGATCCGGTGTGGCTGGGTCGACGGCGCCTCCGTGCTGTACCGCGACTACCACGACCAGGAGTGGGGACGTCCGGTGCGGGACTCGACCGCACTGTTCGAGCGGGTCAGCCTGGAAGCCTTTCAGAGCGGGCTGTCGTGGCTGGTGATACTGCGTAAGCGGGAGAACTTCCGGCGGGCGTTCGCCGGCTTCGACGTGGAGACCGTCGCACGCTTCACCGACGCCGACGTGGCCCGGCTGATGGACGACGCCGGCATCGTGCGCAACCGAGCCAAGATCGAGGCGACGATCGCCAACGCCCGGGCGACCGTCGACCTCGGTTCCACCGATTTGGCGGACCTGTTGTGGTCGTTCGCCCCGCCGCCGCGTCCGCGTCCGGCGGACCTGTCGGCAATTCCGGCCGTCACGCCGGAATCGACGGCGATGGCGCGCGAATTGAAGCGTCGCGGGTTCCGATTCGTGGGACCCACTACCGCCTATGCGTTGATGCAGGCCACGGGCATGGTCGACGACCACGTCCGGGCATGCTGGGTGCCACCGGTAACCGGTTAGATCCATTAAAATGCACTACGGAATCGGGTCTTGTGCACGCGCCGTCGCCGATAGGGGAGAATGGCGGAGTGAAACTGCAGTTCGATGCCGGACGCTGCGACTGCCGTGCACACCCGGCGCAGATCATGGGCACGGCCTGCGGGCTGGTACCTGGAGGGAGCACTCGATGGCGGCGATGAAGCCCCGGACCGGCGACGGTCCGTTGGAAGCGACCAAAGAGGGGCGAGGCATCGTGATGCGAGTACCGCTTGAGGGCGGTGGACGACTGGTCGTCGAGTTGACTCCGGATGAGGCCGCCGCCCTCGGCGACGAACTCAAAGCCGTCACCAGCGGCTAAGGCGATCGCAGCGGGTCGCCGTAAGTACCCAGAGCGTGACGGTGGGCTAGCGGCCCGCCTGCCGGTAGACCGCCAAGGTCTGCTCGGCCACTCGCGCCCAGGAGAACACCTCCTCGCAGCGACGCCTGCCGGCGTCGCCGTAGCGCTGCGCACGGGCCGGGTCGGTGATCAACGCGTTGACGGCTTCGGCGAGTTCGGCGTGATACCCGTCCGGATCGGCGGCGTCATAGTGGACCAGGGTGCCGGTCTGCCCGTCGGTGACCACCTCTGGGATACCGCCGACGTCGGAGGCGACCACCGCCGTGCCGCAGGCCATCGCCTCCAGATTGACGATGCCCAACGGCTCGTAGACCGACGGGCACACAAAAACTGTTGCCGCCGACAGTAGTTCGCGGATCTTGCGAGCGGGAAGGGTCTCCTGGATCCAGAACACCCCGCTGCGGGTGGCGGCCAGATCGGCCACCGCGGTACTGACCTCGTCGGCGATCTCCGGGGTGTCGGGGGCACCTGCGCACAACACCAGTTGCGCGTCCGGGTGAAACCGGTGCGCGGCGGCCACCAGATGAGCCACCCCCTTCTGCCGGGTGATCCGCCCGACGAACGCCACCATGGGCCGGGCCGGATCGACACCGAGCTCGGCGGGCATCGAATCCGGGCCGGTGGGCTGCGGACGCCAGACCGCGGTGTCGATGCCGCTGTAGATCACGTGCACGCGGTCGGGGCGCAGATCCGGGTAAACCCGCAGCAGATCGTCGCGCATGGCCGAGCTGACCGCGATGACCGCGTCGGCGGCGATCGTCGCTTCCTTCTCGGCCCACGACGACACCCGGTAGCCGCCCCCCAGCTGTTCTGCCTTCCAGGGGCGCAGCGGCTCCAGTGAGTGCGCGGTCAGCACATGCGGGATGTCGTACAGCAACGCCGCCAGCCGGCCGGCCAGGGCGGTGTACCAGGTGTGGGAGTGTGCGACATCGGCGGTGCTGAGGGCGTCGACCATGGTCAGGTCGGCCGACAGCGTCCCGAGTGCCGGATTGGCGTCGCGCAGCGCCGGATCGGGCTGATGCGCGTGTGCGCCCGGCCGGGGCGCGCCCATGCAGTGCACGTCGACGTGACACAACCGTCGTAGTGCCTCGACCAGGTTGGTGACGTGGACGCCCGCGCCGCCATAGATCTCCGGAGGGTATTCCCGAGTCAGCATCGCCACCCGCATAACCGGCACGGTATCGGTCGCCGATCACCGGCCGCGCAGCGGATCGATCGGTGATTTTTTGGTAAAGAACGTTCGCCAATCGTGCGGTCAACCTGGCAGGGGTCCGAAGCGGCCGATAGGTTTGTGGCCATGAGGGAAGCGCCGCATGTGCTGGGCATCGTCCTGGCCGGTGGGGAGGGCAAGCGGCTGCATCCGCTGACCGCCGACCGAGCCAAGCCGGCGGTGCCGTTCGGGGGTGCCTACCGGTTGATCGACTTTGTGCTGTCGAATCTGGTCAATGCGCGCTACCTGCGGATTTGTGTTCTGACGCAGTACAAGTCGCATTCGCTGGACCGGCACATCTCGCAGAACTGGCGGTTGAGCGGACTGGCGGGGGAGTACATCACCCCGGTGCCCGCCCAGCAGCGCCTCGGCCCGCGCTGGTACACCGGGTCCGCCGATGCCATCTATCAATCGCTGAACCTGATCTTCGACGAAGACCCGGACTACATCGTGGTGTTCGGAGCCGACCACGTGTACCGGATGGACCCCGAACAGATGGTGCGCTTCCACATCGCCAGTGGGGCCGGGGCGACGGTCGCCGGGGTGCGGGTGCCGCGCGCGGAGGCGTCCTCGTTCGGTTGCATCGACGCCGACGACTCCGGCCGGATCCGCGGTTTCCTGGAGAAGCCGGCGAACCCGCCCGGCACACCCGATGACCCAGAAAGCACGTATGTGTCGATGGGCAACTATGTGTTCACCACCAAGGTGCTGATCGATGCGATCCGCGCCGACGCCGACGATGATCACTCCGACCACGACATGGGTGGCGACATCATGCCGCGCCTGGTGGCCGACGGAATGGCCGCGGTCTACGACTTCTCCGACAATGAGGTACCTGGCGCCACCGAGCGCGACCGCGGCTACTGGCGTGACGTCGGAACCCTGGACGCGTTCTACGACGCGCACATGGACTTGGTGTCAGCACACCCGGTGTTCAACCTGTACAACAACCGCTGGCCGATTCACGGCGCGACCGAGAATCTGGCACCCGCGAAGTTCGTCAACGGGGGCTCGGCGCAGGAATCGGTGGTCGGCGCCGGCAGCGTCATCTCGGCAGGCTCCGTGCGCAACTCGGTGCTGTCGTCAAACGTGGTGATCGATGACGGCGCGATCGTGGAGGACAGCGTGATCATGCCCGGGGCCCGGGTGGGGCGCGGCGCGGTGGTGCGGCACGCGATCCTCGACAAGAACGTCGTGGTCGGCCCCGGCGAGATGATCGGAGTCGACCTGGAGAAGGACCGGGAACGGTTCTCCATCAGCGCCGGCGGCGTGGTCGCCGTCGGCAAGGGCGTGTGGATTTAGCGGCGATCGCCACCGCCTCGCCGAGCGTGAAGCCATCTTCACGCTGGCGAGGCATCAGGCTCCGGCCTTAGAACGGCTCTTCCGCGCCGCCGGCGTTGCAGCCGTGGGCGAGCAGATCCAACGTGCTCACCTCCGGGCGCCACGGCTCCAGGTTCCAACTGGTCTTGCCGGGCTGGATGAACTCGGCGAACTGCCAGTGACACAGGAACTGTGCGCGCATACCGGCGTTGTTGGCCTCCGGGTTGCGCTTGAGGACCTCCGCCCAGGCCTGCTCGCCCTGGCGCAGGGTGCCGGGCTCGCCGGCCTCGGTTCGGGCGGTCTCGGTCGGATAGACACGCAAGCTGGTTCCGCCGTCATAGGTCACCCACTGGGTGTTGGCGACATACGGCGCCGCGCTGATGCCCGCGGCCCCCAGGAAGCCGCCGGAGCCGCCCAGGCCACCCGCGCCGCCTTCACCGCCGAGGCCGCCGTCGCCGCCGCGGCCGAACAACAGACCGCCCGCGCCGCCGTCGCCGCCGGCGCCGCCGTTTTCGTCCCCGTCGCCCGCACCGCCGGCGCCGCCGTCGCCCCCGCGACCCAGCCACCAGGCCCCGGCGCCGCCCACTCCGCCGTCACCGCCGATGTCTCCTGCCACACCGATGCCCCCGGCCCCGCCGGTGCCTCCGGTGCCCAGCAGCATGCCGACTCCCATGCCACCGGTGCCGCCGCCCGCGCCCGCACCGCCGGCACCGCCCGCCCCGCCCAGACCCATGAACCAGCCGCCGGCACCGCCGTCGCCGCCGGCGGATCCGGCCCCGCCCAGCCCGCCTGCGCCGCCGTTGCCGAAGAAGCCCGCGTCGCCGCCGGCGCCGCCGATACCGTCGATGCCCACGAGGCCGGCTCCGCCGTCGCCGAACAGGAACCCGCCATCACCGGCGTCGCCGAACCAGCCCCACTGACCGAACAGGCTGGTGTTGACGCCGTCGAACCCGTCGATGCCGTCGCCGATCAGATCGCGGCCGAACAGCGTGGCAAACGGTGCGTTGATCACGCCGAGGCTCAGCTCGCCGAACGGGCTGGACATCCACTGCTGCAATCCGGCGTGCAGCGGCGCGTAGATGTACTGGTTCACCAGCTCGGCGGTGTCGAGGGATTGGTTCGGGCCCGGCCAGGCCAGCACCGCGTCGATGACGTCGGAGAACAGCTTGTTGGTGGCCGGATCGAGTTGGTCGGTGAAGGACTGGACCAGCGCCATCAGGCTGCCCAGGTCGAGCCCGCCCGCTGCGCTGCCGGCGACCTCCACCGGTGCTGCGGCGTCGAGCAGCCAGTCCCAGTCCGCCTGCGCGGGGGCGGCGGCCAGCATCGGGGTGAGACCGACGAGCAGGGTGCCTGCTGCCGCAGCGGCCACTCGGGTGGGGGCAAGAGCGCGACCACCGCTGCCGCCTCGTACGCGTCCGCGCATGGCCACTGACCTCCCTGAGTCCCGCTAACAGCTAGAGCTCAGGGAACTATAAGTCAATTGTGTGCTCCGCGGTATCTGAGCGAGTCGGGCATCGCGCATCACCAGAGGTAGGGCAGCAACCGGTAACGCACCCGCTCGGTGTACTCGCGGTAGCCGCTGAGCTCGTGAGTCAGCAACTGCTCCTCATCGCCGATACGCAGCACCAGCACGACCAGACCGGGCACCACAAGCAGTAGTCCCCAATAGGAGCCGAGCGCGAGCGGGACGCCGATCATCAGGATCACGTTGCCGGTGTACATCGGGTGGCGCACCAATCCGTACAGGCCGGTCGAGACCAGCGTCTGGTCGGCCTCGACCGTGACATTGGCGGCGGCATAACCGTTCTGGATGACCACCGCCATGGCCAGCACCAGCCCGATCGCCACCAGCGCGTCGCCGATCAGGCAGACCGGTGTAGGGACCGCCGACCATCCCAGCCGGTGATCGAGCACGCTGACGACGAACATCGCCGGAAAGCAGACGAAGATGACGGCGATCACGATCCGCTGCAGGGGCCGCGTCTCGGCCGTCGGCCCGAAGCGCATCCGGCGCTCCAGGGCGGCCGGGTTGGTGCGGATCAGGTACATGCTCGGGATCCAGGTGGACAGGGCGAACACCGCGATGAACACCCAGGCCTGCCAGTAGTGCAGTGTCCCGGCGGGCACAAACAACAGCAGGCCGAAACCGATCAGGCCCAAGGTTCCCGAAAGCAAGCCTTTGCCAAGGGTTTTCATGCCGTCCCCCTCACGTGGTCAGATCCCTGCGCCGGAAAGCCTGAAAGCCCAGAGCGATCAGGGCGGCGTCGATGACCAACAGCACGATCAGCGGCGTGACGTGGAACGCGCCGTCCGCGACCACCGGAATATGGGCGAACGGTTCGAGGTCGAGCATCCACTGCGGCAGGCCGGAGATGGAGCCGAGCAGATACAGCGCGACGAACCCGGTAAGCACCGCCCACGCGGCAGGCGCGACTCTCGGGACGAGCCCGAACAGGGCGACCGCGCCGGCCGCGGGCAACCAGACCGCCGGCAGTTGCACCGCGGCGCTGCCCACCACCGCGGGCAACTGCCCGCTGAGGTCGCCGGCGGACGTTCCGTAGACGGTTCCGGCCACCAGCCCGGCGGTGAGCATCGCGAACGTCGACCCGGCCAGCGCGGCCACCAGATGACTGGCCAACCAGCGATCTCGTGACAACGCCCCGGCGAGCAGGGGCTCGGCACGCCTCGCGGTCTCCTCCTGATGCAGGCGCAGCACCAGCGACACCGCGAAAGCGGCGGCGACCATGCCCAGCATGCTGAAGGCCACCGCGACGAACGCGTGCTCCAGTGCGGCGGTACCGCCGAGCCGGACGACGATGTCGCGGGCGCGGTCGCTGCCCACCTCGTCGCCGATACCGTGCACCACGCTGCCGACCAGCAGGCCGTAGAGCACCAGGCCCGTCGTCCACAGCAGCAGCGCCGGGCGGTCGAGCCGCCATGCCAGGCCGAACGCACCGCTCAGTGTCGGCCCCGCAACGCGCGGGCCCGGTCGGTCGGCCACCAGCCCGGCGCCGACATCACGACGGGAAGCCAGTTGATAGGCCAGCCAGACGAGCACCCCCGTCAGTGCCAGCGGCAGCAGCAGCACCCACCAGCGCTCACCGGCGTACGGTCGGACCTGCAGTGACCAGCCCAGCGGCGACAGCCACGACAGCGCACCCGAGCCCGCGTCGCCCACGGCGCGCAGCGTGAAGGCGCCGGCGAGCACGCCGAACGCGGCGCCCCGGGCGAACCGGGCGCTGGGGGAGAGTTGGGCGGCAACCGCGGCCACGGCGGTGAACACCAGCCCGGAGCAGGCCAGTGCGGCCCCGAACGCACACGATCCGGCCGCCGGCACATCGGTGGTCAGCAGGCCCGCCGTCCCGATCACCCCAGTGGCCACCGATGCGCTCGCCGCCAACAGCAGCGCGCCGGTCAGCCCGGCGTAGCGGCCCACCGCGGTCGAGTCGATCAACTCGGTGCGGCCGGTCTCCTCGTCGGCGCGGGTGTGCCGGATCACGGTCAAGATCACCGCAACCCCGATCAGCAGATGGAACATCCCGGCTTTCCAGATGCCCACCGCGCCGAGGGAGTCGTTGTAGACCTGGCCGTACATCGCGCGTTGCGCCGGGCTGGCCATGATGGTCGCGGCCAGGCCGGCGCGGTCGGCGGCGGTGGGATAGATCGCTTCGATGCTTGCGATATAGACTCCGGCCAGCGGCAGCGACAACAGCAGCACCCACAGTGGCAGCACGATGCGGTCGCGGCGCAGGAACAGGCGCAGCAGCCCCAGCGTGCCAACGAGATTCGATCCACGCCGGCGGTACCGCGGTGCCGCGGACTGCGCGACGGCGGCGGTCATGTCCGGACCGTGTCGTAGTGACGCAGGAACAGCTCTTCGAGCGTCGGCGGCTGGCTGGTGAGGCTTCGCACGCCGGCCGCACCGAGCACCGCGATGAGCTCGGCGAGGCTGGCGCTGTCGACCTGGGCGTGCAGCACCGTGCCGGTGTAGCGCACGTCCGCGACACCCGGGATGCGGGTCAGATCACCGGGATCGCGCATCAGGTCAGCTTGAATCGAGGTGCGGCGCAGGTGGCGCAGCGATTCCAGTGAACCGCTCTCGACGACGCGCCCGGCCCGGATGATCGTCACCCGCTGGCACAGCGTCTCGGTCTCGGCGAGGATGTGGCTGGAGAGCAGAACGGTGGCACCGCGCCGGCTCGCCTCGGCGACGCACTGCTGGAATACGTTCTCCATCAAGGGGTCCAGCCCGCTGCTGGGCTCATCGAGCACGAGCAGTCGGGCGTGCGAGGAGAACGCGGAGATCAGCGAGACCTTCTGACGGTTGCCCTTGGAATAGGTCCGAGCCTTCTTGCTGGGGTCCAGATCGAAGCGTTCGATCAGCTCGTCGCGGCGGCGTTCGTCGATGCCGCCGCGCATCCGGGCCAACAGGTCGATGATCTCGCCGCCGGTCAGGGATGGCCACAGCGTGACATCGCCGGGCACGTAGGCGATCTCGCGGTGCAGCTCGACCGCGTCGGTCCAGGGATCACCGCCGAGCAGGCGTACGGTCCCGCGGTCGGCCTTCACCAGGCCCAGCAGGATGCGGATGGTGGTGGATTTGCCGGCGCCGTTGGGGCCGAGGAAGCCGTGCACCTCACCGCCGTAGACGGTCAGATCCAGCCCGTCGAGCGCCTTGACCTGACCGAAGTTCTTCTCCAGACCGCGGATTTCGATTGCCGGCCAATGGTTGTCAGGTCGCATCGGTTCCCCCTTGTTCGCTCGCTAGGAAGGCGTCGTACATGGTGCGGTCGGTCATCAGGCCCTCGGTGTACAACTCGAGTGCGGGTAGGACCATGTCGCGGGCGTAGTCGTTTAACACTGCGCGCAGATCGGTCGGGTTCTCGTGCATCTGCAGATACAGCAGGAATCCGCCGCCGTTGTTGATGGCCAGGAAGCGGGCCCGGGCTTTCGGGTCGCGGCTGGGTTTGAGGGTGCCGGCTCGGACGCCCTCGTCGAGGTAGCCCTCGGCGTTGTCGATCATCCTGCGCCACAACGTGTCTGCCAGCTCTCCGCCGGACTGCATGCTGCGGACCAGGTAGGCCATCATCGGCGCATAGGACTCGATCTCGGCCATGGCTGCGAACCACGTTCCCGGGTCGGCCGAGCGCATCGCCTCGGATTTGCCACTGCGGATCTCTTCGGCGACGAACTCGTCGCAGGCCTTGCGCAGCCCGACCTTGGAGCCGAAGTGGTGGATGACCAGGGCCGCGCTGACTCCGGCGGCCTCGGCGATGGCGCGGATGCTCACGCCGAATCCGTGCCGCCCGAACTGGTCGATGGCCGCATCGCGGATTTTCGCCGGAGCCGTCAGATCGGCTGAACGCATGTTCAATACGCTAAACACCCGTTCAGTCGGGTGTCAAGGCCTAGGCCCCCATTGGCGCGAGTGTGCGTGTTTGTACGTCAGAACGCGGCGTGTCGTGTGCAAACACGCACGCTCGCGGACAGCTGCGCGGCGACCGATTAGTCGCGCACGGCGGCCAGCAGGCCGTCTCCCAGCGGAATCAGCGCCGGGGTCAGCCGCTCGTCCACCGCGATCAGCCGAGCGGCTTCGCGCACCGCGATCACCTCGGCGTCGTTGGCCGTCGGATCTCCGGCCCGGCCGCCCAGGGCGGCCCGGTGCACCACGACCACGCCGCCGGGACGCAGCAGCCGCACGGCCTCCAGCACGTATTCGGGCTGGTCGATCGGGTCGGCGTCGACGAACACCAGATCGTAGGACTCGTCGGCGAGACGGGTCAGCACCTCTTGGGCGCGGCCGCTGATGAAGCGGGTCCGGCCGGGCCCGATACCGGCGTCACTGAACGCCTGCTTGGCGGTGCGCTGATGCTCGGGCTCGATGTCGATGGTGGTCAGCACCCCGTCTTCGCCCATGCCGGACAGCAGCCACAGTCCGCTGACGCCGGCCCCGGTGCCCACCTCGACCACCGCCTTGCCGCCGCTGAGCTTCGTCAGCAGGCTCAGCAGGGCGCCGACCGCGGCGCTGATCGACCCGACGCCGATCTCACCGGCCCGGTCGCGGGCGGCCGCCAAGACCGCGTCTTCGGTCATGGAGTCCTCGGCGTGCGCCAGAAGCGCGTCGGCCCGACTGCGCGGCGGCTCCCCGGAAGTGTCGTCGGTGCTGGACATGTCCGCAGCGTAGGACAAAGCCGTTTCGGCCCGCGCACCGGCGCGCCCGCCCGACACGCCCGGGCCGGGGGCCGTGTCCGAACTGTTATCTGGACGCATAACCGCACTGCGCGGCGCATTCGAACACAGGTTCACAGACGGCGTTCAGTGACAGCACAGAGCTGACATACCGCGATAGGTAACGGTATCGGCATGGAACGAGGTATGAACCGGCCTCGAGACGCTCGGAATACGAGGGGCCCGTTGCGCGTTGACCGCGATAGTGCGCTGCCGTCGCCTGACGGTGGCCCCGAGCTTGAGGACGTCGCCATAACCACTTTGCTGCCCCCGGTCGTCATGTCGCACCCGGCCACCCACTCGGACCGCTACTCCGAAACCGACTGGGTTGAACAGTCCGAGGAGCCACAGGGCACTGCGGTGTTTGACGCCACCGGAGACGTGACGGCCATGCCGTCCTGGGACGAATTGGTGCGTCAGCACGCCGACCGGGTCTACCGGCTGGCTTACCGGCTCTCCGGAAACCAGCAGGACGCAGAGGACCTCACCCAGGAGACCTTCATCCGGGTGTTCCGGTCGGTGCACAACTACCAGCCCGGAACTTTCGAGGGCTGGCTGCACCGCATCACCACCAACCTGTTCCTGGACATGGTGCGCAGGCGGGGTCGCGTTCGCATGGAGGCGCTGCCGGAGGATTACGACCGGGTGCCCGCCGATGAGCCGGACCCTGAGCAGATCTACCACGATGCGCGGCTGGATCCGGACCTGCAGGCAGCGCTGGACTCGCTGGCACCGGAGTTCCGGGCCGCGGTCGTGCTGTGCGACATCGAAGGTCTGTCCTACGAAGAGGTCGGTGCGACCCTCGGCGTGAAGCTGGGCACCGTGCGCAGCCGCATTCACCGCGGCCGGCAGGCCCTGCGGGACTATCTCGCCGCCCGAAGCGCCCAGCGTGACGGTTCGGCCTTCGGTGGTGTGGCGGCCGGCTGAGCCTCGGCCGGCGGTTCAACACCGCCCGGGCTTCCCCGTCTGCGGGCGGTATCGCGCTACATTCTTATTGGGCCTTTAGTCGGCCCGATCGAGTGCTGAGGTGGTAGGCGACAGGAGAGGAGTCCGGTGTGACGGACCGCGGAGGTGTCTTCCGTCGCGCGTTCTCCTGGCTGCCCGCTCAGTTCGCCTCGCAAAGTGACGCGCCGGTCGGCGCCCCGCGGCAGTTCGGGTCCACCGAACACCTATGCAGCGAGGCGATCACCGCCTACGTCGACGGCGAGCTGCGGATGAACGCCCATCTGCGCGCGGCCCACCATCTGTCGCTGTGTCCCGATTGCGCGGCGGAAGTGGAATACCAGGGCCGGGCGCGCTCGGCGCTGCGTGATTCGCATCCGATCCGGATCCCCTCGGCGCTGCTGGGCCTGCTGGCCCAGATCCCCGATTCCCCGGCCGATTGTGCGCCTGACGAGCCCACCAGGCCGATGTCTGCCGGGTTCGACGACGGCAAACCTCGAGAACGCCGCAAACGTCGGTAAGCTGGATCTCCAGCGGCGTCAGCGCCCGGTGATGCCGTGCGCGCGGAGCCTGGAAGCGCCCCAGGGCTGGACCCGGAAGAGGAATAGGTGAGCTCCAACAACGAGAACGCCGGCGGTAACCGCTTGGCTCCGCGACCCGTTTACCGGCCCCCTGTGGACCATGCCTCCAAGAAGGCGTTCGGCCGGCCGGACGGGGTGCCTGGTTCTTTCACACCCGCCGACGTTCGGCCGAAGAAGTACCGCGAGCAGGGCGAGTTCACTCCGCGTGATCTGCCGCCGGACCCGGTGCTCAAGGAGGCCTTCAGCCGGCCCTACGGCACCGGCCCTTCGCTGCAGCGCCATCCCGCCGACGCCGGGTCGCTGGGCCGCAACGGCAAGCCGGAGGGGTTGGAAGACACCGGGGACCCGTGGCGTGACCCCGCCGCCGGTGCCGCGCTCGGCTCGCCGGCCGTGGTCCCGCCGGTGCCGCGGGCAGCCGGCGAGTTGGGTGGCCGGCTCGGCGTGCGCGACGTGCTGTTCGGCGACCGGATCTCCTACCGTGCGCTGGCCACGCTGGGGGCGATCGCGCTGGCAATCGGCATGGTCGGCGGCTGGGTCGGACGTACCACCGCACAGGTCGTCGAGGCCTTCACGACGTCGAAGGTGACGCTGTCGACCAAGGGCAACGCCGAGGAGCCGGCCGGGCGGTTCGCCAAGGTCGCCGAGGCCATCGCCAACTCGGTGGTGACCATCGAGTCCGTCAGCGACGACCAGGGCATGCAGGGCTCGGGCGTTGTGATCGACGGCAAGGGCTACATCGTCACCAACAACCACGTCATCTCCGAAGCCGCCAACAACCCCAGCAAGTTCAAGACGACGGTGGTGTTCAACGACGGCAAAGAGGTGCTGGCCAACCTGGTCGGTCGCGACCCGAAGACCGACCTGGCCGTGCTCAAGGTCGACAACGTGGACAACTTGTCGGTGGCCCGTCTCGGTGACTCCGACAAGATCCGGGTCGGCGACGAGGTGATCGCGGCAGGCGCTCCGCTGGGTCTGCGCAGCACCGTGACCCACGGCATCATCAGCGCCGTGCACCGGCCGGTGCCGCTGTCCGGCGACGACTCCGACACCGACACCGTCATCGACGCGGTGCAGACCGACGCCTCGATCAACCACGGCAACTCCGGCGGTGCGCTGATCGACATGGATGCCCAACTGGTCGGCATCAACACCGCTGGAAAATCGTTGTCCGACAGCGCCAGCGGCCTGGGATTCGCCATCCCGGTCAATGAGATGAAGGTCGTGGCCGAGGCGCTCATCAAGGACGGCAAGATCGTGCACCCCACGCTGGGCGTGAGCGCCCGCTCGGTCAGCAACGCCATCGCCTCGGGAGCGCAGATCGCCAACGTCAAGGTGGGCGGCGCCGCGGAGAAGGGCGGCATGCTGGAGAACGACGTGGTGGTCAAGATCGGTGACCGCACCGTCGCCAACGCCGACGAGTTCGTCGTGGCCGTCCGCAACCTGGCCATCGGCAAGGAAGCGCCCGTCGAGGTGGTCCGGGATGGGCGCCATGTGACGCTGACGGTGACCCCCACCCCCGACAGTTAAAGTCCGCCTCGATGTTCGCGAATGTCGGCTGGGGCGAGATGCTGGTCCTGGTGGTGCTTGGGTTGGTGATCCTGGGCCCGGAGCGGCTGCCGGGAGCGATCCGATGGACCGCGGGTGCGCTGCGCCAGGCCCGTGACTACGTCGCCAACGCCACCGACCAGCTACGCGACGAGATCGGCCCGGAGTTCGATGACCTGCGGGCTCCGCTGAGCGAATTGCAGAAGTTGCGCGGCATGACCCCGCGGGCCGCGCTGACCCGACATCTGCTCGACGGCGACGACTCGCTGTTCACCGCGGTCGGTTCGCTGGCCGCCGAACCTCGTCCAATGCCGCCGATGCCGCCGATGCCGGCCGTGGTGCCCGATCCGGGTGGCCCGGCTCCCTTCGACACCGACGCCACCTAGCCACGGCTCAGCGCCAACAGGCTCAGCGCCGGGTGCCCCCGGTGTCCAGACCCAGCGACATCCCGACCAGTCCGCGTCGGCGGGTGGCCAGCTGATCGGCGACCCGGCGCAGTTCCTTGCCCGCTGCGGAGTCCGGTGAGAGCACCACCGGAGATCCGGAGTCGCCGCCGGTCACCATCTCGCTGTCGATCGGCACCTGGCCCAGCAGCGGCACCTCCCGGCCCATCGCCCGAGTCAGCCGCTCGGCTACCCGCTCGCCCCCGCCCTCGCCGAACAGATGCATGGTGGACCCGTCGGGCATGGCCAGCCCGGCCATGTTCTCCACCACCCCGACAACCTGCTGGCGGGTCTGCAGGGCGATCGCCCCGGCCCGCTCGGCCACCTCCGCGGCGGCCTGCTGCGGGGTGGTCACCACCAAGATCTCGGCCGACGGCACCAGCTGGGCCACCGAGATCGCGATGTCGCCGGTGCCCGGTGGCAGATCCAGCAACAGCACATCCAGGTCGCCCCAGTACACGTCGGCGAGGAACTGCTGCAGGGCCCGGTGCAGCATCGGGCCACGCCACACCACCGGGGTGTTGCCCTGGGTGAACATCGCGATCGAGATCACCTTCACGCCGTAGCCGATCGGCGGCATGATCATCGAGTCGACCTGGGTCGGCAGCGCGGTGACGCCCATCATCCGCGGTACCGAGTGGCCATAGATGTCGGCGTCGAGCACCCCGACGGACATGCCCCGCTCGGCCAGCGCGACCGCGAGGTTGACCGTCACACTCGATTTGCCGACCCCGCCCTTGCCGGAGGCGATCGCATAAACCTTGGTCAGCGAGCCCGGCTGGGCGAACGGGATGACCGGCTCCTTGGCGTCGCCACGCAGCTGTTTGCGCAGTTCGGCGCGCTGCTCATCGCTGAAGACGTCGAGGCTGACCTTGACCGGCCCGGTGCCGGGCACATCGTTGATGGCCGTGGTCACGCTGTTGGTGATCTCGGCCTTCATCGGACAGCCGGCGATCGTCAGGTAGATCGTGACGTGGACGCTGCGATCGTCCGCGATCTCAATGCCTTTGACCATGCCCAGCTCGGTGATCGGCCGCCGGATGTCGGGGTCCAGCACGCTCCCCAACGCTGCATAGATGGCGTCGTGCAGGGCTGCAGTGTCATCGCGATTCTCGGACATCGGAATCGAGTCTAAGGCAGTACGGCAGGGCCTCGGCCTGTGAGATACGTCAGGCCGTCGGGACGGCCTGCGGCCCGTCCTGCGGCACACCGGCGGGCACCGGTGGTGGCGGCATGCCCGGTACATCCGGCGGCGGCGGTGCGACGGCGTAGGCCGGCATCGGCGCCGGCGGGGCCAGCGGGGCCGGCGGGGCTTCCGGGGGGCCGAAGGGAGCCGGCGGGACGCCGTTGGGCGGCGCTGGTGGGACCGGCACGGCTTGGGGCTCCAGGCAGATCATCCGGCAGGCCGCCGAGGGACGGGGCAGCTGCTGTTGTTGCTGCTGCTCGGGCGAGGTCAACCACGGCGGCAGCCAGGGCATATTCGCCAGCTGGGTCTCCAGGCTGGACTGGCCCAAGTCGATCAGCGACGATTCGGCGGGGTGATTGGCCTGAGACATCCCGTGCATGCTGAGGGATTGCGGCCCGAGGCCTTCCGGGTGTTCCAGGTGCTCCAAGTGCAGGTCCGCGATCGGCGGTGCCGGGCCCACAATCGGTGGAAGGTCGACGGGCGCCACTCCGGTGGCGTAGGCCGCCGCCCACCCCATGACGTTCTCCGCGTAGGCCATCGAGTTGTTGTAGCGCAGGATCGCGGTCAGGACGTGCGACTGCTCGCGCAGGTTCATCCCACCGCTGCACAGGTACCGGGCTGCGGCCAGGGTCGCGTCGTAGACGTTCTGCGGGTCCGCTCGACCGTCGCCGTCGCCGTCGGCGGCATACCGCGACCAGGTTCCGGGCAGGAACTGCATGGGGCCCAGTGCGCGGGCGTAAACCACCCGGCCCGGGGCGCTGCTGGCCACGATGACTTCGTTCCCGGGCAGGGTGCCGTCCAGCGCCGGCCCGTAGATCGGCTGCAGCACGTTGCCGCGCGCGTCGGTGGCCCCGCCGTTGGCGTGCCCGGACTCGATGCGTCCGATCCCCGCCAGCAGGTTCCAGCTGATCCCACATTCGGGCGCGGCGACCGCCATCTGCTGCTCGGCGTTCTGGTAGGCCGCCAGCGCCGTCTTGGGGATCCCCAAGGTGCCCGGCGCGTAGACGACGGCGGCCGGGGGCGCCGACGGGGCGCCCGCGGCGACGTGCAGATTCGGCTGCGAGCGCGGTACCGCGATGACGGAAGGACCTGATGAGCGGCCGGACGTGTGCACCGAGGCCGCCAGCGGGGTGATCGCGGCATTGCGCAGCGGCAGCGAGGTCGACGGCGAGCGGGGCGTGGCGCCCACGGCGCCGGCGAAAACCAGCGGGGTGATGAAAGCCAGACCGAAGGCAGGTCGCAGGGCGGAACGGGCCGCCCGCCGCACCCTGGCAGCGCGGGACACGCGTTCCGGTGCGCCGCCCCCTGTTGGCACTCGACCGCCCCTTGTCCGCCTCGGAAAAGCCTCGCTAAACCGCTCAGGCTTCGTGAACTAGGTCACCATACCCAACACACGTCCTGCTGATGACCGTTATCTGGTCTGCGTCACGTGTCAGGACGATCGATGCGGGGAGTCTGAGGAGGAGAAATCGGGATCGGGACGTAGCGACTCCAACAGTTCCCGGACCCGCTCGAGTTCATGGTGCAGGTAGTCGCGTGTCGCGACCTCGCCGACCGCCAGGCGCAGCGACGCCAGTTCGCGGGCCAGATATTCGGTGTCGGCTTTGGTCTGTGCGGCCCGGCGGCGGTCCTCGTCCAGGCTGACCCGGTCACGATTCTCCTGGCGGTTCTGGGCCAGCAGGATCAGCGGAGCGGCGTAGGCGGCCTGGGTGGAAAAGGCCAGGTTGAGCAGGATGAACGGGTAGGGGTCCCACTTCAGGCTGACCGCGTAGATGTTCAGCAGAATCCATCCCACCACCAGCACGGTCTGAATGGCCAGGTAACGCCCGGTCCCGAAGAACCGTGCCACCGATTCGGTGAACCGGCCCAGCGCGTCGGGATCCAGATTCAGGCTGGGGAGCCGCGAGGTGCGGGGCGTGGAGAGCCGCTGGGATGTTGAGCGGTCGGTCACGACTGCCTCCCGGCGAGTTTCGGCCCCAGGTCCGGTTCGGGGGTTTCGCGCCAATCATCGGGCAGCAGGTGATCGAGCACGTCGTCGACCGTCACCGCGCCCAGCAGGTGGTTCTGCTCGTCGAGCACCGGCCCGCAGACCAGGTTGTAGGCGGCGAAGTAGCGGGTCAGCTCCGCCAGCGACACGTCCGGGTTCAATGCCGGCAGGTCGGAGTCCACGAAGCCGCCGATGAGTTCGGCGGGTGGTACCCGCAACAGCTGCTGCAGCGCGACAGAGCCCAGGTAGCGGCCGGTCGGGGTCGCGGTGGGTGCGCGCGTCACGAAAACCAGCGACGACAGCGCGGGAGTCAGGTCGGGGTCGCGCACCCGGGCCAGCGCCTCGGCCACCGAGGTGTCGGCGGTCAGCACCACCGGGTTGGAGGTCATCAGACCACCCGCGGTGTCGGGGGAGTGCTCCAGCAGGCGGCGCACCGGATCGGAGTCGTCGGGATCCATCCGCGCCAGCAGCGTCTCGGCCTCGGTGGGGTTCATCACGCCCAGCAGGTCCGCGGCGTCGTCGGGGTCCATCTCCTCCAGCACGTCGGCGGCCCGGTCGGTACCCAGCTGGCCCAGCACGACGGCCTGACGTTCTTCGGGCAGCTCCTGCAGGATGTCGGCCAGCCGGGCATTGTCCAGGGCGTTGATCACCTCGTAGCGGCGCTTGGGCGGCAGCTCGCGGATGGCGTCGGCGACCTCGATCGGACGCCAGCCCTCAAACTGCTGCAGCAGTTGCGCTACGCCCTGCCCGGGCATCGCCAGCGCCGACGGAGTCAGGCCCTGCACGTTGTGCCAGTCCACGATGTGTACGGCGGCGCGCCGGCCCAACCTGCGGGAGTGCCGCACCGCGATCCGGGTCACCAGCCAGTCACGCGTACGGCTCTGTTCGATGGCCAAGTCGGTGATCGCCACATCGACGCCGGCCAACTCGGGCAGCTCCGGGTCGGTGACCCGAACCTTGGTGTCCAGGACCTGACCGAGCACGAGTGCTTCACCGGGCCGCTGATTGAACTTGCGTAGGGACACCGTTCCGGTGTTGAGGGTGACGGCGTTGGGCTCGATCGACGCGACCCGCAGAATCGGCACGAAGATGCGTCTGCGGGTGGGAAGTTCGACCACAAGTCCCAGGACACGCGGCTGCTGACGAACAATGCTGAGGCTGACCACCACATCGCGGACCCGACCCACGGATTCGCCGAACGGGCCTAGCACCAGCATCCTCGCAAGCCGCGCTGCGTAAACCCTGTTGCTCGACGCCATGCTTGAAAGGGTAGGAGTATTTAGGTGACCAACGTGTATCGCCCCCGCCGTACTTGCCTGTCGGTACCTGGTAGCAGCCAGAAGATGATCGACAAGGCCAAGGGCCTGTCCGCAGACGAGGTCTTTCTCGATTTGGAGGACGCTGTCGCCCCAGCGGCAAAAGAGCAGGCCCGGACCCTGGTCGCCCAAGCGCTGACCGCGCGTGACTGGACGGCCCCGTTGCTCGGGGTACGGGTCAACGACTGGACCACGCCGTGGACCCATGCCGACCTGATCGAGGTGGTGTCGGCGGTCGGTGCCGCCGGTACCCGGCTCGATGTGATCGTGCTGCCGAAGGTCTCTGACGCCTCGCATGTGCAGGCACTCGACCTGTTGCTGACCCAGTTGGAGACCATCCACGGGCTGCCGGTCGGGCGGATCGGCATCGACGCCCAGATCGAGGACGCCCGCGGCCTGATGAACATCAACGCGATCGCCGCAGCGCCCCGGGTGCAGGCGCTGGTGCTGGGACCGGCTGATCTGATGGCCAGCCTCAATACCCGCACGCTGGAGGTCGGCGAGCAACCCGAGGGCTATACCGAGGGCGACGCCTACCATCACGTGCTGATGACGATCCTGGTGGCGGCGCGCGCCCACGGGGTCGCTGCCGTCGACGGGCCGTACCTGAAAGTGCGTGACGTCGAGGCGTTTCGGCGGGTGGCCGGCCGTTCGGCCGCGCTCGGGTACGACGGCAAGTGGGTGTTGCATCCCGATCAGATCGCGGCCGGAAACGAGATCTTCAGCCCGCGTCAATCCGAGTACGACCACGCCGAGTTGATCCTGGAGGCGTATGCGTGGCACACCTCGCACGCCGGGGGAGCCCGCGGTGCGGTGATGCTCGGTGACGAGATGCTCGACGAGGCCAGCCGCAAGATGGCTTTGGTGGTGGCGGGCAAGGGCCGGGCGGCTGGAATGCGCCGTGAGGCACCGCCGTTCGTGCCGCCGACGGACTAGCGCAGGGCTCCTAGTGTCCTGAGTCATT
>NZ_AUWR01000052.1 GCF_000455125.1 Mycobacterium sp. UM_WGJ
ATCAGCGGGACGCTATCCCTTTGCCGGAGGGTCGGGCGAAGCCTGGCGGCAACTAGGCTGCGCGCGCTGATCACCGTCTTCGGGTTCAAGGCTTGCTGGTCGACATCAACTCCCTCGCGGACCGGCAAGCGCACCCCGGGGAAGCCGCCGCCAGACCAGGTCGGCGGTGGGAAACCGCGGTCGGTCGGCAGACGGCGTCAATCGCCTGGCAGATTCTCAGGGAGTATGGCACTCGCTTGCTCCCTCAGGTGGACCTGAAGTCCCTGAAGAACATCAATAATTGGCAGAGCGTCGCGTGCTACTAGCCCAATAGGCATCGGCGTTGGCGCTAGCGAAAGTTTGCCTGATTAAACACGCTCGCCGCCTGCCAGTGGATTGACATCTGTTTCTATAGCGCCGGCGAGAGCCCTCCGGGCCGCTCCACCCATCCCAGTTCAGAGTGGTGTTTGCAGGTCAATAACGCAAAATGACGCGTAGTGAACGTGTTTCAGTTCTTACTTGACGGTAATTTCCAATCGAACCATGTAGCAACTACAATAACGTTGCTACTCATGCAGTTCGACGGGTCTACCTGCCGCTTTGTTCTGTCGAGTGATTGCCGGCTGCTGGCGACGCGTCAGGTTTTGAGGATCGAACCACCTGGGGTGGAGATTTTCAGCTCACCCACAGTTAGGCTTCGGGCGCTGGGTCCCCATCTCCGAAGGAGCTCCCTTGTACGCCATTCCTTGCCCCGGCGCGACTGCAAGTACCGGCGCGCGCGTGCCCCTGGGATATGCAGCCTGTCCGCCCGCCTGGGTGCGTCGACTGCCCGCGCGCACCAGCCTGCGCGAGCGATCCGGAGGGCGTGGAGTGGTGTCCCGATCTAATCGCCTATACAGACTGTGCTTGACAAACTCTGAGATTACAGTTTAACTTCCCGCACAGACATTCACATAAAGGGTGGATAGTCTACTTAAGAAGAGAAGGAGACCCCGTCTCATGCCCGTATTGCTGCAATCATGCGCGACCGCCGGTATCGCACTGGTAACCGCCGGGGCGATCGCCGCACCCGTAGCTCCCCTCGTCGCCCGCTCAGAATCTCCGGAAATCCAGCTCACCGCTGGCACGGCAGTGGAAGAGCTCGCCGGCACAGCTGCCGCCTTCCAGGTGGCCACGTTCCTGGGTGACCCCCTGGACTACAGCTTGGTTCAGCCTGCGGCGTCGTACACGCTCGACCTGACCCACGGATTCTTGTGGGCCAGCCTCAACGGGATCCCGCCGTTCGGGGACGGTACCCCGACGATCGACGACCCCACAATGCTGGCCATGCTCAATTTCGCGGCTTCGCCAGTCAGTGGAGTGCTGCTCGGTGTGCTCGGGCCGGCGCTGAGCCCTCTGGTCGAGGTTTACAACAATCTCGACGCCGTCGTCACTGACCTGGGCAACAACGATTACGAACAGGCGCTAGCGGGCTTGATGGCCGTGCCCGGGAACGCCTTCGACGCCTTCCTGAACGGCACCACCCTTAACCTCGACTGGGCGATACCCATGCTGGAAGACACCGGCATGTTCCCGTCCGGCAGCCTGGTCTCGTTCGACCTCGCGCTAGGCGGACTTCTCACCGAGGGCGTCACCATCGGCGACTCCGCCGACTTCACCGAGAACCTGGGTACCGGTGGATCGATCTTCAATGCCCTCGGCTTCGGCTTCCCTGGCGACGGTTCTGCCGACGTCCTGGGACAAGCGGCCGGTCTGTCCGGTGCATTGACCAACTTGATGGATCTTGTCACCGCGGCGCTTGACGTCGACACGGTCTAAGAGGATTCGGCAGCCGGGTTGCCTCAGTGGCACGGCTGCCAGCCCAACCGGGTGTGCCTAACTGAATCTGGCGCCGATGAGTTCGCATGGTCGTCGCAACCTCGTGACAAGAGGTTGCGACGACCATGTGCTTTATCAAGGCCTGCGCCCAGGCTCCGACAATTCCCGCACGGCGTCGCCCCGCTCAACAGACCCGCGGGATCTCCGCGGCAATCCGGTCCATCAGCGCGGTGTAGCGCTTGGCCTCCGGGTCCTGGCCGGGCTTGCCGCTGGAGATCAGCCCGGCCGACAGTCCCCGCTCCGGGTCGGTCCAGATGGCGCAGTTGACCAGGCCCAGATGACCGAACGCGGCCGGCGCGCCCCGGCCGAACGGCCCGAACCGCTTGGTCCCCAACATGAAACCGGTGCCCCAGCGCAGTGGCGCCAGCCCGGTGGCCACGTCGGGCCGCAATCGGCGGCACTGCGCCGTCGCCGCGCGCAGGGTCTCCGGTGACAGCACCCGCACCCCGTCGAGTTCGCCTCCGCGGCGCCAGATCTCGGCGAACCGCGACAGCTCGAACGCGGTGGAGATGGTGTTCGATGACGGCACCACCGTGGTCAGGAAGAACGGGCTGTTGGTGACCGGGATGATCTCGTACACCGACCCGCCGATCGCTTTGCGGAACACCGCGACCGCCGCACCGGTCGGCTGCTTGCCGGTGGCGTGGCTGGGTGCCACCAACGGAATGTCTTGCGGGGCAACGCCGTAATTGGTCCATCGGAACCCCAGCGGGTCCAGGATTTCGGTCGCCAGCACGTCGCGGATGTCTTTGCCGGTGGCCGCCCGCACGATCTCCCGGGTCAGCGGCCCCCAGGTCAGGGCGTGGTACATGTGCATCAGCCCCGGTGGGTACACCAGCCGCAGGTTGGCCAGCTGCGCCTGGGCGTACTCCGGGTCGTCGGCGCGGTTCAGGTCGGGCTTGGGACCGGTGGCGAACGGCACCCCGGCACTGTGGGTCATCACGTGCCGAATGGTGGTGCGGTGCTTGCCGTGTCGGCCGTAGTCGGGCAGATAGTCACTGACCCGATCATCCAGGGCGAAGGCGCCGCGCTCGGCCAGCATGTGCATGACGGTGCTGGTGATGGCCTTGGCGGTCGAGTACACGCAGAACGGGGTGTCCACCGTCACCGGGACCAGCTCCGCATCAGCGGGATCCGAAGGACCGTTGCCCCAGCCGTGCCCGATGGCCCGGTTGAGCACCACCCGACCGTTGTGGCGCAGGCACAACTGGATGGCCGGGTGCAGGCCGGCGGAATACCAGTGCCGGGCGGCCTGCCAGATCCGGTCCACGGCCGCCGGGTCGATACCGGCGTGGTCCTCCTCGCCGATCACGGTGACGGCGTCGAGGTCGGCGGGGACACGGATGGTGCCGTCAGTTGTCATGCCCGCCACGTTACGTGGGCCGCCGGGCCCCGCCCCGGCCGAAATAGAGTTCCTGGGTCGCCACGCAGACCAGCTGCCCGGCCCGGTTGTACAGCGTCGCGCTCGTCAGTCCGCGCCCGGCGACCCCGCTGGGCGTGAACTGATCCGAGAGCACCCAATCCGAGAGGTCGACGGGCCGCTGAAACCACAGCGCGTGGTCGATCAGCGCGTTGAACGTGCTGGCCTGGTTGGCTCGCCGCATGGCCAGCGCCGCCTCGACCATCTTGGTGCCGGTCAGGTAGGTCAGCAGGGCACTGTGCATCGCGGGATCAGCGGGAACCGCGCCGGACGGCTTCCACCACATCCGCAGCCGCGGCGACGGTTCGGCATGCTCCATGGCGATCCGCGGGGGCGCGTCCACGTAGCGCACGTCGAACGGGTGCGGCTGCACCCAATAGCCGCCCAGTTCGCCCGCGTAGGCGGCGTGCTGCTCCTGCGACGTCGGCAGCGACTCCGGTTCGGGAACTTCCGGTATCGGCTGCTGGTATTCGGGTGCGTCGACGGCGGTGGTGAACGACGACAGCACTTCGAGCAGGATCTGGCCGTCCTGGCGGGCGGTGACCTGGCGCGTCGACAGCGTGCCGCCGTCGCGGGCCACCTCCACGTGCAGGTCCACCGGGCGGCGGGCGTCCCCGGCCCGCAGGTAATAGACGTGCACACTGTGCGGCACCCGGCCCGGCGCGGTGCGGCTGGCGGCGATCAGCGCCTGGCCGGCGATATGCCCGCCGACGATATGGTGGGCCGGATTGTCCAGCTGGGTGGCCACGAAGTGCTCGTCGTCGGTGCGCTCGACGTCGAGGGTGGCGATGATCTCGGCCAGGGCCGGTTGGCGGTGGGCCATGTCGTCGCTCATGCGTGCGCGCCCATCTCCATCAGGTACACCCCCGCGCCGATCAGCACCACGCCACCGGCCATCACCGGCGTGAACGGGTCGTCGAAAAAGAACCGGGCCAGCACCGCGGTCAACGCCACTCCGACTCCCGACCAGACCCCGTAGGCCACCCCGACCGGAATCCCGCGCTTGAGCACCATCGCCAGCAACACGAAGGACACCCCATAGCCGACGGCCACCGGGATCGCCCACTGCCACCGGCTGAATCCGTCGGAGGCGCGCATCGACAGCGTTCCGGCTACCTCGAAACCGATCGCGCCCAACAGCAGCAGCCAGGCCATCACTCGCCGGTGAATTCGGGCGTGCGTTTGCCCATGATGGCGCCGATCCCCTCCATCAGGTCTTTGGACGCCAAGAACGCCGAGTTCCACGCCGCGACATAGCGCAGGCTGGCCGCCACCCGGTCGGTGCGCTGCTCGTCCAACACGTCCTTGACCCCGGCCACCGTCAGCGGCGGGTTGGCGGCGATCTCGGTCGCGGTGGCGTGTGCGGCGGCCAGGCAGGCATCGGCGTCGGCATAGACGTCGTTGACCAGGCCGATCTTCTCTGCCCGCGCGGCGTCGATGTCCTTGCCGGTCAGCGCCAGTTCACGCAGGTGACCGTCGGACAAAATCAGCGGAAGCCGGGCCAGGCTGCCCACATCGGCGACGATGGCCAGTTTGACCTCGCGCACGCTGAACTTGGCGTCCGCAGCGGCGTAGCGGATGTCGACCGCCGAGATCAGGTCGACCCCGCCGCCGATGCACCAGCCCTGGACCGCGGCGATGGTCGGGGTGCGGCAGTCGGCCACCGCGGTGATCGCACCCTGCATGCGCTGCAGCTCGCGGTGGAAGTCCGCCCGCGGCCGGGCCAGCGCCCCTTCGGCCAGCATCGGCGTCATGGTGCCGCCCATCGCGGCCAGATCCAGCCCGTAGCTGAAGTTCTTGCCGGAGCCGGTCAGCACGATCGCCCGCACGTCGCGGTCGGCGTCCAGCGCGGCGAAGACCTCCGGGAGTTCCGCCCAGAACGCCGGGCCCATCGCATTGCCCTTGCCCGGCCCGATCAGCGTGACCTGGGCGACGTGGTCTTTGATCTCGACGATGACGGATTCATAGGTCTCGGCCATACTCCAGACCGTAGCGTGGGCTGATGGCCTCCGATCTACGACCCGGTCCCGACGCACCCCCTGCCGACGAGCTGGCCGGCGCCGAAGCCGCCCTGGCGGTGCTGGCGCAGGTGCTGCATCACATCAGCAGCGACGAACTGTCCAATCCGACGCCGTGCTCGGAATTCGACGTCGCACAGCTGACCGAGCATCTGCTGTACTCCATCCGCGTCCTGGGCGGCGCGGCCGGCGCGGTGTTCGCGGACAGCGACACCGCCGAGTCGCCGGAACGGCGGGTTATCGCCGCGGCCCGGCCCGCTTTGGACGCCTGGCACCGGCGTGGCCTGCAGGGCGCCGTCGCGATCGGTCCCAACGAGCTGCCGGCGTCGATGGCGGTGGGCATTCTGGCGCTCGAATTCCTGGTGCACGCGTGGGACTACGCGACGGCGACGGGCCGCACGGTGCAGGTGGCCGAACCAGTGGCCGAGTACGTGCTGAGCCGAGCGCACGCGATCATCACCCCGGCGGGCCGGGTGCGAGCGGGATTCGATGACCCGGTCGACGTCCCCGATTCGGCATCGGCCCTGCAGAAGCTGATCGCCTTTACCGGACGGTCATAGCCTGGCAACCTGCTGGCCAGCCCAGCGTCGGTCCCACGGCCTAACCTGGACGGCACATGGACATTCCCGGATGGTTATGGGCACTGACGATCGTCGGCCTGGTGGGGCTGATGGCGTTCGACTTCTTCATGCATGTCCGCAAGGCGCACATTCCGACGCTGCGGGAAGCCGGACGCTGGTCCGCAGGCTACGTCGGCGTCGCCGTACTGTTCGGGGTCGCCATGTTCGTCCTGGGCGGCAAGGACGCCGGCTCGGAGTACTTCGCCGGGTATCTCACCGAAAAGGCGCTCTCGGTGGACAACCTGTTCGTCTTCCTGGTCATCATGGCCAGCTTCCGGGTGCCTCGCGCCGATCAGCAGAAGGTGCTGCTGTTCGGCATCGTCATGGCGCTGATCGCCCGGACCGGCTTCATCTTCCTCGGCGCCGCATTCATCCACACCTTCGCGTGGGCCTTCTACTTCCTGGGGCTGATCCTGCTGCTGACGGCGGGCAGCATGCTGCGCTCGGCGAGCGGTGACGAGGCCCTCAAAGCCGACAACGTGGCCATCCGGCTGGCGCGGAAGGTCATCCACACCACCGAGCACTACGACGGCGACAAGCTGTTCACGACGGTCGCGGGACGCCGAGCGATGACCCCGATGCTGTTGGTGATGATCGCCATCGCCGGCACCGACGTGATCTTCGCGCTCGACTCACTGCCGGCGATCTTCGGCCTCACCCGTGACACCTACATCGTGTTCACCGCGACCGCGTTCTCCCTGCTGGGACTGCGACAGCTGTACTTCCTGATCGAGGGCCTGCTGGATCGTCTCGTCTATCTGTCCTACGGGCTGTCGGTGATCCTGGGATTCATCGGCGTGAAGCTGATCCTGCACGGCCTGCACGAGAACAACGTGCCGTTCATCAATTCCGCAGAACCGGTTGACGTCGTCGAGATCGGCACCGGCTTGTCGCTGGTGGTGATCGTGGGTGTGCTCGCGGTCACCGTCGCCGTCTCGCTGCTGAGCCGCCGTGGCCGGACTCAGACCGCGATGGCCAACGCCCGGCGGTACGCCACGGCCTACCTGGACGGCGGAGCCGGCCACAGCGCCGCCGATCGGGAGCGGATCTTCGGGAGGCTGCTCGACGAGTGCGGTCAGATCGTGGAACTCGATCCCGACGACGGGCAGGTGGTTCGCGAGGATCCGGAGCTGGTCGATCTACTCGACCGTGCCACCGCCGAGCATCAGACCAACGAGGACGATCAGATCCGCTCGAGGTAGAAGTAGAAGTACCGGCCGTTGTCCAACACTGCGCCCTTGCCGTTCATGATGCCCAGCACGGTGTTGTCGTCGACCCGCTTGAAGTGGTCATGGGTGGGCTGACCGTCGTAGACCATGGTCGCCACCACCTCCCCGCGGAACTCCTCGGCCCACAGGCTCGCCTCGCCCTTACCGAGTTGGGTGTTGGAGAACTTGTTGCCGTCTTCGTCCAGACAGACCAGGGGCTGCACGTCGGTGATCGAGTTGAACGTCTTGCCGAACCAGCGGGCCTTGTCCAGCAGGCCGTTCATCTTGTGGCCGGTGACGAACTCCCCGCCCCGCCACTCGCCGATCATCTGCTCGACGGTGGCCGGCGGCAGCGTCGCCCAGAACGCGTCGATCTCGGCATCGGGGATCTCCCCGGTGCGCTCCTTGAGCGCATTGAACGTCTCGCGGGCCAGTTCGTCACTCATGCTGCAGATCCTCTCAGGCGGCCTTGTTCACGGCCCGCTTGAGGCCGAACAGCAGTCCGTGCGCCAGCACCGCGGCCACCCCGGGCAGGCGGTTGTCGGCGCTGACGGTGTAGCTGATCTGGGTGCCGGATCCGGTCGACCGCAGGGCCACGTTGCCGACGTAGTTGCGGAAGGGGATGCCCGAGACGCCCCGGTAGCTCAGCCGCTGATCGGGTTCGAACGCGATGATCTCCTCTACCAGCGGCGCCATCCCGGGCACCGCCTGGATGCGACGCTGGGCGCCGACGCCGTGCGGCTCGGGGGTGCCCGGCCGGATCACGGTGATCTTGAGCCCGGGGGCCCAGCTAGACATGCCCTCGTAGTCGGAGAGCACCGCCCACACCTGGGCCGCCGATGCGGCGACGGTGGCAGTCGCGGTCGCGTGCATGTCAGTTCCTCCTCAGCGATACGTCTGTGCGAACCGTAACAGCGCGTCGTTCTCCTCCGGCGCGCCGATGGTCACCCGGACTCCGTCGTGCCCGTAGGGGCGGACGACGATGCGCGCCGCCGCGGCAGCGGCCACGAAATCGGCGGTGCGCTCGGCCAGGGGCAGCCACACGAAGTTGGACTGCGAATCCGGCAGCTCGAACCCGGCTTGACGCAGTGCGGCCGACACCCGGGCCCGCTCGGCAACCACCGCGTCGGTGCGGGCCATCAGCTCCTCGGCGGCGTCCAGGGAGGCGATGCCGGCGACCTGCGCCACGCTGGACACCGTGAACGGCACGTAGACCTTGCCCAGTGCGGTGATGATCTCCGGATCGCCGACCGCATAGCCCAGACGCAGACCGGCCAGCCCATAGGCCTTTGAAAACGTTCGCAGCACAACCACATTCGGGTAGCGCCGGACCAGGCCCAGGCTGTCGGGCAGCAGGCCGTCGCGGATGTACTCCACGTAGGCCTCGTCGATGGCGATCAGGATGTGCGGCGGTACCGCGGCGACGAACCGCTCCAGCGCGGCGGGGTCGACGACGGTGGACGTCGGGTTGTTCGGGTTGCAGACGAAGATCAGCCGGGTGCGCTCGGTGACCGCGGCCAGCATCGCGTCCAGGTCGTAGGTGTGCTCGCGCAGCGGCACCTGCACCGGAACGGCGCCGGCCGTGCGTACCTGCAGCGGATAGATCTCGAAGCTGCGCCAGCCGAACACCACCTCGTCGCCGGCGTCGGCACTGATCTGGATGAGCTGCTGACACAGGCTCACCGATCCGCAGCCGGCCGCCACGTGCTCCCGGCCGAACCCGACGTGCTCGGCCAGTCGGGTGCGCAGGGCGGCGTAGCCGTTATCCGGATAGCGGTTGGTGGTGGCCAGGGCGGCTTCGACGGCTTTGGCCACGCTCGGTAACGGGGGGAACACTGTCTCGTTGCTGGCGAGTTTGATCGATCCGGGGACCGACTTACCCTCGACGTAGGCCGGCAGCGCGGCAATCTCCGGGCGCAGTCTGGCGGTCACGGACCACAGCATATGTGTGTCGTGGGCGGCATACTCCCCCGCGGTTTCAGAACTGGGGGAGTGATCCGGTACCCTCAACGAGTTCGGGAGGCGTGCCAGAGCGGCCGAATGGGACTCACTGCTAATGAGTTGTCCCCTTTACGGGGGACCGGAGGTTCAAATCCTCTCGCCTCCGCAACGGCCGGGCTTGCTCGACCGACAACTGAAGACAGGCGCCCGTAGCTCAACGGATAGAGCATCTGACTACGGATCAGAAGGTTGGGGGTTCGAATCCCTTCGGGCGCACATTTTTCATCGGTGACAGACTGCCCCGGCCACGGCCGGGGCTTTTCTGTTCGATGGGGCCTGACGAAGCGGTGCCACGCGCCTTCGGCTAGGACCGGTCGCTGCGTCTATCGCTGCGCGGCGCCGAGGTGTCCGGCGCGAACCAGGCCCTCTTGGCCCGCCAGGACCGCGCCAGGCCATAGGCGAAGGTGCCCACAGACAGGCAGACGCCGATCCAGATGACAGTGCCGGCATAGCCGCCGAACCAGATCGAGATGACCGCCGCGACACAGGCCACTGCCGCGAAAGTCATTGCCGCCAGGTACAGCATGAGCGTTGTCCTGGCTCGTGGGTCCTTCCGCAGCGACAACATCAGCCGCGCGACATAGGCGCTCAGGAACAGCACCAGGGCGGCGTTCGCCACCTCGATGACGGTCACCCAGTGATCACCGCCCAGAGCGGCGAACAAATCTGGCTGGAAACCTCGGTCGGTGTTGAAGAAGGCCATCAGTACCACCACGACACCCGAGCCCACCGGCACCAGCAGATGCTTGCGCATGATCGGCCACACGTGCGCGGGATCGGTGAGCCGCACCAGCATGTGATAGATGTTGCCGACTATGCCGGCGATCAGGCACAGCCATCCGAGTACCTGCTGGACGTTCCACAGTCCGGTGACGCTGTGCAGCGGCGGGCTCAGTTCGGTGCCCGCCCACGGCGTCAACAAGATCAGCGCGAGTCCCTCCATCGCGATGGCAAAGGTGGCGCCGACCTCCCAGCGCGACCACCAGGTGTCGCGGCGAACCCACAGGCAGTAGGTGACCATCGCTACGGTGGCCACGATGAACGCAGGTGTCATTGTGCGCCGATCACCTTCTCGTCGCCGTTGGCGGTGAACCAGGCGCTCTTGGCCTTCCAGGATCGCGCGGACCCGTAGGCGAAAGTGCCTACCGCCAAACAGATACAGAGCCAGATCCCGCCGCTGGCATTGTCCCCGTCGACCCACGTCGACGCGAGAACGATCAGGCATGCGGCGGTGGCGAACGCCATCGAGACGAGGTAGAGGTCGACGGTGGATTTGGCGCGCGGATCGTGCCGCAGCGCCAGCATCAGCCGGGTGACATAGCCACTGAGGTAGATCACCAGGGCGCAGCCGACCAATTGGTACACCGTCATCCAGGCGTCGGTGCGGGGTGCGGCGAACACATCGGGTTGGTAGTCCTGGTCGGAACGCAGGTAGGCCGGCACCATCACGGCAATGCCCAGCCAGATCGGGATCATCAGCTGGCGGCGCATGATGAACCGCACTTGAACGGGATCGGCGAGTCGCACCAGCATGTGATAGATGTTCGCCGTCACGGCGATGATCAGGCACAGGTGCCCGATCATCTGCTGAACGTTCCACACCCCCAGCCCGTTGTGCAGCACCGGGCCGAGCTTGGCCCCGGCCCACGGCGACATCAGTAGCAGCGCACAGGCTTCCAGTGCTAACGCGAAGGTGGCGGCGTTCTCCCAGCGTGTCCACCAGGTGTCGCGGCGTACCCAGAGGCTATAGGCGACGACTACCAAGGTGCTGACAATGATTCCGGACGTCATCGGGTGCGCTCACGACAGGGCTTGCGGGGGATTGGGTTCGGCCGCCGACCGTTCGCTGTTGGTGAACCATGCGGCTTTGGCCTGCCAGGATCGGGCCGAACCATAGGCGAAGATGACGACTGAAATGCACGCGCACAGCCAAATCAGCGGGCTGACATCGGCGCTGGACCAGGCGTTGCTCAAAATCGCCATGATGGCCGCCACCGCGAATGCCGTGGAGGCCGTGTAGAGCTCGACGGTCTCCTTGGCGCGCGGATCGGATCGCAGCATCGAAAGCGCCCGCATCGCGTAGCCGGCCAGATAGATCAGCACCAGGGAAAACAGCACCCAATATGCCCGCGCCCAGGCGCCGCCGCCCCCGAGTGAAGAGAAACCATCCGGGCGGTAGTCGGCGTCGGCGACCAGGAACACCGCCACCATCGCCACCACACCGGCCAGTACGGGCAACTGCACCTGCAGACGGAACAGCGGGCGGAATTGGTCGAAGTCGGCCAGCCGGGCCAGCACATGGAAGATGTTGGCCGCGATCGCGACGACGAAGCAGATATGACCGCCTAGCTGCTGGATGTTCCAAATCCGGGTGGCATGGTGCAGCGCCGGGCCCACGGTGTGGGCTGCCCAGGGCGACATCATCACGAGAGCGACGGTTTCCAGTGCGATCGACACGGTGATGCCGATCTCCCACCGTGACCACCAGGTATCACGGCGCACCCACAGGGCGTACAGCGCCACCAGCACGGTGACAGCAATTAACGCCGACGTCATACGTCGACGGTACTTGCTCGGGGCACTCCTAGACGGGGGGTTTGTCCAGATCCGCCTTCAGATCACCCAGCCGCAGCGGCCGCGGCGAGGACTCCAGGTATTCGGCGACAGCGTCGTGCTCGATCAATCCGAACCGTACCTGCAGGTCGACGGGGTTGAGGCCGAAGTACCGGGCAACTCGGATCAGGTTGTCCGCGCTGATCAGTCGGCCCTCATGGGCCGCCTTGTAATAGGCGGATTTGCGATAGCCGAATGCCTCGTAGACCTCGGTCGCTCCTAGCGGCCTGCCCACGAGGTAAGGCAACACGACGGTTGGGTCTTTGTGACGATCGTCCACAGCAATAAACCTTAGCTCGTCTTCGTGGACCGCACAAGTATTTCTGAAACTCGGCGGAGTCCAATTACTACTAGAACCGACTGGGAGTAAGCAATTCAAGCATTGCACGGGCTGCAATCCTGGTTCCGACCGGGATGGCGGAAAGGTCGACCACATAGTCCGGCGAGTGCGGTGTGTAGGGGAACAATTGCCCCTTTTCCGCGGACTTGGCGTATACCTGTGCATCGGCCACCCCGACCAGCAGATATGCCAGCGGCACGTCGGTGTGCGGCCCTTTGAGCAGGTGACAGTCCTCCGAGCCGGTCAGCGCCGGCAGCTCGCGCACCACATTGTCCGGGCCGAGCAGGTCGCCCAGCGCGATCGCCACCCGGTCGGTCAGTGCGGTGTCGTTGACCAGCGGGGTGGCGCCACCGGCCATGGTGATCTCCGGCAACCGGTCCTCGGGCATGCCGTAGCTGCGGGCGATGCCCGTGCAGATCGCCCGGATGCGGGTCAGCATCGTTTCGCGCACGTCGGGGTTGAACCACCGCAGGTTGACCTTGAGCAGTGCCCGGTCCGGGATGACGTTGTAGGCACTGCCGGCCTGGACCGAGCCGACCGTCAGCACCGCCGTCTCGCTGGGGGCCAGGGCCCGGCTGACAATGCTCTGGAACTGCACGACCGCCTGCGCCGCCATGAGCACCGGGTCGCGGGCCAGCTGGGGCATCGACCCATGGCCGCCGACGCCGTGGAACACGATGTCGAGCTGATCGGTACCAGCCATCCGTTCTCCGCCGACCGCGGCGACCATGCCGACCGGTACCGGCGCGGTGTGCATCGCCAGGAAGGCGTCCGGTCGGGGAGCCACGTCATAGAGACCCGCGTCGATCATGGCTCGGGCACCGCTGATCAGTTCCTCGGCGGGCTGTCCGATCAGCACCGCGGTGCCCGACCAGGACTCGGTGGTCTCGGCGAGTACCTTGGCCAACCCCAGCATCCAGGTCACGTGCGCGTCGTGGCCGCACATGTGTCCCAGTGCCGGGTTGCTGCTGGCGTAGTCCAGGCCGGTGGCCTCGGGCACCGCCAGCGCGTCCATGTCGGCCCGGTACATCACCACCGGGCCGGGGCCGTTGGCCAGCACCGCCACCACGCCGGTGCGGCCGATCCCGGTGGTCACCGTGAAGCCGAGGTTGCCCAGGGCCTGCGCGACCGTCCGCGCGGTGCGCACTTCTGCGAAGCCCAACTCAGGATTGCGGTGCAGGTCTTTGAAGATGTCGACCAGACGCCGGGTGTCGGCGGCAATGATCCGGTCGATCTCCGCGTTACGGTCGGTCATTTCGCGCTCGCCATCCAAATCTGGGCCCGGTCGAAGAGCCAGACCGCGGCCTCGTGCAACTGATCGCCCACTTCCTTCTGCGCCATGCCTGCCGACGCCCGGGCCAGGGTGCCCTCGATCACGATGGCCAACTTGAAGGCGGCCATCACCGTGTACCACCCGATATGCGTCAGATCGCGGGAGCTGCCCGCCGCGTAGCGCTGCACCAGGTCATCGGGGGAGGCCAGTCCGTCCATGCCGGTCAGCGTGTGGCTGAACACGCTGGACCCGTCATCTTGGCGCCAGGTGGCCAGCAGCCAGCCCAGGTCCAACAGTGGGTCCCCGATGGTCGACATCTCCCAATCCACGATCGCCGCCACCTCCGGCCCGGTGGGGGAGAACATCACGTTGGCCGCGTGATAGTCGCCGTGCAGAATCCCCGGCTGCCAGGACGTCGGCACAGTGCGCTGCAGCCAGTCAGCGACGTCCTCGAGTCCGGGCAGGTCGGGCCCCGGGTAGTTCTCGAACTGCCGGTAGGAGTCCAGTTCGGAAAGCCACCGCGGCACTTGGCGTTCCAGGAAGCCGTCGGGTTTGCCGTAGTCCGCCAGGCCCACCGCGACGTGGTCGACCGCCCCGAGCTTGGCGAGCGCGTCGGCCATCGACAGTCCCATCCCGTACCGGACCGTCGGGTCGCCGGCGTGCAGCGCGGGCAGTTCGCCGCTCGCGTTGAACCCGTCGACCGGTTCCATCAGATAGAACACCGCGTCGCCCAGCACCGCCGGGTCATCGCAGACCGCGATCAGTCCCGGATGCGGAACGTCGCTGCCGGCCAGCGCGGCCAGCAGTCGGGTCTCCCGCAGCATCACCGCGTTGCTACGCGGTCGCAGATGGCGCGGGCCGCGTCGCAACACATAGCTGCGGCCGGATCGGGTGAACTGCAGCATGACGTTCTGGGTGCCGCCGGACAGCTCCGTGACGCTGTCCAGCGGGCCCTCGCCCAGGCCCTGGGCGGACATCCATGCCGCGACCGCTTCGAGGTTCACGGGGGGAAACCTAACCCGTCAGCCCACCTCGATTCAGGGGTTTGGCGGGCCCCGCCGCCGGCGGTGTCAGCTCTTGGGGCGCATCTGCTGCGAAATCGTCTGCACCCGGATCGAGTCGTCGTCGAACAGGAAGGTGTCCACCCCGTCGACGCCGAAACCCACTGCGTCCAGCGTCCATTCCAGCAGCAGCACATTGCCGCTGTAGGTCTGCGACTTGATCTCGAAGTTCGCGTCGGCCAGTGCGCCGGACAGTTGGCTGAACGCGGCCCGGATTGCGCCGCTGCCCTGCGCGACGCCGGCCGACGTGATCAGCTCCGATTCGTCGGTGTAGTCGATGAGTAGCTCGTCGACGTCGCCGGCGAGCAGAGCCTGGAGATGGTGGTCGAAGATTTCCTGCGGTGAGCGTGCCATGCGATGAAGATATCGGCGCGACGGACATACTGGAACATGATGTCTGCACCACGAGGGTCGGTCGAACGTGTCCTGATGACGCGCGCCGACGGCACGCCCATCACGGTGCTGGTGGTCGACGACGAGACGGTGCTGGCCGAGATGGTGTCGATGGCGCTGCGCTACGAAGGGTGGACCACCGCGACCGCCGGTGACGGCGCTGCGGCGATCGCCGCGGCCAAAGCGGAACGTCCCGACGTCGTGGTGCTCGACGTGATGCTTCCCGACATGAGCGGACTCGACGTCCTGCACAAGCTGCGGGAGATCAACCCGCGGTTGCCGGTGCTGTTCTTGACCGCCAAGGACGGGCTGGAGGACCGCCTCGCGGGGTTGACCGCCGGCGGCGACGACTACGTCACCAAGCCGTTCAGCATCGAGGAGGTGGTGTTGCGGCTGCGGGCGCTGTTGCGCCGCGCCGGGGTGAGCACCGCCGAGGCCGGCGCCCAGATCGTGGTCGGTGACCTGGTGCTCGATGAGGATTCCCATGAGGTGACCCGGGGTGGTGATCCGATCACGTTGACATCCACCGAGTTCGAGCTGCTGCGTTACCTGATGCACAACGCCAAGCGGGTGCTGTCCAAGGCACAGATCCTGGACCGGGTGTGGGACTACGACTTCGGCGGCCGGGCCAACATCGTCGAGCTCTACATCTCCTACCTGCGTAAGAAGATCGACAACGGCCGACCACCGATGATCCATACGCTGCGCGGTGCGGGCTATGTGCTCAAGCCGGCTGGGTAACTCGCGGCGACCCGGCCTCTGGCGTACCTGGTCGCTGAGGGCGCGGCTGCTGGCCGGTCAGATCGTGCTGCTCACCGTGGCCTGCCTCGGTATCGGCGCGGTGACGGAGCTGGCCCTCTACCAGTATCTGGTAGCTCAACTCGACCATCAGCTCTCCGACGCCGCGCGCCGCTCGGCGCGGCTACACGGTCAGCCCCTGCCGCCGCTCGCGCACCGACACCACCGGCCACGGCCGGGGCCCGGCCCGGACTTCCTGGACGCGCCGGGCCAGCCGGCCGGCATGGTCGGTGCCGTGATGGCAGGCCGGACCGCTCCCGGCGCCGGCCAGGACGTCGAGGCTGGGTATCTGAGCATCTCGGGTCAGCGCGAGGAGCTGAGTGCTTCCGCCACAACACGATTGACCGATGTGTCGGCCGGAGAGCCGCCGGTGACGCGGCGTCTCGATGGCGTGGGCCGCTACCGGGTGGTCGCCACCGCCGCTCGCCGCGGTGACGACGTGATCGTCACCGGGCTGCCGCTGGCCGGGGTGGACGACACCATGGTCCGGGTGCTGCTGATCTTCGGGCTGGTCACCCTGTTCGCGGTGGCCGCGGTGGCCACCGCCGGCAGTGTGGTGATCCGGCGGGCACTGACCCCGCTGCGCCGCGTCGCACAGACCGCCGGCGAAGTCGCCGGCCTGCCGTTGGATCGCGGTGAGGCGACGCTGCCGGTGCGGGTCGCCGAATCCGACGCGAACCCCCGCACCGAGGTCGGACAACTGGGCGCCGCGGTCAACCGGATGCTCGACCACATCGCCGCCGCGCTGTCGACCCGCCAGGACAGCGAGACCCGGGTGCGTCAGTTCGTCGCCGACGCGAGTCATGAGCTGCGCACGCCGCTGACTGCGATTCGCGGTTACACCGAATTGGCGCAACGCATTCCGGTATCCGACGGTGCGGACTCGCAAGCCCTGGCTCACGCGTTGAGCCGGGTGCAGTCCGAGACCGAGCGGATGACGCAGCTGGTCGAAGACCTGCTGCTGCTGGCGCGCCTGGACTCCGGCCGTCCGCTGGAGCACGAACAGGTGGACCTGTCCCGAATGGCGGTCGACACGGTCAGCGACGCCCACGTCGGGGGCCCGGACCACCAGTGGCGACTCGAGCTGCCCGACGAGCCGGTGACGGTGCCCGGTGACGCGGCCCGGTTGCACCAGGTGGTGGCCAACCTGCTGACCAACGCCCGCGTCCACACCGGCCCGGGAACCGTGGTGACCCTTCGGTTGGGTGTCGACGGGGGTGAGGCCGTGCTCAGCGTCACCGATGACGGCCCGGGCATCCCCGCGGAGTTCCTGCCGGAGATCTTCCAGCGGTTTGCCCGCGGGGACACCTCCCGCTCGCGCAAGGGCGGCAGCACCGGGCTCGGGCTGGCGATCGCCGCGGCGGTGGTCCGGGCGCACCGCGGGACCATCGAGGTCACCAGCGAGCCCGGCCGTACCGCGTTCACCGTGCGGCTGCCCCGCTAGGCCCGTTTTTTCCGCGAGGGAGCGTGTTTGTACGGCAACACGCCGGTTTTGACGTACAACCGTGCACGCTCGCCCCCGGGTTTGCACCCGCCGCGCGGCGGGTAGGCGAACCGCATGAATCCAGAACTGCCACCCGAACCGGGCCGGCCGGCAGAGCCGCCGGAGCGACTGGTGCCCGCGGACCCACCGGAACGACTGGCGCCCGCCGAGGTGCCCGAGCGGCTGGTTCCCGAAGACCCGCCCGACTCACCGGAGAAGTGACCCATGCGTGCTGAAGAAGGCGACGAATCCCGCCGCTCCGTCCGACACCAGCCCACGAGGCCCGGGAGACCCGCGACCGCGTCGCCCGCCCGTCGTGGCCGACGCGGCTGCGTAACGCACTGACCTCGCTGCGCCGGCGCCACTAACGCGCGAACCCGCCTCGCGGCACAGCGTCGGGTGGCAAGCTGGGCGCCATGGAAAACCAGCCGGTGAGTGCAACGATCGAAGCTGCCCACGCCGAGCACCGCAAAGCGCTGCCTTTCAGTGACACAACAGATTTCGCCGATGCAGACCGGGGCTTCATCGCCGCACTGACGCCGTGCGTCATCACCGCCGCCGACGGCCGGGTGGTCTGGGACAACGACAGCTACAACTTCCTCGCCGGAGAGCCGCCGACGTCGGTGCATCCGTCGTTGTGGCGCCAGTCCCAATTGGCGGCCAAGCAAGGCCTCTACGAAGTGGTCGAGGGCATCTATCAGATCCGTGGCTTCGACCTGTCCAACATCACCTTCGTCGAGGGCGAGACCGGCGTCATCGTCATCGACCCGCTGATCTCCACCGAGGTTGCCGCCGCAGCGCTGGCGTTTTACCGCGAACACCGTGGGAATCGTGCGGTCAGCGCCGTTATTTATACCCACAGCCACGTCGACCATTTCGGCGGTGTGCTGGGCGTGACCTCGCAGGCCGACGTCGATGCCGGCCGGGTGGCCGTTCTCGCCCCCGAGGATTTCGTCGAACATGCGGTGTCCGAGAACGTCTACGCCGGTACCGCGATGACACGGCGTGCCGCCTACATGTACGGCACTGTGCTGGCGCGCGGTCCGCAGGGGCAGGTCGGCTGCGGCCTGGGCCAGAACACCTCGACCGGGGAGGTGTCCGTCATCGTCCCGACCATCGACATCTCCCGCACCGGCGAGACTCATGTGATCGACGGTGTGCAGATCGAATTCCAGATGGCGCCGGGCACCGAGGCGCCGGCAGAGATGCACTTCTACTTCCCGCAATTCCGGGCGCTGTGCATGGCCGAGAACGCCACCCACAACCAGCACAACCTGCTGACGCTGCGCGGGGCGCTGGTCCGCGACCCGCGTGCCTGGGCCGGATACCTCACCGAGGCCATCGACACCTTCGCCGGGCGGGCCGATGTCGTCTTCGCCTCGCACCACTGGCCGACGTGGGGCACCGAGCAGATCGCGGAATTCCTCGGCCTGCAGCGCGATCTGTACGCCTACCTGCATGACCAGACACTGCGGCTGCTCAACCGCGGCTTCACCGGAGTCGAGATCGCCGAACAGTTCCAGCTGCCGCCCGCCCTGGAGAACGCCTGGCACGCCCGCGGCTACTACGGCTCGGTGAGCCACAACGTCAAGGCCGTCTACCAGCGGTATCTGGGCTGGTTCGACGGCAACCCGGCCCGGTTGTGGCCGCACCCGCCCGAAGCGCTGGGACCCCGCTACACCGCGGCGCTGGGCGGCGTGGACCGCGTCGTCGAGCTGGCCGAAGCGGCCTTCAACGACGGTGATTTCCGTTGGGCGGCAACCCTGCTCGACCATGCGATGTTCACCGACGCCGACCACGCCGGCGCGCGCAGGCTCTACGCCGACACACTGGAACAGCTGGCCTACGGCGCGGAGAACGCCACCTGGCGCAACTTCTTCCTCTCCGGCGCCACCGAGTTGCGCACCGGCAACTTCGGCACCCCCACCCGGGTCGCCTCGATGGCGCTGCTGTCTCAGCTCAGCGCCGAGCAACTCTTCGACAGTCTGGCGATCCGGATCAACGGGCCGCGGGCCTGGGAGCTGGCGCTGGCCCTGGATGTCTCGTTCGCCGACACCGGGGTCAACTATCGCCTCACCCTGCGCAACGGGGTGCTGGTGCACCGCAAGACGCCGGCCGACCCGGACAGCGCGGACGTCACCGTCACGGCGCCCACCAAGCTGGCACTGCTGGCGGCGCTGCTGGGCAACGGCGGACTGGAGGTCTCCGGCGACTCGAGCGCCTGGGCGCACCTGCTCGGTGCACTGGACAACCCCGACCCGAACTTCAACATCGTCACCCCGTGAGGCCGGGCCGAACTGGCACCTTAGGGTGGCAGACGTGCAGTTGCTGCTGATCCGCCATGCCCTCCCGCTGCGCAGCGAGTACGGCCAGGGCTCGGACCCCGAGCTGTCCGAGACCGGCTTCGCTCAGGCGCAGCGCCTGCCGGACGCGCTGACCCGGTTCCCGATCACCCGGCTGGTCAGCAGCCCGCAGCGTCGTGCGATCCAGACCGCTGAGCCGCTGGCCGCGCGGCTCGGGCACAGCGTCGACATCGATGAGCGGTTCGCCGAGTACGACCGCGACCTGGCCGGCTACCTGCCCATCGAACAGCTGCGTACCGAGCGGCCCCAGGACTGGGCCCGGATGGCGCAGGGGCACCTGCCCGCCGACGTCGACGAGGCCGCGTTCTGCGCCCGAGTCGCTGACGCGGTGGCCGACGTGGTGGCCGGCTCCGCGCCCGACGACACGGTCGCGGTGTTCAGTCACGGCGGCGTGATCAACGTGATCTTGCACCAGGTTCTGGGCACGCAGCGGTTGCTGTCGTTTCCCATCGACTACGTATCGATCACCCGACTGCTGTACTCGCGCTCAGGGCAGGCCGCGGTGGCAGCCACCAACGGCACCGAGCATGTCTGGGACCTGCTCCCGCGCAATCAGGCCCGGTTCTGATCTACCGCTGAGCCGCCAGGGACTTCTTGGCGGCGCGCCGCAACTGATAGATCCGCGCGGTACCGACCAGGGCGGTCACCAGCCCGCCGCAGATCGCCGCCAGCAGGATGGCCACTCCCGCGGGCAGGCTCCACGTCCAGGTCAAAAACGCCAGGTCGACCGGACCGGTGTTCTGGGTGATGAACACCAGCAACACGATCAGGACCAGAAAACCGGCGATCAGTGCGGTCCACAGCGCGCCGGCGCGGGTCAACGGCATCGTCGCCGCGGGCGGCGGCGGAGGGCTGCTGGTTTCGCCCTGATGGGGGTCGATGGGCACGCTCGGGTCGCTGCTCATGTGGCTATCTTGCCGCGTGGGATCCAGAAATCAATGAGTTCCGGTGAGTTTGCGCACCGGGGGTCGTGACTGCGGATCGGTGGCCGGTCGCTTACGGTGGATCGGTGAGTGCAGCCCCGTCCGGCCAGTGGCCGGCGATTCTGACCTGGCGGGCGCCCGACGCCCCCCGGATGGAATCGGTACGTGTGCAGCTATCCGGCAACCGGATCAGGGCCAATGGCCGAATCGTGGCCGGGGCCACCGCCGACCACCCGGCGTTCGGCGTCTATTACGACCTGCACACCGATGAGTCCGGCGCCACCAAACGGTTGGGGCTGACCGTCTCGCTCGCCGAACGGGAACGCCAGCTGGTGATCGCCCGCGACGAAGAGAACATGTGGCTGGTCACTGACGCCCGGGGACAGTCCCGCGCAGGCTATGACGGTTCCCTGGACATCGACATGCTGTTCAGCCCGTTCTTCAACACCTTGCCGATCCGGCGGGCCCGGCTGCACGAGCGGGCGGCGGCGATCACCTTGCCCACCCTGTACCTGAACCTGCCCGACATGTCGGTGGTGGCGGCGACCGCCAGCTACAGCAGTGCCGAGACGCGTCCGGGTATCAAGGTGATCACGCCGGGCACCGACCCCGGAGGCACCACCGTCACCGTGGATGCCGACGGTTTCGTCATCGACTATCCCGGGTTGGCAACGCGGATCTGATCACGCCGCCGGCCCGGCCGGCAGCGGCCAGTTCCCGGCGCCAATCCTTTGCGCCGACGACGACCGTGACGATCTCGCTGCGGGGGAAATTGTCGTAGCGCGTGCGGGCGGCGTGCCCATGGTTGACCAGTTCGGCCACCGAATCGGAGGCCGACAGCGAATCGCGCGCGTCGGCCAACAGCGCGATCACGCGATCCAGCGCCGGCAGCAGCCGCTGCCAGTTGGCCTCACACATCGCCCGGACCAGATCCGGTGCTGTTCCGGCCACCCGGGTGCCGTCGCGGAAGGACCCGGCGGCCAGTGCGAACGCCAGCGGTACGTCGGCCGCGGTCACCGCCAGCGCCTCAGCCATCAGATGCGGCAGATGAGAGATCGCGGCCGCGGCCGCGTCGTGTTCCTCTGAGCGGGCCGGTACCGCCAGCGATCCGCAGTCCAGAATCAGGTCCAGTACCTCAGCGAACACCCCCGGGTCCACGTGGTCGTCCACGCTGATCACCCAGGGTGCGCCCTGGAACAGATCGGCATGCCCGGCCGGCCAACCGGAGTGGGCGGTCCCGGCCATGGGATGACCGCCGACGAAGCGAGCCTGCAGTCCCGCGGCGGTGATCTCGTCGAGCACCGGGCTCTTGACGCTGGTGACGTCGGTCAGGGGGCATTCGGGTGCCAGCCGGCTGATGGGGCCGAGCAGCATCGGCAGCGCCGGCACCGGGACGGCGATCACGATCAGCGCACCGGTCGCCGAGGCGCGCTTCAGGACGGTTTCCAGCTCGGTGGTGGCGTCGAATCCGTCGGCGACGGCGGCGTTCACCCCGTCGGCCGACCTGTTGTAGCCGAACGTCGTCCGGCCTGCCGCCGCGGCCGCGCGCAGCACCGAACCGCCGATCAGGCCGAGTCCCAAAACGCACACCGGAGTTTTCACTGTGCTTACTGCCACCTGTCCAGGTTGGCACACGCTGGTCAAGGGCGTAAGCGGCGACTACCGTAGGCGCCCATGGGAGCACAGAGCTCGTCTGCACCGGGCCGGCCGGCCGAGACGCTGGACGGCTTCGGAGTGGCTGTTGTGCGTGAAGACGGCAAATGGCGTTGCACGTCGATGCGTGCTGCGGCCCTTACCAGTCTTTCCACAGCAGAGACCGAGCTACGTGAACTGCGCAGCGCCGGAGCTGTATTCGGCCTGATCAATGTCGACCACGAGTTCTTCGTGATCATTCGTCCGGGCCCGGCCGGCACTCGGCTGTTGCTTTCGGATGCCACCGCGGCCCTGGACTATGACCTAGCCGACGAGGTGCTCGAGGAGATCGACGCCGACATCGACGCCGACGACTTGGAGGACGCCGATCCTTTCGAAGAGGGCGATCTGGGCGTGCTGTCCGACATCGGCCTGCCCGCTGCGGTGCTCGGCGTCATTCTCGACGAGTCCGATCTGGCCGTCGACGAGCAGTTGCACCGCATCGCCAACGAGATGGGATTCGACGAGCAGCTCACCGCGGCGATGCCGCGACGCAGTCGGTGAGCGGCCCGCTCACCGACGAGGACCTGATCCGCGCGGCCCTGGCGGCCGCCGGCCAGGCCGGTCCCCGCGACGTGCCGGTCGGTGCGGTGCTGGTCGGTCCCGACGGCACTGTGCTGGCGCAGGCGGCCAATGCGCGCGAAGCTCTGGGCGATCCGACCGCGCACGCCGAGCTGCTGGCCATCCGCGCTGCCGCCGCCGTCCTCGGTGACGGATGGCGGCTGACCGGCGCGACGCTGGCCGTCACCCTGGAGCCCTGCACCATGTGCGCGGGGGCGCTGGTGGCCGCGCGGGTGGAACGGCTGGTGTTCGGGGCCTTCGAGCCCAAGACCGGAGCGGTCGGTTCACTGTGGGACGTGGTGCGGGATCGCCGGCTCAATCATCGCCCGCAGGTCCGTGGCGGAGTGCTCGCCGCCGAGTGTGCTGCACCACTGGAAGCGTTCTTCGCCCGGCAGCGATTGGGCTGATGGCCCCCTCGTTGGGTACGCTGTCCCGCGGTGGCGTGTCCGAGCGGCCTAAGGAGCACGCCTCGAAAGCGTGTGTGGGGTAACCCCCCACCGAGGGTTCAAATCCCTCCGCCACCGCCACATGATGAGTCGCCTCATCAGTTACGGATTGCCCCGGCTTCGGCCGGGGTTTTCTGTTTGTGGTGCCACCTCGTGGCCGGGCTGATGCTTCGCCACCGATACCATCTGCGGGGTAGGGGGCTGGCAATTAGGGAACAGTGGCTGCTGCAATGAAATTGCCAGGTAAGGACCGCTTCGATGAGATAGCGCGGGGGCTGGACCAGGGTCTGTCAACCGGGGCTTTCCTGCTGCTGGATCGCGACCTGCGGATCCGGGCGGTGAGCGCGGAATACGAGCGGATATCGCTGCGCCGACGCACCGAGCTGCTGGGCGACTTCCTGTTCGACGCCTTTCCGGAGAACCCCGGTGACCCGCAAGCCAATGGCAGATCGAATCTCGAGGCGTCGCTGGAGACCGCGATGCGCACGGGTCATCCGCACCGGATGTGGCTGCAGCGTTACGACGTTCGCGACGATCTGCGCACTCCCGATAAGTTCGTGCCGAAGGTGTGGAAGCCCTGGAATGAGCCGCTGCTCGACCACGGCGAGCTGTTAGGGGCGGTGCACCACGTCGAGCCGGTCACGCAGGTCCAGCAGGCGGTTGCCACGATGCAGCGCGCCCTTGAAAACGGTGCGTGCTGGTCGCCGGCAGAGCTGCTGCGGGTCTTGAGCGCGGTCAGCGCCACCGAGAACGCGCACCACCACGAACAACGACAAGCCTTGGTCCGTGAGGCCGAGCAACTACAGCGCGCCATCGAGAGCCGCGACACGATCGGCCAGGCCAAAGGCGCGTTGATGGAGCGGTACGACATCGACGCCACGACCGCCTTCAACCTGCTGGTGAAGATTTCGCAGGACACCAACACGCCGGTGGCTCAGGTCGCCCGCAAGCTCATCAGGAACGATCGCTCGGATCAGCGCTGATCACCGCGGCCGGTCCGGGTGTGCGCCGTCAGACTCCCGCGGTCACTTCCTTCTGTACCGCCGAAGCGCTGCGCTTGGGCGCGGTCCGCGAGTGCGTCGCGTACATCGCCAACCCGGTGAAGGCCAAGCCACCCACCAGATTGCCCAGCACCGTGGGAATCTCGTTCCATTCGATGTAGTCCAGGATGGTGAAGTGCCCGCCGAGCATCAGGCCGGACGGAAACAGGTACATGTTGACGACTGAGTGCTCGAATCCCATTGCAAAGAATAGGGATACGGGCAACCACATGGCGATCACCTTTCCGGTGACGTCGGTAGCCAGCATGGCCCCGACCACGCCGGTGGACACCATCCAGTTGCACAACATGCCGCGCACGAACAAGGTCAGCATGCCCGGAAAGCCGTGTGCGGCATAGCCGAGCGTGCGGGCCTCGCCGATGTGCCCGATCGCCTGGCCGACTTCGTTGGGCGGGCTGGAGAACCCGTAGGTGAACACGATCGCCATCAGCACCGCGACGGTGAAGGCACCGGCGAAGTTGCCCAGGAAAACCAGTCCCCAGTTCCGCAGCACCCCGCCGATGGTGACACCCGGACGCTTGTCGAGCCAGGCCAGTGGCGCCAACACGAACACCCCGGTCAGCAAGTCGTATCCCAGCAGGTAGAGAATGCAGAATCCGGCCGGAAACAGCATTGCCCCGATGATCGCGTGACCGGTCTGCACTGTCATGGTCACCGCGAACGCCGCGCCCAGCGCCAGCGTCGCACCGGCCATGAATGCGCGGATCAGGGTGTCGCGGGTGGACATGAAAATCTTGGACTGGCCGGCATCGATCATCACATTGATCAACTCGGGCGGCTTGACGTAGGTCATCGAACTCCTCAGGTACCGCAGCGCAGTAGTTGGATCGGCGCTGTGACCCTATGTCGGTGCGGCCCGCTTGGAGCAAGCTCGTCAGTCAACTCCTAGTCAGCCCACAGACGTTGCCCAACAATGGAATCGCGGGATCTAGATGGTGTTTTTGCTGCTAAAACATCACCGCGGGCGGTCGACGGCGTATGTCCCCGCGTCGTCGGTGAACTCCGCCAGCACCCGGCGCTGAGCGCCGTCGACAGTGACCACACAGCTGAAACTGGTGCCCTTGCGCACGGTCGGGTTGACCCCGTTGTTGCAGCGGACATCGCTCACCTTGTCGCGGCCGTAGCCGTTGATCGGGTCGGTGAGCACCTGGCGAACACCGTCTTGGGCCGCAACCACATCGAGCTCGACGGGGGCCGAGCCGCCGACGGCGCCGCGCAGCACCAACGTCGCAAGCACACCCAGGGCGAGCAGCCCGGTCAGGCCCGCGGCGATCAGCACGGCGCGGTTCGACGGCGGTTGGGGGCGCGCCGGTTTCGGGGCGCCGGCCTCCGAGTCCGCCCGCGGCCGGCGACGGTCCTGCGGTGCCGGTGGCCGCGGGCCCGACGGCGGTGGCCGGTGCGCCTGCGGGGGCGGTGGCACCCGGCGTGGCGGTGGTGCAGGGGGTCGGCGGACCTCCTCGAGATACCACGGTCGCTCGGGTGGCCGGGGACGTTGCGGTGGCGGCCCCTGCGGGCCACGGGGTCCCCGCGGCTGCTGGGGTGGCCGCGGAATCGGTGTGGTCCGCCGCTCCGGCCGTTCGCGCGGGTCGTCGGGACGGTTCATGACGCCGGGCCCATCACGGGAACCGCCCGAAGCATCCGTCGACGTCGCCGTGCAGCCCGGACCGGAACGCCAGAATCCGGGTGAACCCCGCCGGCACGGTGTCGTCGTTGGCGTCGCTGGCGACGATGCCGTTCATCAACAGGCCCGTCACCGCCTCGTCGAGGTCGCCGCCGGCCAGCGTCAAGCCGCGGACCGACGACCCGGAAGACAGCGTCATGGGCTCGGCCATCCGGCGCTGCGCCACCCCGGTCAGGCACGCGGTGCGCAACGCCGCCGATGCCGACTCCAAACCGACCTCGCGTTCGCGTTGCACCGCAAGGGCATACCGCGACGTGACCGCCGACAACCCGGTGTTGTCGCCCTGCGGCATGCCCAGCGTCGACTGATCGGTCGGGGCACTCATCTCCTGCAGTCCGGCCAGATCGACGACGATCAGGTTGGACTCGGGGCAGTAGGCCACCGGGTCGGGCTGGTGGCCGCTGGGGCACTTGCCCGACGTGGACAGCTCCGGCGGGCGGGACAGGCCGAAGATCTGGCCCAGCTGCTCCATCAGGGTCGACAACACCGACGCGTCGATGGCGAGGTCGCTTTGCGGGTTCTCGGAATCGAACAGGGAATGGGGCAGATTGCCACGGCGCTTGCGGATCTCGCCCATGTCGATGTCGGCGCACATCGCCGCGCCGCCGTCGAAGCCGGTCTGAAAAGCACCGACCCGATCCAGAGCGGTGCCGTGTTCATCGGAGATCGAGACCGGATTGTCCGGCGTCGATACCGGGTCGCGGATCACGATCAGGCCGGCCAGCACATGATTGAGGCCGTCGCCGGTGCTCAGCTGTACCCGCGACGAACTGCCCGCGGCCACCCACTGCAGATACACCCCGGCAAAACAGTCGGCCTGCTGTTCGCGGACCAGGGTGCGTGTCAGCGGGTGGACGATGCCGGCCATGTTCTGCAGGGCGTGCCCGTATTCGTGCGCCAGGGTTCCGTTGATCGCCATGTCGCCGAAGTACTTTCGGGCCGTGGGCAGGAATTTGGCGCGGTCCCAGGCCATGGTGTCCATCCGGCGGCAATACATCGCGTTCGGCAGGTGGTAGACCTCGCCACCGCACACCGACGGGCCGTCCGGGTCGGTGGAGTCATACGACATCAGCGTCGAGACCGGCTGGAAGCGTCCGCGCAGCGCCTCGGCGTAATGCTGCGTCCAGAAGTCCTCGATGTCATCGACGGCCAACAGTGACAGGCGGTCGATGTCGCCGCCGTCGCTGTTCTGCACCCGGGCGGTGACCGGGGGAACGTCGCCGCGCGGGCCGCTGGGCCCCTCCGCGGTGGGCAGACCGCCGACCCGTCCGGGGTCATACAGCATCGAAACCGCGTGCCCGGCGATCACCGTCGGGACGCTGTCGTGGGAGCAGCCCGTCAGCGCCAGGATCAGGGCGGCCACCCCGAAAAGCGTTCTGGCGGTACGGCCGAATCCGCGTTGAGACATCGTCACCTGCTGAGGTAGGCCACGATCCCGCTGGTGACCGCCGAGGCGTACCGCGCTCGCCCGTCGGCACTCTCCAGCAGCGCCGCGTCCTGGGCATTGCGCATGTTGCCCAGCTCCACCAGCACCGCCGGATACTCGGCCAGATTCAGCCCGGCCAGATCCGCTCTCCCATACAGGCCGTCCGTGCCGAGATAGCTGGACTGGGGAATGCCCGCGGCCGTCAGGGAATCCCGGATGTCGCCGGCCAGCGCCACGGCCGGCCCGGACTGGGCGTCGTTGAGCGCCGGGCTGGAGTAGTTGACATGAAACCCGCGGCCCGAGGCCGGCCCACCGTCGGCGTGGATGGACACGATCGCGTCCGGGTGCGCCGCGTTGGCCGCGGCGGCGCGGGCATCGATGCACGGCCCCACGGAGGCGTCGTCGGCACGCGAGAGTTCGGTATGCACGCCCAGCCGCTCGAGTTCCGCCCGGATCCGGCCGGTCACGTCCCAGGCCAGGCTGTGCTCGGGATAGCCGTCATCGGTGGCGGTTCCGCTGGTCTGGCACGGTTTGGTGCCGCCGCGCCCGTTGGGAACCTGCCGGGCGATCGAGGCGTCGTTGGCGCCGCTGTGTCCGGGGTCCAAGAACACCGTCTTGCCGGCAACGGCGGGATTCGCGGGATCGGCCGGAGCTGCGGGCGCGACAATGCCGGCCGCGAGTAAGCACGCGGCCGAGGCGACACAGACAGGGGCCCGGCGACGCACGAGGCAAGACTAGCAAGCGGCCATGGGCCCCTCCGGGGTCTAATGGATCGATGCAGCTGATGTCACCGCTCGATTCGGTCTTCCTGCTGGCTGAGACGCGTGAGCACCCCATGCACGTCGGCGGGTTGATGTTGTTCGAGCCGCCGGAGGGCTCCGGACCGGAATTCGTCGGCGAGATCTACCGGGGCCTGCTGAGCGCCCGTGATCTGCAGCCCGCCTTCCGCAAGCACCCGGCGTCGCAGCTCGGCGCGATCTCCGGCGTGGGCTGGGCCTTCGACGACGACGTCGACCTCGAGTACCACGTGCGGCGCTCGGCGCTGCCGGTACCGGGCCGGGTGCGTGATCTGCTCGAGCTGACCTCACGGCTGCACGGCAGCCTGCTTGACCGGCACCGCCCACTGTGGGAGGCCCACGTGGTCGAGGGCCTCAACGACGGCCGGTTCGCCGTCTACGTCAAGGTCCACCACTCGCTGATCGACGGTGTCTCGTTGCTGCGGCTGATGCGCCGCACGCTGTCGACCGATCCGCGGGAATCGGAATTGCGCACGCCGTGGTCGGTCCGGGTCTCGTCGCGGCCGCGCCCCGAGTCCGGGTCCCGCTTGAGCGAACTGACTCAGATGGTCAAAGACGTTGCCGCCTTTGGGCCGTCGACGGTGCGACTCGCGCGCGCAGCGCTGCTGGAGCAACAACTGACTATGCCGTTCGCCGCGCCGCGCACCATGCTCAACGTCAATATCGGCGGTGCCCGTCGGTGCGCGGCGCAGTCCTGGCCGGTCGAGCGGGTGATCGCGGTGAAACGAGCGGCCGGCGTCACCCTTAACGACGTGGTGCTGGCGATGTGTGCCGGGGCGTTGCGCGCCTACCTCGACGAGCAGAACGCGCTGCCGGACCACCCCCTGGTGGCGATGGTCCCGGTGAGCCTGCGCACCGAAGCCGAAGCCGACTCCGGCGGCAACATGGTCGGCGCCATCTTGTGCAACCTCGCCACCGACCTCGAGGACCCGGCGCAACGGCTGGCAACCATCAGCGAGTCGATGCGCGGGAACAAGAAGGTGTTCAGCGAATTGCCGCGCACCCAGGCGCTGGCGTTGTCGGCGGCCAATATGGCGCCGCTGGCCCTGGCGGCCATCCCCGGCTTCGTCTCGGCGGCCAAGCCACCGTTCAACATCGTCATCTCCAACGTGCCCGGCCCCGCCGAGCCGCTGTACTGGCGCGGCGCCCGCCTCGACGGCAACTATCCGATGTCGATCGCGCTGGACGGGCAGGCGCTCAACATGACGGTGGTCAGCAACGCCGGCAACCTCGACTTCGGGCTGGTCGGCTGCCGGCGTTCCGTTCCGCACCTGCAACGGCTGCTGAGACACCTCAACACCGCGCTGGAGGACCTGGAACACGCCGTGGGGGTGTGACCATGGCCAAGCGCAGCGCCGGGTTGCTGTTGTACCGGGCGGGCGCCGACGGCGCCGTGGAGGTGCTGATCGCCCATCCCGGCGGACCGTTCTGGGCGCGCAAGGATGACGGCGCCTGGTCGATTCCCAAGGGCGAACAACCCGAAGGCGAGGACCCGTGGGATACCGCGCGACGTGAATTCGCCGAGGAGCTCGGCCTTGCGCCGCCGGACGGCGAGCGAGCAGACCTGGGTGAGGTGCGCCAGGCGGGCGGGAAGGTGGTCACGGTGTTCGCCGTGCGTGGCGACCTCGACGTGACCGAGGCTCGCAGCAACACATTCGAATTGGAGTGGCCGCCGCGGTCGGGACAACGGCGGGAGTTTCCCGAAGTAGACCGGGTGGGCTGGTACTCGGTGGCCCAGGCGCGAATCAAGCTGCTGGCCGGGCAGCGGCCCGTCCTGGACCGGTTGGTGGATTACCTGCGGCTCGAGCCCTAACCGCCGGTCTGGGTTGGAGGTGTTCCCTGTTGCTGCTGACGCCGCTGCGCCAAGCTGGACACGATCATCCGGGCCAACGTGCTGGTTCCGTTTGCTCCGGCTCCCTGCGGGGACCGGACAGCCGGCGTCGCCGGAGCATGCCACCGCGCCAGCGGGTGCAGTTCGCCGGCGAGGAACTGCCGCCGGCATTCGCCCCGTTGAATCTTGCCGCTGGAGGTGGTGGGCACCCGCATCGCCGGCACCAGCAATAGGTCCTGGGTGTCCAAGCCGTGCTGTTCGCTGACCGCCGCGCGGATGGACTCCATGATCGCGGGATACTCGCTCTCGTCGACCTGCTGCCGATAGTCCAGTTCCTGCACGATCACCAGGCGGGCGTCGTCATGCGGTTTCGGTTGCACGGCGAACACCGCGCCGCGGTCGGCCAGCAACGCCGGATGGCTGTCTTGCACCGTCGGCTCGATGTTGTTCGGGAAATAGTTGCTGTCGCCGATGGTGACGAGGTCCTTCCACCGCCCGGTGACGAAGACCTCGCCCTGGCAGAGAAATCCCATGTCGCCGGTGCGCAGGAAGGGGCCTTCACCGGTGTCCGACAGGAACCCGGCGAAGCTGTGCGCGTTCTCTATCGGCCGTGCCCAGTACCCTTGCGCCACGCTGGGTCCCGAAACCCAGATCTCGCCGACCTCGTCGGGTCCGAGCTGCTGGCGGGTCTCCGGATCGACGATCAGGACCCGCTGGCCGTACACCGGCGGGCCGCAGCTGACCACTGCGACGGCGTCGGTGGTGGCCTCGACGTCGACGGTGCGGTTCTCACTCAGCGCCTTGCTGTCGACGTAGCGGACGCCGACGACGCCGGGAGTGGGGTCCGCCGAGACCAGCAGGGTGGCCTCGGCCAGGCCGTAGCACGCCAGAAACGCCTCGATGCGGAATCCCGCCGGCGCGAACGCGTCGGCGAACTCCTGAATGGTCGCAGCGTGGATCGGCTCCGAACTGCTCGCGGCGGTGGTCCAGTTCGACAGATCCAGGGCCGCGCGCTGGTCCGGGGTGCTGTGTTTGACACACAACCGGTAGGCGCTGTTGGGTGCTGCGGTCGTGTGGGCGCCAAACCGCGACATGGCCTCCAGCCACGCCATCGGCCGCTGGAAAAAGACGATCGGCGACATCAACACGGTGGTGCAGCCGACGTAGATCATCTCCAGGACCCCACCGATCAGTCCCATGTCGTGCTGCTGCGGCAGGAAGTAGACGCTGGTCTGGTCCTCGTTGCCGTGGTAGGCGCGCCGGATGGACTCCAAGTTGTGCATGAGGTTGCCGTGCGTCACGACAACGCCCTTGGGCGATTTGGTCGAGCCCGAGGTGTACTGGATCATCGCCGTGGTACTCGGGTCGATGTCGGGCGCCTGCCATGCTTCGGGGCTGGCGGCTTGGTCGATGGCGCACCACTGAAGCGTCGACATACCGGGCACATCGGTGGCCGCCGCCTGAAGTTGAGTCTGGGTGGCCGAGGTCGCTACCGCAAAGGTGGCCTGAGCGTCGGGCGCGACCAGCCTCAGGCGGGCCAGGGGAGTGTCGACCGGCACGGCGATCGCCCCGGCGTAAAAGCAGCCGAAAATGCTGATGATGCTGTCCAGCCCCGGTCGGCAGATCACCAGCGTGCGTTGCCCGGCAGCGCCAAGGCGCTGCAGCTCGGCGCCGACTGCTCGAGCCTTGGCGTCGAGTTCCCGGTAGGTCAGGCTCGCCATGATCTTGTCGCCGTCGGGGGCGAAGTTGAACGCGACCTTGTCCCCATACCGGTCAGCCTGTATCCGCAGTAAGTCCACCAGGGTGTCTGCGTTTGGCAGGAATTGCTCAGGCATGCCCACACCATAATGCGTGCATGCGGGGACTCGGCTAGGAGAGCGTCGTCTCCGGATGGCCCTCGCACCACTGCTCAGGCGGCACCTGGGCGCGTACCTCTGCGATGTGCTCGCCGCAGCCGTCCCAGGTGGTCTTGCCACAGACTCGACAGGGCACGGGGTAGCACATCGGCGGCTCCTCTCAGCTGGTGCGTAACGCACCCGCCAGCGTATCGATGACGGTGCGGATCTTCTCGCTCACCTCGTCGGCGATCGCCGCCAATGCCGGATTGTCGATCACTTGGGCCATCAGTTGCGGATTCATCGCCTCCACCAGCACCGTGCCCGGGTGTTCGGTGTCTTCGCGAACCACGACGTTGCAGGGCAGCAGCACCCCGATGCGCTTCTCGGCGGTCACGGCCCGGTGGGCCAGGGGTGGGTTGCAGGCACCCAGGATCAGGTAGCGCTCCATCTCCTCGCCGAGCTTGGCCTTCAGTGTTGCTTGCATGTCGATTTCGGTCAGTACGCCGAAACCGTTGTCCTTCAGGATCTCTCGTGTCTTCTCGGTGACGGTGTCGAAATCGGTGCCGGTCACTGCGGTGCTCATTGCCACGGACATTCCAGGCCTCCTTGGTCGCGTAGAAAACCAGTCTATCAGACACCCCCGGGGGTATATACCGACACGGTATCGTCGCCTCATGCAGACCCTGCGCACGCCCGACGACAGATTCGCCGGACTTCCGGATTTCCCCTACCAGCCGCAGTTCTGCGACCTCGATGACCTGGACCAGGACGAGCCCGGCGGCACGCTGCGGGTGGCCTGGGTGCAAGACGGTCCCGAAGAGGGGGAGCCGATCCTGATGCTGCACGGCGAACCGTCGTGGTCGTATCTCTACCGCAAGATGATCCCGATCCTGGCCGAGGCGGGGTATCGGGTCATCTGTCCGGACCTGGTCGGGTTCGGCCGGTCCGACAAGCCCACCCGCGCGCAGGACCACACCTATGCGCGCCATGTCGAGTGGATGCGTGCGCTGGCGTTCGACGTCCTCGACCTGCGCAACGTCACGCTGGTGTGCCAGGACTGGGGTGGGCTGATCGGGCTGCGGCTGCTCGCCGAGAACCCGGACCGGTTCAGTGGCGTCGTCGTGGCCAACACCGGCCTGCCCACCGGGGACATTCCGATGCCGGATGTCTGGTGGCGCTTTCGGGAGGCGATCCAGACCGCGCCGACCATCAACGTCGGATGGTTCGTGCAGGCCGGATGCCGCCGGCCGATGAGCGACGCCGTTCGGGCCGGCTATGACGCCCCGTTCCCCGACGACAGTTACTGCGTCGGCCCGCGGACCATGCCGTCGCTGATCCCGACCACGCCCGAGGATCCCGCCGCCCCGGCCAACCGGGCGGCCTGGGCCGCGCTGTGCGCCTCGCAGACCCCGATGCTGGTCGCGTTCAGTGACGGCGACCCGATCACCGGGGCCATGGCGCCGATCTTCGAGCGCGAGATGGCCGGTGCGCACGGCCGGGCCCACCCGGTGATCCACGATGCCGGGCACTTCCTGCAGGAGGACGCCGGCGAAGAACTCGCCCGCCACGTCGTGGAGTTCCTGCGGCGCTGAGCAGCCACCGCCATGATGGACACCATGGACTTGCCCGTGGCGCCGCCGGTGGCCCCGATGCTCGCCAAGGCGGCCGCCAAGGTTCCCGGTGACGGCGAGGAGCCGGGGCGCTGGTCCTACGAACCCAAATGGGACGGCTTCCGCGCCATTGTGTTCCGCGACGGCGATGAGGTGCTGCTGCAGTCCCGCAACGGCAAACCGCTGAGCCGCTACTTCCCCGAACTGCTGGAGGCGCTGCGCGCCGAGACCGCCCCGCGCTGCGTGCTCGACGGCGAAGTCGTGGTGCCGCGCCAGATCGGCGGGCGGACCCGGCTGGACTGGGACTCGCTGAGCCAGCGGATTCACCCCGCCGAGAGCCGGGTGCGGTTGCTGGCCGAACAGACCCCCGCGCAGTTCATCGCCTTCGACGCGTTGGCCACCGGTTCGGCCGCGCTGCTCGACGAACCCTTTCGGGAGCGGCGCGCGGCGCTGGCCGAGCTCATCACCGGCGGCGCCGGCTGTCACATCACCCGGGCCACCGCCGACCCCGAACAGGCCACCCGCTGGCTCACCACGTTCGAAGGCGCCGGGTTGGACGGGGTGGTCGCGAAGCGGAATGACGGGCCGTACCTGCCCGGCAAGCGCGAGATGGTCAAGGTCAAACACCACCGGGACGCTGACTGCGTGGTGATGGGGTATCGCATCCACAAGAGCGGGGTCGGCATCGGTTCGCTGTTGCTGGGCCTGTATCGCACCGACGGCGAGCTGGCGATGGTGGGCGGCTCGTCGGCGTTCACCGATGCCGATCGGCGCAAGCTCCAGACCGAGCTGGAGCCGTTGCGTCTCGGTGAGGTCCGCGACGGCGAACCGAGCCGGTGGAACTCCGCCGCCGACAAACAGTGGGTCCCGATCCGGCCCGAGCGCGTCGCCGAGGTCGCCTATGACCAGATGGAAGGGGACCGCTTTCGGCACACCGTGAAACTGCTGCGGTGGCGCCCCGACCGGGACCCGGCCAGCTGCACCTTCGATCAGCTCGAGGTGCCGCTGAACTACGACCTCGCCGACGTGCTGGAGACCTGAGATGGCCGGTCCCGAGGAGTTGCTGGTCGGTGGCACCGCCGTCCGCTTCACCAGCGGTGACAAGGTGTACTTCCCCCGGCTGGGTGCGGGCGGCACCAAGCGGGCGCTGGCCGACTACTACCTGGCGGTGGCGACCGGGCCGCTGCTGCACGCCCTGGCCGACCGGCCCAGCCATCTGCAGCGGTTCCCGGACGGCATCGACGGGGACGAGGTCTACCAGAAGCGGCTGCCGCGTTCGCACCCGGACAACGTGGAGTCCTGCCGGGTGACGTTTCCCTCCGGGCGTACCGCAGACGTGCTCAAGGTCACCCGGCCCGCCGACATCCTGTGGGCCGTGCAGATGAGCACCGTGACATTCCATCCCTGGCCGGTGCGCTGTCCCGACACCGACCACCCCGACGAGCTGCGCATCGACCTGGACCCGCAGCCGGGCACCGGTTTCGCGCAGGCCCGTGCGGTCGCGCTGGAGGTGGTGCGCCCGCTGCTCGACGAGCTCGGGCTCATCGGCTACGTCAAGACCTCCGGCGGCCGCGGCCTGCACGTCTACCTGCGGATCAAGACCGACTGGGATTTCATCGAGGTCCGCCGGGCCGGCATTGCCCTGGCCCGCGAGATCGAGCGGCGCGCACCGGAGGCGGTCACTGCCTCGTGGTGGAAGGAAGAACGCGGCGCGCGGATCTTCGTCGACTTCAACCAGAATGCCCGGGACCGCACCATGGCGTCGGCCTATTCGGTGCGGGCCACGCCGATCGCCACCGTGTCCACGCCGTTGACCTGGGATGAGCTGGCCGACGGCGCCGATCCCGACGACTTCACGATCAGCACGGTGCCGGACCTGATCGCACGGCGCGGGGACCCGTGGAGCGCCATCGACGACCTCGAACAGTCCCTGGAGCCGCTGCTGGACATGGTGGCAACCGACGAGGCCCGCGGGTTGGGGGACCTGCCCTACCCGCCGAACTACCCGAAGATGCCGGGCGAACCCAAGCGGGTGCAGCCCAGCCGGGCGAAATCAGACTGACGGCTCCAACAGTCCGATGCAGGTGGCGGTGAGCAGCCGGGTCAATGCGGTGGTGAAGTCCAGATTCCACTCCGGTGGCACCTGCCGCTCCGCGGCATAGGCGTCGGCCAGTTTGGTCGGTGGGTGCGCCACCTGCCACAGCGGCGCTGCCAGTGAATAGGACGCCAGCAACAGGTCGAAGGCACCTTGCTTGCCCAGCCGGGGGAGCGCCTGCAGCAGGGCGTCGGCCATGGTCAGCCCCGCCGCGGTGATCTTTCGGCGGATCTCGATCACCCGCTCGGCGTCTACCTCATGGTCTAGGTGTAAGTGCAGATTGGCCAGCATGTCGCAGAACAACGGGTCTGCGGCCAACCCGCCGGCCAGGGTGGCGGCCACCCGGTCCGGCGACATCGTCTCGGACCGTTGCAGCGCGGTGCAAACGGTGTTTGACCAGCCCTCCCAGCTCTCGGCGGCCAGTCGCAGCAGCACCTCTTTGTGCGAGCTGAAGTAACGCCGTACCGCCGAGTGGTGCACCCCGGCCCTGCGGGCCACCGCGGTCAGGGTCACCGATGCCACGCCGGTCTCTGTGGCCACCGAGCGGGCGGCCTCCATCAACGCTTCAGCCCGCTGACGCTTGTTCGCGTCGCTGCGGGCGCGTTGGAAGGCGACCTGACGCACAGCGAGAGGATAACGCACACAATGTGCGTTGCGGGCCTCCGTGGGAGTGCTGTAGCGTGCGTTTACGCACGTTGATGTGGGTTAGGGTATCCAAAGTTTGCTGGTGTGAGGGGACTTCGATTTTCAAGGTACTGAGCCGGGTGTGGATACCCCTGGTCATAGTGGCTGTGGTCTGTGTCGCCGCGTTCACCGTGACGCGCATCCACGGCCTGTTCGGCTCGGAGAAGCGCCCCTCCTATTCAGACGGCCAGAACGACGAGACCAAACCGTTCAACCCCAAGCGGTTGACCTATGAGATCTTCGGCCCGCCCGGAACGGTCGCCGACATCAGCTATTTCGACGTCAACTCCGAGCCGCAGCGGGTCCAGGACGTCGCGCTGCCGTGGCAGCTCGAAATCGTCACCACGCTTCCGTCTGTGGTGGGAAGCATCATGGCGCAGGGCAATAGCAACAGCATCGGCTGCCGTATCACCGTGGACGGAGAGGTGAAGGCGGAACGGATCTCCAACGAGGTCAACGCCTACACCTTCTGCCTGCTGAAGGCGGCATGAGCCAGCTCGGTACACCTCGCACCGGCGAGCGGCCGGAGCGACCGTTCATCGCGCGGACCATCCGCCGGTTCGCCATACCGATCATCTTGGGGTGGCTGGCGCTGATCGCGGTGCTCGTTGCCACCGTCCCGCCGCTGGAAGAGGTCGGCAAGCAGAACGCCGTGTCGGCGAGCCCTAAAGACGCCCCCTCCATGCAGGCCATGACCGAGATGGGCAAGGTCTTTCAGGAGTCGGACTCCGACAGCACCGCGATGATCGTGCTGGAGGCCGACCACGAACTGGGCGACGCCGAGCACGAGTACTACGCCGAAGTGGTCGAGAAGCTCAAGGCCGACACCGCCCACGTCCAGCACGTGCAGGACTTCTGGGGTGACCCGATGACCGCCGTCGGCGCCCAAAGCGCTGACGGCCGAGCGACTTACGTGCAGTTGAACCTGGTCGGCAATATCGGCCAGGCGGCGGCGAACGACTCCATCGCCGCAGTCCGCGAAATCGTGGACTCGGTCCAGACGCCGCCGGGGCTGACCGTTTATGTCACCGGCACCGCGGCCCTGGCCGCCGACATGAACCATGCCGGCGACAAGTCGATGTTCAAGATGATGGTGGTCACCATCCTGGTGATCCTGACCATGCTGTTGCTCGTCTACCGGTCGGTCATCACGGTGGCGCTGCTGCTGGGCATGGTCTATATGGAGCTGAACGCCGCCAGCGGCGTGGTGGCATTCATGGGCCACCACCACTGGGTGGGGTTGACCACGTTCGCCGTCAACCTACTGGTCTCGCTGGCGATCGCCGCCGGCACCGACTACGCGATCTTTCTGATCGGCCGCTATCACGAGGCGCGCCAAGCCGGCGAGGACCGGGAATCGGCGTACTACACGGCTTTTGAAGGCGTCGCGCACGTCATCCTGGGATCCGGTCTGACCATCGCCGGAGCGGTGTTCTGTCTGCACTTCACCCGGATGCCCTACTTCGTCACGCTGGGCATTCCGTGCGCGGTGGGCATGCTGGTCTCGGTGTTCGCGGCGTTGACGCTGGGCCCGGCGATCATCACGGTCGGCAGCCGGTTCGGCCTGTTCGACCCCAAGCGCGCGACCAGCACCCGCGGCTGGCGGCGGGTGGCGACGGTGATCGTCCGCTGGCCCGGCCCGGTTCTGGTCGCCTCCCTGGCGGTCGCGGCGGTCGGCCTGCTGGCGCTGCCGGGATATCAGCCGGCCTACGACGACCGGAAATACATTCCCTCCGACATCCCCGCCAATGAGGGCTTCAACGCCGCGGACCGGCACTTCTCGCAGTCCCGGATGATGCCCGAGGTGCTGTTGATCGAGGCCGACCACGACCTGCGCAACCCGTCGGACTTCCTGATCATCGACAAGCTGGCCAAGTCCATCTTCAAGGTCGTCGGGATCTCCCGGGTACAGGCCATCACCCGTCCGCAGGGCACCACACTGGAACACACCTCGATCCCGTTCCAGATCAGCATGCAGAACGCCGGCCAACTGCAGACCATGCAGTTCCAGAAGAAGCGCATGGACGACATGCTGACCCAGGCCGAGGCCATGGAGCAGACCATCGCCACCATGCGCCAGATGTACGGCCACATGAGCCAATTGGCCGGCATCACCCACGAGATGGTCATCGACATGGATGACCTACAGGCCCAGATCTACGAGATTCGGGACCACATCGCCGATTTCGAGGACTTCTGGCGGCCGATCCGCAATTACTTCTACTGGGAACCGCACTGCTACGACATCCCGATCTGCTTCTCGCTGCGCTCGGCGTTCGACATGGTCGACAGCGTTGACCCGATGAGCGAGAGCATGGACAAGATGATCGCGCACATGGGTGACATGGATGCCCTGATGCCGCAGATGCTGAGCACCTTCCCGCCGATGATCGACACCATGGAGACCATGCGGATCATGATGCTGACGATGCACAGCACCATGTCCGGGATCTTCGCGCAGATGGACGAGATGAGCGACAACGCCACTGCGATGGGCAAGGCGTTCGACGAGTCCAAGAACGACGATTCGTTCTACCTGCCGCCGGAGGTGTTCGAGAACCCGGACTTCAAGCGGGCCATGAAGATGTTCATCTCCCCGGACGGCAAGGCCGTCCGGATGATGATCTCGCATCGGGGCAATCCGGCTACCGCCGAAGGCATCTCGCACATCGACAAGATCCGGACCGCGGCCGAGGAAGGGCTCAAGGGCACGCCGCTCGAAGACGCCAAGATCTATCTCGGCGGGACCGCGTCGCTGTTCAAGGACATGCACGACGGTTCCAACTATGACCTGCTGATCGCCGGAATCGCCTCGCTGTGCCTGATTTTCATCATCATGCTGCTGATCACTCGCGCCCTGATCGCCGCGTTGGTGATCGTCGGCACCGTGGCGTTGTCGCTGGGTGCGTCGTTCGGGCTGTCGGTGCTGTTCTGGCAGTACATCATCGGTATTCAGCTGCACTGGCTGGTGCTGGTGATGAGCGTGATCGTCCTGCTGGCGGTGGGGTCGGACTACAACCTGATGCTGGTCGCCCGGTTGAAAGAGGAGATGCACGCCGGGCTGCATACCGGCATCATCCGGGCGATGGGCGGCACCGGGAAGGTGGTGACCTCGGCTGGACTGGTGTTCGCCTTCACCATGGCGTCGATGGCCGTCAGTGACCTGCGCATCATCGGGCAGATCGGCACCACCATCGGTCTGGGGCTGATGTTCGACACGCTGATCGTGCGGGCGTTCATGACGCCGTCGATCGCGGCGCTGCTGGGACGCTGGTTCTGGTGGCCGATCAACGTGCTGCCGCACGTCGGTGGGAAAGCCGCCCGGCATCGAGAGGCCGCCGCCCTGGCTCGCGGCGAGGGCTCGGAGGACACCGAGGAGCTGGCCCACAACCGGTAGCCCGATGTGAGCGATCGCATGCGCAGGGAGCCGGAAAACAATTAGGTAGCATGGCTAAAGTTATGTAGCATTGCTTACCGAGTTCGGATGGCTGAGCGACCCTTTTAATGGCGCATTCGCCTCACCTGCTTCACCCGACTCAGCGGTCTCACCGGCGGGTTTAGCGTCCCAGAACTGACAGAGTGAAAGGGTCCGGGGAATGGCTACAGTGGACTCCATGCGTACGCACCGCTCGCTACTGAGGGGCATCGTCGTGACCGCTGCCGCCGTGGGCGCAGCCGTGACCGCGGTGCTGCTGCCCGCCACCGCCTCCGCCGACGCGACCGACGACTTCCCGATCCCGCGTCGGGTGATCCGCACCGACTGCAGTGCCGAGCAGATGCTGGCCGCCAGCCGCGACCTGTCGCCGATCTACTACGAGCGCTACATGATCGACATGCACAACAAGCCGGTCCAGGTGCAGCAGGCCACCATCGACAAGATGCACTGGTTCTTCTCGCTGAACCCCGAGCAGCGCCGGGCCTACTCCGAGGAGTTGGCGACCAACTTCGCCGACCCGCTGACGGTGTCGTGGCCCAACCACGCCAAGATCTTCTTCAACAACAAGGGTGTCGTCGCCAAGTCGACCGAGGCTTGCAGTCAGTACCCGCGCGACGACATGTCGGTGTGGGACTGGTCCCCCAAGCCGTAACAGGAGACCGATGAACGGTTCCATCCGTCGAGTCATGCGGGTTCTGCTCGTCGCCGGCGCGGCGGGTGGCCTGCTGCTCGCGGCCCCGGGAGGACCTGCGGGGGCGCAGCCTGCGGGGTTCCCCGATTTTGACGAATTCACCGCGGTCCCGGTGGACAGCTACATCTCCACGGGCCCCAAGGGGCCGGGACGCTGGGTGAACTTCTCCACGCCCTACAACGTCGCCTGCCAATTCGACGCCATCGACCCGCCCGCGGGATCGTCGCAGGCCATCATGTGCGACGGCGACATGCCGGGCCTGGCCAACGCGCCGCTGGGCTCGGGCGCCCCGGTGCCGGGCGGGTGTGTGATCGGGACGGTGCGCTCTCAGGGCGCGGCGGGTCTGCGGCTGAACCGCGAATCGACCGGTTGCGGCCGCCAGTTCTCCAACGGAGCTTTCCTGGGCGTCGGGCAGAAGCTGTCGTACGGCAACGTCACCTGTGCGGTGGGCACCGACCAGCTCGTCGCCTGCCTGGACACCTCGCTGGGGCATCACGGGTTCGTGCTGAGCCCCTCGGGCAGCACGGCGTTCTAGGGGTTCTCGGACTGCCCGGGCCCGCCTGCGCTACCGGTCGATGGTGAACGTGGTGGTGTAGGTCCGCGGGTGATATGGCGGCGGCGGGGCATCTGGCCCGACCGGCCAGCCCTCAGGCGTCGGCCACGTGCTGACCCGCATCGTGACCTGCTCTTGTCCGTTGGGAAGCGTCTCGACATTGACGATGCTCGGCCCGTACGGGACGGCCGGCTGATTGCCGGGGCTCGGGATGAAACCGGGGCCGGTGAGGTCTTGCGGGGGAGCCTGCAGCAGGCCCTGGGGGCTGCCCGCGGTGACGCCCACGACCTGGCCGCCATCGCTCGCGCTGGCCAACAGATACCCGCCTTGGGGCAGCGGCACGATCTGGTTCTCCCGGTTGGCGGGCCCGAGATTGTTGAAGGCACCGACCTCATGCAGGCTGTTCATCCAGGCATGGGGCGGGTCGCCGGCAGCGACCGGAGCCGACTGCCACAGGGCGCGCTGACCGTCTTGCCCCATGTTTCCGACGATCATCATGGTCCCGGAGGCCTGGTCGTAGACACCGCTGGCCTGCGAGATGCCCACCTTGGTGTCTGAGCCGAGCGGGGTGCCCAGCAGCGGTCCCAGATCCGTTGCCGGATCGGCCAGGTTCTGCACCCGAGATTCCGGGGCGATGTAGTTGTCCGGTGAGGTCCCGGGCCCGTACGGCCGGACACTGTAGAACGCGTATTGCTGACCGTCGGGGCCGACCGCGGTGCCGGTCGGCAGTGCCCGGAAACCGTCATCGACGGGAAACGGGTTATCGATGTCGGGCTGTCCGGGGAGCTGCAGGCGGGGGTGGCCGCTCTCCGGGTCCCCGGTGATGACGATGCCGGTGCCCGGGATCGTCGCGCCCAGGTCATAGGGCGAACCGTCCTGCTTCTCCGGCATCGGTGGGCTGCCCACGCCCGCGATCGTGGGGTCGTGCTGGCCGTCGGCCGGAATCGTGTTGTCCACCAGGCGGATATGCGGGTCCTGACCGTCCGCGCCGCTGCCCAGCCGGTAGTCATTGGTCAAGGTCTGCACCAGCTGCGTCCGATGCCGGCTGTCGGTGGCGGCGTCGGAGACCACCCGGTGGATCTCGCGGGTCTTGGCGGTCAGGAATCGCTGGAACTGGCGGGACCCGGCGGGGGTGTCCAGGCCTGGCCAGGTGGCGGCCGACTCGCGGATCTCGGACTCGATGGCGTCGAGCCGTTGCCGCGAACTCACGGTGTTGCGCACGGCCTGCTGCAGGATGGTCTGGAACTGTTTGTCGGCCGCTACCGATGCCGCCAGCCGGTTCGCGAGCTCCACTTCACGCGCGCGCGCCGCATCCGCGAAGCCACCGAGGTTCTCGGCCATAGCGAACAGGGTAGCCGGGCGGGATCGGGCTTACTGGTCCTTTTTCGCCCGGCGCTTGCCGGACGGGCGCAGCTTGCCCTCGTCGGTTGGGGCCGGCTCGTCGGCGTCGACGCCCGTCGACTCGAGGATCTCGGTGGCGTCGGGCTCGCCATCGGCCTCGTCGGCGTCAGCGTCCTCGGGCTCATTCGCGGCCTCGTCATCGACCTTGGTCTCGTCGGCGTCAGCGTCCTCGGTCTTCGCGTCGCCGGACTTCTTGCCCCGGCGCCGACCCTGCTTGGGCTGCTTTTCGACCTTGGGTTTGAGCGGTTTGGGCGGCGGCGGAGGCATTTCGGCGACGAATGCCAGATAGAACGCACCGATCCCCAACAGGGCGATCGCGGCTGCGGCCCCGTAGATCCCGAACAGCCACACGCCGAAGCTGTCCAGCGACAGCCAGATCTCACTGACCGCGGTGCCGACGATCAACGCTGCGGCCACCAGATGCGCCACGATCGAGCCGGTCCGCAGTGACAGCGCAAGCTGCGGGGTGCCGTACTCGGGCTTGCGCGACTGCTTCAACACCGCCGCAACCGGCAGGGCCATCCCCCCGACCAGCAGTCCGAGCAGAACTCGCATCACGGTGCCCAACACATGCGGGCTGAAGCCGGTCAGCTCCCACCACCGCGGCAGGACGAAGAGGAAATACAGAATGGCGGCGAGAGTCGAGAGCGACGCGTGCCAAACCGTGGCGACGGTACGACTCACGCCACCTCCCATGCTCGTCAGCTAGTGATTCAGGTGCGGAGGATAGGGGATTTGAACCCCTGAGGGCTATTAACCCAACCCGCGTTCCAGGCGAGCGCCATAGGCCACTAGGCGAATCCTCCGTCGGCAATGGTAGCTGAGTCCGTTGCGTGCCCCGCGCGCCGCTCGTCCTGCCAGGCTTAGCCGCTCGTCCCGCCCGGCTTCGCCGCGCTCGCGACCACCGCTAGACTTGCCCGTGGACCCCGCGCGGCGTCCATCCTGTGAACTCCCCCAGGGCCGGAAGGCAGCAAGGGTCAATGGGCTCTGGCGGGTGCGCGGGGTCCCCTTATATGTCGGGCCTTCGCCGGCTGATTGCGCTTGATAAGGGACTTGAAAGGTACGTCGTGTCGCTGCATACCCTCGCCCCTGCCGACCTGACCGCGCAATATGAGCGCTACCAGCAGGACTACGCCGAGCTGCAGGCCAAGAAGCTGTCGCTGGACCTCACCCGCGGTAAGCCGTCACCCGAGCAGCTCGACCTGGCCAATGGCCTGCTGGCCCTGCCGGGCCCCGATGACTACCGCGGCGACGACGGCACCGACACCCGCAACTACGGCGGCCTGCATGGTCTGCCCGAGCTGCGCTCCATCTTCGGGGAGCTGCTGGGCATCGCGGTGCCCAACCTGATCGCCGGCAACAACGCCAGCCTCGAGTTCATGCACGACGTCATCGTCTTCTCGATGCTGCACGGCGGGGTGGACTCGCCGCGGCCGTGGGGGCAGGAGCCGGCCGTCAAGTTCTTGTGCCCGGTCCCTGGCTATGACCGGCACTTCGCGATCACCGAGACCATGGGCATCGAGATGATCCCGGTCCCCATGCGCGAGGACGGCCCGGACGTCGACCTGATCGAAGAACTCGTCGCCGCCGACCCGGCGATCAAGGGCATGTGGACCGTGCCGGTGTTCGGCAACCCGACCGGCATCACCTACTCCTGGGAGACCGTGCGCCGGCTGGTGCAGATGAAGACGGCCGCACCCGACTTCCGGCTGTTCTGGGACAACGCCTACGCGGTGCACACCCTGACCACCGACTTCCCCCACCAGATCGATGTGCTGGGGCTGGCCGCCGCCGCGGGCAACCCGAACCGGCCGTACGTGTTCGCCTCCACCTCGAAGATCACTTTCGCGGGCGCCGGCGTCAGCTTCTTCGGTGGCTCGCTGGGCAACATCGCCTGGTACCTGCAGTACGCCGGGAAACGCTCGATCGGCCCGGACAAGGTCAACCAGCTGCGGCACCTGCGGTTCTTCGGTGACGCCGACGGTGTGCGGCTGCACATGCGACGCCATCAGGAGATCCTGGCGCCCAAGTTCGAGTTGGCCGCCGAGATTCTTCAGAACCGGCTCGGTGACGCCAAGATCGCGTCGTGGACCGACCCCAAAGGCGGCTACTTCATCAGCCTGGACGTACTGCCGGGCACCGCCCGGCGCACCGTCGCGCTGGCCAAGGACGCCGGCATCGCGGTCACCGAAGCCGGTGCCTCGTTTCCCTACCGCAAGGACCCCGAGGACAAGAACATTCGGATCGCCCCGTCGTTCCCGTCCACCGAGGACCTGCGCAACGCCGTCGACGGTCTGGCCACCTGCGCCCTGCTGGCCGCCGCCGAACACCTGCTGGGCTGACACATTGCGGAATTCGGCGTCGGTGCGGCCGTCGCCGAATAGAGTTTTTTGACAGTTGATTCAGCAAACCCGTTGATTTGCCGGTGGAGGCGCGAGAAATGTCGATCAAGGTCGGTGCCTTCGGCTGCGCGGTGGTGGCGCTAGGGCTGCTGGGTCTGGGCCAGGTTCCGGCGGCGCAGGCCGGACCGGAACGGCCGGTCGAACCGCCGTCGGTGCCGGCCGCCGATCCCATTGCCGCCGAAGCGGAACTGTTGCCGCCGAGGGCCGCCGAACAACTCGATGCCTTTCGCCACGATGCCGCCGAGGGCGCACTGGGAAATCCGGTGATGTATGGCGACGGCCAGTGTTATCCGCTGGTGCAGCAATACATCCAGACGCTCGGTTCATGGCGCAACAGAGACCCCAGCGGCAATGCCTTCGATCTCTACGAGCATTTCCCCACCAACGGTCTGGGCCAATACTTCGACCAGGTGCCGTTCGACGGTGGTCTGAACGCACCGCGGGTCGGGGACGTCGTGGTCTACGGCCCCGGCGGGTTTGTCAGTGAACACGGGCATGCCGGGGTGGTCACGGCGGTGCGGGGCAGCGGCAGCCTGCTGCGCTATGAGGTCGCCGAACAGAACTCCGGCGGCCGGTTGTTCGTGACGCTGAACTGGCGTGACGTCGGGCCCATGTGGAACACGCTGGGGTATCTGCGCCCGAAACCGTAGTGCTTCGCCTGCCGGGCCTGCACTCGCGTCGGGCTGAGCAAGTACCCTGCTGGCGTGGCGCTCTACCGCAAATACCGGCCGGCATCCTTCGCCGAAGTGGTGGGGCAGGAGCACGTCACCGAACCCCTGTGCACGGCGTTGTCGGCGGGCCGGATCAACCACGCCTACCTGTTTTCGGGACCTCGTGGGTGCGGTAAGACCTCGTCGGCGCGCATCCTGGCCCGGTCGCTGAACTGTGCGCAGGGGCCGACCCCGACGCCGTGCGGAACCTGCGACTCGTGCGTGGCGCTGGCCCCCAACGGCCCGGGCAGCATCGATGTCGTCGAACTCGACGCGGCCAGCCACGGCGGGGTCGACGACACCCGCGATCTGCGCGATCGCGCCTTCTACGCTCCCGCCCAGTCGCGCTACCGAATCTTCATCATCGACGAAGCGCACATGGTGACCACCGCGGGTTTCAACGCGCTGCTCAAGATCGTCGAGGAGCCGCCCGACCACCTGATCTTCGTGTTCGCCACCACCGAACCGGAGAAGGTGCTGCCCACTATCCGCAGCCGCACCCATCACTATCCGTTCCGGCTGCTGGCGCCGCGCACCATGCGCGAGCTGATCGGAAGAATCTGCGAGCAGGAGCGCGTCGCCGTCGATGACGCGGTATATCCACTGGTGATCCGTGCCGGCGGCGGCTCGCCCCGCGACACCCTCTCCGTGCTCGACCAGCTGCTGGCCGGCTCGGAGCCCATGCCCGGCAGCCCCGACACCAGCCACGTGCGCTACCAGCGGGCACTGGGCCTGTTAGGCGCCACCGACGTCGCCCTGATCGACGAGGCGGTCGACGCCTTGGCCGCCGGGGATGCCGCATCGCTGTTCGGAGCGGTGGAGGCGGTCGTTGACGCCGGCCACGACCCGCGCCGGTTCGCCATCGACCTGCTGGAGCGGTTCCGCGACCTGATCGTGCTGCAGGCGGTCCCCGACGCGGTCGCCAAAGGCGTGGTCGACGCACCGGAAGACATCCTGGAACGCATGCAGGAGCAGGCCGCCCGGATCGGTTCGGCCACCCTGGCCCGCTACGCCGAGGTGGTGCACGCCGGGCTCGGGGAGATGCGCGGCGCGACCGCTCCCCGGTTGTTGCTGGAGGTGGTGTGCGCCCGGCTGCTGCTGCCCTCGGCCGCCGACACCGAAGCCGCACTGCTGCAACGGATTGAGCGCATCGAGGGCCGACTGGACATGTCGATACCGGCGGCACCCGCGCGTACCGGAGCCGTCTCCTCCGCGAGCCCGCCGTCTCCGGCCGCTGCGCCGGCCGCGTCATCGGGCAAGCAGTTCACCCGCCGTTCTGCCCGGACCACCGACCCCGCATCCGCGCCCGCACCCGAGCCTGCGCCGGTGCCCGTCGCCGCTCCCACCCCCGAGCCGGTGCCGCCACCCGCGGCGGCAGTGCCCGAACCCGAACCTGTTGCGCCACCTGCTCCGGCCCCCGCGCCGCCGGCCGAACCGGAGCCCGCTGCGGCGCCGCCGGCGCCCGCACCCGCTGCGGCAGCCACCCCGGGCGAGCCCGACGCCGCCGCCGTGCGCGCGATGTGGACCACGGTCCGCGAAAAGGTGCGCCGACGCAGCCGCTCGACCGAGGCGATGCTGGCCGACGCGACGGTGCGCACCGTGGACGGCAACACCTTGGTGCTGACCCACGGAACGGCCTCGCTGGCCAGGCGACTCTCCGAACCGCGCAACACCGACGTCATCACCGAGGCCCTCAAGGACGCCCTCGGGGTGAACTGGCGGGTGCGCTGCGAGGCCGGCGGACCACCTCCGGACGCCGGCCACTCGGCGGCGCCCGCTCAGGTCGACGTGGAATCGGCGCGGCGCGCCGACGAGGAGGCCATGCTGGCCGAGGCGGCCGTCGATGCCGGTTCGGAGGCCCCGCCCCGCCGCGACCCCGAAGAAGCGGCCCTGGAGTTGTTGCAGAACGAGTTGGGCGCCCGCCGGATCAGCGGCGACTGAAGGTACTCGGTCCGCTAGGGAGTCCACCAGGGCCGTAGCGGCAGACCCCCATCCCCGCCCTGCTGGTCGACGTTGCCGGCCAGCACGTGGTGTAACTGACACTGGTTGCGCTCGAAGCCGATCACCGCAGCCGCCATGTACAGGCCCCACACCTTGGCGCGGCCCAAGCCCACTTCGGCGACAGCCTCGTCCCAGTGGTCCACCAGGTTCTGGCACCAGCCGCGCAGCGTCTTGGCGTAGTGGAGCCGGAAGTCCTCCTCATGCAGGACCTCGAGACCGGTCTGCTGGATCTCGGCGGTGATGCTTCCCACGCCGGTGATCTCGCCGTCGGGGAAGACATACCGGTCGGTGAACGGGTCGCCCTTGTAGACGGAATTGTCCGCAGTCGTGATGCAGTGGTTGAGCAGCAGGCCACCGGTGCGCAGCTTCGATTTGAGGAAGCGGAAGTAGGCCGGGTAGTTCTTCACCCCGATGTGCTCGGTCATGCCGATCGACGAGACGCCGTCGAATTCGGTCTCGCGCACGTCCCGGTAGTCGCAGTGCCGGACCTCAGCGAACTCGGAGAGTCCTTCCTCGGCGATCGCCCGCTGCGCCCAGGCGACCTGCTCTGCAGCGAGGGTGACGCCGAGTGCGTGGACCCCGCGGCGCGCGGCGTAGCGCACCATGCCGCCCCAGCCGCAGCCGACGTCGAGCAGGCGATCGCCGGGCTTCAGCCGCAGCTTCTCGAAGATCAGCCGGTACTTGTTCTCCTGGGCTTCCTCCAGCGTCGCGTCGGCGGACGGGTAGATCGCGCAGGTGTAGGTCATCGACGGGCCCAGCACCCACTCGTAGAAGGTGTTCGACACGTCGTAGTGGTGATGAATCGCGTCGGCGTCCCGAGACTTGCTGTGCCGCAGCCCGCTGGCGTTGCGACGCCATTTGGGTGGCGCCTCCTCCGGCGGCGGAGCGACCGGCTTGAGATTCCTCAGCCCGATGGAGCGGACGATATTGGCCATATCGCGCGCCGACGGGCGTTTGAATTCGAGATCCGCCATGGCGTTGAGCACGTCGTAGGGATTCCCCGGGTGGACGCCGCACAGTTCCAGGTCACCCGAGATGTAGGCCCGGGCTATGCCGAGTTGGCCCAGTGAGGTGGCCAGGTAGTTGGTCGCCCGCGGATTCAGCAGTTTCACGCCCAGTTCCGCGTCGCTGGGCCCGACGCTGCTGCCGTCGTAGGCAGAGATCTTCAGTGGTGGTGGCTGCCCCCCAGCGGCCAGTAGCACCAGAATCTCGGCCAGCCCCAGCTTGCCGTTCGCGGTGGTGGTGTTCGTGCTTTGGTTGAGTGTTTTGACCGCCATGATCTAAGCCCCCCTTGTCCAGATGCGAGTAACCGCTCGGGCGTCACCTCAAACTCGCGTAGCGTTGCACCGCGATGGGAGAGAGAACCGAGGCAACCACCTGCGCGATCGTCGGTGGCGGACCGGCAGGCATGGTTCTCGGGTTGTTGCTGGCCCGGGCCGGTGTGCAGGTAACGCTGCTGGAGAAGCACGCCGACTTCCTGCGCGATTTTCGTGGCGACACCGTGCACCCCACCACCCTGCGCCTCCTCGACGAGCTCGGGCTCTGGGAGCGCTTCGCGACGCTGGCGCACAGTGAGATCCACCAGGTCAGCCTCGACATGGCCGGGCGCGGCGTCACGGTGGTCGACTTCGGTCGGCTGCGCCGCCAGCCGCATCCCTACATCGCGATGGTGCCGCAGTGGGACCTGCTCAACCTGCTCGCCGAGTCCGCACAGACCGAGCCGACGTTCACCCTGCGAATGCAGAGCGAGGTGACCGGACTGCTGCACGAGGAAGGCCGGGTGGCCGGAGTGCGCTACCGCGATACCGAGGGCACCGGCGAGCTGCGTGCCGATCTCACGGTCGCCTGCGACGGGCGCTGGTCGGTGGCGCGGCATGAGGCGGGCCTGCACTCACGCGAGTTTCCGGTGAACTTCGATGTGTGGTGGTTCCGGCTGCCGAACGACCGCGCCGCCCAGCCCACCTTGTTGCCCCGCCTCGGGCCCGGGCGGGCCGCGATCATGATTCCGCGGGACAGCTACTTTCAGGTCGCCTACCTGGGCCGCAAGGGCACCGACGCGGACAAGCGGGCGCGCGGTATCGAGGCATTCCGCCGCGACGTGGTGGAGCTCATCCCCGAGGCGGCGGACTCGGTGGAGGCGCTGCAGAGCCTGGACGACGTCAAACACCTTGATGTGCGGCTGAATCGGTTGCGGCATTGGAGCATTGACGGCTTGTTGTGCATCGGCGACGCCGCACACGCCATGTCGCCGGTGGGTGGGGTCGGCATCAATCTGGCGGTGCAGGACGCGGTGGCCGCCGCCACCATCCTGGCCGAGCCGCTACGGCACGGCCAGCTGACCGCCGGGGACCTGGCTGCCGTGCAGCGCCGCCGGGAGCTGCCCACCGTCGTCACCCAGTCGGTGCAGCGGGTGGCGCACCGGGCGCTGAACCCGATCTTGCGCGGAAAGAACCTCAGCCCGCCGGCGAGCGTGGGCACGCTGTTCGCGGTGTTGCCCTGGCTCTCGGCGATTCCGGCATACCTGGTCGGGGTGGGCGTGCGCCCGGAGCGGGCACCGGCCTTCGCGCGCCGCCAGAACCGTCAGAGCCGCTAGGGTCGGCTAGGGCCGCCACCACGGCCGCAGCGGCAGGCCGGCGCCGTCGCCGCCGTTGACCGCCAGCGCGTGATGAAGCTGAATGCCGTTGTGCTCGAAGCCCAGCCGGGAACCGGCCATGTACAGGCCCCACACCTTGGCGGTGGCCAGCCCGACCTCGGCCACCGCGTCGTCCCAGTGCGCCACCAGGTTGGCGCCCCAGTCGCGCAGGGTCAGCTCGTAGTGGTTGCGCAGGTTCTCGGTGTGCAGCACCTCTAGGCCGACGTCTTGGATCTCGCTGATGATGCGGCCGGACCCGGCCAGCTCTCCGTCGGGGAACACATAGCGGTCGATGAAATCGCCTGCGGTCGCACTGGATTTGTTGTCCGCCCGGGTGATGCAGTGGTTGAGTAGCAGACCGCCGGGACGCAGCTTGGACTTGAGGAACCCGAAGTAGGCGGGGTAGTTGGCCACCCCGATGTGTTCGGTCATACCGATCGAGGAGACCGCGTCAAATCCGGATTCGCCGACGTCGCGGTAGTCGCAGTGGCGCACCTCGGCCCGATCGGACAGGCCGGCGTCGGCGATCGCGCGCTGCGCCCACTGGGCCTGTTCGGCCGACAGCGTCGCACCGATGGCGCGCACCCCGTGCCGTGCCGCGTAGCGCACCATGCCGCCCCAGCCGCAGCCCACGTCGAGCAGCACGTCGCCGGGGCTCAACCGCAGCTTGTCGAAGACCAGCCGGTACTTGTTCTCCTGGGCCTGCTCCAGCGTGGCATCCGGAGTCGGATAGACCGCGCAGGTGTAGGTCATCGATGGTCCCAGCACCCAGGCGTAGAAGTCGTTGGATACGTCGTAGTGGTGATGAATCGCCTCGGCGTCCCGAGACTTGCTGTGCCGCAATCCTTCCGCGATACGTCGCCAGCGGGGGAGTGCCTCCTGGGGCGGCGGGGCGATCGGCACCAGATGTTCGATCCCGATCGAGCGCACGATGTTGGCCAGCACTCTGGGCGAGGGCCGTTTGAAGTGCAGCTCGTCAGCCAAGGCCTTGAGCAGCCGATAGGGATCCCCGGGATGCACACCGTGCAGCCCCAGATCACCGGAGATGTAGGCCCGGGCCATCCCCAGGTCGCCGGGAGCGGTGGCCAGATAGGTGGTGCCCCGCGGGGTCAGCAGGTCCAGGCCCAAGGGGGCGTCGTCGGGGCCGGTGCTGCTTCCGTCGTAGGCGGTGAACCGCAGCGGCAGGTGCCCGTCGGTGGCCAGGGTCTCCAGCACCTGGGCCAGGCTCAGCCTGCCGGTCGAAGTGCGTATCTGCTCGCTGTCGATCGTCATCGTCGTCGCACCGCCTTGGCGTAAAGGTCCAGTAGCCGCGAGTCGGGGTCGTAGGTCTTCTTGATCCTCCGATAGGTTTCACCGCCGTAGAGTTCGTCAAACTCCGCGGCGGTGTAGTAGGAGTCGGAGTACAGCGACTTGTGGCCGTCGAGCTCGCTCACCTTGGCCTCGATCAGTCGATTGGTGGCTCCCTCGGTGGCGCCGGCCGGGACCGACGACCAGAACCCGACGTTGACGTAGGTGCGATTGGACCGGATCGGGTACAGCGGCCACTCCTCGTCGCCGCGCAGCCGGAGCGGGCACAACCACACCGGCTCGATCGGGACGTGAGCGAAGAACCAGTCCAGGAACTGCCGGCAGCGCTCCAGCGGGACCTCGATGTCCTGCACCACTCGCTCACGAGGCGGGCGGTGATGCCGCTTCTCGATCCGGTCGGCGATGCCGAAGCGCTGGTCGTAGGCGATCAGCTTCGAGTAGACACTGCTACGGCGGTAGCGCCGCGGCCACCACCGGCGCACCAGGGGACGCTGAGCGCCGAACGCGCGCGAGCACCAGAACCAGTCGGTGTCCCAGCGCCAGAGGTAGTCGTGGATGGTCAGCCGGTCGTCTTTGATCCCGTGCGCGTGCCGGATCGAGCGGTAGTAGATCTGCTGGCCGGTGTAGTCGCTGACGGCGCCGGGAGAATCCGTTGCGATACCGACACACAGGTAGCTCTCCCGGGGGTCGAACACCACACCGTCGAGGTAGTCCACCGGAACGCCTTCGAGCCCGCCGGTATCGATGATGCGGTCCATCGTCGCGACCAGCTCATCGAGGGAATCGAAGCGGATGTGCCGCAACGCGACGAACGGCTTGACGGCCTCCAGCTCGATCCGCAGCCGCGTCGAATACCCCAACGTGCCATAGGAATTCGGAAACGCGTGGAACAGATCCTCATGCTGGTCGCGCGATATCGTCAGCAGCTCGCCGTCGCCGGTGAGCACGTCCATCTCCAGCACCGACTCGTGGGGAAGCCCGTTGCGGAACGACGCCGACTCGATGCCCAGGCCGCTGACCGCACCGCCGACGGTGATCGTCTTGAGCTGCGGGACCACTAACGGCGCCAGGCCGTAGGGCAGGGTGGCGGCGACCAGATCTTCATAGGTGCACATGCCGTCGACGTCGGCGGTGCGGTTCTCCGGGTCGACGGCGATGACGCTCACCAGGCCGGAAGTGTCCAGACCGGGGGCTTGGCGCTTCGCGCGGGCCCGAAACAGGTTGGAAGTGGGCTTGGCCAGCCGGACCGATTCGTCGGCCGGGATGTTGCGGTAGCTGTCCAGCAGCCGTCGCACCCCCCGCGTGTGGGATGTCGGTGTATCGGCCGGCCGAACGGACATCACTTCCTACGCTAACGGCGGATCGGCGGTTCCGCACGCCACGGCCGGCTTCGGGTCTTTCGCGTCGGCCCTCGCTGAACCTGCGTCGGCCCTCGCTGAACCGCCGGTCAGGGCAGCTGCGCTTGACTGCTCAAAAAACTGGCGATGCCGCGCGCCACGGCATCGGCGTAACGCTGGCGGCCCGCAGGACTCTCCATCAGGGCCGCATCGGTGGCGTTTTTCATGTTGCCCAGCTCGACGAGGATCGACGGGTATTCGGCCAGGTTGAGCCCGGCGAGGTCGGCGCGACCCTTCAAGCCGTCAGTGCCGATGTAGTTGGCCGGAGGAATGCCGGCGGCCTGCAACTGACTGCGCATGATCTGGGCGAACCGCACCGCGGGACCCTCCTGCGCCGGGTTCAGCGGAGGTGCGGAGTAGTTGACGTGAAATCCGCGGCCGGCCGGCTGTCCGCCATCGGCGTGGATGGACACGATGGCATTGGGGTGCAGCGCATTGGCCGCCGCGGCACGTGCGTCGATGCACGGCGCCGGCCCGTTGTCGTCGCCTCGCGACATCGCGGTGCGGACCCCGGCTGAGTTGAGGGCCTGGCGGATCCGCAGTGTGGTGTCCCAGGCGAAGCTGTGCTCGGGATACCCGGAGTTGGTCGCGGTGCCGCTGGTCTGGCAGTTCTTGGTGCCGCCCCGGCCATTGGGCACCTGACGTGACAGGGCAGCGGGGTCGCCCGCGCCGCTGTGCCCGGGGTCGAGGAACACGATCATGCCGGCGATGTTGCCGGGGGCGGCTGAGGACGGCGGGGCGCTCGGCACCGCGGCGGCCACCACCAGGCCGGCGGTGATCGCGATACCGACACGGACAAGAACTGGTACGCGCACGCCGCCAACGTAGGCCGGGGCCGACTACGCTGGAATTCTCACACGCACCGGGTCTCGCAGCTGAAACCAAGCCGCAACCCAGTCGAGACCACGCACACGACAACGCAAGGGGAGTGTCATGCAACCAGGAGGCCCGCCCGACATGTCGGCGTTGCTGGCCCAGGCTCAGCAGATGCAGCAGCGACTGCTGCAGGCGCAGCAGGAGCTGGCCGTCACCGAGGTGCACGGGGAGGCCGGAAACGGCCTGGTCAAGGTCACCTCCAACGGCAGCGGCGAGGTGCTCGCGGTGCACATCGACCCGAAGGTCGTCGACCCCGAGGACATCGAGACCCTGCAGGACCTGCTCGTGGGAGCGCTCGCGGACGCCTCGAAGAAGGCGCACACGCTGGCCCAGCAGCGGCTCTCGCCGCTGGCCGGCGGCATGGGCGGCGCGCTCGGCATGCCGGGAGCCTAGGTGTTTGAGGGTCCGGTTCAGGACCTGATCGACGAGCTGGGCAAGCTGCCGGGCATCGGCCCCAAGAGTGCCCAGCGGATCGCGTTTCACCTGCTGTCAGTGGAGCCGCCGGAGATCGACCGGCTCACCGCGGTGCTCACCAAGGTGCGCGACGGGGTGCGGTTCTGTGAGGTGTGCGGCAATGTCTCCGACGCGGAGCGCTGCCGGATCTGCGGGGACCCCCGCCGCGACTTCGCCCAGATCTGCGTCGTCGAGGAGCCCAAGGACGTCGCGGCCATCGAGCGCACCCGGGAGTTCCGCGGCCGCTACCACGTACTCGGCGGCGCGCTGGATCCCTTGTCGGGGATCGGGCCGGAGCAACTGCGGGTGCGTGAGCTGCTGAATCGGGTCGGGGAGCGGGTCGACGGGGTTGACGTCAGCGAGGTGATCATCGCCACCGACCCCAACACCGAGGGCGAGGCCACCGCCACCTATTTGGTGCGGGTGCTGCGTGACATTCCCGGGCTCAGCGTGACGCGGTTGGCGTCCGGTTTGCCGATGGGCGGCGACCTGGAATTCGCTGATGAGCTGACTTTGGGCCGGGCCTTCACCGGCCGCCGCGCCATGGCCTGACCCGTCTCTCCCGCGAGCCCCGGGGGTGCCTCCCGCGAACCCCGGGGGTGCCTCCCGCGAGCCTGTAGTTAGCGCGGCCGCTACTCGCACTTTCTCGCGCCAACTACAGCCTCGCGGAGGTTCGAGGCCAAATGTCGGTGCGTGGGACCAGCATGTCGCCATGACGGCGGCATTTCTGGGCAGCGAAGCGCTGGCGCAGGGCGTTGTGACCGAACACGAGCTTCGGCGCTGGCACCGGGCCGTCTTCCGGGACGTCTACGTGCCTGGCGGGCATGAGCTCACGGTCCGTGACCGGATCGAGGCGGCGTGGCTGCGGTCGGGGCGCAAAGGCGTGATCGCGGGAGTCGCGGCCTCTGCGTTGCATCACGCCGATTGGGTTGACCTCGACATTCCCATCGAGTTGATCTGGTCCAATACCCGCCCACCGCGCGGCCTGATCGCCCGCGATGAAACCCTGACCGACGACGAGATCACCCAAGTCGCCGGCATACCGGTCACCACACCTGCCCGCACCGCCTACGATCTTGGCCGCCACCTGCCCCGCGGCAAAGCGCTGGCCCGGCTCGACGCCCTGGCCCGGGCCACTCCGTTCGGTACCGAGGACGTGCTGCTGATCGCCAAGCACCACCGCGGTGCACGGGGTTCACGCCGGCTGCGCTCCGTGTTGCCGCTCGTCGACGCCGGCGCCGCCTCACCCAAGGAGACCTGGCTGCGGCTACTGCTGATCGACGCAGGTCTGCCCACCCCGACCACCCAGATCCCGGTGTGCGACCGCCGCTACTGGCCGTTTGCATGGCTTGATCTGGGGTGGGAGCGCTACAAAGTGTCCGCCGAATACGACGGGGAACACCATCAGAAAGATCGTGCGCAGTACGTCAGAGACCACCAGCGTCAGCGCAGACTGGAACGCGCGGGCTGGATCAACATCCAGGTGATCAACGAGGACAACCCCCAAGAGACCGTCCAACGCGTCACCGAGGCGCTCCACGCCCGCGGGTGGCGCCCCTCACACCCCTAGGCCGGCTGCAGCACGTCGGTGATCGCCACCCCGGCGGCGATCCCGGCTCGGGCCGTCCGCACCTTCTCCGGGATACCGGCGCCCACCACCGCGACCAGTACCCCGGCCCGCTCGTAGTAGGCCAGGAAGCGGCGACCGTCATCGTCGACCACGTGCACGGTGTCGCCGGCGCGCGGCCGTCCCAGGCACTGAATTTTGACGTCGTACTGGTCGCTCCAGAAGTAGGGTACGCCCGGGCTCACCACTGCTTCCAGGTTCAGCATCGCCGCCACCAGGGTCCTCGCCTGCTCGGCGACGTTGCTCCAGTGCTCGACGCGGATCTGGCTCCCGGTCGCATCCCGCCAGGACGCCACGTCGCCGATCGCCCACACATCGGGGGCGCTGGTGCGCCCGACCGCGTCGCAGACGACACCGTCGGCCACCGCGATATCACTGCCGGCCAGCCAGTCGCTGGCCGGGCGTGACCCGATGCCCACCACCACCAGATCGGCCGCCACCACCGAGCCGTCGGAAAGCGTCACCGACTCGACGCCGTTGCCGCCGGAGACGGCGTCCACTGTCACGCCGGTGCGCACGTCGACGCCCTCATCGCGGTGCAGCCGGGCGATCAACGCCCCGACCTGCTCGCCGAGCACGCCGGCCAGCGGTGCGGGCTGCGGCTCCACCAGCGTCACCTGCACACCCAGGCCGCGCAGGCTGGCGGCCACCTCGCATCCGATGAAGCCGGCGCCGATCACCACGGCGCGGCGTGCGCTCGCGGCCCGGCGCTGCAGCGCCACACAGTCGTCGAGCGAGCGCAGCACGCAGAGGCCGTCCAGGTCGCCGAACGCCGCAATGCGGTTGGGCACCAGGCCGGTGGCGATCACCAACTGCTGGTAGCCGATCAGCTGTCCATCGGCCAGCTCCACGGTGTGCGCCGCGGCGTCGATACCGAGAGCCGGGACACCGAGGCGCAAGGTGATGCCGTTGTCGTCGTAGAAACTCGCCGGTTTCAACGCTATGCCTTGTGGGTCCTCCACCTCGCCGCGCAGCATCTGCTTGGACAGCGGCGGCCGGTCGTAGGGCGGGTGAGCTTCGGCGCCGACGATCGTGATCGGGTCGCCAAAGCCGTTGCGCCGAAGCTGTTCGGCGGTGCGTACCGCCGCCAGGCCCGCCCCGACGATGACCACTCCGCTCACGGCCGGACCACTTCCACCATCTCGAAGTCCGCCTTGGCCGCGCCGCAGTCCGGGCAGCTCCAGTCCTCGGGGATGTCGGCCCAGCGGGTGCCGGGCTCGATGCCGTCTTCCGGCCAGCCCAGCGCCTCGTCGTATTCGAAGCCGCACTGCAGGCACCGGAACAGTTTGTAGTCGCTCATGAGTTCACTCCGATCACTTCGAAATCCAGCTTTTCGCGTACCGCGCAGTCCGGGCAGGTCCAGTCGTCGGGAATCTGCTGCCACGGCGTGCCGGCCGGGAATCCCTCGCGGGGTTCCCCGTTGACCTCGTCGTAGCGGTAGCCGCAGCCCGGGCATTCATAAACCGCCATCAGGCCACCGCCCCGTAGCGAGCCAGTACCTTGCCGCGCACCCGGGGGTGGATGTTGGCCCGGGTGATGTCACCGGCGTAGTGCTCGAGCACCCGGTGATCCATCAGCTTGCGCCACACCGGCGGGAAGTAGGTCACCCCGATCAGCGCTCCGTATCCGGCCGGCAGGTTCGGCGAGTCGTCGAAGCTGCGCAGCGTCTGGTAGCGCCGGGTGGGGTTGGCGTGGTGGTCGCTGTGCCGCTGCAGGTGGTAGAGGAACAGGTTGGTCACCATGTGGTCGGAGTTCCAGCTGTGCTGCGGTGTGCAGCGCTCGTAGCGGCCGCTGGCCTGCTTCTGGCGGACCAGCCCGTAGTGCTCGAGGTAGTTCACCGACTCCAGCAGTGACGACCCGTAGATCGCGTTGATCAGCACGTAGGGCAGCAGCGCCACGCCGAACACCGCGATCATCACGCCCCAGAACAGCACCGACATCGCCAGCGCGTTGACCACGTCGTTGTCCGCCCAGGTCCGCGGGTTCCACGGGCTCTTGCCGGTCCGGCGGACCCGCTGGGCTTCCAGCTCCCACGCCGAGCGGATGCCGCCGAAAGTGCTGCGCGGCAAGAACTCCCAGAATGTTTCACCGAATCGGGCCGACGCGGGGTCCTCGGGGGTGGCCACCCGGACGTGGTGGCCCCGATTGTGCTCGACGTAGAAGTGGCCGTAGCAGACCTGGGCCAGGGTGATCTTGGCCAGCCACCGCTCCAGCGACTCGCGCTTGTGGCCCAGCTCGTGGGCGGTGTTGATCCCGACCCCCGCCACGGTCGCGGTGGTGAGCGCGACCCCGATCTTGCCCAGCCAGCCCAGTGACCCGTCGAACCCGAGCCAGCCCAGGTCCGAGGCGGTGAACAGGTAGGCGCCGAAGATCGCGCTGGCGTACTGGAAGGGGATGTAGGCGTAGGTGGCGTAGCGGTAGTACTTGTCGTTCTCCAGCGCCGCCATCGCCTCATCCGGCGGGTTCTGACCGTCGGCGCCGATCCAGAGGTCCAGCGCCGGTAGCAGCACGTAGAGCAGGATCGGCCCGATGTACAACGGCAGCTGCGCCGCGGTGTGCAGGCCGGCCTGGTTCAGGGCCCACACCAGCGGCAACATCAAAAACAGCATGGTGGGCACCACCAGGCCCAACAGCCACAGGTGACGCTTCTTGTCCTGCCAGAGCTTCGGTTCGCTGGCCATCTCGGTGCTCATCGCGTTCAACCCCTCGCCTCGGTCACACCACGTGTTTTCGGATGTGCCTGACATTAGGGAGCGCCGCAGCCTCGCCGCTCGTCCCGCGCGGCCGGAATTCGGCCGACTATTCGTCTCCGGGAGACAACACCGCGGTGCCGTACCACTGACACAGCAGCAGGGCGATCTCGACGTCTAAGCGATCGCCGGCGATCGGGCGGCCGCGGCGCTCGACCGCCCGCTGCACTCGGTACTTCACGGTGTTGACATGAAAATGGAGTTGCTCCCCGGCCGCCTTGAAGCTGGATCCGGTTCGCAAGAACACCCGCAGGGTGTCGCGCAGCCGGCCGTCGCTCTCGGTGGCGCAGGCCAGCGGGCCGAGCACTTCGGCGACCCAGGCCCGCGCGGCAGTCAGGTTGTCGCCACCGAGCAGGGCCGCTGCCCCAAGCCCGGGGTCGCGGGCCGCACTGACCCGATTCGCGCTTTCGCCGGAGGCGACCGCCAGGGCGTTCGCCGCCAGCGCCTGCTGGTGCGACCGGCGGAACCCCTCGACTCCGGGCAGCGGATCGCCGATCGCCACCCACGGCTCGCCTTCCGCGGCAAGCGCGCAGGCGCGGATCTGTTCCACCACGTCGTCTGCGGCGTCCGAGGACAGCGGAAGCCACGCCCACCCGCATGCGCTGTCAGCCGGGACGAACAACGGAGACCCGTGCACCGGCAGCGTCTCGGCCAGGTTCTTGACGAAGGCCTCCGCCGCCGCCAGCCGGTCGCCGGCCGAGTCGGGGTACCACACCACGATCCCGGCGTGGGTGCGCCGCAGCGGGTAGCGGATCGCGGTCGTCATCGCGTCGACGTCCAGGCTCTCGTCGGCGAGGATGTCGCGGACCCGCAACGCGCGCACCGCGTTTCGGCTCTCCAGCCAGCGTTCCCGTTCTGCCTGATAGACGGCCGACACCTGCTGCGACATCTCGTCGATATAGCCGAACATGATCGTCGACATGGTGCCGAGCACGCTCAGGCTCAGGTCGGGTTCCAGCGCGGCAGAACGGATCTCCTCCAGCACCAGCTGCAGCGCCACCGAGTGGCCCAGCCGGTAGCCGCGCACCAACGCGTTGACCGGCACCCCGCGCTGCGCCAGCCGGCGGGCGTGTTCCAGGGCGACCGGCGGTGCCGCGATGTCAGCCACCGGAATGTTGTGCCGGATCGCCGAGAAGTACGTGTCGACGTTGGCCGACACGGTCTCATGCAGCAGCTGCAGCAGCGACGAATCGCTGGTGAGGTCCGGCGACTCCTTGGCGACCAGATCCTCGATGACCCCGATGGTGCCGGCCAGGCGCTCGTCGAGGCGCTGGGAGATTGCGATCGCGGCCTGGGCGACGGCGCTCTGATCGGTCATGGTCAGACCGTAGTCAGACCCGCCGGGGCGCAGCCAGCCGTTCGCGGCGCAACGCGTCCACTTCCGGCAGCTCCAGGGGCGCCAGGTCGCCGACCACCTTCGACAGCAGCAGATCGGCCAGTTCCGGGTTGCGGGCCAGGCACGGCCCGTGCAGATAGGTGGCGACGACGCTGCCCTGCACCGCGCCGTCGTAGCCGTCGCCCGCCTTGTTGCCGGCACCCTTGGTGACCGCACTCAGCGGCGCGGCGTCCGGCCCCAGCACGGTGCCGCCGCGGTGGTTCTCGAAGCCGGTCAGTGGCGCCGACAACCCCGCCAGCAGCGGCGTGGCCACCACCTCGCCGATGGTGCGCGACTCCTGCGGAGAGGTGGTCACATCGAGCAACCCGACGCCGTCGACCCGCTCACCGGCCGAGGTCTCATACCAGTGCCCCAGCACCTGAATGGCCGCGCAGATCGCCAGCACGGGCGCTCCGCGCGCCGCCGCGCGCTGCAAGCCCGGGTGGGTGATCAGGTGCCGGGTGGCCAGTCGCTGTGCGTAGTCCTCGGCGCCGCCCAGGGTGTAGAGGTCCAAAGACTCCGGCACCGGTTCGGCCAAGGTGACCTCGACGATCTCGGCGGGAATCCCGCGCATCAGCAACCGTTGACGCAGCACCACCGCGTTGCCGCCGTCACCGTAGGTCCCCATCACGTCGGGCAGCACCAGCCCGATCCGAACGGTGTCAGCCATCACCCAACCTCCGCTGCAGCGCCAGGAACGCGGTGTAGTTGGCCACCACCTCGACCGGCCCGGGCGGGCAGGACGCGATCGCCGCGAGGGTGTCGTGCACCAGGGTGTGCTGTACCCCGGCGTAGCCCAGCCGCACGGCCAGGTCGGTGCCGCGCTCGCCGGCCGCCACCACCGGCACAGTGTCGAAGTGCTCGAAGCGCACATCCCACAGCCAGGACAGGTCTTCGCCGTCGGGCACCTGACCGTTGACAGCGATCACCACCCCCGCGGCATGTTTGTCCACCATCGACAGCGCCTCCTGCCAGCCGGCCGGGTTCTTGGCCAGCAGCATCCGCAACGTGTGCTCGCCGACCCGCACACTGCGGTAGCGGCCGGCCACTTCGTCGACCGCGGAGACCGCGGCCACCGCTTTGGCCGGATCGGCGCCCAGGGCGACGGCGGCGGCGACGGCCTGGGCGGCGTTGCCGCGGTTGACGGTGCCGGGCAGGGCCAGTCGCATCGGCAGCACCAGCCCGTCCGGTCCGTAGAGCGCGTCGTCGTCGAACCACCACTGCGGGGCGGGACGGCTGAACTCGCTACCGCTGGAGCGCCAGTGATCCTCCTGGCGGTCGATCACCTCGCCGCTGCGCGGGCAGCTGACCGAGTCGCCCGACCAGCCGGCACGCGCGGCGACCCAGACCACGTTGGGGCAGTCGTAGGCGGCCGAAGTCATCAGCACGTCATCGCAATTGGCGACCACCACCGTCTCCGGATGACGGGCCAGGCCGCTGCGCAGCGCGCGCTCCACGGCGTTGATCTCGCCGACCCGGTCCAACTGGTCCCGGGACAGGTTGAGCAGCACCACCACGGCCGGCGATACCGCATCTGCGACGTGCGGGACGTGCATCTCGTCGACCTCGAGCGCCGCCAGTTGCGCGGTGCGGTCGGCGGCCAGCGCCGCAACCAGCCCGGCGTCCATGTTGGCGCCCTCGGAGTTGGTGGCCACCGCGCCCAGGTCGCTCAGTGCGGCGGCGAGCATGCGGGTGGTGGTCGACTTGCCGTTGGTGCCGGTGACGATCGCGGTGCGTCGCCCCGTGCCGAGCTGACGCAGGATCGATCGGTCCAGGGTCATCGCGATCAGACCGCCGATCATCGCGCCCGCACCGCGGCCGGTCACGCGCGACGCCCACCGGGCGCTCGCGCCGGCGGCCAGGGCCAGGCGTCCTCGGGCGGTGATCACTCGGGAAGTTTAGGGCGACCCGCTGCGCGCGGCGCGGGCGCCGTGCTTGCGATCGCCCTGGGAAGTTTAGGGCGACCCGCTGCGCGCGGCGCGGGCGCCGTGCTTGCGATCGCCCTGGGAAGTTTAAATTGCCCCGACACGGGCCCTTGCCGCCCGGCCATCGTCCGACCCGCATGCCATCCTCGTCACATGAGTGCTCGGTGGGGCCGACCGGCTCGCGAACCCGGCGACGGCTGGGTCGTGGTCGATGTCGAGACATCGGGGTTTCGGCCCGGGCAAGCGCGGGTGCTCAGTGTCGCCGCGTTGGCGCTCGACGCCGACGGCCGGGTGGAGCAGTCGGTGTCGCACCTGCTCAACCCGGGCACCGACCCCGGGCCCACCCATGTGCACGGGCTGACCGCGGAGATGCTGGCCGGGCAGCCGCAGTTCGCCGACGTGGTCCACGAGGTGGTCGCACTGCTGCCGGGGCGGACCCTGGTGGCCCACAACGTGGCGTTCGACTACACGTTCCTGGCGGCCGAAGCGGAGATGGCCGGTGCGGTACTGCCCGTCGATTCGGTGATGTGCACCCTGGAGCTCGCGCGGCGGTTGGACCTGGGCCTGCCCAACCTGCGGTTGCAGACGCTGGCCGCGCATTGGGGCGTCGTCCAGACCCGCGCGCACGACGCACTCGATGACGCGCGGGTGCTGGCCGGGGTGCTGGAGCCTGCGCTCCAGCGCGCCCGGGAGCGTGACGTGTGGTTGCCGGTGCGGCCGGTGACTCGGCGCCGGTGGCCCAACGGCCGCATCACCCACGAGGAACTGCGACCGCTGAAGGCGCTGGCGTCGCGGATGCCCTGTGCCTACCTCAACCCGGGTCGCTACGTGCGGGGACGCCCGCTGGTGCAGGGCATGCGGGTGGCGTTGTCGGCGGAGTGCACCCGCACCCACGAGGAGCTCGTCGAACGCATCCTGCACGCGGGGCTGGCCTACAGCGACGTCGTCGACGCCCACACCTCACTGGTGATCTGCAACGAGGGCCGCCCCGAACAGGGCAAGGGTTACCTGGCGCGCGAGCTGGGCGTACCGATGGTCTCGGACCAGGACTTCATGGCGTGCGTGGGCCGGGCGGGCGGGGTCGTCTCCGGTACCGACATCGAGGAGTTCGTCGATTCCGGGGCGGCCGGCGAGCAGATCTCGCTGTTTTAACGCGTCGCCGCGACGCGAAATGTCTCATTTTGGGACATCGGCAGGTGAACAGCTTCCCCCATGCTGTTAACCGTGACGAAACATTCGCGGCGCCCGGCAGGACAGCGATGACCACCGCTGTGCGTACAGACCGGCTCCCCGCCGACGTGACCCCGCTGGCGGGCTGGGCCCGTCGGAGCGCGTCGAACCCCGCCCACCACCGGGATCCCGCGATGCTGGACGAGGTGGTGGAGAACGGGCCCAGCCTCGCCGGCCAGCTGGCCGGTTTGGCCGCGCGTCTCAGTATTCGGCCCATCCTGGCGATCGGCGCTCAACTGCCGAAGGCGCCCTGGCCATGGGGCCTGTTGGACCACGCTGCCCGGGTCGTCCCCTCCGCCCCGGGCAGCGTTCGCCGCACGGTTCGGTTGGCACGCTGCACGGCGCGGCTGGTCCGCGCCGCCGGTGTGCGGCCCGCCGACGGCACCGGCCGCGTTGTGCTCTACCTGCACGGCGGCGCGTTCTTGACGTGCGGAGTCAACACCCACGATCGGATGGTCACCACGCTGTCGAAGTATGCCGACAGCCCGGCGCTGGTGGTCAGTTACCGGATGATCCCCAAGCACTCCGTCGGCGCGGCGATCGACGACTGCTACGACGGTTACCAGTGGCTGCGCAGTCAGGGATACGCACCGGACCAGATAGTGGTGGCCGGTGACTCCGCGGGAGGCTACCTGGCGCTGGCGCTGGCGGTACGGCTGCTCGATGAGGCAGAACAGCCCGCCGCCGTCGTCTGCATGTCGCCGTTGACCCAGATCGCCAAGGCGTCCAGGCGCGAGCACCCCAACAGTGCCACCGATGCGATGTTCCCCGCCAAGGCCTTCGATGCGCTCGTCGACCTGATCACCCACGCCGCCAGGCGCCGGGGCGCCGACGGCACGCGCGAGGAGATCTTCGAACCGCTCGACCACATCGAGTCCGGGCTGTGCCCCACCCTGATCCACGTGTCCGGGTCCGAGGCCATGCTGCACGACGCCACGCTGGTGGCGAACAGGCTGGCCGGCGTCGGTGTTCCGGTCCAGCTGCGGGTGTGGCCCGGTCAGATGCACGTGTTCCAGATCGCGCCGATAGTGCCGGAGGCCAACCGTTCGCTGCGGCAGATCGGTGCCTACATCCGTGCGGTGACCGATTGGGCGGCGGTTCCGGAGGGAATCGACGACTACGTGGTGATCCCGTAGGTCTTCAGCTTCCGGTACAGGCTTGACCGCGACATTCCCAGCTGCGCTGCGGCGGCCACCCGGCTGCCGTTGGCCTGTCGCAGGGCGGTGACGATCGCGTCGCGCTCGATGACTTCGAGCTGAGTCAGGGCGCGGCGGGACACGCTCTGGCAGTAGCCGGGCAGATCGGTGTCGGTGAGCTCGCCGACCTGACGTTTGCGCAGCGCATGTTCGAGGGCATCGCGCAGTTCAGCGATGTTTCCCGGCCACGAATAGCGGCCGATGAGCCGGTGCGCTGCCGGGCCGAGCCGCACCCTGCGCTCGCCTGCGATCCCGCGCAGCAGCGCGGCGGCGATGCCCGGCAGGTCGTCGGTACGGTAGCGCAGCGGTGGCACCGTGATCGCTGCGTCGAAATGCCCCAGGAGCGCACCGAGCGCCGGCGCCGACCCGTCCGGGTCGTGGGACACGGTGGCGACCCTCCAGCTGGGTGCATCGACCGATTCGACCACCGCGAAATACCTGTCCAGCGCGCCGATGTCCTCCGCGTCGGCCTGGTCGACGTTGCGGGCGATGTACAACGTGGGCTGGCCCGAATCGTTGGGTAGCGGACCGTCCTTGCCGTCGTTGGCGTGCCGTCCGGCGTCTACCGTCACGATGCGACCACCGGGATGGACCGACTGGAAAAGCTGCGTCGCCAGGGTGAATTTGCCCACCCCGGCCTCACCGACCAGCAGGACAGGCATCAGGTTCTCCAGTGCGTCGCGCAGTTCGCCGCAGGCCCGCACCCAAGCCGGCGAGCGGCCGCTGGCCAGGGACTGCGGCGACCCGAAGAGCGTGGGCACCTCAACCGGCAGCACGGCGGGCACGGGGGACTGCCCGGCGGCCCCGGCACGACCAGACCTCACCGGTTCGGCGATCATCAGCGTCCCGGCGACCTGCGCGCCGGCGAAGACACGGGTCCCGCGAATCCGCACGACGCGTTGGCTGCCCGGCAGGACGACGGTGTCGCTGGCGCGTTCTCTGCCGGCCAGCAGGAACGTCGCGTGGTCGCGGAGCACCTGCTGTTCCGCGGCGTCGAACATCTGCTGGGCGGCGGGGCTGGCGATCAGCAGCGCGGTGCCGAAGGCGAACACGGCCGCGCGGTTCGACCGGGCGGTGACGCGGAGGTAGGCGTCGAAGACGGCCTGTTGTGTCTGGCTGCGGTCGAGCAGCAGGTTGCGGCTGATCTCCTTTGCGGCGTTCTTGACCAGAACGTGCATGACGGGGTTCCACGCCTGGGTCAGGGTGGCGATTGCCACGACGCCTTCGACGCGGCCGGTGACCGGGTCGAGGATCGGAGCGCCGCAGGCGGCGAAGTTCTCCAGGCTCTCGCTGTAGTGCTCCGGGCCGACGATGCTGGCGGCCTGGCCTGACTCGAAGACGGTGCCGGCCCCGTTGGTGCCCACGGCCGCCTCCGAGAAGTCGAATCCGGGCGCGTACTGGACCCGGTCGAACAGCCGGGTGGCCGTCGAGGAGGAGTCGATCCGTTGGACGACGCGCACTTTGCGGTCGGTCAGGCCGATGGCCAGCGGCAGGTGCGCGGCGGAGGTGTCGTCGCCCAACTGCTCCAGCACGGGGCGCGCGGTGCGCGCCAACAGCGAATCGGTGTCGACCGCATCGGTGAACGTGCTGATCGGGCGAATGACATCCACGCCAGCATCCCGGCTGCGCTCCCACGAAGCGACAACCAGGTCGGAGACTCCCGCGACGCTTGGCCTGCCGAACTCCAGGAATGCCATCCGGTCGGCGGCAGCCCTCAGCAGCGGGTTGTCATCCCCGGACATCGCGTCACTCGCGTCATGCCTGCCCCCCGTTGGTCGCGTCAGCCTAGCCGGGCCGCCCGGTTCACCGCGGAGACCACCGCGCGCAGCGACGCGGTGGTGATCGACGACGCGATCCCGACGCCCCACACGGTGTGGTCACCGGCTGTGCCTTCGGCGTGCCGACCCGCTTCGCCCGACTCCGTCGCGCTCGCGATCGTCACGCGCGCCTCCACGTATGCCGCGGCCTGGGCCTCCTCACCGGCACTCATCGCATGCTCGGAGTAGTCGAGCACGTGGACCTGTACACCGATCTGGCTCAGCGCGTCGACGAACGCGGCCAGCGGGCCGTTGCCGGCCCCGGTGATCTCCGTTTCCACCCCGTCGACCAGGACGGTGGCCTCGATACGGTCGGTGCCGTCGTCGGTCTCGGCCGCCAGCAGCTTCTGGTGCATCCGCTCCAGCGGCCGGATCGGGTTGAGGTATTCCTCGGCGAAGGCGTCCCACATCTCCTTCGGCGTGACCTCGCCGCCTTCGCCGTCGGTGAGTTGCTGGATGACCTTGGAGAACTCGATCTGCAGTCGGCGCGGCAGCACCAGGCCGTGGTCGGTCTTCATCACATACGCCACGCCGCCCTTGCCGGACTGCGAGTTGACCCGGATCACCGCTTCGTAGGTGCGGCCCACGTCGCGGGGGTCGATCGGCAGGTAGGGCACCTGCCAGAGCATGTCGTCGACGTCGGAGTCGGCGGCGTCGGCGTCGATCTTCATCTGGTCCAGGCCCTTGTTGATGGCGTCCTGGTGGCTGCCGGAGAACGCGGTGTAGACCAGGTCACCGCCGTAAGGGTGACGTTCGGGGACGTTGAGCTGGTTGCAGTACTCGACGGTGCGCCGGATCTCGTCGATGTTGGAGAAGTCGATCTGGGGATCCACGCCGCGCGAGAACAGGTTCAGGCCCAGCGTCACCAGGCAGACGTTGCCGGTGCGTTCGCCGTTGCCGAACAGGCAGCCCTCGATCCGGTCGGCCCCGGCCGCATAGCCCAGTTCCGCGGCGGCCACGGCAGTGCCGCGGTCGTTGTGCGGGTGCAGGCTCAGGATCACCGAGTCGCGGCGCTTCAGGTTGCGGCTCATCCACTCGATCGAGTCGGCGTAGACGTTCGGGGTGGCCATCTCCACGGTGGCCGGCAGGTTGAAGATGATCGGGTTATCCGGCGTCGGCTGGATCACGTCGCCGACGGCGTCACAGACCGCCTTGGCGTACTCCAGTTCGGTTCCGGTGTAGGACTCCGGCGAGTACTCGTAGCGCCACCGGGTGTCCGGGTACTTGGCCTGCTCCTCCAGACACTTGCGCGCCCCGGCCACCGCGATGGCCTGCACCGCCGCCTGGTCGGCCCGGAAAACCACCCGTCGCTGCAGCACCGACGTCGAGTTGTAGAAGTGCACGATCACATTCTTGGCGCCCGCGCAGGCCTCAAAGGTGCGCTCGATCAGCTCGTCACGGCATTGGGTCAGCACCTGCAGCGTGACGTCGTCGGGCACCGCGCCCTCGGTGATGATCTCGCGGACGAAGTCGAAGTCGGTCTGGCTGGCCGACGGGAAGCCGACCTCGATCTCCTTGTAGCCCATCGCCACCAGCAGGTCGAACATCCGCCGCTTTCGCGCCGGGCTCATCGGGTCGATCAGCGCCTGGTTGCCGTCGCGCAGGTCCACCGCACACCACAGCGGGGCGCGTTCGATGACGCGGTCCGGCCAGGTGCGGTCGGGCAGGACGATGTTCTCGACCTCGTCGGCGAAGCTGCGGTACCGGTTGACCGGCATTGCCGAGCCGCGCTGGGGGTTCCAGGCGGGCTGGCCGGCGCCTCGTGGCCCGGCGGGTGTGGTGATGGCACGGGTGGACGTGAAGGCGTCAGTGCTAGAAGGCTGGGAATAGGTGGTCACGATTTTCGCTCCGGCTTGTCAGGGACTTGTCCAGTGGACTCAAGAACCGGCGCATCGGCGAAACCCGCGACGGGGAGCCGGTCCTGGTCAGACCCCGTCGCGGCGTCCGAGCAGGAGCGCGCGTTGCACGTGGAGAAGTTTACACGCCGATCCCGTGGCCGCAGTGCGATGTCCTGGCACGTTGTCGCCCCGGAGGCCGAGTGAACCGGTGAAGTCCTTCCCCTATCCTTGTTGAGGTTCTTGTAGAGGCCCGATCAGTCAGATCGGCGGAAAGGACGACCGTGGCGCTCGTCGTGCAGAAATACGGCGGATCGTCGGTGGCCGACGCCGACCGGGTCCGCCGGGTCGCCGAGCGCATCGTCGACACCAAAAGAGCTGGTAACGAGGTCGTGGTGGTCTGCTCGGCGATGGGCGACACCACCGATGACTTGCTGGACCTCGCGCAGCAGGTGTGTTCTGCGCCGCCGGCTCGCGAACTGGACATGTTGCTGACCGCCGGAGAGCGGATCTCCAACGCCCTGGTCGCGATGGCCGTCGAGGAGCTGGGCTGCAACGCCCGCTCGTTCACCGGGTCGCAGGCCGGAGTCATCACCACCGGTGCGCACGGCAAGGCCAAGATCATCGACGTCACCCCGGGCCGGCTGCAGGCCGCGCTCGGCGAGGACCAGGTGGTGCTGGTTGCCGGTTTCCAGGGCGTCAGCCAGGACACCAAGGACGTCACCACGTTGGGCCGCGGTGGCTCGGACACCACCGCGGTCGCGCTGGCCGCGGCGCTCAAGGCCGACGTCTGCGAGATCTACACCGACGTCGACGGCATCTTCAGCGCCGACCCGCGCATCGTGCCCAACGCCAAGCGCCTGGACACCGTCACCTTCGAGGAGATGCTCGAACTGGCCGCATGCGGCGCCAAGGTGCTCATGCTGCGCTGCGTGGAGTATGCCCGCCGCTACCACCTGCCCATCCACGTCCGGTCCTCCTACTCGGACAAGCCCGGCACCATCGTTTCCGGATCGATCAAGGACATCCCCATGGAAGACGCCATCCTGACCGGAGTCGCGCACGACCGCAGCGAAGCCAAGGTGACTGTGGTCGGTATCCCCGACCTGCCCGGCTATGCGGCCAAGATCTTCCGTGCCGTCGCCGACGCCGACATCAACATCGACATGGTGTTGCAGAACGTCTCGAAGATCGAGGACGGCAAGACCGACATCACCTTCACCTGCCCGCGCGACAACGGGCCGGCCGCGGTGGCCAAGCTGGAGTCGCTCAAGAGCGAGATCGGCTTCACCGAGGTGCTCTACGACGCCAAGGTGGGCAAGGTGTCGCTGATCGGTGCCGGGATGCGCAGCCACCCGGGGGTGACGGCCACCTTCTGCGAGACGCTGGCCGACAACGGGGTCAACATCGATCTGATCTCCACCTCCGAGATTCGGATCTCGGTGCTGTGCGCCGAAGATGATCTGGACAAGGCCGTTGTTTCGCTGCACGAGGCGTTCGGCCTCGGCACGGACGAGGCGGCCACGGTCTACGGCGGGACGGGGCGCTAAATGGTTTCCATCGGTGTGGTCGGTGCGACCGGCCAGGTCGGCCAGGTGATGCGCACCTTGCTGGAGGAGCGCAACTTCCCGGCCGAGCAGGTGCGGTTCTTCGCCTCGGCCCGTTCGGCCGGACGCAAGCTGGGATTCCGCGGCGCCGAGATCGAGGTCGAGGACGCCGAGACCGCGGACCCGTCCGGGCTGGACATCGCGGTGTTCTCCGCCGGGGCGACGATGTCGCGGGTGCAGGCGCCGCGGTTCGCCGCCGCCGGGGTCACGGTGATCGACAACTCGTCGGCGTGGCGCAAGGATCCCGATGTCCCGCTGGTGGTCTCGGAGGTGAACTTCGACCGCGATGTGCGCGGGAAGCAGTTGGCCAAGGGGATCATCGCCAACCCGAACTGCACCACGATGGCGGCGATGCCGGTGCTCAAGCCGCTGCACGACGAGGCCGGCCTGACCCGGCTGATCGTCTCGACCTACCAGGCGGTTTCGGGCAGCGGGCTGGCCGGCGTGCAGGAGCTGGCGACGCAGGTCCGTGCGGTCATCGACGGCGCCGAGCAATTGGTGAACGACGGCGGCGCGGTCGATTTCCCGGCGCCGAACAAGTACGTCGCACCCATCGCGTTCAACGTGGTCGCGCTGGCGGGCTCGCTGGTCGACGACGGCTCGGGCGAGACCGACGAAGACCAGAAGCTGCGCTATGAGAGTCGCAAGATCCTCGGCGTGCCAGACCTTTTGGTGAGCGGCACGTGTGTTCGCGTGCCGGTGTTCACCGGGCACTCGCTGTCGATCAACGCGGAGTTCGCTCGCCCGCTGTCTCCGCAGCGGGCCGCCGAGATCCTGGCTGAGGCCCCGGGTGTGACGGTGACCGACGTGCCGACCCCGCTGGCTGCCGCCGGCGCCGACGACTCGCTGGTGGGCCGGATCCGGGTTGACCCGGGCGCTCCCGACGGGCGCGGACTGGCGCTGTTCGTCTCCGGGGACAACCTGCGTAAAGGCGCGGCGCTCAACACGATTCAGATCGCCGAGCTGCTGGCTGGGTCTTCCGGGTCCTGACCCGACAGCCCCGGGCGTCGAACGTGCGCTCAGCGCGAGATTTCCGAAGAACTCTCGGACGGAGTGCGCGCTCGGCGGGGTCGGCGCTGATGACAATGCTGGTGGCTCTGCCTGCTGTGGCGCACGCCGAGCCGCCCGCGCCCATCCCGCGTCCGGTGCTGTGGCCGCTGGCCGAAGGTCAAGTGGTGCGGATCGGCCCCAGCGCCGGAACCGGAACGCCCACCGGCGATTACGGTATCGGCGCCACCGACCTGTGTGAGTTCATGGAGTTCCCCAGCGCGGTGCTGCAGATCTGCGGGGACAGCTTCGCCGGCCAGGGTGTCGGGTATGGCGGCTGGTATTCGCCGATCGCACTGCGGCTGGACCCCGATTCGGTCGACGACTCCGACGGGGTGCGCTACACCGGGGTGCTCGGGGTGGACAGGCCGTTGCTGGCCGATCCGGGGCCGGCGGGCAGTACGCAGCTGCCGGCCGGAATCGTCTCGATCAACCGGACCAACTATCTGATGGTGACCACCGCCAAGATGCTGGTTCCGCAGAGCTCACGGCTGGTGAAAGCCGATCCGGCGCAACCGGGTTGGCAGACGGTGCCGGGATCGGCGCGGCCCGCCTCCTATCAGGATTACGGCCAGTCCCAGATCAGTGGTTACTACGACCCGGTTCCGGCTCCGGACTCACCCACCGGCTGGGTGTACCTGGTGGCCAACAACTTTGACCGCAGCGCATCGGTGACGCTGTACCGGGTCGCACCGGCCGAGTTCACCGACCGCTCGGCCTGGCAGGGCTGGTCGGCCGACAAAGGCTGGGGGCACAAGCCCACGCCATTGTGGAACGACCAGATCGGCGAGCTGAGCCTGCGCCAGATCGACGGCAGGCCGGTGCTGTCCTACTTCAACGGCACCACCGGCAACATGGAGGTGCGCGTGGCCTACGAACCGACCGGGTTGGGCACCGCCCCGGTGACCACGGTGGTGCAGCACGCCGAGTGGCCGGATCCGCCGGTGCCCGTGGAGACCTTGCCGGCCCCGTTCGACAACCGGCTGGCCCAGCCCTACGGCGGCTACATCTCACCCGGATCGACCCTCGATGAGCTACGGATATTCGTCAGCCAGTGGAACACCCAGCCGCGTGACCGCGCGCCCTACCGGGTGATCCAGTTCGCGGTGAACCCGTTCAAGCCCTGGTCGGTCAGCTGAACAGGCTCCACAGCCCGGACCAGAAGTCCGTGCCGCCGTCACCGAGGAGGTTGGCGTCGGCGTCGGCCGGGTTGAACGGGTTGCCGTCCGGGGCGTAGTCCTGGACGTAGTCGCCGACGGCGCTCGCTTCGTTGTTGCTGCTGCCGTCCCAGCCGGCGTAGGCGATGGCGTGCAAGCCTTCGGCGGTGGCGGTGTTGTAGTGGCTGTCGTAGACGCCTGGCACCACCGAGGCGCCCGCACTGGCGACGGCGTAATCGCCGGTCGCGGTGGCCACGTTGCCGTTGCCCCACGCCGCTGAAGCGCTGGCGTGATCGCCGATCGCGGAGGCGTAGTTGAACGATCCGGTGTCCCCGACCACGGCGAGGCTGTGGTCGCCCTGGGCGGACGCGTAGTTGAACAAGCCGCTCATGGCGTTGGCGTCCGAGTAGTCGCCGTAGGCGATCGCGAAGTTGCCGAAGCTTGACGACGCGGACGCGGTCCCCAGCGTGAGCAGATCGAATCCGCTGATCGAGATGGCGATGCTACCGAAGCCGTCGGGCAGGGTGGGCAGCGATACCGCCGCCGCGGTGCCGATCGTGGCGGCCGCGTCACCAACGTCCGCTGCGGCGAAGGCGGCGGCGACGCCCAGCGCACCGGCGCCGCCGTCCGCCGAGGTTGTCCCGGCCAAAGCGACGCCCGGCGTCGTCGCCAGGGCGGCCCCGATACCCAACCCGGCAGCCAATACGCTCAGGCTTCCCATACGTTTCAGATTTCCCATTGTCGTGCCTTCCCCTCCTGGTAACCGCCTTGTTGGCTGGTTCTGAGAGCGATGCTAGGAGCGCGGGGCGGGGCGGGGATACAGGGTTTTCCCTGGACTTTCTGACCCTATTTATAGGGTGGCGTCCGGCTGTTCGGGGGCCGGTGGACCGCCCGGCCGGCGCATGCGCTCATAGCGGATGCATAGCCAAGACCTAGCGGTGCCGGGTGTTGCCCCCGGCAAGATGCCTTACATGAGCGAAACACCCGTCACCACAACCCCTCCGCCGGCACCGCCGGGTGAGCCCAAGCCCTACTGGCTCTACCGGCTCGCGGCCTGGGTCGCGATCGTCGCTGGCATCGTCTTCATCGTCTCGTCGATCTTCTTGGCCGGAGTCTGGGTCAGCCGCGGCGGTCCGGGCGGGCACCACTGCCATGGACATCACGGCCACCACGGCCAACACGCGATGTTTCACAAGGGCCACCACCGCGGCCCGGGACCGATGGGACCCGGCCCGGACCAGCGAGGACCCGGTGAGCTGCCGCCATCGGTGAGCACCCAGGCCCCGCCGTCCCCACCCGGCCGGTAACCCGTCCCGGCCACGAGCAACCGGCCGCCGCCCCTCCCGAAGGGCGGCGGCCGGCGTCGTTCTGGGGCATGATTGATCGGTATGAGCGAGTCGCCAGTCCCCGCCCAAGCTCCTCCGCCGGCGCCGCCGCCACCGCCGAACCGGCTCTACCAAGCCGCGGCCTGGGTGGTGATCGTCGCCGGAACCGTCTTCGTCGCCGCCGTCATCTTCGGCACCGGTGTTTACCTCAGCGGCGGCGGTTGGCACGGGCACCACCGCCATGGCCCGTGCATGATGCATCACGGCCCGCCGATGGGTCCCGATTTCGGGCCGGGCGGGCCCGGTTTCGGGCCAGCGGGTCCCGGTGCGGAACCACACTGGCCAGGTCCCCGGTCGGCCGGCCCGGGCAATGGCCCGGGCGGGCCCGGCGGGCCACCAGCGCCGCCGCCACCACCTCCGCCGTCGGCGCCGCCACCGCACCGCTGATCCTTTCCAAAGCTGCCGCGTGCGCGGCGTCCTGCGCGATGTGCCATGTCGGCCGCAGGTGACCGCACACTCGTTGGCGATCTGAGTCAAACACGTTGATTCACAAGCGCTTGAGCACAGGAGGAGACAGACAGATGACCGAGCACCACACCACCACCGACTCCGGAATCCCGGCGCCCAGCGACGGCGAATCGCTGACGATCGGCCCCGATGGCCCCATCCTGTTGCAGGACCACTACCTGATCGAACAGATGGCGATGTTCAACCGGGAGCGCACCCCCGAACGTCAGCCGCACGCCAAAGGTGGTGGGGCGTTCGGTCACTTCGAGGTCACCGCAGACGTCACCGCATACACCAGGGCCGCGGTGTTCGCGCCGGGCGCCAAGACCGAGACGCTGACAAGGTTCTCCACCGTCGCCGGCGAGCGGGGCAGCCCAGACACCTGGCGGGACCCCCGCGGTTTCGCGACGAAGTTCTACACCTCGGAGGGCAACTTCGACCTGGTCGGCAACAACACCCCGGTCTTCTTCATGCGTGACCCGCTGAAGTTCCAGCACTTCATTCGCTCCCAGAAGCGTCGCGCGGCCAGCAACCTGCGCGACCACAACATGCAGTGGGACTTCTGGAGCCTCACCCCGGAGTCGGCTCACCAGGTCACCTGGCTGATGGGGGACCGGGGTATTCCGAAGGACTGGCGCCACATGAACGGCTACTCCAGCCACACCTACAGCTGGATCAACGCCGCCGGAGAGATCTTCTGGGTCAAGTACCACTTCATCAGCGACCAGGGCGTGGATTTCCTCACCCAGGAGGAGGCCGACCGGTTGGCCGGCGTCGATGCCGACTTCCACCAGCGGGACCTGTATGAGGCGATCGAGCGCGGGGAGTATCCGAGTTGGACGCTGAAGATGCAGATCATGCCATTCGAGGAGGCAAAGACCTACCGCTACAACCCGTTTGATCTGACGAAGGTGTGGCCGCACGCCGACTATCCGCTGATCGACGTCGGCAAGCTGACCCTGGATCGCAACGTCAGCGACTACCACAGTGAGATCGAGCAGGCGGCGTTCCAGCCCAACAACATGGTGCCCGGCACCGGCCTGAGCCCGGACAAGATGTTGCTGGCCCGGGGTTTCTCCTACGCCGACGCCCACCGGGCCCGGATCGGGACGAACTACAGCCAATTGCCGGTCAACGCACCGAAATCCGAGGTGCACAGCTACTCCAAGGACGGTGCCATGCGGTTCGTCAATGCGACGGACCCGGTGTACGCACCGAACTCGATGGGCGGACCCAAGGCTGACCCCGCCCGTGCCGCCGAAGTGCGCTGGCACGCCGACGGAGACATGGTGCGCGCTGCCTACACGCTGCGGCCCGACGACGACGACTTCAGTCAGGCTCGGACCCTGGTCCGCGACGTCCTCGACGACGATGCGCGGAAGCGATTGGCCGCCAACATTATTGGGCATGTTTCAGCCGGTGTCACCGAGCCGGTGCTGTCCCGGGTGTTCGAGTACTGGCGCAACGTCGACCCCGATCTGGGCAGCGCGGTGGAGGCCGGGGTGCGGGCCAACCTTGCCTGACGCCCGACGGGCCGCGGCAACCCTGGCGGCGGGGCTGGGGCTGGCCGCAGCAGGTGCAGCGGTCGCTCCGCTCGCCGCCGCCGGGCCGTCGGAACCCGGCGTGGTCTCCTACGCGGTGCTGCCGAAGGGATCGGTCGGCAACATCGTGGGCGCCCCGATGGGCTTCGAGGCCGTCTCCGGCCAGCCTTTCCAGGCCTTCTGGGTCGACGACCCGGCATGCAACAACTGGGCCGACATCGGACTGCCCGAGGTCTACAACGATCCCGACCTGGCGTCGTTCAACAGCGCCGTCAGCCAGACCTCGGCCAACGACCAGAGACACTTCGCCAAGCAGGCGGTGGGCGTGTTCGCCACCAACGATGCTGCGGCCGCGGCGTTTCACCGTGTCGTCGACCGGACCGGCGGCTGTCCGGGCCGCACCACCGCGATGCATCTGGACAACGGAGCCACCCAGGTCTGGGAGTTCAGCGGTGGGCCTGCCACGGCTACGGATGCGGCCTGGACCAAGCAGGAGGCCGGCACCGACCGGCGCTGCTTCAACCAGACCCGGCTGCGGGCCAACGTCTTGTTGCAGGCCAAGGTCTGCCAGTCCGGTAACGCCGGCCCAGCGGTGAACGTGCTGGCAGGGGCGATGCAGAACTCCTTGGGGCAGTGATCACCCGTCCTCTTGTCGCCCCTCTCCGGTAGCGTCGGGAGGATCGACGGGCGGAGGGGTTGATATGGGGTTCGCCGCGGCGACGCAGCTGTCCCGCGGAGATGAAGCCTGCCTGGGCGGCCCCGAACTGGCCGGTGCCTCCGACGCCGCCGACTACATCACGCAGCGGTGCCTCACCGACGCCCCGCACGGCCGGGTGGGTTTGGAGATCGAGGCGCACTGCTTCGACCCCACCGACCCGCACCGCCGGCCCGGCTGGGCCGAGATCGGTGACGTGCTGCGGTCGCTGCCGGCCTTGCCGGGCGGCAGCGTCGTCACGGTCGAGCCCGGCGGCGCTGTGGAGCTCTCCGGCCCGCCGCTGACCGATGCGCTCTCCGCGATCGACGCGATGGCGGCCGACCAGGCGCTGCTGCGGGCGGCTTTCGCGGACGCCGGCCTGGGACTGGTGCAGCTGGGGGCAGACCCGCTGCGGCCCACCGAGCGGGTCAACCCCGGTGAGCGCTACGCGGCGATGGAACAGTTCTTCGCCGCCAGCCACACCGGTTCGGCCGGTGCGGCGATGATGACGTCCACGGCCTCGGTCCAGCTCAACCTGGATGCCGGTACCCGCTCGGGTTGGGCCGACCGGGTCCGGCTGGCCCACGCGCTGGGCCCGACGATGGTCGCGATCGCCGCGAACTCCCCGCTGCTGTCCGGGGAGTTCTCCGGCTGGCGCTCCACCCGGCAGCGGGTGTGGAGCCGGCTGGACTCGGCGCGCTGCGGTCCCGTCCTCGGCCTTGACGGCACCGACCCCGCCACCGATTGGGCGCGGTACGCGCTCAAAGCGCCCGTCATGCTCGTGCATACACCCGAAGCGATTCCGGTCTGCCGCTACGTGCCGTTCGCCGACTGGGCTGACGGAAGGGTGCGGCTCGGCGGTCGCCGCGCCGGCACCAAAGACCTCGACTACCACCTGACCACGTTGTTTCCGCCGGTGCGTCCGCGCGGATGGCTGGAGATCCGCTACCTCGACAGTGTTGACGACAGCCTCTGGCCGGCACTGGTATTCACCCTGGCCACCCTCCTCGATGACCCGGTGGCCGCGGACAGCGCCGCCGACGCCGTCGCCCCCGTCGCCACCGCCTGGGACGTCGCCGCCCGGATCGGCCTGGCCGACCCACGGTTGCACGCCGCCGCCCGACGCTGCGTGGGACTGGTCGCTGACCGGGTCCCCGCGTCCCTGCGTGACGGGATGGATCGCCTGGTCGGCATGGTCGAACGAGGCCGCTGCCCGGCCGACGACGTCACCGACGAAGTGACCCGGTCCGACGCCACGGCGATGGTGACCCGATTGGCGCGCGGACAGTTATGACCACATCCGAAATATTGGCCCGCGATCTGACCCGGGCGCGGCAGCGCACGCTGACGCTCGTCGATTTCGACGACGCCGAGCTGCACCGCCAGTACGACCCGCTGATGAGCCCGCTGGTGTGGGACCTGGCTCATATCGGTCAGCAGGAGGAGCTGTGGCTGTTGCGTGACGGGGACCCGGCGCGGTCCGGCATGCTGCCGGCCGATGTCGAGGGCCTCTACGATGCCTTCATCCATCCGCGGGCCAGCCGGGTCGATCTACCGCTGTTGGCGCCTGAACAGGCCCGGAAGTATTGCGCCACCGTGCGTTCCAAGGTTTTCGACAAGCTGGATTCGCTGCCCGGTGACGTGGGGCAGTCGCCGGACGGGTTCGTATTCGGCTTGGTCCTCAGTCATGAACATCAGCACGACGAGACCATGCTGCAGGCGCTGAACCTCCGTGCCGGTGCACCGCTGCTCGGCGCGGGCGACGGCCTGCCCGCCGGTCGGTCCGACCTGGCCGGAACCTCCGTGCTGGTACCCGGCGGTGAATTCGTGCTCGGCGTCGATGCCGCCGGCGAGCCGTTCTCGCTCGACAACGAACGCCCCGCCCACCGTGTCGATGTGGCGGCGTTCCGGATCGGCCGGGTGCCGGTGACCAACCGGGAATGGCGGGTGTTCATCGACGACGGCGGCTATCGGCAACCGCAGTGGTGGAGCGAACGCGGTTGGCGCCACTGCGTGCAGGCCGGGTTGACGGCGCCGGAGTTCTGGGGCCCCGATCACCGATCCCGGGTCCGGTTCGGCCACGCCGAGGATCTTCCCGACGACGAGCCGGTGCAGCACGTCAGTTATTTCGAGGCGCAGGCATACGCGGCCTGGGCCGGGGCCCGGCTGCCCACCGAGGTCGAATGGGAGAAGGCCTGCGCGTGGGATCCAGCCGTCGGCGCGCGACGCCGCTACCCCTGGGGTGACACCGAACCGTCGGCCGAGCTGGCCAACCTGGGCGGCGCGGCGCTGCGACCTGCGCCGGTCGGATCCTATCCGGGCGGGGCGTCGGCCTATGGCGCGCAACAACTCCTCGGCGACGTCTGGGAGTGGACCAGTTCGGCACTGCAGCCGTGGCCGGGCTTTTCTCCGATGATCTACCAACGCTATTCGGAACCGTTCTTCGGCGGCGACTACCGGGTGCTGCGTGGCGGCTCGTGGGCGGTGGCCCGCGAGATCCTGCGGCCGAGCTTTCGTAACTGGGACCACCCCTATCGGCGGCAGATCTTCGCCGGTGTCCGACTGGCCTGGGACGCCTGATGTGTCGACACCTGGGCTGGCTGGGCAAACCGCGGTCATTGGCCGAGCTGATGCTGGAACCGCCGCAGGGTCTGCTCGTGCAGTCCTATGCTCCGCGCCGGCAGCAGCACGGGCTGCTCAACGCCGACGGTTGGGGCGCAGGCTTTTTCGATGCCTCCCAGGGCGGGCCGCCGCGCCGGTGGCGCAGCGCGGCGCCGCTGTGGAGCGACGGGTCGTTCGCCTCGATCGCCCCGGTGCTGGCCAGCCACTGCGTGGTGGCCGCGGTGCGTTCGGCGACCGTCGGGATGCCCATCGAGGCCAGCGCCACCGCGCCGTTCACCGATGGCGGTTGGCTGCTGTCACACAACGGCGTGGTGAACCGTGAGGTCCTGGCCACTACAAGGGGTGCCGAATCGGTCTGTGACAGTGCCGTACTGGCTGCGGTGATCTTCGACCGGGGGGTGGAGTCGTTGGGTGAGGTGATCACCGAGATCGGTGCGGCCGACCCGCACGCACGACTGAACATTTTGGCCGCCAACGGTTCCCGAATGTTGGCGACGACGTGGGGAGATACCTTGTCGATGTTGCACGGTGCCGATGGTGTGGTGCTGGCCAGCGAGCCCTACGACGACGACCCGCGCTGGGTGGATATCCCAGATTGTCACCTGGTCGATGCGCACGACGGAGAGGTCCGTGTCACCGCTCTGGGCGTGGCCCGATGACGGGGGTCACTGTCGCCAATCACCTGGCCGCCGACGCGGCTCGCACCGCACTGCGGGCGGATGTCCGCCACGGGCTCACGCAGCATCCGAAGTTTTTACCGCCCAAGTGGTTCTACGACGATATCGGCAGTGAGCTGTTCGACCGGATCACCCGGCTGCCCGAGTACTACCCGACCCGCGCCGAGGCGGAGATTCTGCGAGCACGTTCGGCCGAGGTGGCGGCGCTGTCGGGCGCGGACACCCTGGTAGAGCTGGGCAGCGGCACCTCAGAGAAGACCCGGTTGCTGCTGGACGCGCTGCAGGACGCCGGTGCGTTGCGCCGATTCATCCCGTTCGACGTAGACGCCGGGGTACTGGAGACGGCGGGGGAAGCGATCGCCCGTGACTATCCCGGCGTGCGCGTGGATGGCGTCTGCGGCGATTTCGAGCACCATCTGGCCCAGATCCCCGACGGCGGCAGGCGCCTGTTCGTATTTCTGGGATCGACCATCGGCAACCTGACGGCGGGCCCGCGTGCCGACTTCCTGGCCGGCCTCGCCGCAGTCATGCACGACGGCGATGGTCTGCTGCTGGGCACCGATCTGGTCAAAGACACCGACAGGCTGGTGCGTGCCTACGACGATGCGGCCGGGGTGACCGCGGCGTTCAACCGCAATGTGCTCGCGGTGGTGAACCGTGAACTCGACGCCGACTTCGACCTGGACGAGTTTGCCCATGTGGCGCGCTGGAATTCGGCGGAACAGCGCATCGAGATGTGGCTGCGGGCGCGCCGCGCCCAGCATGTCCTGATCGGTGCGCTGGATCTGGCTGTCGATTTCGCGGCCGGTGAGGAGATGCTGACCGAGGTGTCCTGCAAATTCCGACCGGAGCAGGTGGCCGAGGAACTGGCCGCGGCGGGACTGCGGCGCCGACGGTGGTGGACCGACGCGGCAGGCGATTTCGGCCTGTCGCTCGCCATCAAATGAGCCGCGCCGATAACTGGCGCGCCGCGCGCCCACCGGTCGCCGGGCTGCACCTGGACAGTGCGGCCTGCTCACGGCAGAGCTATGCAGCACTGGACGCCGCAGCACAGCATGCCCGCCACGAAGCCGAGGTCGGTGGCTATGTCGCCGCCGAGGCAGCCGTACCGGTACTGGATGCCGGGCGGGCGGCTTTCGGCGCATTGACCGGCATGGCCGATGCCGACGTGGTGTTCACCACGGGCTCGCGAAATGCTTTGGACCTACTTCTGTCCCGGTGGCCGGACACCCAGCGCACCCTGGCTTGCCTGCCCGGTGAATACGGCCCGAATCTGGCGGTGATGGCGGCGCACGGGTTCAGCTGGCGGACGCTGCCGGTGGACCCCGCCGGCCGCCTGATACTCGACGAGGCGGCGGCTGCACTAGCCGCCGACCCGCCGAGCCTGGTGCACCTGACCCCGGTCGGCAGTCACCGCGGGCTGGTGCAGCCCCTGGCGCAGGCGGCGGACATCTGCCGGTCGGTCGGCGTTCCGCTGGTGGTGGACGCGGCGCAGGCCCTGGGGCAGATCGACTGCGCCGTCGGCGCCGATGCGGTCTATTCGTCGTCACGCAAGTGGATTGCCGGGCCGCGCGGGGTCGGGGCGCTGGCGGTACGGCCGGCGTTGGCCGCACTGTCGGCGCCCGGACCGGAGGCAGGTGACGTCAATGTGGCTGCGCAGGTGGGCTTCTCCGTTGCGTTGGGCGAACATCTGGCGGCCGGGCCGGCAGCGGTTCGCGCTGAGCTGGCCGGGGTAGGCGCCCGGAGCCGACGGGTGCTGGCACAGCTACCCGGCTGGCGGGTGGTCGAACCGATCGATGAGCCGAGCGCCATCACCACTTTGGTGCCGCCGGCCGGCATCGATCCGGTGGCGGTGCGTGCGTGGCTCATCGCCGAGCACAAGATCGTGACCACCGCAGCCGGAGTTGAACGCGCACCGCTGGAGCTGACCTCGCCCGTGCTGCGGATCTCACCGCACCTCGACACCACCGACGCAGACTTGGAGGTACTCGCAGCAGCGTTGGCCGGTGCGCGGCACAGCCGATGAAGGCCGTTCGCGGCGAACGCTAGTGGCCGAACAGGCCTTTGCCGCCGCCGCCGAATAGGCCCTTGCCTCCGCCGCCGAAGAGTCCACCGCCTCCGCCGCCGAAGATCCCACCGCCGGGCTTTCCGCCGCCGAAGATTCCGCCGGGGTTGCCTCCGCCGCCGAAGATGCCACCGGGCTTTCCGCCGCCGCCGAACATGCCCCCACCCAGGTTGGGCATGGACGGTGCGCTCGGTGCGGGCAGTGAGGGCAGCGAGGGTGCCTTGGGTGCCGGTAGCGATGGCAGCGAGGGAGCTTGCGGTGCGGGGAACGACGGTAGCGAGGGAGCTTGCGGTGCGGGGAACGACGGCAGTGCGGGAGCTTGCGGTGCGGGGAACGACGGTAGCGAGGGAGCTTGCGGTGCGGGGAACGACGGCAGTGCGGGCGCCTGTGGTGCGGGCAGCGACGGTAGCGCCGGGGCCTGGGGGACCGGAAGCCCGGCCGGGGGGCCTGAATTCGGCAGCTGGATCGGCAGATTCGGTAGTTGGATTCCCGGGTTGGGGCTGACGGCCGGTGCGTCGGGAACCTTGATCGGCAGTTCAGGCAGCTGAATGCCGGGGTTGGGGTTGACGACGGGCAGGTCCGGGACCTGAACCGGCGGATCCGGCAGTGTCACCACCGGTGGGTTCGGCTTGATCACCGGAATCTCGGGTTTGACGACCGGGGGATCAGGCTTGATCACCGGAATCTCGGGTTTGACGACCGGCGGGTTCGGCTTGATCACCGGCGGAATCGGTTTGATCACCGGAGGATTGGGCTTCACCACCGGGGGATCGGGGAGTTCGACCGGAGGATTGGGCTTCACGACCGGG
>NZ_AUWR01000053.1 GCF_000455125.1 Mycobacterium sp. UM_WGJ
CCTCGACCGGGGCCGTCGCTCCTGGGAGCACAACCGCGCCAGGCGGTTCTCTCCGGCGACGATCCCGCGGCCGGGCAACTCATCGGCGATAAATCGGTATCCGAAAGCCGGGTCATCGGCATGGATGTCGCGAGCAGCGTTGATCAGGTGAGCATCATCCCAATCACGCTGGGTTAGTGGTTCTTTGCGCCACTTGTAGAACGCTTGGGTGGAACCCCAGGACCCGGCAGGTCACCGTGACGGGAATCCCGTCGCCGGCAAGGTCAAGGACCAGCAGGTACATCATTCTGGGTTGGCGTCCCGCGACAGGTAGCCCACCGCACGGCGCATCAACTCGGCTTCCTGCTCAAGGAGCTTGATCCGCTTGTGCGCCTCGCGCAGCTGCACCGACAGATCCTTGTCGGCAGATGCATATCCTGGTCGGTCGACACCCTCGTCTCGGTCGGCGATCTTGAGCCAGCGATGCAGGCAGGCCTCGGAGATCCCGAAGTCCTTCGCGATCTGGCGCAACGGCGCCTCGCCCTTGCGGGCCACTGCGATCACGTCAGCACGGAACTCGGCAGGAAACGGCTTCGGCACGAGATTGATCCTTCCAGCAAGGACGAATCCTCACAGATCAGGAGTCAACCAAACCGGGGGCAGTCCCCCCACGGTCGGTTGTCAGCTTCAACCGATGTCCTACGGGCGAGGGTATGCGGAGGCGCAATCCCGCTAGTGACGCTAGCGCGACGCGCCTAACGCAGATACGATGCCTCCGATGGAGGCCATCAGTAGCACGGACGCGAAGAACCAGCTCAACCGGCTTTTGAATGACGTCAAAGCCGGCGCGTCGTTCACCATCACCAGCCACGGCCAACCCGTCGCGCGGCTCGTACCTATCAGCGCTGTACCGCGCAGATTTGGCCAGTTACCCAGCCTGGTTGTATCAAGCGACTTCGATGACGCACTACCGGAAGCGGAGCTCGCGGCCTGGGAAGATGCCGAGGCGTGAACGTCCTGCTCGATACACATACTCTGCTGTGGCTGGTCAGCAAGCCTTCGAACGTAGACGCCGACACGCTCGCGATTTTGAGCGATCCGGGAACGTCGGTGTGGGTCAGCGCTGCCTCGGCATGGGAGATCGCGACCAAGACCAGGCTGGGCCGCCTCGACGGTGGAGCTCTGCTGTCGACCTGGACCGACGTCATAGCCGACATGAGCAGCACGGAACTAGCGATTGACTCCGCTGACGCGATCCTCGCCGGGCGACTTCCTTGGGAACACCGCGACCCGTTCGACCGCATCATCGTCGCCCAGGCGTTACGCCGCAATCTGACCATCGCCACCCGCGATATCAAGATCATCGATGCGGCGATCACACCAACCCTCAAGGCCTGAACCAGAACCAGCTCGATGGTGGCTCCAGGCCGCATCATCTCGCTAACCTCGATATGTGCCGGAGCCGCCGAACACCCCGCCCGCGCGAGAGGTCCTTCGCCCAGATCGAACCAGTTCCGACGGCGACGGTTCTCCCAGCCCGATCGTTCTCGACGTGGAGGGCTCCGGTGTCCAACCGCCGGTCACCCCTCGGGTGCGGAGGCTGTTCTGGCTACTGGAGCGATTCGCGCCCGCCATCGGGTCGCGCTGGGCGGTTGAACTGTGGTGCACTCCACCGGTCCTTGAGTCCAGCCTGCGCATGCCGCCCGGCGTCCCTCCTGGTCAACCGCTGGAAGCGCACTGGGACGGGCACCGGGTCGCGGGCGAATCCTGGGGCGAGGGGCCGCCGGTCTACCTTGTGCACGGCTGGGGCGGGCGGCGTCCGCACCTCGGCATGTTCATCAAACCCCTGGTCGAATCCGGGCACCGCGTTATCGCCTTCGACCTGCCCAGCCACAACGAGTCAGACCCGGGCGTACTGGCGCCCGGTCGCACCACAGCCATCGAGTGCGCCGAAGCGGTGGCAGCCATGATCCGGACACATGGGCCGGCCCGCGCGGTAGTCGCCCACTCCCTCGGGTGTAACGCGACCGCATTCGCGGCGTCGTGGGGCGCGACGGTCGGGAGGTTGGTGTTTCTCGCGCCGATGGGCGAGTTCCCGATCTACCTGGATCTGTTCGCCGCGCGCCACAACTTCGGCCGGCGGATACGCGCCGGTCTACATCGACGCCTGGAACGCCGTATCGGCATGCCGCTTGAGGACACCAATATGGTCCGGATCGCCGAGAACACCGATTACCCGCCGCTGCTGCTCATCCACGACCCCGATGACCCCGACACCCCCTATGTGACGAGCGAGAAGGTCGTCGCGTCCTGGCCAGGCGCACGCCTGATGACGACGGCGGGCCTCGGCCGGCTGGCACATTTCCGAATCTTGCGGCACCGACCGGCGATTCGCGCAGGAATCGAATTCATCGGTCCCGCATCGGAGTGAACAGCGCCTGACAGTAAGGCCACCCCTAGATGCTGTAGCGCCGCAACCGCTGCAACCGCCGCATGCCCGCGGCGGCCACTTTCTCGCCGGCGGGCCGCAGCGCTTCCTCGAGCCGCCCCCGAACCTCCGAGGTGTCCAGGTGCGTGCCAATCGCGACGAGGTGGCTGGCCCCGGAACTGGCAGGCGCGGTCACCACGTGCACCGACGTGCCGACGACGTTGACCAGGTAATGACGTTTGCCGATCGCGACTGTGCCCTTGATCCGGTAGACGCCCTGCGGCGGCTGCTCGAGCAGGTCGATGAGTGGCCCCGGGTCAACGGCGCCGTCGCCGACGACGGTGACCGAAGCGGCATGCACGTGGTCGTGGTGCTCGCCGGGAGCGTCGGCAGGCTCGTCGAGGAGCAGCTCCCGAAACGACATCTGCCCGGACTCGCCGCCGTCGCTGATGTCATAGAGCAACCGGGGATCCACGCGTCCGGCCATCGCACCCACCACGTGAGCGTGGGGATTGAGTTCGCGCACACGGGCTTCAACCCGAGCAAGGGCCTCTTCGCGGGCGTCTTCGGCGATCCGATCCAGCTTGTTGACCACGACCAGGGAGGCCACGCCGTAGCGCTGCGGCGGGGCCGACTCGGTATCGACTGTGTCGAAGTGTTCCGCTGCGTCGATGACGTCGACAACACCGCCGTGGCGTACCCGCTCCACCCCGCTGAACCGAATCACCCGCGAGACGTCCGCCGGCTCGGCCACCCCGCTCGCCTCGATGATGATCGCATCGAGCGACAGCTTCGGGTCGGCGAGCTTCTCCAGCGCCTCGTCCAGCCCGCCCTCATCCGGCAGATGGCAGATGCACCCACCGGCGATCGACACCGGCTCGTCAACCTGGCCCGTCACCAGGCCGGCATCCACGTTCAGTTCGCCGAAGTCGTTGATAATGACTCCGATTCGTGCGCCCGGCGCCCGCAGCACGTGGTTGAGCAGCGTGGTCTTGCCCGCCCCGAGGTACCCCGTCAGCGCGATGACGGGGATAGCGGGAGCGTTGCGATCGGCCACCCGGCCATTATTGCCAGGTGCACGCGGCCGGGTGTGACCACGGGGTAGAAGTTGGCCCGTCAGCTGCCGTACAGCTGCAGCGCCCGGCCGGTCACGGTGGCCACGTCGCCGCTGAGCCCCGCGATGGGCGGACCGCCGCGCTGATGGATCACGTTGGCGAGCACGATCACGTAGGTGTCCGAACCCGGGTCGATCCACAGCGTCACTCCGGTGAAGCCGGTGTGCCCGAAGCTGCCGATCGGAAAAATCATCCCGCGCGGCCGGGAGTGCGGCGTATCGATATCCCAGCCGAGACCGCGAAGATCCTGTCCGTCGATCGCCGGATAGTTCACGGCGAGCAGCGGATCGGCCCGGTTGGGTGTCGCTGCATTCGTCTGTTGTGCGGCGGCGTTCGCGGCCACCAGCTGGGTGGCGTTGTGGCCGGGTTGCTGGGGCGTGGTCATCAATTCCAGGGTGGATTGCCGCAACGGAAACGGGCTCGGGCGCCCGGCGAGCCGATCAAGCAGGGCCTGGGCGTACCTGCCGATATCGGAGGCGGTCGAGAACACTCCGGCGCTGCCGGCCACCCCTCCCATGCGGCGTGCGGTCGGGTCGTTCACCGTGCCGCGCAGCAGTTGATCGAAGTCGGGGTTGAGCCCGGGGGTGTCTTCGTCATGCGCCGTCGGCGCGATGCGGGCCAGCAGGTCGGTGCGCCAGCTGCCCACCGGGCACTCGTCGTCCCGGGATGCGTTCGGGTCCAATGCAATGGCGGTACCGCGGATCTGGTGTGGGCCACAGGCTTTGGCGGCAGGCAGGTAGCGAGTGTCGGTCATGCCCAGCGGCACAAAGACGTTGTTCTGCACGTAGGCGTCCAACGGTTGGCCGGTCATCGTCTCGACCAGCACACCCAGGATGATGAAGCCGATGTCCGAGTAGTGGAATAGCTCGCCGGGGCCGAACTCCAGCGGTGCGGTCAGTGCCCGATGAACACCGCCGGCCTTGTCGGCCTCGGTCAGGCCCCACGGGCCCTGGTGGCTCAGATCGCCCCCGATGCCCGAGGTGTGGGTGAGCAACATGCGCAACGTCACCTGGGCGCGTCGCGGGTCGTTGGTCTCGTTGAACTCCGGCAGGTAGGTCTGGATGGGTTCGTCGATTCCGACCCGGCCCTGCTCGTACAACTGCAGGACTGCGACGGTCGTCGCGAGGCACTTCGTCAACGACGCGATGTCGAAGATGGTGTCCTCGGTCATCGGCTCGGCCGGCGCGGGCAAGCCGTCGAGAGCGGGTTCGTCTGCGAGCCTGCGCGCGCCGAACGCCTGGCTGAAGGCGATCGTGCCGGCGTGCCCGATCCGGACTACCGCACCCGGCAGCCGGGGAACCGCGATCGCGTCGTTCAGCAGCGCAGAGATCGGCGCGACCAGCTCCCCGCGGGGCAGGTAGGGCGCATCGTCACGAGGTAGGGCAGGTGCCGCGGTGGAGGGGGTGCCGGCCGGCGGCGGCGGAGGCAGCGGGTGGCCGCACGACGGCGCGGCCGCAAGCACGAGCGCGACGCTTCCCACGGTGCAGGCCCGGGTGATGCGCGTTCGCGACAGTGGCACAGCATCGACGGTAACCAGCTGCCACGAGGGCGACGAGGGCCGGTTAGACCTCCGTCGGGAACCAGTAGTCGAGGGTCTGCTCCACTCCGCCCCAGTCGATACCCAGCCAGTCACCGAAGAAGTCCTCGATGTTGCCGAAGGCGCTGTAGAACGACGCCACCAGCGAGTAGAAGATGCCCTCCCACCAGCCGCTGTCCACCAGCCCGTGCGCCCAGGCGTTGAGCCAGGTGCTGAACGGATCGAAGTCGCCGGAGATTCCGACGTTGGTGATCAGACCGTCGGTGGTGACGCTCTGGTCGGCGACCTGATCCGGGGTCAGCCCCAGATACATCATGTGCTCCCACAACAGGCCGAGGGCCGACGGCGACGAGGCGTCGGCCACCGGGTCGCCGGGCACCGAATAGACGGTGGTGGTGAACGCGTTGTTGGGTGTCAGGAAGCCGTTCAACAACCCGTCCACCGATGACGGATCCGCTTCTCGTTCGGACCACGCGCCGCCCTCTCCGGCCGGGTTGCCGATGAACACGAAGTGCAGGGCGTCGGGATCGACACCGTCGTGGGCCAACTGGGCCATCGCGATGGAACCGGCCGTGGCGCCCTGCGAGTAGCCGAAGATCCAGAGCGGATTGTCAGCGTTGTAGGCATCCGGGTTGGCCTGGAGTTCGGCCTGCACCGCCCGAACGATCTCGGCGGCACCGACGAAGCTGCTGTGGCCCTGCTGAATCAGCGCCGGGGTGGACAGCACGCGCAGCGGGGCGTCACATATACCGACGCCCACCACGCAGGAGTCCAAGTCGTCACCGCCGTCGAAACCCAGCGGCTGCAGGAACAGGTCAGCGGCGGTTTGGGCGAAGCTCGGCGAGGGCGTCGACAGGGTCGTGGGGCCCACGAAGAACGCGGTGCCCGACAGCAGGCTGACGTCGATGTGCGCGGCGTGGGTCACCGGGGCGGCCAGCACCCCTCCGGCCACGGTTCCGGCGATCGCGATCGGGGCGAAGACCTTGGTCAGCATCAGTGGGCGTCCTTCCGCAACGGGCCACCCCGCAGCTAAAAATCACACGAGTAAATCCAAAGGTGAACCTGAGGGCGATCATCGCAGGGGCTCCCAAGCGGAGTCAATGGCTGCGCTGTGGTCAGTGTCGTGGCCCAGCCGCAGGTGAATCGCGCAGCGGTGACATATCGGGCAGCGGCCTGCTGCAGATCTGGTGGGCTTCCTCGGGGCTCATGCCGAAGGTGGTCAACAGGTGTTCGGTGGCCGCATCGACGGTGGCTTCGGGATCGCGGTCGGGCCGTTGGCTCAGCAGCGTCCCCAGTCCGACGAACACGCCCCCGGCCAGGGCCAGTCCCAATTCGGGGTCCGACAGCGTGAACCGGCCCTGCTCGATCGCCGCGGTGATATCGCGCAACGCCCGCGGGGACAGGCCGCGGTCGGACAGGATCATCGTGGAGCTGTTGGCCAGCAGCAGCGCGGCCTCCTGGGGGCGCAGCCGAAACAGTCGGCCGCTGAGGCGGTAGTTGGCGGCGAAGGCCTCGGCCGGGTCTGCGATATCGGAGGTGAAGGTGTCGAGCAGGGCCCCGATGCTGTCGAGCGCGTCGGTCACCGCGGCCGCGAACAGCTCTTCTTTGCTGTCGAAATGGTTGTAAAAGGAGCCCATGCCGACGTCGGCGGCCTGGGTGATCTCCAGGACGGGCACGGCGAGCCTGCCGTCTGCGATAAAGCCTTGAGCTGCGCGGATCAACGCGGTACGGGTCCGCAGTTTGCGTCGTTCGAGCCGGTTGGCCGGACCAGCCTCGGGCTGGTCACCGTTGCGCTCGGCCACATCCATGCCTGCAGATTATCAGCCAACTCAGTTCTGAGGAATTCGTCAAAACATTTGACTGAAGCTTTGGTCGTATGTGACGATTTCGTCAGTTGATCCGGAAGGCGGTGGCGCGACGTGCCGAAGACGGGCGAGCCGTGGGCCGACGGCCATAAAGATCTGCACAGCGAGCAGGGCTCGGTTCGCGGCGAGCATCCCGGTCGCGCCCGCGACCCGCTCATCCGGGTGGTCGACATCGCCTGGCTGGAATTCGACAAGCCGGACCTGGCCCGCGCCGAGGCGTTCGCCCGGGCCTTCGGGTTCGGCATCGCCCACCGCGACCCCGCACAGGTGCAGCTGCGCGGCACCAGTCCCGGCGCGCCCTGCGTATTCGTGCGCCGCGGGCCGCACACGCGCTTCGCCGGGTATGCACTGCGCGCCGCCGACGAAGCCGACGTCGCGCGGCTGGCTGACAAGACCGGTGCTCCGCTGCGGCAGCTGCCGGAATCCATCGGTGGCGTCGCGGTACAGCTGACCGACCCCAGCGGCACCGCCGTCAAGGTGGTGGCCGGCATGCACGTCCTCCCGGCTCAGCCCAGCCAAGATCCGCCGCTCGCCAACATCGGGAGCACCCAGAGGCGGATCAACGCCGGAGTGCGTCCGCTGCGTGTTCCTGCCCGGGTGCAGCGCCTGGGCCACATCGTCTTGCAGTCCACTACCTATCTGCGGACGCTGAACTGGTACCTGGAGACGCTGGGCATGATCGTCAGTGACTTCCAGTTCTTCCCGGGGCAGCGTGAGCGCGGGCCGGCCATGAGCTTCATCCGCTGCGACCGCGGCACCATCCCCGCCGACCACCACACCCTGGCCCTGGCGCTGGGTCCGGAGAATCGCTACGTGCACTCGGCCTATGAAGTCGCCGACCTGGACGCGCTGGCCGCCGGCGGCGAATACCTGCGTGAGCGAGGCTATTTCCGGTCCTGGGGGATCGGCCGCCACATCCAGGGCAGCCAGATCTTCGACTACTGGCGCGACCCCGACGGGTTTCTGGTCGAGCACTACGCCGACGGCGACGTCTTCGACAACACCGTGGAACCGGGCTGGGCGCCCTTCACCGCATCCGGACTTGCCCAATGGGGGCCACCGGCCACCAAAGACTTTCTCGATGCGAGTCCCCGGGCGGCAGGCCGCCAGGCGACCGCCATGCTCACCGCCCTACGGCGCGACAACGAATTCGACCTCAACCGCCTCATCGGCCTGCTGAAAGTAGCTGTCTCATGACCATTTCCGTCCTGCGTACCTCCGAGGCCTGGTGGGTGCAGACCCCTACGGGTGCTGCCAAGATCGCCACCACGGCCACAACCACCGCCGAGCTGCTCGCCGACCGGCCCGCCATCGACGCGGCCGCAGCATCCGGCGGCACCGTCGCGGTCGACGAACTGCAGCTGCTGGCGCCGGTGACGGCACCGTGCCGTGTGGTGGCCCAGATGACCAACTTCGAGTCGCACGTCACCGATGCGGGCATGGACCCCAAGACGGTGCCACTGACGTTCTTCCGGAAATCCTCTGCCTCACTGACCGATCCCTACGGTGAGATCGTGCGTCCGTCGCACGTGACACTGCTGGACTACGAGGTCGAGATCGGTCTGGTGATCGGCCGCGACATCCCAGTCGGAATCCAGATCACCGATGCCAACCTGGCCGACTACGTGGCCGGGCTGGTCATCACCAACGACGTCTCCGCGCGCGACATCCAGCTGCCGCAGACCCAGTTCTACGAAGCCAAGTCGTACCCGACCTTCACACCCGTGGGGCCGGCACTGGTCCTCGTCGACGCCGCCGAGCTGGCGCGCTTCGGTGACCTGCGCCTGCGGTTGAGCGTCAACGGTGACCAGCGCCAGAACGGATTGGTCGAAGGCGACATGCTGTACCGCCCCCTGCAGGCCCTGCAGTCGCTGACGCGCTTCCAAGACCTGGCCACCGGAGACCTCATCTTGACCGGCACCCCGGTGGGCACCGCGCTCAGTGCACCCCCCAAGCCGATCGAGATCATCGGCAACCTGCTGCCCCCGGCGGTCAAGTGGAAGGCCTTCTTCGCCCGGCAGGCCAAGAACCCCAAGTACCTGCAGCACGGTGATGTCGTCGAGGCCACCATCGCCACCGACGACGGCGCCATCGACCTGGGGGCGCAGCGTCTGACGGTGCGGCACACATGATCTGCGGGTTGCGATGACGCCGGCCGAACACGTCGCGGTTGCGGTGGTCGGCGGCGGGCCTACCGGAGTCACCGCCGCCACGCTGCTGGCGCAGTACGGCATAGACACACTGGTGCTCGACCGATGGCCACAGGTCTACCCACAGCCCCGGGCCGTGCATCTGGACGACGAGGTCTACCGCATCCTGGCGCGCCTGGGTGTCGCGGACGCCTTCGCCGCGATCACCCGCCCGGCCAAAGGGCTGCGGCTGGTGGATCGTCAGCAGACGGTGCTGGCCGAGTTCAGCCGGGACACCTCACTGACCCGCAACGGATTTCCGGCGGCGAACATGTTCGACCAGCCCGCGCTGGAAGAGCTGTTGCGGGACAACCTCACTCGCCTGCCGAAGGTGCGGTTGCGCGGCGAAACCGACGTATTTGCCGTCACCGGGGGCGCCGACGGCGTCGAACTGAGCGTCCGCGACCGGGTGACGGGCGGCGAGTCGCGGATCACCGCCGATTACGTGTTGGGCTGCGACGGCGCCAACAGCACCGTGCGCTCGGCCATCGGGACGACCATGCGCAGCCTGCGGTTCGCTCAACGGTGGCTGGTGATCGACGTCGGTTGCACGCGGGACCTGCGCCAGTGGGAAGGGGTGCACCAGGTCTGCGACAGCCGGCGTGCCGGCACCTACATGCGGATCGGCCCGAACCGGTATCGCTGGGAATTCGCGCTGGCCGAACAGGAATCGGTGGACGACTACGCCACGCTGGCGGCGCTGCGGCCGTTGATCGCGCCGTGGACGCGCGACATCGCCGACGCCGACCTGCAATTGCTGCGGGTCGCTGAATACACCTTTCGTGCCCAGATCGCCGACCGGTGGAGATTGGGGAGGGTGTTCTTGCTCGGCGACGCCGCGCATCTGACCCCACCGTTCATCGGTCAGGGGATGGGTGCTGGCCTGCGCGACGCCCTGAATCTGGCCTGGAAGATCGCAGGGCACCACCGTGCAGGTCTGCCGGCGAGCGTGTTGGACAGCTACGAAGCCGAACGCTCCCGCCACACAAGGCAGATGATCTCGCTGGCGCTCAACGTCGGACGCGCCATGACCGCCGGCGGCGAACTCGGAACCCTGGTGCGGCGACTGGTGGTGCCGAGGGTGCATCTGCTGCCCGGGCTGCGTGAGAAGATCACCGACTCCCAGACCCCGCCGCTGCCAGCTTCGGCGATGGTGCGACGGACCGTGCGCACCCGCCGCCTCGCCGGTCGGCTGTGCCCCAATCCGGTGCTTGCCACCGGGCGGCGCCTCGATGAGGAGCTGGGGCGGGGATTCGGTGTGCTGACCACCCAGCCGCTGGACCCGGATCAGCAGGGCATTGTCGACGGCCGGGGCGCGCGGGCGGTGCTCGCCGCGCCGGGCACGGAGCTGGCCTGCTGGCTGGGCCACCACCGCGTAACCGCCGCGTTGGTGCGTCCCGACGGCACCGTCATGATGGCCGGCCGCGATCTGTCAGCGCTGTGCCGGGCACTGCCGTGGTTCGTCTTCGACTCGCCGGCTCAGACTCCGGCGAATGCGGAGTGCCATGAGTAGGAACCGGACTGTGTTCGCTCGACCCACCGAGGTTCCGGTGTACCCGCGCAGCATCTACAGTCGGTCGGCGATCTTGGAGCCGTACAAGCATTACCGGGCGCTGCGCGATCTCGGCCCGGTGGTCTGGCTGGCGTGTCACCGGCTCTATGCCGTACCTCGGTATGTCCAGTGCAAGGCCGTCCTGCGCAACGACACCCTCTACCTGTCGGGCCACGGCGTCGCCGCCAACGCTCCCACCAACCGCTTCTCCAGGGGCACCACCCTTAACAGCGACGGCGCCGAGCATGACCGGCGCCGCAAACTCGTCGCCCACCAGATGATGCCCCGCGCCTTGCGTGCTCTCAGTGACAGCGTCGATCAGCGGGCGCAGAGGCTCGTCGAGGACGCGGTGAGACGCGGCAGTATCGACGCGGTCACCGATCTGGCCACCGCCCTGCCGCTCGCGTTGGTTCCCGATCTGGTGGGCTGGCCCACCGACCAACGCGAACATCTGCTCGATTGGGCCGCAGCTACCTTCGATGTGCTCGGGCCGCTTAACTGGCAAGGCGCCAAGGCGATTCCACGCAGCCTGCAGATGCTGCGCTTCGCACGCCGCATCGCTCGCAGCCGTGACGTGCTGCCGGGCAGCATGGCCGCCCACCTGCTCAGCGCGGTAGATGACGGTATCCTGAGCTTTGACGAGGTGCCGCCACTGCTCGTCGACTACATCGCACCGTCGCTGGACACCACAATCAGCGCCATCTCCAGTGCGGTCCACCTCCTGGCTACCCATCCTGACCAGTGGGCGCTGCTCAAAGCGGACCCGTCGTTGATCCCCCATGCGCTCAACGAGATAGTGCGCTTCGAATCACCGTTGCGGGCCTTCACCCGGAAAGTAGCCAGAAGTCACGAGATCGCCGACGTGACGATCCCGGCAGGTGCCCGGGTACTGGTGATGTACGCGTCGGCCAACCGCGATGAACGCGAATGGCGAAGCCCTGACGTCTTTGACATTCGGAACGACGCGGGCCGGCACGTCGGGTTCGGCAATGGCGCGCATGCGTGTGCCGGCCAAGGCCTTGCCCGGATGGAGGCCACGGCCCTGCTCAAGGCCCTGATCGACCAGGTCGACCGCATCGAGGCGACCGGCGAGCCGACTTGGGCGGTCAACAACATCATTCGTCGTCATCAGCATCTGCCGGTACGGCTCCTGCCGGCCTGAGGTGCCTCGCCTACCCGGTTCGCGCGCTGCGCGTTGACGGCCAGGCGCGATGCTGCCATGATCGCCGCGGCTGTCTTTCATGTTTTTATGAGGATTTACCTAGGTGTCTCAGGGAGCGCGGATGGACCCCAAGAAAGCTCTGGCGCCGCTTGCTGCCGCAAGCGTGATCGCGGCCGGTGTCGTCGGAACCCCGGTCGTCCAAACGGCGCACGCGCGCCAAGTAGCCCTGCTGGCGGACACCGCGATCTTCGTGGGCGGGACCATGTTGACCACGCCGTCGGCGCAGTTCGCCCACACCGCGGCCGATCTGTTCCTGCGGCCGCTGGGCTTCGACGTCGGCGACGACGCGAGCGTGTGCGTGATCGGCTCCGCCGGCTGCGATTCTGCGCTTCAGGTGCTGACCACCCCGCAACTCATCCTGCAGGGGCACAGCAGTTTCGCCGGGGCGGCACTGATCGTCCAGGCCGTGGAGGCCGAATTTGCCGCCAACCCCGGCGCCTACGACGAAGAGCACCCGCTGTGGGTCTTCGGCTACTCGCAGGGCGCCACCGCCGGCTCGATCGCGATGGCCCAATTGGCCCATAACGATGTCATCCCGTCGGGGGCGTTGCACTTCGTTTTCATCGGTGATCCGTCCAGTACGACCGGCGTGTGGTCGGATCCCTCCGGCGCCACCAACACCTCCGACCTGTACCCACTGCTGAACGGCTTCCATACCCCCAACGACGCCTTCACCACCACGATCTACGAGTTCCCCGGTGACCCCGTTGCCGACTACGCGTCGAACTCCATGCTCGGCTTGCTCTGGGAGCACGTCATGTACTTGGGCCTAACGCCGGAAGAGGTCGCCAACCACACCTTCAGCACCGACGGGTTGATCACCAACATCGACCTCTCCGGTGATATCGACGAGTTCAGCACCTGGATCAGTGCGCTGACAAGCGGCGGCTTGATCGAAAGTGGTGTGTTCGTAGGACTGTTCAACTCGATCGTGGAGATGATCTACAACGCTTTCGGCAAGATCGAGGAGTTCTTCACCGACTGGATGGGCATCGACTGGGGAGGTGTCGAGGAGACTCTCGACTACTGGTTCCCGTTGGTCTGATCCGATCCCGGCTTCGCCGGCTCCCCTTGACAATCTACAACCAATCGGTTGTACGATTATCGGGTGATCACGCTCGACGACGACCGGGTGGACGCCCTGTTCCACGCACTTGCCGACCGCACTCGGCGTGACATCATGCGCCGGGTGCTGGCCGGAGAGCACTCGGTCTCCGACCTCGCGGTGAAGTACCAGATGAGTTTCGCCGCGGTGCAGAAGCACGTCGCCGTGTTGGAGAAGTCCGGCCTGCTCACCAAGCGCCGCAGCGGCCGCGAGCAGTTGGCCCGCGGTGACGTCGCCGCGGTGCGGTCGGTGGCGGCCATGCTCACCGAGTTGGAACAGGTTTGGCGTGGTCGCATCGCCCGTATCGACGAACTCATCTCGTCCGAGGAGACCTAGGAGGTCCGCACCATGCCTGTGATCGACGTGCAACACGACATCAACGCCTTGACCTTGACCATCACCGCCGACTTCGCCGCGCCGGTGCAACGAATCTGGCAGATCTACGCCGACCCACGCCAGCTGGAAAAGGTCTGGGGTCCACCGACATTCCCCGCGACCGTGGTCGACCACGACCTCACCCCCGGCGGACGCACGAACTACTTCATGACCGGTCCCGACGGTGAGAAGTACGCCGGCTACTGGCAGATCATCGCCGTCGACGAGCCGCGGAGCTTCACCTTCGACGACGGCTTCGCCGATCTGGACTTCAACCCGGATCCCGGGATGCCGACCTCCAGGAACGTCTACACCTTCGTCGAGCACGACGGTGGAACCCGCGCGACGTATACGAGCACATTCGCGTCAGCCGAGGACCTACAGAAGGTGCTGGACATGGGTGTCGTCGAAGGTTCCACATCGGCGCTGAACCAGATCGACGCCCTGGTCGCGTCCTGAACCACGGCCTCGGAACCGGCCGACGCGTTTGATCCGGCGCAGGAGCGGCAATCCCAGGTATTCGTGCGGCTGCAGCGGGCCGCAAGGACGGCAAGGATCCCGCCATGGCCTTCGACCTCACGCCGACCACGGCGCAGCACGACCTGGCCCGTCGCGCCCATCAGTTCGCCGAGTCAGTCATTCGGCCGGTCGCGCTCGACTATGACCAGCGCCAAGACTTTCCGTGGCCGGTGCTCGAAGAGGCTGCCGCGCAGGGCTTCTACAGCCCGCTGTTCTACCGTGACCTGATCGGCGACTCGACAGGGTTGTCGTTGCCGATGTTCATGGAAGAGCTGTTCTGGGGCTGCGCCGGAATCGGGCTGGCGATCGTGATGCCGGCGCTGGCCCTCTCGGCGATCGGACAGGCCGCCACTGCCGAACAGATGCTGCAATGGGCGCCGGAATGCTTCGGCACGCCAGGAGATCTCAAACTCGCGGCGCTGGCGATATCGGAGCCGGAAGGTGGTAGCGACGTTCGCAACCTGCGCACCACCGCCCGCCGCGACGGCGACGACTGGATCATCGACGGCCACAAGATGTGGATCGGCAACGGCGGTATCGCGAACGTGCACGTGGTCAACGCCGTCGTCGACCCGGACCTGGGCCACCGCGGCCAGGCATTGTTCATCGTGCCGGGTGGCACGCCCGGGCTGGAATTGGTCCGCAAACTCGACAAGCTGGGATGCCGGGCTTCCCACACCGCCGAACTGCGTTTCGACCACGTCCGTATCCCGTCGGAGAACCTGCTCGGCGGCGCGGAAAAACTCGAGCACAAACTCGCCAAGGCCCGTGAAATCCTTGCCGGAGCGACGCCCTCGGGCTCCGCGACCCTGGGGACCTTCGAGCAGACCCGGCCGATGGTCGCCGCGCAGGCCATCGGCATCGCCCGTGCCGCACTGGAGTACGCGACCGACTACGCCACCCGCCGGGAGGCCTTCGGCGGCCCGATCATCGACAACCAGGGCATCGCGTTTCCACTGGCCGAGCTGGCCACGACGATCGACGCGGCACGGTTGCTGACCTGGCGGGCGTCCTGGATGGCGGCCAACGGAATCGGATTCAGCCGCGGCGAGGGGTCGATGGCCAAGCTGGCCGCGAGCGAGGTCGCTGTCCGTGCTACCGAGCGGGCTATCCAAACCCTGGGCGGCTGGGGCTACATCACCGACCATCCGGTGGAGAAGTGGTACCGAGACGCCAAGCTGTACACCATCTTCGAAGGCACCAGCGAGATCCAGCGGATGGTGATCGCACAGGCGTTGGGCGCCGCCGTCGGCACGCCGCCGCTGCACGTCGAGATCGAGCCGTCCGGCGGACCGTTGAACCGGATGTTCGGTCGCGGCACCCCGCTGCGCACCCGGGCCGCCGCCGGCGCGCTGGCGATGCAGGACCGCATCCCCGCACCGGTGCTGCGCGTCGCGATGAAGGTTCTGCGTCCGCCCAGATGAGCAGCCGGTGTCGTTACCGCGAGCCCGAAGGCATGGGCCGAAACACCTGTAACGCGCGATAGCACGCGGTGAATTCGGCTTCGGCGCAGGCGGTGTCGACCTCGCCGTCGTGGGCGATCGGCACCGGTCCGTCGACTGCGGTGAACTGGAACTGCGGAACTCGCAACTCGTGGTAGAGCCGACTGCGTTGCAGCCGTCCGGTCAACAGCGCCGCTAGGATTCGCAGCGTGGACAACGGTCGGCCGGTTTCCAGGATCCGCACATCCAACAGCCCGTCGTCCATCCGGTGTCGTACGGCCGGCGCGAAGCCGTCGGGCTGATACGCCGAGTTGCCGAGGAAGAACAGCGACGTCTGCAGGGTCTTGTTGTCGTAGCAGATGCGCACCGGCCGTTCACGACGCAGGGTCATCAGCATGGCGTAGGCACTGGCGACGGGCTTGCCGAGCTTGCCCTGCAACCTTTCTCGGCGTCGGACGAACGTCGGGTAGGCACCGATGCTTGCCGTGTTGATCACGGTGGTGTCGTCGTTGAATCGCACCACGTCCACCCGCGACAAGCTGCCGTCGGCAATAGCCCGGATGGTCTTTGCGGTGCTGTCGCAGCCGATGTCCTTGGCGAAGTGGTTCAGCGTGCCGCCGGGAAACACCGCCAGCGGCAGGTCGCGTTCCAACGCCACGTGTGCTGCGGTCGCGACCGAGCCGTCGCCGCCGGCGATCGCGAGTACCTCGGCCGAATCGGCGGCGCGGCGCAATGATTCGGCCAAGTCGTCGTCGGGGCAGACTTCGACGACGGTGATGGCCGGCAGGGCTTCGCGCACCTGCGCGGCGACCTCTCCCGCGCGCCCGGCGCCGGACTCGGGATTGACCACCAAGGTCACGCCGTTGCCGTCGGGACGCGCGGGGGAGGGGACTCGCAGAGCCGCGGTGTGCGGCGCGGGCGGGGAGGCTATCGGCGGCACCAGCTTTGCCCCGACCACCGCGATCGACGCACCGATGCCCAGTCCCGCGAGTACGTCCCCGGGATAGTGGACGCCGGTGGCGATCCGGGACAGGCCGACCAAACCGGCCAGCCCCGCGACAGGCAGTCCCAGCAGCGGGTTCTCCAGGCCGACCCCGGCCGCGAAGGCCGCCGCACTCGCGGAGTGCCCGGATGGCAGCGAGTTGGACAGCGGGAGCCGGCGGGCGCGGCGCAGCAGGGGCACCAGCAGGATGTTGGGGCGCGCCCGTGGTCGGATCCGTTTGACCACTTGGTTGGTCACCAGGCTGGTCAGTGCGAGGCTGGCCACTCCGCGTGCGGCGGCGCGCTGGGTCGCCGGGCCGCCCGTGGCGGCCATGGCGGCGGCCAGCGCCAGCCACAGTTTGGAATGGTCGGCGGCGCGGGTCAGCACCGGCATGGTCGTGTCGAGCAGGCGGCTGGGCGATTGTGCGATCGCCTCGAACACCTCGGCGTCGAGGTCGGCTAGGCCTTCGGTGACCTGACGCAGCCCGGAACGGCGGCGCGGCAGGGGCGCCATCGGTAGTTGACCCACGGCAAAGATTCCTCCGTCCAGCGGCGCCACCGCCGGCGCCGAATGGCTCTCCTATACCCGTTTGACGGTGGGGAGACTCCCCGCCACCACGGTCCATGAGAAACTCTCATCGTTTTCTCCGGTTCGTGCGCAGGCCCCTCGGCGCGAGCGCTCACAGCACCGGTGATCGAGAGGAACCGACTGTGAACGAGCGACCTGGCGCAGTACTGGAGCAGCAAAGCGGAGTGGGCGCCGACCCGGGCCTGGGGTGGCGGGCCACCACCGCACCGGCCGCTTTCGCCCCGGACGACATCGCCGACATCATCGGCCACGTACGCCACCCCGTTCATGTGGTGCGCGAAGCGGCCACCGGGATGCTGGGCGTGGCCCTGGGCGGCGCGGTGGTCGGCGCCGGGGAATCGGACTTGTCCCTGGTGGGGACCCTGCCCGCGATCTACCCCGAGTGGCTCGGTGACCGCGAATTCTGCGAGGCGCACGGCGTCCGCTTCCCCTATGTCACCGGTGCGATGGCCAACGGCATCGCGACGCCGGCGCTGGTCATCGCGATGGCCGAGGCCGGAATGATGGGCTTCTTCGGTGCGGGCGGGCTCTCCTACGAGGCGGTGGAGCGGGGGCTGGCCGAGATTCAGGCGGCTTTGGCCGGCCGGCCCGGTCTCGCCTGGGGAGCCAACCTGATCCACTCGCCCAATGAGGCCTCCCTGGAGACACGCGTCGCCGAGTTGTTCATCGCGCGCGGCGTTCCCGTCGTCGAGGCGTCGGCATTCATGAAGCTGACCCCCGCGGTGGTGCACTACGCACTGTCGGGACTGGACACCGATCCGGCCGGCAACATCGTGCGCCGCAATCACGTGATGGCCAAGGTGTCGCGGCCCGAGGTGGCGCGCATGTTCATGGAGCCGGCGCCGGCGGCGCTGGTGTCCGCATTGGTGGCGGCCGGAAAGCTGACCCAGCGCGAAGCCGACCTGTCTCGGTATGTTCCGGTGGCCGAGGACATCACCGTCGAATCCGACAGCGGCGGGCATACCGACAACCGCCCGCTGCCGGCGCTTTTCTCCGAGATCGTCATGCTGCGCGACTCGCTGGCCCAGCAGCACCAGCTGAACTGCCGGGTGCGGGTGGGTGCTGCGGGCGGCCTGGGCGCACCGCAGGCCGTCGCCGGCGCCTTCGCGATGGGCGCGGCCTACGTGCTGACCGGGACCGTCAACCAGGCCTGCGTGGAGTCGGGCCTTTCAGCGCCCGGGCGCGCCATGCTCGCCAAGGCCGGCATCGCGGACGTCATGATGGCCCCCGCCTCGGACATGTTCGAAATGGGCGTCAACCTGCAGGTACTCAAACGGGGAACGATGTTCGCCCCGCGCGGCAAGAAGCTCTACGAGTGGTACGCGGGCAACCCCGACCTGGCCAGCGTGGTCGCCAAGCACGGCCCCGAGCTGGAGAAGATCCTGGGCACCACCGTCGCCGAGGTATGGGCGGACACTCAGCGGTACTGGCAACTGCGTGACCCGGCGGTCCTCGAACTCGCCTCCAGGGACCCGAAATACCAGATGGCACTGGTCTTCCGCTGGTATCTGGGGCAGTCGAGCCGGTGGGCTATCAGCGGCATCCCCGAGCGCGTGCTGGATTACCAGATCTGGTGCGGCCCGGCCATGGGCGCGTTCAACAGCTGGGTGGCGGGCAGCCACCTGGAGCTGTGTGAGAACCGCCAGGCTGTCCAGGTGGCGCTTAACTTGCTCGAAGGTGCCGCCCACGTAACCCGCGCCAGCGCGGCCCGCTCCTGCGGGGTGCCGGTGCCGGCCAGAGCATTCGCCTACAGCCCGCGGCCGCTGGCGGTCTGACGCTGCCGTCAAATACGCTGGAAAGGGATGTTCTAGCTGTTCAGTGGCTTACCGGCATAACATTTCGGCGGACGACTGTAATGCATGGGGCAGTCTGGGGCGGACATCTTCGATGTGTGATGACTGCAACACTCTGATATGGTCCCGGCAACACTCGGCCGAAAATGAATCAAAATTCTTATCTATACCCCATGTCATTGACGGCAAAACTTAGGTATTCAATGCTTTTTGTCAAGGTCGCTCTTAAGGAGACCCGTGGTAGCCAAACATCCACCTGTCGCGGTAGTCGGCGTCAGCGCGCTGTTTCCCGGGTCTGAAGAAGCCGAGCGGTTCTGGCGCAACATCGTCGAGGGCGCGGACCTGTTCTCCGACGTGCCGGAGTCGCACTGGCGGATCGACGACTATTTCGACGCAGATCCTCACACGCCCGACAAGGTATACGCCCGTCGCGGCGGGTTCCTGCCCCCCGTGGACTTCTCGCCGATGGATTTCGGCATTCCGCCGAACGTGCTGCCCGCGACCGACACCGCTCAGTTGCTGGCGCTGCGGGTCGCGCAGCAAGTGCTGGAGGACTACGCTGGCGGCGACATCTCCAGCATCGACCGGGAACGGGTCAGCGTGGTGCTGGGCTCCTCCGGCGGCACCGAGATGTCCGGCTACATGAGCGGTCGCCTGCATCGGCCGATCTGGGAACGAGGCCTGCGCGCCGCAGGCCTCTCCGACAACGAGCTGACCGCGTTCAGCGAGCGCGTCGCCTCGAGCTACACCCCGTGGCAGGAGAACACCTTCCCGGGTCTGCTCGGCAACGTCATCGCCGGACGCATCGCCAACCGCTTCGACCTTGGCGGAACGAACTGCGTTGTCGACGCCGCATGCGCCAGTTCGCTGGCCGCGATCGAGATCGCGCTGCACGAGCTGTACCTGCGTGAGGCCGACATGGTGATCGCGGGGGGCGTCGACGCCTTCAACGACATCTTCATGTTCATGTGCTTCGCCAAGGTGACCGCGTTGTCGCGCACCGGCGACTGCCGCCCGTTCTCCGACCAGTCGGACGGCACGATGCTCGGCGAGGGGCTGTCCATGCTGGCGCTCAAGCGCCTCGACGACGCGGAGCGCGACGGCGACCGGATCTACGCCGTGATCCGCGGCATCGGTACCTCCTCGGATGGCCGGGCCAAGAGCATCTACGCACCCAGCCCGGATGGTCAGGCCAAGGCCCTGCGTCGCGCGTACGAGGCCGCCGGCTACGGGCCGGAGACGGTCGGCCTCGTCGAAGCCCATGGAACCGGCACCAAAGCCGGCGACGTCGCCGAGTTCACCGCCCTGCGCCGGGTGTTCGACGAGTCAGGCCGGGCCGACCGTCAATGGTGCGCCGTCGGCTCGGTCAAGTCCCAGGTCGGGCACACCAAGGGCGCGGCCGGAGCCTGCGGCCTGTTCAAGACCGTGATGGCGCTCCACCACAAGGTCCTCCCGCCGACCATCAAGATCGACCGGCCCAACCCCGGGCTCGAGATCGAATCGTCGCCCTTCTACCTGTCGACGCAGACCAAGCCGTGGATCGCCGACCAGAACGTGCCGCGCCGCGCGTCGGTCAGCGCGTTCGGCTTCGGCGGTACGAACTTCCACATCACGCTCGAGGAGTACGCCGGCGCCGGGAAGCATGCACCGCGCTACCGCTCCTGGGACTCCGAGCTGGTGGTCCTCGGTGCGGAATCCGCGGCCGCGCTGGCCGCTCAGGCTGGGGAGCTGGCCGCCTCGCTGGTCGACTCACCGGACATGCTGGGCTACCTCGCGCACAGCACGCAATCGGCGTACGACGCCAGCCGCCCGCACCGCCTCGCCGTCGTCGCCAACAGTGTCGAAGCCCTGCGCACGATGCTCGGGGAAGCCGCTGCGAAGCTTCAAACCCCCAGCGGTGACACGTCGTTCAGCTCACCCAAGGGCTACTACTACTCCTGCCGGCCAGCCGGACCGGTCGCGCTGCTGTTCCCCGGGCAGGGCAGCCAGTACGTCGGGATGGGTGCCGACCTCCCGCAACTCTATGAACCCGCTTTGGCGCCTTGGGAACTCGCGCGTGCCGACCTACTCAACGCCGACCGCGACCTGCACGAGGTCGTCTGGCCCAAGACGGCGTTCAGTGAGGAAGACCGCGCGGCTCAGGCCGCCGAGCTGACCAGGACCGAGTGGGCGCAGCCGGGCATCGGTGCGCACAGCCTGAGCCTGCTGTCGGTCGTGCGCTCGCTGGGCATCGCGCCGGTCGCCGTCGGTGGGCACAGCTTCGGCGAGGTCAGCGCGCTGTGCGCCGCAGGGGTGATCAGCGACGACGTCGCGTTGCTCATCGCCCGCGCGCGTGGTGCGCTGATGGCCCAGGCCGCCGCCAGCAGTGACGGAGCGATGTGCGCCGTGACCGCCCCCGCCGAGCAGGTCGGCAGGCTGCTTGGCGAGTGGGGCCTGTCGGTGGTCATTGCTAACCACAACGCCCCCAACCAGGTTGTGCTCTCGGGCGACAGTGCGGCGATCGCCGACGCCGCGCAGCGGTTCAGCGCTGCGGGTATGAATGCGCGACTCCTCGATGTCGCCACCGCCTTCCACTCCGAGATTGTCAGTTCGGCAGCGGCTCCGTTCGCCTCGTATCTGGCGGGCATTCCGTTCGGCGTGCCGCAGGTGCCCGTCTACGCCAACGCAACGGCTCAGCCGTACGTCGGCAGCGCCGAGCAGATGCAGGCCACGCTGGCTAACCAGATCGCGCAACCCGTGCGGTTCGTCGAGCAGGTTCAGGCGATGTGGTCGGCCGGCGCCCGGACTTTTGTCGAGGTCGGGCCCGGCAGCGTGCTCTCCAACCTGGTCGGCAAGTGCCTGACCGGCCAGGACCACGTCGCGGTCTCCCTCGATGCCAAGGGCAGGAATGGGATTCGGTCGCTGTGGATGGGTCTGGCCCAGCTGGTGGCCGCCGGCGTTCCGATGAACTTCGAAGCCCTGTGGGCCGACTACCGCCACGGTGACGACCCGCGAGCCCGTCCGGCGCCCAAGCTGACGATGAAGCTCAGCGGCACCAACTTCGGCCGTCCAGACCTCAACGACGAGCCGCTACAGCGGCCCGCTGAAGAATTTGAGACATCCACCCCCCGCAGTGACCACAACGGCCACGCGACCGTATCGGAGCCCACAATGACAGCAGCTCATCCAAACGTTCCCGCGGCGAACGGGTCGCCGGCGCACGTCCCGGCGCACGTCCCGGTGCCGGTTCAGCCCGCCGCCGTCCCGGTGCCGGTTCAGCCCGCCGCCGTCCCGATGGTGACCTCGCCCCTGATGTCGGGTCCCGGCGCCGAGATGGTGACGCACATGGTCGGTGCGCTGGGCAGCATGCAGCAGACCATCGCCCACCTGCAGGGCCTGCTGCAGACCCTGGTCTCCAGCACCGGGATGACGCCGATGCCGGTCACCCAGTTGGCCTTTCCCGCCGCAACCACGGTGGTGCCGGCTCAGCCCGTAGCTTCGTATGGCGTGGCGGCCACTCCGGCTCCGCCCGTGGCCCCGCCGCCCGCGCCGGCCATGCCCGCGCCGCCTGCGGCTCCGCCGGCCCCGGTCAGCGCCCCGCCCGCGCCGGTACCCGCAGCCCCGACGCCGGTGGCCGCTCCTGCTGCTGTCGCGACGATGCCCGCGCCGCCCGCGCCGGCTCCTGTTGCTGCCGCTCCGGTTGCGGTGGCTGTAGCGCCCGCGCCGGCCGCTGCGGTAGCCGTTGCGCCGGCCCCGGCCCCGGCTCCGGCCGCGGCG
>NZ_AUWR01000054.1 GCF_000455125.1 Mycobacterium sp. UM_WGJ
TCAACCCGGCGGTTCAGCCGGAGGCTCTAACCCGGTGGTGCATCCCGTGGCCGGGTGTCTTCCGTCCAGCTCTGGCCGTCGAAGTAGCGCAGCTGCGCAGCGTCAGCCGGATCGGGATACCAGTTCGGAACCACGGGCAGTTGCTCAGTGTGCGTCGCTCTGGCCTTGACCAGAAAAACGATGGCCACCACGATTCCTACCATCACGGCCAGGAAGACGAGGTCGGCCACCAGGGTTCCGGCGTTGTAGACCGTCACAGGCTGACCTCATACATCGCCAGTGCGGCGGTCGACGCGTCACGTAGCCCGGTGACGACCGATTCCGGTGCCTTGACCTGCACCTCATCGCCCATACCCAGCAGCAGCCGGATCAGCCACTCATCGGACGCGTAGGTCAGCCGGGCTTCGCGCCAGCCGTCGGCGAGCTCGCCGAGATCCTGCATCGGGTAGTACTCGAACATCCACGCCGCCGACGGCGCCACCCGCACGATGGCGACCGGCAGTGACGGGTCGGCGTCGAACAGCGAGGTGTCGGTTTCGGCCTGGCGCGCCGGCTCCGGCGGCGCCGACGGTTCGTCGAGCAAGCGGACCTCGTCAATGCGGTCGAACCGGAACAACCGCACCCCCTCGGAGTCGCGGCACCACGCCTCCAGATAACTGTGTGCGCCGATCAACACCACCCGGATCGGGTCCACGATCCGATGCGACACGCTGTCCCGCGACGCCGCGTAGTAGTCGATCGCCAACGCTCGGTGTTGCTGGACGCCGTCGCGGACCACGTCGGCGGCCGAGGCGTCGTGCGTGACCGAGACGGGCGCCGCTGGTGCTGCGGCGCCGGCGGCCTCCTCGATCTTGGCGATCGCACTGCGGGCGGCCCGCGGGTCGACGATCCCGGGCATGTCGACCAGGGTGCGCAACGCCATGAGCATGACCGTGGCCTCACGCGACGTCAGCCGCAACGGCCGATCGACACCGGCGGATTCGAACACGTCCAGGCGATCTTCATAGAACGTCACGTCGATCAGGTCGCCGGGCCCGTAACCGGGCAGGCCACACATCACCAGCTGCTGCAGGTCGCTCTGCAGCTGGCTGAGGCTCACGCCGAGTTCGGCGGCGGCCTGTTTCTTGCTGATCCCGGGGCGAGCTTTCAGATACGGCACCATGTTCAGCAGCCGGACCAGGCGTTTCGACAGCTGGGTCACACCGGCACCTCCCCCACGCGCGCGCTCAGTCGCGCCACCACATCGTCGCGCAGCGACGGCGGGTCCAAGACGATGGCGTCGGCCCCGTAGCCGGCGATCTCCCGGGCCAGCCGGTCATGGGTCCCTATATCGACGCCGATGATGTCGCCGTCGCGGCCGGCGAGGGCCTGGCGGGCGAGTACGGTGCCGGCCCGGCGCAGCGCCACGGCACGGCCATCGGCGACCCAGATGCGTGCCTGCAGCCCGCTGGGTGCATCGCCGACCGCCTCGGCGACGATCGCGCGCAGGTCGGCGTTGTCGGGCCGGGTGACGGCGCCGGTGGGCCCGATCGGCCGAACCTCCGGACCGATCCGCGACAGCCGGAAGGTGCGTATCGCGTTGCGGTCGCGATCGTGGCCGACCACATACCAGCGGCCGGTGTGGGTGACCACTCCCCACGGCTCGAGGGTGCGGGTGACATACGGCTCGACCGGTGAGGGCCGGTGCTCGAACTGCACAGCCTGCCCGTTCTGGACGGCGTCCATCAGCGCGCCCAGCGCCGGCTCGGCCCGGTGTATACCCGGGAGCGCTGCGGGTGTCGCCACCAGCACGTCGGCCTGCCTCGGGTCCACCTCGACACCGGCGGCATGCAGTTTGGCGACGGCACCTTCGGCGTTGGCGCGCAACTCCGGTGACTGCCACAGCTGAACCGCGACCGCCACTGCGGCGGCCTCGTCGCGGGTCAGGTCGATGGTCGGCAGGGCGTAGGCATCGGGGTTGATCCGGTAGCCGTCCACCGTCTCGAAGGCCGACACTTTGCCGGTCTCCAGCGGAATGCCCAGGTCACGCAGCTCGTTCTTGTCCCGCTCGAACATTCGGGAGAACGCCTCGTCGCTGGGGTTGTCGCCGTAGCCCTGCACGGTGGCTCGGATCCTCTCGGCGGTCAGGTAGCTGCGGGTAGCCAGCAACGCGATGACGAGATTGAGGAGTCGCTCGACTTTCGCGGTCGCCATGACAAGACAGGATAAGGGCTCGCGGCGTGGTGGTTGTTCAGATGTGGATCGCCGGCGTGCATGCCATGCCCGGGAAGTCCCAGGTGCTGCATTGGTAGTCCGAGAATTCGGGGTCTTCGGCGCGCGGCTGGCCGGGGAGATCGGTGCGTGCCGTCATCTTCGCGCCGTACACGCCCGGGTACAGCGGCATCAACCGGTCGTCGTTGGGAAACGCCACCGAGAAGCTGTCGCCGGTGTGCACCGCAAGGGTCTCGGCGTAGGTGAGGGTGTGCGACGGGCCGGCCAGCTCCAACGGCGCTCCGGACGCCGTCAGGTGCATCTGCAGGGTCAGCGGCGTGCCGGGAAGATCGGTCCGGCAATCGCTGACGTCGACCCGGCTGCCCATGTAGTCGGCACCATTGACCGAGTAGACGAACGGCTTGGCCACGCTGAACTGGCAGATGACGACGCCGCCGGCGTGCGCGGCCGGTGACCCGGCCAGCGCGATGCCCAGCGGGATGAGGGCGGCCAGGCCGCTGAGCCGAGTCATCACCGGTTCGCTACATGCTGGCGATCAGGCGCTTGACCCGCTCGTCGACCGACCGGAACGGGTCCTTGCACAACACGGTGCGCTGGGCCTGGTCGTTGAGCTTGAGGTGCACCCAGTCGACGGTGAAATCGCGTCCGGCTGCCTGGGCGGCACTGATGAATTCGCCCCGGAGCTTGGCGCGGGTCGTCTGCGGCGGGGTGTCGATCGCCTCGTCGACTTCCTCGTCGGTGGTGATGCGGGTGGCCAATCCCTTGCGCTGCAGTAGATCGAACACTCCGCGCCCGCGCTTGATGTCGTGATAGGCCAGGTCCAACTGGGCGATCTTGGGATCGGACAGCTCCATGTTGTAGCGATCCTGGTAGCGCTGGAACAGCTTTCGCTTGATCACCCAATCGATCTCAGTGTCCACCTTGGCGAAGTCCTGGGTTTCCACAGCGTCAAGCTGGCGGCCCCACAAATCGATGACCTGCTCGAGCTGGGGGTTGCTGGCTCGGGTCTGCACGTACTCCACGGCCCGCCCGTAGTACTCACGCTGGATGTCCAGGGCACCGGCTTGGCGTCCGCCGGCCAGCCGCACCGGCCGCCGGCCGGTGACATCGTGGCTGACTTCGCGGATCGCCCGGATCGGGTTGTCCAACGAGAAGTCCCGGAAGGGCACCCCGGCCTCGATCATCTCCAGCACCAGGGCCGCGCTGCCCACCTTGAGCAGCGTCGAGGTCTCGGACATGTTGGAGTCGCCGACGATGACGTGCAGCCGCCGGTACTTCTCGGCGTCGGCGTGCGGCTCGTCTCGGGTGTTGATGATCGGCCGCGACCGAGTGGTGGCGCTCGAGACGCCTTCCCAGATGTGCTCGGCACGCTGGGACAGGCAGAACGTGGCAGCCTTGGGGGTCTGCAGCACCTTGCCGGCGCCGCAGATCAGCTGACGAGTCACCAGGAACGGCAGCAGCACGTCGGAGATCCGGGAGAACTCCCCGGCCCGCACGATCAGGTAGTTCTCGTGGCAGCCGTAGGAGTTGCCGGCCGAATCGGTGTTGTTCTTGAACAGGTAGATGTCGCCGCCGATGCCCTCATCGGCCAGCCGCTGCTCGGCGTCGATCAGCAGGTCTTCGAGGACGCGTTCACCGGCCCGGTCGTGGGTGACCAGCTGAATGAGGTTGTCGCACTCGGCGGTGGCGTATTCGGGATGGCTGCCGACATCCAGGTACAGCCGAGCTCCGTTGCGCAGGAACACATTCGAGCTACGTCCCCAAGACACCACCCGGCGGAACAGATAGCGCGCCACCTCGTCGGGCGACAACCTCCGATGGCCGTGGAAGGTGCAGGTGACACCGAACTCCGTCTCAATGCCCATGATTCTGCGCTGCACGTCATCGAGCGTACTTGCTGAACCAACCCGACGGGGCTCAGCGAGGTTGGTGGCGTGACTATCAGGCCGGTGGGTTGACCGGGGCCTCGACGTTTTCCAGCACCACTTCGGCGACCTGGCGCATGGTGGTCCGCTTATCCATCGCCGCGCGCTGAATCCACTTGAAGGCCTCGGGTTCGGTGAAGCCGTGTGCGGTCTGCAGCACGCCCTTGGCCCGCTCGACGAGCTTGCGGGTTTCCAGCTGGTCGGAGAGGTTGCTGACCTCGCGCTCCAAGGCGGTGATCTCCTCGGCCCGACTGAGCGCCAGTTCGATGGCCGGGACCAGGTCACCGGCGGTGAACGGCTTGACCAGGTAAGCCATTGCCCCGGCGTCACGGGCGCGTTCGACCAGGTCGCGCTGGCTGAACGCGGTCAGGATGACGATCGGAGCGATCCGCTTGGCGGCGATCTCAGACGCCGCGTCGATGCCGTCGCGGCGCGGCATCTTCACATCCAGGATCACCAGGTCCGGGCGCAGCAGTTCGGCCAGCTCGACGGCCTCCTGCCCGTCGCCGGCCTCGCCCACCACCTCATAGCCCTCTTCGCGCAGCATCTCGGCGAGATCCAGCCGGATCAGCGCCTCATCCTCGGCGATCAGCACCCGCCGGGCTGGGCGTGGGCTGCTGTCGGACGTGGGCTCGGTCATCCCCCTATTCTGTCGTGGCTGCCGGCTGGGGCAACCCCGAGGGGCATCGTCTAAGGTAGGAAGCCGCGCGTCAGCGCTGGGCCCTCGTATCCCAACTGGCAGAGGAAACGGATTCAAAACCCGTGCAGTGTGAGTTCGAATCTCACCGAGGGCACCACCAACGTCACGTAAAATGCCGCTGGCCGAAGGCTTATCGGACCAGCGCAACCGCGTACCTGGAGTTGCTGTAACGCGCAATGTGCCGCGGACGGCTTCGTGCCAACCGGCGAGCCGACGAGTCTCAAGCGAATCGTCATTGTCGCCCCCCACCGACACCGCCGAACTTAGACTCGGGCACGCCGGGACTGGCAGCCGAGGAGGGCCCTTGAGGAAATCCGTGCTGGGTGTGCTGGTGGTGCTGCTGGGCGTGTCGGTCGGCTTTCTCTTGTGGATCTCGAACCACGCGCACGACGCCAAGTACGTGCAGGCCAAGACTCGCGGGCAATACGACGACGCGTCATCCGGCCATGACGGCGGCATCGGCGGCAATCTCCTGCAACGCGACCCACTGCAGGAGATTGCTCGCGAGCCCAGCTACGACGACTGCGAATCGTGCAACTTGCCCTTTGTCCCGTTTTTCGGGACGCGGGCCGGGATCAACTGCGAAATAAATTACCGGCGCGGGGAACTGCCCGATGCGGCCTACTGCATGTCGGTGAATCCGCCGCAGCACGTATCGATGGACAGCGACGGGGAGTTGTCGATGTGCAGTGACAGCGTCAACTGTTTGTCCAATCCCCCGTTCGATCAACCGATTCTTCCGTTCGGCCAGAGCGCGGCTGCCGGACCGTTCACCTGTCAATCGGAAGCCGCCGGGGTGACCTGCACCGTCGAGTCATCCGGACGTGGCTTCGTGATCTCAAGTTCGGGTATCGAAGCCGTCGGGTGACGCTGCGTCAACGCGGCGAGTACATGATCACGCCCACCCCGATCAGACAGATCAGCGCCCCCACGATGTCAGCACGGTCGGGCCGGAAGCCGTCGAACGCCATCCCCCAGGCCAGCGAGCCGGCGACGAACACCCCGCCATAGGCGGCCAGGATCCGGCCGAACTGGGCATCGGGCTGCAAGGTGGCCACGAAGCCATAGAACCCCAGGGCGATCACCCCGGCACCGGCCCACAGCAGGCCGCGGTGCTCCCGCACCCCCTGCCACACCAGCCAGGCCCCGCCGATCTCGGCGACGGCAGCCAACACGAACAGCGCGACGGAACGCACAACCATGAGCGCCGACCCTAGACTCACGCTCCCGACCTGGTGAAACCGCCAACGGCCCAGCTCAGCGGATTAGGCTGTCGCTTGTGTCCGTCAAGCGGTTCCTCGCGGTGCCGGCCGAGGCTTCCAGCCCCTACCGGCGCACACACTGCATACCGGCCCGCACCCGCCATTACACGGCGCGGGTGTCGCAGCGGCTGCGGATCCTCAAGCTGGCTGCCGGGCTGGCCGCGCTCATCAGCGCGGGCTGGGGAATGCTGGAGATCTGGGTTGATCCCGCCTACTGGTGGATCGGCGCGATCAATCTCGTCGCCGCCGCCGGGCTGGTCCTGACACCGCTGCTCTACCGCTACGGCGAGCTTCTCGCGCCCCTGACCTTCGTGGCCATTGCCTACTCGACGACCGCCGTCGTCTGCTGGATGGTGGGCACCGGCTCGGGGATCCAGTTCTATTTTCTGGCCTCGGCGTCGATCAGCGTGCTGATTCTGGGCGTGGACCGGATCAAACTGGCAGCCGTGGTGGCCGGCATCGGTGCGGGGCTGACCATCGCCCTGCAGTTCCTGGTCCCCGCCGACAACGTCCACCAACCGGAGTGGCTGCACAACCTGTCCTACGTGCTGGTGGTCGTGTCGGCCTGCTTCATGGTGGTCGCCACGGTCTGGTTCGCGCTGCGCGAGATCTCTCACGCCGAAGCGGCGATGGAGGCCGAGTACGAACGGTCCGAAGCGCTGCTGGCCAACATTTTGCCCACCGCGGTCGCCGAGCGACTGAAAAACCCGGCGGTGGACGTGATCGCCGACAGCTACCCCGACGCCTCGGTGCTGTTCGCCGACATCGCCGACTTCACCCGACGGGCCAGCCAGACCGACCCGGGCCAGCTGGTCGGGTTCCTCAACGAGCTCTACAGCGACTTGGACCGGCTCGTCGATCAGCACGGCCTGGAGAAGATCAAGACCAGCGGCGACTCCTACATGGTGGTCAGCGGCGTTCCGGACCCGAGACCCGATCACCTGCACGCGCTGGCGCGGCTGGCGCTCGACATCGCCGCGACCATCGCCGACCTGCGCGATCCGCTGGGCCGGCCGGTGTCGCTGCGGATCGGTTTGGCCACCGGCCCGGTGGTGGCCGGAGTCGTCGGCCACCGCCGGTTCTTCTACGACGTGTGGGGTGACGCGGTGAACCTGGCCTCGCGGATGGAGTCAACCGGCGCCCCGAACCGCATCCAGGTGCCGCAACCGGTCTATGAACGACTCAAAGAGGACTTCGTGTTCGAGGAGCGCGGCGACGTCGACGTCAAGGGCAAGGGCGTCATGCGCACCTGGTTTCTGGTTGACGCCCGTACCCCGGCCTCGCGCGGTCCGGCGCCCCGATCGCTGTCGGCGACCTCAGCGGGCTGATCCGGTGGTTCAGCGAGCCTCGACGCAGGAGAGGCGAAGCTGGGACCACCGCATAAACGGGTGGTTCGGCCGATTTCGGTAGGGTGCCGAATCAGGTCGTCCCACAACGCTGAGGAGCGCAATGCGAAGGCTTTTGGCCGTGCTCGGTTCGCTGGCCGGTCTGGCCAGCACCACGAACGGGTATCGCCCGCTGACCAAGCGCGGCTATCCGTCGCTGTACGCGTTCGCCTTCGGCTTGTTCGCCTCGGAGCTGCCGTTGCAGCTCATCGCCGGACATTCCGCGGCGTTGGCGGCGGTGAGTCGGCGGTTGTCGCCGCGGGCTCGGCGGACCAGCTGGCTGCTGTCGGCGCTCTCCTGGCTGGGCTTAGTGGGGCTGAACTATGCCGGCCGTACCGCCAATAGACCGTTGACCGCGGCGCTGGACGCCGAACTCGGTGCGGGACGACGCACCGAAAGCCGGGATTTGTGGAAGCGGCCGGGGTCGGACGCGGAAATCGCCAAGGCACCCGGCGTGGTGCGCATGATGCGGGTCTACCGGGACTACGCCTCCGACTCCGACATCCCCTACGGCGAGTACGGCGGCCGCAACACGCTCGATGTGTGGCGGCATCGCGACCTGCCTCGTGATGGTCGCGCGCCGGTACTGCTGCAGATTCCCGGTGGTGCCTGGATGGTGGGAAGTAAACGCGGACAAGCACATCCGCTGATGGCCCACCTGGTCGAACGCGGTTGGGTGTGTGTGTCGATCAACTACCGGCTGAGCCCCCGCTCCACTTGGCCTGACCACATCATCGACGTCAAGCGGGCCTTGGCGTGGACCAAAGCCCACATCGCCGACTACGGCGGCGACCCGGACTGGGTCGCGGTGACCGGGGGCTCCGCAGGTGGTCACCTCTGCGCTCTAACCGCTCTGACCGCAAACGATCCGCGTTTCCAACCGGGTTTCGCCGACGCCGATACCAGCGTGCGGGCGGCGGTCCCGTTCTACGGCATCTACGACTTCACCGGCGAGACTGGATTGCACCCGCTGCTGACCCCGGCATTGGGGGCCTACGTGTTCAAGCAGAGCCGGCGGCGCTTCCCCGATACCTACCGCGACGCCTCCCCGATGACGTATCTATCTGCTGATGCGCCACCGTTTTTCGTGCTGCACGGAACCAATGATTCGCTGGTGCCGGTGGAGCAGGGCCGAGCATTTGCCGAGCGGCTACGGGAAGTCAGCACGAGCCCGGTCGTCTATGCCGAGTTGCCTTTGGCCCAACACGCTTTCGACATTTTCGGCTCGCCCCGGGCCGCGCACACGGCGGTAGCCGTCGAGCAGTTCCTCGCCGAGGCTTATGCGAGGCAGACCACGCAGGTCATCTCGGGCCGCTGAGGCGGCCAATGCCCGGCCGGAACGCCACATCTGTGCCAGACTTCGACCATGGAAACATCGCTTTCGCGCCTGCTGCCGAATCTGTGGAAGTCGACACTGGTTTCTGGTGTCTTGGCCCTCGTCTTGGGCGTGCTGATCTTGGTCTGGCCGGGCCGGACCATCATCGCTGCCGCTGTGCTGCTCGGTGTGTATCTGGTGGTCACCGGAATCGCGCAGTTGATCTTCGCGTTCAGCCTGCCCGTCATGTCCGCCGGCGGACGCGTGTTGCTGTTCCTCAGCGGCACCGCGTCGGTGATTCTGGCGGTCCTGTGTTTCCGGCACTTCAACTCCGACGAAGAAGCACTGGCGGTGCTGCTGCTGGCCATCTGGATCGCGGTCGGCTTCATCTTCCGTGGGGTGGCGACTGCCGTGGCAGCCATCAGCGACCCGGCGCTGCCGGGCCGGGGTTGGCAGATCTTCACGGGCGTGGTCAGTCTGCTGGCCGGTCTGGTGACGCTGGCGTCACCATTCGCGTCACTATGGGTGCTGGCGGTGGTCGTCGGCAGCTGGCTCATCGTCATCGGCATTGTCGAGGTCGTCACCGCACTCAAGATTCGGAGCGCTTCACACAAGGTCGGTACTACGCTGCAGGCCGGGTAGCGGCGACAGGCGACCCGCGGCCTGATTGCCCCGTCGCGGGTACCCTTGAATTCTGACCTGTTTGATACCTGCGTGAAGCTCTGATCTGGAGTCTGCTCAATGCCCGAGTCCGGCATGCCCTCGCTGTCGCCTGAGTCTCAGCAATCCTGGCCGTCGCCCGGTCCCAGCTACCCTCCGCCGCCGGGCTACCCGTATCCGCCGGTGCCCGGGCAGTACCTCGGCTATCCCCCCGCGGCGGTACCGCCGGTGCTCAAGAACGGGGCGGGCATCGCGGCCCTGATCGTTGCGATCGCCGGGATCGTGACCGCGTTGTCGGTGATCGGTGGGGTGGGACTGGGCTTGGCGGCTGTCGTGCTCGGACTGATCGGCCGTGGCCGGGCCAAGCGGCGGGAGGCTGACAACGGCGGCGTCGCACTCGCCGGGATCATTTTGGGTGCGCTGGCGGTGATCGCCGGCATCGGCTGCATCTTCGTATATGTCGGCATCTGGCGGACCGCCGGCGCCGGCGACTATGTGGCGTGCATGAGCAAGGCCGGTTCGGACACCGACGCCCAGCAGCAGTGCACCGAACGATTCCGGGAGCACTTCGAGAACACCTTCGGCAGCGGCGCCGACGCGCCCATGGTGCAGGAGGAATCGGACTCCGCGCTGATGCCGGCCTAGCGGGAACTGCTAGCGCGGCGAAGCCGGGCGACGCAGGTTCGCGCCATGGGAACTAGCGCTTAGTGCTGGGGAAGTACTTCAGCACGCCTTCTTGCGTGACGGTGGCCAGCAGTTGCCCGGATCGGTCGAAGAAGTGTCCGGTGCCCAACCCCCGGGAGTCGGCTGCCACCGGTGACGACGTCGCATACAGCACCCAGTCGTCGAACCGGATCGGCCGGTGAAACCACAGCGTGTGGTTGGCGCTGGCCGCAAAGATCCGGTCGTAGCCCCAGGACAGCCCATGGGTGGTGATGATCGAGTCGAGCACCGTGGTGTCCGACGAATAGACCAACATCGCGGTGTGCAGGACCGGGTCGTCGGGGATCGTCCCGTCGGCCTTGACCCAGACCCGGTTGTGGCTCAGTCGTCCACCCTTGTCGCGCATCACCCAGGCTGGATCGTTGGTGTAGCGCCACTCGATCGGGTGCGGGGCCTTGACGAAGCCAGGGACCACTTCCTCGTAGCCGTTGAGCAGTTCGCGTAACCGCGGCAACGACTCGGGCCCGGCGACCGTGGGCGCCTCGACGCTGTGCTCCAGCCCGCTACCTCCAGAGAGGTAGGAGACCATCGACGTGGCGATCAAGGTGTCACCTTGCAGCGCGTCGACCCGGCGATTGGCGAACCGGCGTTCGTCGCGGAGTCGGTGCACCCGGAATTCTATGTCGCGGGCCGGATCACCACCGTTGATGAAGTGGACTGACAACGCACCGGGCGGCAGGTGCTCGGCGACGGTACGGCTGGCGGCCACGAATGACTGGGCCATCAATTGACCGCCGAAGGTGCGTAGCGGCGTCTTGCTCGGGTGCGATCCGACGAAGGCGTCGTCGCCGACACTTTTGAGATCCAGTACGGTCAGCAGTTCCTCGAGATCCGTGTTCGGCTCGGCCGGCACTAGATGTCGTCCTCCCCGAGTCGGTGCACGTGGATCATGTTGGTGGAGCCCTCGGTTCCCGGTGGGGCGCCCGCGACGATGACCATCAGATCACCGCGCTCGTAACGACCCAGATCGAGCAGTGCCTTGTCCACCTGGCGGATCATTCCGTCGGTGGTGTGTGCCTGCGGGACGATGAAGGTCTCGGTTCCCCAGGTCATCGCCAACTGACTGCGAATCTCGGGGCGCGCGGTGAACGCCAACAACGGCAGCGGCGTGTGCAACCGGGCCAGCCGTCGTACGGTGTCACCCGATTGGGTGAACGCCACCAATGCCTTGGCGTCCAGGCGTTCACCGATCTCGCGTGCGGCGAACGAGATCACGCCCCGCTTGGTGCGCGGAGCGTGCGTCAACGGCGGTGCCGCCGTGGAGTTCTGCTCCACCGCACAGATGATCCGGCTCATGGTGCGCACGGCAGCGAGAGCGTGCTTGCCCACGGCGGTCTCCCCCGACAGCATCACTGCGTCAGCGCCGTCGAGTACGGCGTTGGCCACGTCGGAGGCCTCCGCTCGAGTGGGCCGGAAGTTCTCGATCATCGATTCCAGCATCTGGGTGGCCACGATCACCGGACGCGCGTTCTCGCGTGCCACCTGGATGACCCGCTTCTGCACCAGCGGCACCTCTTCGAGCGCCAGTTCCACGCCCAGGTCACCGCGGGCCACCATGACGGCGTCGAAGGCCAGGACCACGGCCTCGAGATTCTCGATGGCCTCCGGCTTCTCCATCTTGGCGACCACCGGGACGCGACGGCCGACCCGGTCCATCACCTCGTGCACCAGTTCCACGTCCGACGGCGAGCGCACGAACGACAGCGCCACGATGTCGACGCCGAGCTCCAGCGCGAACTCCAGGTCCTCGATGTCCTTCTCCGACAGCGCCGGCGCGGAGACCTTCATGCCGGGCAGCGAAATGCCCTTGTGGTTGCTGACCGGACCGCCTTCGGTGACCGTGCAGACCACGTCATCGCCGTCGATGTGCTCCACCACCAGTCCGACCTTGCCGTCGTCGACCAGCACCCGGTCACCCGGAGCTGCATCAGCGGCCAGCTTCTTGTAGGTGGTCGACACCCGGTCGTGGTCGCCGGGGCAGTCTTCGACGGTGATCCGCACGGTCTCACCGTTGGCCCAATAGACGGGGCCGTCGGCGAAACGCCCCAACCGGATCTTGGGGCCCTGCAGGTCGGCCAGCACACCGACTGCCCGCCCGGTGGCATCCGAAGCAGCGCGCACCCACTCGTAGGAAGCCTGGTGGTCTTTGTGATCGCCGTGGCTGAAGTTCAGGCGGGCCACGTCCATGCCCGCGTCGACGAGTGCCCGGACCATCTCCGCGGAGTGGGTCACGGGACCAAGAGTGCAGACGATCTTTCCGCGTCTATTCACGGCACCAGCATAGTCGGACCGGCTGAGCCGACTCCCTCAGGAATGGTTGCGGCCAACGAAAATCCTTGTGACGCAGGGGTGCGGCGGTGGTTCAGCTGCCATCGCGCAGCGGTCGACCCTGCTTGTCGTCCACCCGCCCGCTCAGCATCAGGATCGCGTCGACGATGCCCCAGACGAGCGGCACGACGAGGCCCAACCCGTAGGTCGTGATGGTGGCCAACACACCGATCAACAGCTGGACCAGGCCCAGCCCGGTTTGGCCCAGATATATGCGTCCGAACCCGAGAAAGCCGAAGAACCCCAGCAACTGCAACAGTGCGGCGGTGACTTTCGACTTCGGCGAATAGGGCTGGCCCGTCCTGGGATGACGTCCGTAGGGCGCCCATGCGTCCGCGTAGCCCGGATACGGCACGGGGTAGCCCGGCGGTGGCGGGTAGGGCTGTCCCCCGCCCTGCGGCCCCGGTGGGGGCCACGAGGGAACGGTCATCTGTTCAGCATGCCAGAAATGCCGGATGCGGCGGTGGGCCCGCGGTCAGGACTGAACCGGGTCGTCTGGGTCGGTTGAGTCGTCCGAGTCGGCTGCCGGTTCGTCGGCGGCCTCGTCAACGGGTTCGTCGGGTTGTTCGGCTTCATCTGAGTTGTCGGATTCGTCGACGACGTCGCCGCCCGAGTCCTCAGCGGCCGTACCGTCGTCACTGTCCGGCCCGGAGTCAGCCGGCTCGTCTACGTCGGCCACCGCCTCCGGTTCGGGCCCGGGTTCGGGTTCGGCAGACTCCTCGGCCGCGTCCTCTGGGACTACCTTCGGTTCCTCGGAATCCTCGGTGTCGTCTTGCTCCTCGGCTTCGTCGGTGTCCGCAATGGCGGCTTCCTCGTCGGCCTCGGCGTCGGCCACGGCATCCGACTCGCCGACCATCGACTCCGGCTCATCCGCGGCCTCGGCATCGTCATCAGCGTCAGCCTCTGCCAATTCGGCTTCGCCGGTAAGCCTTTTCGGCACCCGGACCACCGAGCCGACACCGTTTGCGACGCCGGCCGCCATCAGCTCTTTGTCGGCGGACCCTGCGTGCTCTTCGTCCGACTCGACTTCGGGCTCTGCCACTGCGGCAGCGTCCCGGTCGGCGGCTTCGTCGGGTTGCCATGCTCGACGGATGGCTTCGGGGTCCTCGCGCCCCTTGGTTGCGAGCAGGATGTACACCACCGCACCGATGAAGACGAACGTCGACGTGAACGAGTTGACCCGGATTCCGGCGATGTGAGTCGCTGCATCGTCACGGAGCAGCTCGATGCCGAACCGGCCGATGCAGTAGCCGGCGACGTAGAGGGCGAACAACCGTCCGTGACCCATCCGGAACCGTCGGTCGACGTAGATGAGCACGAGGAAAACCACGAGGTTCCACAACAATTCGTACAAGAACGTGGGTTGCACGATCTTGTAGAGCTCACCGGTCGATACGCCGTCGAGTAGGTGCGGGTCGCGGACCCCGGTGGCGTCTTGGCGCCAGAAGATCTCCAGGCCCCACGGCAGCGTGGTCTCGTGGCCGTAGAGCTCCTGATTGAAGTAGTTCCCGATGCGCCCGATCGCCTGTGCCAGGACGATTCCGGGTGCGACGGCATCGCCGAACGCCGGCAGGGAGATCCCGCGGCGGCGACATCCGATCCACGCGCCGACCCCACCGAGCGCTACCGCGCCCCAGATCCCCAGGCCGCCGTCCCAGATCCGCGGCGTCGCTTCCCATCCGACGCCGCCCTCGCCGAAGTAGGTCCGCCAGTCGGTCATCAAGTGATAGAGCCGGCCACCGATCAGCCCGAACGGCACCGCCCACAGCGCGATGTCATAGATGACGCCCGGCTCGCCGCCACGGGCCCGCCACCGGCGATCACCGAGCACCAGGGCGGCGACGATGCCGATGATGATGCACAGTGCGTAGGCCCGGATCGGCACCGGTCCGAGGTGCCAGACACCGCGCGCAGGACTGGGAAAATAGGTGAGCCAGTCCAACGTCATTGCATCGAAACCTTTTGACGCACACCGGAGGCGAGCTCTTGCGTCAACGTCCTAAGCTCGGCCAGGCCATCGGCTAGCGCGCTGACCAGCGCCGAACCGACGATGACACCGTCGGTGTAGGCGCCGATCTCGGCGGCCTGTGCGCCCGAGCGCACACCCAGCCCGACACCGACCGGGATGTCGGAGACCTCACGCACCCTGGCCACCAGTTCCGGCGCCGCGTTCGACACCGTGTTGCGGGCGCCGGTGACGCCCATCGTGGAGGCGGCGTAGACGAATCCGCTGGTCGCTTTGACGGTCTCGGACAGTCGCTGCGGCGTCGAGGAAGGGGCGACCAGAAAGATCCGATCCAGCGCATGCCGCTCGGAGGCGGCCATCCAGTCATCTGCTTCGTCGACTATCAAGTCGGGGGTGATCAGACCCAGTCCGCCGGCCGACGCCAGATCGCGAGCGAACGCGTCGACGCCATAGCGCAGCACCGGGTTCCAGTAGGTCATCACCACGGCTCGTCCGCCGGCCTTGGCGATGGCCTCGACCGCGGTCAGCGTGTCGCGCACCCGCACCCCGCCCTGCAGAGCAGTCTCGGTGGCGCGTGCGATGGTCGGGCCGTCCATTCCCGGATCCGAATAAGGCACACCGACTTCGATGAGGTCACAACCGGATTCGACCAGGGTGATCAACGCGGCGATGGAGCCCGGCAGGTCCGGGTAGCCGGTCGGCAGGTAGCCGATCAGCGCAGCGCGGTCCTCGGCTCGGCACGCGGTGAACATCGGGGCCAGCCGGTCGCCGGCGTGGCCGCTCACGACGCGTCCCCTGCCTCGTCGAACAGACCGAACCACTTGGCGGCGGTTTCCACGTCCTTGTCGCCACGGCCGGACACGTTGACCACGATGACCTTGCCGGGCCCCAGCTCGGTCGCCAGCTTGAGCGCACCGGCCACCGCATGTGCTGACTCGATTGCCGGGATGATTCCTTCAGTGCGGCAAAGGATTCCGAACGCGTCCATCGCTTCGGCATCGGTGATCGGGCGATACTCGGCGCGTCCGGTTTCACGCAGCCAGGCGTGCTCGGGGCCCACCCCCGGGTAGTCCAGCCCGGCCGAGATCGAGTGCGACTCGATGGTCTGACCGTCGTCGTCCTGCAACAGGTAGGAGAACGATCCCTGGAAGGCGCCCGGGGTTCCGCCGGCGAATGTCGCGGCGTGCCGGCCGGTGTCGACGCCATCGCCGCCGGCCTCGAACCCGATCAGCCGGACCGCGGGATCGTCGAGGAACGGATGGAAGATGCCGATAGCGTTCGACCCGCCGCCCACACACGCCACCACGGCGTCAGGCAGTCGGCCCGCCATCTGCTGGATCTGAACTCGCGTCTCCAGGCCGACGATCCGCTGGAAGTCGCGCACCATGGTGGGGAACGGGTGCGGCCCGGCCGCGGTGCCGAAACAGTAGTAGGTGCGGTCAGCATTGGTGACCCAGTCCCGGAAGGCCTCGTTGATGGCGTCCTTGAGCGTCTGCGAACCGGATTCGACCGAGACCACCTCGGCGCCCAGCAGTCGCATCCGTGCCACGTTGAGCGCCTGTCGGCGAGTGTCGACGGCACCCATATAGATCACGCATTCCAGGCCGAGCAACGCGCAGGCGGTGGCCGTCGCAACGCCATGCTGACCGGCGCCGGTCTCGGCGATCACCCGGGTCTTGCCCATGTGTCGCGCCAGCAGAGCCTGGCCGAGCACGTTGTTGATCTTGTGAGAACCGGTGTGGTTCAGGTCCTCTCGCTTCAAGAAGATGCGGGCCCCGCCGGCGTGTGCGGTCAGACGCTCGGCCTCATACAGCGGTGAGGGTCGGCCGGTGTAGTGCGTCTGCAGGTCGTCGAGGGTGTTCAAAAACTCCGGGTCGTTGCGCACCTTGTCGTAGGCGGCGGTGACCTCTTCGATGACGGCCATCAGCGCTTCGGCGACGTAGCGGCCCCCATAGACGCCGAAATGCCCGCGGGCATCGGGATCATGTGCGGACGGCTCAGCCACTCCGGCGCTGGCACGCGGAAGACTCGGTTGCGTGGTGTCTGACATTTAGCGAGCCGGCTTCGGGCAGGACGGATGCTTACCCGCACTGACCAAATCGGCAACGGCCGCCCGCGGGTCGCCACTGGTGACGAGTCCCTCGCCGACCAGGACAGCGTCCGCACCGGCACCGGCGTAGGCCAGCAGGTCCGCGGTGCCCCGCACCCCGGACTCGGCGATCTTGACCACCTCGGTGGGCAGTCCGGGCGCGATCCGCGCGAAACAGTCGCGGTCGACCTCCAGCGTGGTCAGATCACGCGCATTGACACCGATCACCTTGGCGCCGGCGGTCAATGCGCGGTCGGCCTCTTCTTCGGTATGCACCTCGACCAGTGCGGTCATGCCGAGCGACTCGGTGCGGTCCAGCAGGGATTCCAATGCCTGTTGTTCCAGCGCCGCCACGATCAGCAGCAGCATGTCTGCGCCGTGGGCGCGGGCCTCGTGAATCTGGTACGGCCGCACGATGAAGTCCTTGCGCAGCACCGGAACCGACACCGCGGCACGTACCGCGTCCAGGTCGGCCAGCGAGCCGTTGAACCGGCGCTGCTCGGTCAGCACGCTGATCGCGCGGGCCCCGCCGTCGGCGTAGGAGCCGGCCAGCTCTGCCGGGTCGGCGATGGGCGCCAGTTGGCCTTTGGACGGACTGGCGCGCTTCACCTCGGCGATGACCGCGATGCCGGGCTCACGCAGCGCTGCCATCACGTCCCGTGGCGCTGGCATGGCCTCGGCCGCTGCCTTGACTTCCGCGAGCGGGACGAGGGCCTCTCGGGCGGCAAGGTCGGCGCAGACTCCCTCGATGATGGAGTCGAGAACGGATGCCGAACTCATGACTGCCGCTTCCTCTCCCGCGTCCAGTGGACTTTCGTCGAAGACCTTTATGAAGGGTAACGACCGTCGCTGCCCGCGGTGTCACCGGCCCGTCAACAACACCTAGCCGTCCGGTTCGGTTGCCCGGTTATCCGGATCCCCGGTGGGGTCACGGCCCTCGTCGAGGGCGTCCCACATCATGCGTTCCGACAACTGGCCGTCCGGGTCGGCGCGCTTGCCCGCCTCGACATCACGCGCCGCCGCCCGGCGCTCCGCAGGTGCCGAGTACTTGGTGACCCGGACTGCGCTGTGTGCGGCGACCCGCATCAACAGCACCGCCGCAGCCAGGACACCCACGGCGGCGACCAGGCTCAATACGGCGCCGGTGAGACGGCGCTCGGTGCCCAGCAGCGAAGTCAGCGGAATCTCGGCGATGTCCAGGGCCCGCAGGGTGATGTCGCGGGCCGCCCACATGCTGGTGGCCAGATAACCGCACGCCAGACTCACCGCAGCCAGCACCACCGCCAGCACCCGCAGCTGCCACCCGCGCACCGCCATCGCCGCGACGGCGGCGGCCAGGCACAGCAGCGCCAGAGGCAGCAGCGCTGTCGACCAGGACGCGCCGGTGAGGGTGATCTGCTTGGGCTGCCCGAGTCCGTCGAACGAGCGGATCAGGACCCACGGCAGCCGTGCGGCGCCCCAGAGAACTCCGGCGGCCGCCACCAGCAGCAGTTGTGCCCCGCGCAGCGCGCGAGTGTCGTTGCGTTCGCGACCGTCAGCCATCGGTCCCGGGCGCTGCCAGGGTCTCGGCGGCGGCGATGGCGGCCAGCACGGCCCGAGCCTTGTTGGATGCCTCGGTGTATTCGTAGGGCCCGTTGGAGTCGGCGACCACTCCGCCGCCCGCCTGGACGTAGGCGGTGCCGCTCCGCATCAACGCCGTGCGGATCGCGATCGCGAAGTCGGCGTTGCCGGCGAAGTCCAGATAGCCGACGACGCCGCCGTAGAGGCCGCGCCGGGTCTTCTCGACCTCCTCGATCAGCTCCATCGCGCGCACCTTGGGTGCCCCGGACAAGGTGCCCGCCGGGAAGCACGCGGTCACGGCGTCCAGCGCGGTCCGGTCGACGGCGAGCTCTCCGGTGACGGTGGACACCAGGTGCATGACGTGGCTGTAGCGCTCGATGTGGCTGTAGTCGGAGACCCGCACGGTTCCCGGAACACACACCCGGCCCAGGTCGTTGCGGCCCAGATCGACCAGCATCAGGTGCTCGGCGAGCTCCTTCTCGTCGTTCAACAGGTCCTTGGCCAGCAGCTGGTCTTCATCCTCGGTCGCCCCCCGCCACCGGGTTCCGGCGATCGGGTGGGTGGTCGCGCGGCCGTCCTGGACGGTCACCAGCGCTTCCGGGCTGGAACCCACGATCGAGAAGGCCAGTCCCCCGTCGTCGTCGGGCACCTGCAGCAGGTACATGTACGGGCTCGGATTGGACACCCGCAGCATCCGGTAGACATCGAGGGGGTCCGCCGGCGTGGTCATCTCGAAACGCTGCGAGGGAACCACCTGGAACGCCTCGCCGGCCTCGATCTCGCCGACCAGCCGCTCAACGATCGCCCCGTACTCCTCGGCGGTGCGCTGACCGCGGTAGACCGGGTCGGGCCGGTCGAAGGTGGCGACGCTGGATTCCAGCGGCTGGCTCAGCGCCGCGGCCATCACGCCGAGGCGGGCGAGCGCGTCGTCGTAGGCCTCATCGACGCGCTCGTCGGTGCCGTTCCAGTTGACCGCGTTGGCGATCAGGGTGATGGTGCCCTCGTGGTGGTCGACGGCGGCCATGTCGGTGGCCAGCAGCAGCAGCATGTCGGGCAGCTGCAAGTCGTCGACGGCCAGTTCGGGCAGCCGCTCCAGGCGACGCACCAGGTCGTAGGTGAAGAAACCCACCAGGCCGCTTGACAACGGCGGCAGCCCGGGGATGGCGGCCGTCTCCAGCAGCGTCAGTGTCTGACGCAGGGCCTGCAACGGATCCCCGCCGGTGGGTGCGTCCTGCGGTGCAGCACCCAGCCACACCGCTGCGCCGTCGCGCACCGTCAACGCCGAGGTGGTGCCGGCGCCGATGAACGACCACCGCGACCACGACCGGCCGTTCTCGGCCGACTCCAGCAGGAAAGTGCCGGGGCGGTTGGCGGCCAGCTTGCGGTATGCCGACAGCGGTGTCTCGGCGTCGGCCAGCACCTTGCGGGTCACCGGGACCACGCGGTGCTCAGCCGCCAGCGCCCGGAAGTCCGCCCGGGATGTGACGCCGGCCTTAGCAGTGCTCGTGGTTTGCACGCGCCCATCTTCCCAGACATCGGCGGGTCGCCAGAACCAGCACTGGCGATCGCTGGGGGCACCTTCGGCTCGCCGGGGACGGGCCGGCGCAACCGCATCGCCCGCTCACCACTACCGTCGCCGCCGCACCCGCACCCGGAGTAGCGTGACCGCCATGAAAACCGGTGACACCGTGGCCGACTTCGAGCTCCCCGACCAGACCGGGGCGCCGTGCAAACTCAGCGACCTGCTGGCCGGTGGGCCGGTGGTGCTGTTCTTCTATCCGGCCGCCATGACGCCGGGGTGCACCAAGGAAGCCTGCCACTTCCGCGACCTGGCCGGCGAGTTCGCCGCGGTCGGGGCCACCCGGGTGGGGATCAGCGCCGACGAGGTGGCCAAGCAGGCCAAATTCGCCGACCAGCAGGGCTTCGACTACCCGCTGCTGTCCGACACCGAAGGCACGGTGGCACAACAGTTCGGCGTCAAGCGCGGCTTGCTGGGCAAGCTCATCCCGGTCAAGCGCACCACGTTCGTCATCGACACAGACCGCACGGTGCTGGATGTGATCGCCAGCGAATTCTCGATGGACACCCACGCCGACAAGGCGCTGGAGGTGCTGCGGGCGCGCTCGTCGGCCTAGCGGGCGGTAGCACCGGGCACCAACGAGTCGGCTGACTGCCCTAGTCGGCGTCCTGCTCTGCTTCGGGCGCGTCCGCGATCTCAGCGGCGGGCGCTTCGGGCAGATCGGGCACGTGGCGGTTCTCTCCGACGGTGGTGTCGATCCAGTTTCTGATCTCGCTGAGGTGGGTGACGATTCCGGCCCGCTCGCGCTTCAGCAGTTCCACTTCGGCCTGTGTGCGGTCGGTGAGCACCTTGGCTTCACGCTTGGTGCCGGCGATCAAGGAGGACGCCTCCAGCCGGGCCTCTTTGTCGAGCTTGGCGATATTGGCCTCGGCCTGTTCCCACGCCGCCTTCATCTTCTGGTCCAGGCGGTGTTGGGCCTCTCGGCGGTTGCGCTCGTCCTCTTCCCAGGCCAGTTTGATCTGCTCGTCCAGGGATTCCTGGGCGGCCCGGCGGTTGCGTTCGTCCTCTTCGGCCAGGCGCTGGTACAACTCGCGGCGGCTGCGTTCGGCCTCTTCGATCTCCCGGGCGATACGGCTGCGCTCCTCGTGCGCGATCTGCAGGATCTGCTCGGCTTCCTGGGTCGCGGCCTCGAGGATCTTGGTCCGGCGGGCGTTGGTGGACGCCTGGAACTCCGAGAGCGCCTCACTGGCGGCGGCCCGATCGTGTTTGGCGGCTTCCAACTGCTCGCGCAGTTCCGCGGTCAGCGCCTCGGCGTCCTGGCGGGCCAGTTCCTTGGTGCGTCGCGCCTCCTCGGAGGCGATGCGCATCATCCGCGCAATGCGGTCGGACATGCCCTCGACGGAGTCCACCGGACCGGTAACCTGCTCGAACTGCGATCGCAGTTGGGCCAGTTCGGCGGTGAGACGTTGTCGTTCCGAATCTGCCTCGGCGGTCATCCGGACCACGTCGCTCTGCAGCCGGGTGACCTCAGCGACGAGCTGTTCGCGATCGATCAGCGTCTGCGACTTCGTTGCTTCCAGGGATTTGCTGCGGTCCTGCAGAATATCGATCTCGTGGTGCAGACGTGCGATGTAGTCGGAGACCTCGTTGCGATCGAAACCGCGCATCTGCGTTTCGAATTCGGGAATCTCTAGTGCCACCGGCGTACTCCTAAGCACCTGACAGGTTCGGTCTGCGGGTCGATGGGCAACCAGCGTTCAACCGAGTTGGCTTGTGCGGGAGGCCAAATGGGCATGCTGGCTCCAGTCCCCACGCGACGGAGCGTATCAGACCCACAAGTGCGTGTCACCGGCCTTGCAGTGGGGAAAAGCCCCTTAAGCGCGGACGATCTTCGCGAAATCAGGACTCATTTGCCGTCCTGAGGGATTGGCGGTTGACTCCAGTTCCGGCGACCGTGTGGGGTCCCCTAACGGGTATTGATCCAGTTCTTGATCAGCTTCAGGTCGCCGACGAGTTCGGTGCGCTCCTGCTTCAGCTGATCCACTTCCGCTTGAGCGCGTTCACTGATCACCTTGACTTCGTGCTGCGCGGTGGCGACCAGTGTTGCAGCCTCCCACTGCGCCTCCGTTTCGAGCTTGGCGATAGCGGCCTCGGTCTGTTCCCAGCCCGCCCGCAAATTCTGGTCCAGCCGACGCTGCGCCTCAGCGCGGTGACGCTCGTCTTCCTCCCAGGCCAGCTTCAATTGCTCGTCGAGCGTTTCGTGCGCTGCCAGGCGGTGGCGTTCTTCCTCCTCGGCCAGGCGCTGGTACACCGCACGGCGGGTGCGCTCGGCTTCTTCAGTCTCCTCGGCGATGCGGTCGCGCTCCTCATGCGCCAGCCGCAGAATCTCCTGGGCCTGTGCCGTCGCGATCTCCAGGATCTTCGTCCGGCGCATGTTGGCCGAGGCCTGCAATTCGGCCAGTTCCGCGGCGGCGGCCGCCCGGTCGGCTCTGGCGGCGATCAACTGCTTGCGCAGGTCCCCGCTCAGCGATTCCGCCTCCTGGTGGGCCAGTTCCTTGGTGCGCCGGGCTTCCTCTGAGGCGATACGCATCATCCGGGCGATGCGATCCGACATCCCCTCGACGGTGTCGACCGGTGCCGTGATCTGTTCGAACTGGCTGTGCAGCTGCGTCATTTCCGCAATGAGTTCCCGACGCTTTGCCTCGGCCTCGGCAGTCCGCTGCGCGAGGTCATTCTGCAGCCGCGCGATCTCGGCGGAAAGCCGTTCGCAGTCGGATCGAGCGTGCCCCCTGGCCGAGTCCAGGGATTTAGTGCGGTCGCGCAGAATTTCAACTCTATGGTGAAGCCGACCAAGGTAATCAGCGACCTCATTGCGATCGAACCCGCGAAGCTGAGTTTCGAATTCAGGAATATCCAGCATCCGCGACTGACCCCTTCTCCCGACAAGACCTGGTCGTCTGCCGGGCGCTACCCGGCTTCTGGCCGAACGTAATTGCTAATGAAAGCAAGTCGGCTATTGCACGATAGCTGCCGCGCGGGGAATCGTAGCAGACAGGCGCGGAGGTGTCACCGATGATTCAAATGGCAGCGCAGTGGTTCAGTGCGGGCGATTTTCGCGAAACCAAGTTTCTCGGCCGGACAAAGCAGATTCGCGATCAGCCTGAAGAGAAGCATTCACGTGAGTTTCTGCGTTAACTTGATTCGCGCGATTAACTTGACCCGTTGTGCGCTCTATCTGGCCGACGATTTTCGCGCGCGCGTCGATGAGTTCGGCCAAGCGCCGTTGGGCGTCGGCGACGTGGCTGGTGATCGCCTGATTCATCTCGGTCAAGATCGCCGAGGCGTGGCTCTCGGCTTCCTTCATGATCTCGGCGGCACTGAGAACGGCCTGTCGCCGCAGGTGAGCGGCTTGCGCGCGTAGCTGCTTGTGCTGGGTTTCCAACTCGGCCCGCAGCTCAGCCGCCTCCCGGCGCTGCGCCTCGGCGTCTGCGAGAATCGCCGCGGCTTCGTTCTCGGCCGCGGCGCGCAGTTCGTCCGCGAAGTGCTGCGCCTCCGCGCGGATGTCGTCTGCTTCTGCAACCGCTCCGTTGAGGATGCCGGACAGCCGATCACTTAGATCGACAATGTCGCCCGGAATCGCCGAGGCCAACTCATTGAACTTCGCCGACGCGGACTCCAGGTGCGCCTGCGATTCACTGAGCTGGTTTGTCAGCGCGACTATCCGCGATCCGTCGCGCGGCATGTGTGCCTCGATGTCGCTAACGGTGCCCTGCGCATAGTGCGAGTCGATCTGGAGCGACAGCCGCTCCAACTCCAAACCCCTGGGACGCGGCTCGTGCTCCAACTGGTACCAGTCATCAGGCTCGTCGGAGTTCACAATCGGCCAGCATACCGCTACGCAGCTATGCGCGAATCAATCTGCGGGACCGAGTAACACGTCCGCGTCAAAACAGCTGTGATCACCGGTATGGCAGGCACCACCGGTTTGATCGACGGTCAGCAGCAACGTGTCACCGTCGCAGTCCAGTCGCACCGCATGCACGTACTGGGTGTGGCCTGACGTCGCGCCCTTGATCCACTGCTCATTGCGGGAACGCGAAAAATACGTCGCCTCACGGGTCGCCAGGGTGCGGGCCAACGCCTCGTCGTCCATCCAGGCGACCATCAGGACGTCGCCGCTGCCGCGCTCTTGCACCACTGCTGCGATCAGCCCGTCGGGGTTGCGCTTGAGTCGCGCCGCGATCGCCGGATCCAGGGACATCGGACTCATCGCACCGTGATCCCCTCTGCCGCCATTGCGGCCTTGACCTGGCCGATGGTGAGTTCCCGGAAATGAAAGACGCTGGCGGCCAGGACCGCATCGGCACCAGCACCCACCGCCGGGGCGAAATGCTCTGCCGCACCGGCTCCCCCGCTGGCGATCACCGGTACGTTCACCGCGGCCCGAACCGCGCGCAGCATCGACAGATCGAATCCGGCTTTGGTTCCGTCGGCATCCATCGAGTTCAGCAGGATCTCCCCCACGCCGAGCTCCACACCGCGAATCGCCCACTCGACCGCGTCGATACCGGTGCCCTGCCGGCCACCGTGGGTGGTGACCTCCCATCCGGAAGCGGTGGGCGGCGAACCGGCCGGGACGGTACGGGCGTCGACCGACAACACGATGCACTGGGAACCGAACTGGCGGGACAGCTCCGCCAACAGTTCCGGGCGCGCGATCGCGGCGGTGTTCACCGATACCTTGTCCGCGCCGGCGCGCAGCAACACGTCCACGTCGGCGACCGTGCGTACTCCGCCGCCGACGGTCAGTGGGATGAACACCTGATCGGCGGTGCGTGCGACGACCTCGAGCATGGTCGCCCGGCCCGACGACGACGCCGTCACATCGAGGAAGGTCAGCTCGTCGGCTCCCTCGGCGTCATAGGCCGCGGCCAGCTCGACCGGGTCGCCGGCATCGCGCAGGTTGGCGAAATTGACGCCCTTGACGACGCGGCCGCCGTCGACGTCCAGACACGGAATGACCCGTACCGCTACATCACTGTGCCTATGCATCGGTCCCAGCTTCGCCTCTCCTGCGTCGAGCCTCGCTGAACCGCTGTGCTTATGCATCGGTCCCAGCTTCGCCTCTCCTGCGTCGAGCCTCGCTGAACCGCTGGGCTTATCCATCTCAGTAGTCCCCCGGTGCGCCGACTCGCCTGAGGATCTCGAGGATCTGATCGTGTACCCCGGGCGCGGCGACCAGTGCCGAATCCGAGCGGGCCGTCCACGCTGCGCCGGCCAGGTCGGTGACGATGCCGCCGGCCGCCCGCACCATGGCCACACCGGCAGCGTGGTCCCAGATGTGGTCGCCGAAACTGATCGCCCCGCCGAGGGTCCCGTCGGCGACATAGGCCAAGTCGATTCCGGTGGCGCCGTGCATCCGGGTCCGCGAGGTCACCCGGGTCAGGCCTTCGAGCACCGCAAGTCGGTAGCGGCCGGGGAACCGGCCGCGCCACTCGACGTTGAAGGTGCCGATGCCGACCAACGAGTCGGCCAAGTCAACGGTTTTCAGTGGCGGCTGCGCCACCCCGTTGCGAATCAGCGGGCCACCGGCGACCGCGGTGTAGCGCTGGTCGGCGAAGGGCAGCCAGGTCAGCCCCGCGACCGGCTCACCGTCGCGCAGCAGCCCCAGCAGGACCGCCGACATCGGCGATCCGGCGGCGTAGTTGAACGTCCCGTCGATGGGATCGAGCACCCACACCAGCGGCGAATCGATCGGGGGCCCACCGAACTCCTCGCCGTGCACCCCGATTCCGGTATCGGCCACCAGCGCTTCGGTGATCTGCCGTTCCAAGGCCAGGTCGACCTCGGTGGCGAAGTCGTTGGCGCCCTTGCGGACCGCAGAGTCGGCCCGGTGGCCGGCGAGGAAAGGCTCGGCGGCGACATCGAGGATCCGCGACGCCGCTGCGACCAGCGCGCCCAGATCCGCGGTGTCCAGCGCCATGTCGGCCTACTCCTGCACCGTGGACAGCGCCTCGGGCAGAGTGAAGCGACCCGCGTAGAGCGCCTTGCCGACGATGGCGCCCTCGACGCCGCGGCCGACCAGCGTGGCGATCGCCCGGAGGTCATCCAGGCTCGACACTCCCCCGGAGGCGATCACCGGGGCGTCGGTGCGGTCAGTGACCGCGCCGAGCAGCTCCAGGTTCGGGCCGCCCAGCGTGCCGTCCTTGGTCACATCGGTGACCACGTAGCGCGAACAACCTTCGCGGTCAAGACGTTCCAGCACCGGCCACAGGTCACCGCCGTCGGTCTCCCAACCGCGGCCCCGCAGCCGGTGGATGCCGTCGGGGTGATCGGGGTCGATCTGCACGTCCAACCCGACCGCGACCTTCTCGCCGTGCTCAGCGATCGCTCGCGCGCACCACTGCGGGTTCTCCAGGGCCGCTGTGCCCAAATTCACCCGGGCGCAGCCGGTGGCCAGCGCCGCCGCCAGCGTGTCGTCGTCGCGGATGCCGCCGGACAATTCGACCTTCACATCAAGGCGCCCAACGACATCGGCAAGCAGCTCACGGTTCGATCCGCGCCCGAAAGCGGCATCCAGATCGACTAGGTGGATCCATTCCGCGCCGTCGCGCTGCCAGCCCAGCGCGGCGTCCAGCGCCGAACCGTACTCGGTCTCACTGCCGGCCTTGCCCTGCACCAGACGAACCGCACGGCCATCGACCACGTCGACGGCCGGCAGCAGAACCAGCGCCTTGTTCACAGCAGTACTCACAGTGCCTCCACCCAGTTGCTCAACAGTGTCGCCCCGGCATCCCCACTCTTTTCGGGGTGAAACTGGGTGGCGGCCAATGGCCCATCCTCGACAGCCGCCACGAACGGTACCTGATGAGTCGCCCAGGTCACCAAAGCCTCTGGACGCCCCTCCCACCGTTGCGCGGCGTAGGAGTGCACGAAGTAGAACCGGGTGTCGGCGTCCAGACCGGCGAACAGGGTGCTGCCGGCCGCGGAGTCCACGACGTTCCAGCCCATGTGTGGGATCACCGGGGCATCGAGCCGGGTGACCGCGCCCGGCCACTGGCCGCAGCCGGCGGTATCCACCCCGAACTCGACTCCGTGTGCGAACAGGATCTGCATCCCGACGCACACGCCGAGTACCGGCCGGCCGGCCTGCACTCGTTCGGCGATGATCTTGTCGCCGTTGACCTTGCGAAGCCCGGTCATGCACGCCGCGTACGCCCCGACGCCCGGCACCAGCAGGCCGTCGGCGTCGGTGGCGGCGTCGGCGTCGGCGGTCACCTCGACCTGGGCGCCGACCCGTTGCAGGGCCCGCTGGGCGGAGCGCAGATTCCCCGAACCGTAGTCCAGGATCACCACCCTGGGAGAGCTACTCACAGGGCGCCCTTGGTGGACGGCACGCCGGTCACGCGAGGGTCGGGCTCCACGGCCTGGCGCAGCGCACGCGCGACCGCCTTGTACTGGGCCTCGGTGATGTGGTGCGGATCGCGCCCGTAGAGCACCCGCACGTGCAGCGCGATGCGTGCGTTCGACGCCAGCGTCTCAAACACGTGCCGGTTGATCACGGTGTGGTAGGGCGCCTGCGTTCCAGCAATCGTGGTGTGCGCCAGGTGATCCGGTTCCCCGGTGTGCACGCAGTACGGTCGGCCCGACACGTCGACAGCGGCGTGGGCCAGCGTTTCGTCCATCGGGATGAACGCGCCGCCGAATCGGCGAATGCCCTTCTTGTCGCCCAGCGCCTCGCCCAGCGCCTGTCCGAGCACGATCGCGGTGTCCTCGACGGTGTGGTGGGCCTCGATCTCGACGTCGCCGCGGGCGCGCACCGTCAGATCGAAGCTGGCGTGACTGCCCAGTGCGGTCAGCATGTGATCGAAGAACGGCACGCCGGTCTCGATGTCAACGATGCCGGTGCCGTCCAGGTCGAGTTCGACCGTGATGTCGGATTCGCGGGTGGCGCGTTGCACCCGGGCGCGGCGGGTCATGATGCTCCTAATGACGGTTGGGCGAGTTCGGTGGCCGCAAGCTGTTTGCTGGCGGCGAGCAGTGCGTCGTTCTCCTCCGGAAGCCCGGTGGTAGCCCGCAGGTAGCCGGGGATACCGACATCGCGGATGAGGATGCCGGCATCCAGGTAACGCTGCCAGGTCGCGGGCGCGTCGGCGAACTGGCCGAACAGCACGAAGTTGGCGTCGCTGGGAATGACCCGAAACCCCATGGCGGACAACTCGGCTGAGACGCGGTCGCGTTCGGCGATCAACTGCGCGACGCTACCCAGGGTGTCGTCGGCGTGACGGAGTGCGGCGCGGGCGGCTGCCTGGGTGACCACCGACAGATGATACGGAAGGCGAACCAGCAACATCGCATCGATCACCGCCGGAGCCGCGACCAGGTAGCCCAGCCGGCCACCTGCGAACGCGAACGCCTTACTCATCGTGCGGCTGACGATCAGCTTCGCCGGGTAGTCATCGATCAGCGCGATCGCGCTGGGCTGCGACGAGAACTCGCCGTAGGCCTCGTCGACGATCACGATCCCGGGCGAGGCTTCGAGCAGGTCCTGTAGATCCTCGAGCGGAATGCTCTGTCCGGAAGGGTTGTTGGGCGACGCGACGAACACCACGTCGGGGTGGTGCTCGGCGATAGCGGCGCGGGCCACATCGACGTCCAGCCCGAAGTCGGTGGTCCGGTTGGCGGCCAGCCACCGCGTCTGGGTCCCGTCGGAGATGATCGGGTGCATCGAGTACGACGGCACGAAGCCGATCGCGCTGCGGCCCGGTCCGCCGAACGCCTGCAGCAACTGCTGCAGGATCTCGTTGGAGCCGTTGGCTGCCCACACATTGTCCGGCCCCACCTCGACGCTGGTCTGGGTGGTCAGATAGGCGGCCAGGTCGGTGCGCAGCGCCACCGCATCGCGATCGGGATAGCGGTGCAGCTCCACAGCCGCCTCCCGCACCGAGCGCGCCACGTCGTCGATGAGCGCCGCGCTCGGCGGGTGCGGGTTCTCGTTGGTGTTGAGCCGCACCGGAACCTCCAGTTGCGGCGCACCATAGGGCGACTTGCCGCGCAGGTCGTCGCGCAGCGGCAGATCCGCCAGGCTGATCTGCGCGCCCGGACGGGACGGTGTAGCGCTCACTGCTCGAACCTCCGTCGAACCGCCTCGCCGTGTGCGGGGAGATCTTCGGCCGTGGCCAGCGCGATCACGTGCCCACTGACATCTTTGAGCGCAGCTTCGGTGTAGTCGACGACGTGGATGCCGCGCAGGAACGTCTGTACCGACAGTCCACTGGAGTGCCGCGCACTGCCCGCGGTGGGCAGCACGTGGTTGGAACCGGCGCAGTAGTCACCGAGGCTGACCGGTGCGTACGGGCCGACGAAAATCGCACCGGCGGAACGGATTCGGGTCGCCACTGCCGCGGCATCGGCGGTCTGGATCTCAAGGTGCTCGGCAGCGTAGGCGTTCACCACCCGGATTCCGGCGTCCAAATCGTCGACCAGAACGATCGCCGACTGCGGTCCAGACAGTGCCGTGGTCACCCGCTCGCGGTGCACGGTGGTCTGCAGCTGGGCAGTCACCTCGCGGTCAGTGGCGTCGGCCAACTCGGGGCTGGTGGTGACCAGCACGCTGGCGGCCATCTCATCGTGCTCGGCCTGACTGATCAGGTCCGCGGCCAGGTGCGCCGGGTGCGCGGTGTTGTCCGCGAGTATCGCGATCTCGGTGGGTCCGGCCTCCGCATCGATGCCCACCTGCGAGCGACACAGCCGCTTGGCCGCGGTGACGTAGATGTTGCCGGGGCCGGTGACCATGTCGACCGGCGCCAACTCGCCCCCATCGGTGTCGGTACCGCCATAGGCCAGCAACGCCACCGCCTGCGCACCGCCGACCGCCCACACCTCGGTCACGCCGAGCAACCGGGCGGCGGCCAGGATCGTGGGATGCGGCAGACCGGCAAAGGCGGCCTGGGGTGGGCTGGCGATCACCAGCGACTCGACACCGGCGATCTGGGCCGGGACGACGTTCATCACCACGCTGGACGGGTAGACCGCGTTGCCGCCGGGTACGTACAGGCCCACCCGCTCGACCGGAAGCCAGCGCTCGGTGACGGTGGCGCCCGGGGCCAGCGTGGTGGTGGTGTCGGTGCGCCGCTGATCGGAGTGCACCGCCCGGGCGCGGCTGATCGCGACTTCCAGGGCGGCGCGTACGGCGGGGTCCAATTCGGCCAGCGCACGCTCCAATGCCGCCGCCGGCACCCGGATCGTGTCCGGTCGCACCCGGTCGAATGATTCGCCGAACTCCAATGCTGCGGCGGCGCCACGTTCGGCGATCGCCTCGACGATCGGGCGCACCCGCGGCAGCACCGCCTCCACATCCACACCGCCCCGCGGCAGGGTGGCGCGCAGCTGGGCCTTCGATAGGTCCGACTGTTCGGTGCCGCGCAGGTCGATGCGTGCCATCAGGCCGGTGTTCACGCCGTCCATTGTCCCAGAGGGGCTCAAGTGATTATCGCCAAGCTCGGCCGACCCCGAAAGCCGTCCTGCGCGCCGCTTCAACGCCGGTCCGGTCGAACCCGGCTAGGGTGGGAAATCGAGCTGTGAACTTCGAGAACGGAGCACGGTATGCCCACCAGGGACCACCCCAAGAGCGTTCCCGGGGTCCCCTACATCTTTCCGGACTGGCTGGACTACCTGCAGCGCACCATCGAAAGCCCCGTTGTCAAACGATTCCACCTCCCTACCTTCGCGGTGATCGACCATCGGGGCCGAAAGTCCGGCAACCCGTACCGCACCGTCGTACGCGCCTTCTGCAAGGGCCCGCGGCTGGCTATCATGCTCGGCCACGGCAAAGCCGACTGGGTCAGGAACGTGCTGGCCGCCGGGGAGGCCGACGTACACCTGTTCCGGCGCGACGTTCGCGTCACCAACCCGCGGATCGTGCCGGTCGGCGGCGACACCAGCGGCCTGCCGTGGATCACCCGGTTGGGGTCCCGGCGGGTCGGGATACTGGTCGCAGACATCACCTGAAACACCACGAGGAACGGAGTCCGTATGGCTGGCGACAAGAGTGCCGGGGATGAGCCCAAGCTGCCGGTGGTGTTCCCGCCGTGGCTGGACCGGCTGCAGATCAAATACATGAACCCGGTGGTCAAGCCGCTGTCCCGGTTCCTTCCCGGCACGTCGGTAATCAAGCACCGCGGCCGTAAGTCCGGCAATCCCTACGAGACGGTGGTGACGACCTACCGCAAGGGTGACCTGCTGGCTGTGGCGTTGGGCCACGGCATGGCCGACTGGGTTAAGAACGTGGTGGCCGCCGGGGAGGCCGACGTGCGGTTGTTCCGCAGTGAACTGCACCTGACCAACCCGCGGATCCTGCCAGCCGGTACGGCCGATGGGTCCCTGCCGTGGGCCGTGCGGCTGCAGAACCGCAAAGTCGCGGTGCTGGTCACTGACATCAGCTGATGTCAGCGGGCGGCAGGTCAGCGACGACAGGGCGGTAGCCGAGAGTCCAGGTCTCGCTGATCGAGGAGATCGCGGTGCCGGGCTTCCGGCGTCATCGCCAGGAGCGACATGTCGGCTTGCACTGTCGGATCCAGGTAGGCGGGCGGGCGACGCCAGTAGGCACCCCCGAACCCGTCAGTGCAGTCATGCGGTACGGGGACCCGTCGTCATTCACAGCGCCCATGCGTGGATCCGGCCGCCCGGTCCTGTCTTACCGGGTCACGTCGATGCCTCGCGCCTGATTCTTACCGCGCCGAGTAAGAGTAGGATCGTAAGATGCGAATCACCAGCAAGGGCCAGGTGACTATTCCTCAGCACATCCGGGAACGGTACGGGTTATTGCCCGATACCGAGGTCGACTTCATCGATGACGACGGGACGGTGACGCTCGCACCGCGACGATCCGGCCGACCCGATCGAGGCGACAACGCGGTTGCCGTTCTCCGCGGAACCGGCCATCGCAGGATGTCGACCGATGAGTTGCTGCGCCTGACCCGTGACTGAGCCCTGCCGCCCCGCCGGCTACCTGGTCGACTCGAACGTGCTGCTCGACGTCGCCACCGAGGATCCGCGGTGGTTCGGGTGGTCGTCCGAGGCGTTGAGCACCGCGGCGCGGACCGTGCCGTTGCTGATCAATCCCCTGGTTTACGCGGAGGTCTCCGCCAACTACGACACGGTCGAGGAACTCGACGAGGCTCTGCCCGAGGCCCTGTTTCGCAGGGCTCCGCTGCCCTATCCGGCCGGATTCGTCGCAGCGCGCGCGTTTCTGGCCTACCGCTCGCGGGGCGGCGCACGGAGATCACCGCTACCAGATTTCTACATCGGCGCGCACGCGGCGGTGGACCGACTCGGCCTGGTAACTCGGGATGCTCGTCGGTATCGCAGCTATTTCCCGACCGTGGAGTTGATTGCCCCGGACTCCGGCGCCTGATCGTCACACCGGGATCGCGAGTGTGCGGTTTCATCCGCAGCGGGCGGCGCGTCGCGGATGAAACCGCACAACCGAGCAGACGGGGATGGCGGTAGCGGCAGCGGGGCCACCTGACTTACATGTCCAGGCCGATGTCGAGCACTCGCACCGAATGGGTGAGGGCTCCCACGGCCAGGTAGTCGACTCCGGTGGCGGCGTAGGCTCCCGCGCTGTCGAGGGTCAGCCCGCCCGAGGACTCCAGCAGTACGCCGGGGGCGCGCGAGTCGCGTCGCTGCACGGCCATCTGGGTCTGCCAGACCTCGAAGTTGTCCAGGAGCACCAGCTCGGGCCCCTCGGCGAGCACCTCGTCGAACTGCTCGAGTGAATCGACCTCGACCTCGCAGGGCACGTCGGGCGCTGCCGCCCGCACCGCCCGCAGCGCCGCGGCCACCGAACCCGCCGCGGCCACATGGTTGTCCTTGATCAGCGCGGCATCGCCCAGGCCCATCCGGTGATTTACCCCGCCGCCGACGCGTACCGCGTACTTCTGCAGCAGCCGCAGGCCGGGCAGCGTCTTGCGGGTGTCGCGGATGCGCGCTGACGTGCCGTCTACGGCGTCGACCCAAGCCGCGGTGGCCGTTGCGATCCCGGACAGGTGGCACACCAGGTTGAGCATGGTGCGTTCGGCGGTCAGCAGGCCACGAGTGTCGGCCTTGAGGCTCAGTACCGGTGCGCCGGCCGGCAGTCGGCTGCCGTCGGTCACCTTGTCCAACACCTGGTAGCCGTCGGCTCCGAGGACCTCGTCGAGCACCAGGAGGGCCAGGTCGACCCCGGCGATCACCCCGGGCGCCCGCGTGACCATGGCCGCTTCGGCCGTCACACCGGCGGGAACCGTTGCGGCGGTGGTGACATCGGGCCCGTAACGCAGGTCCTCATCGAGCGCGCGGCCGATGACCTGGCGCGCCTCGTCGAGTTCGGTCTCGGACAACGTCACGATGCGACCCCCGCGGGTGTCTCGAGCGCGACAAACCCGTCGCGCAGCCGGATGGTGGAACTACGGGCCTGACCAGGATCGGGGTCCGGGCAGTCGGACCGGTGGTGGCAGCCCCGGCTTTCGGCGCGCGCCGACGCCGCCGCTGTGACGACGCGGGCGGCCAAGGTCAGTGCGGCGTCCTCGACACCGGCCCGGTCGGTGACCTGGCGGGCACCGGCGCCGCCCAGCAGCTCGTGCAGTCGGGTGAGGCCATGCACGTCACGGACCCCCGAGGCGTCGCGCGACATCGCGTCCTGCAGCGTCTGCCGGTCCAGTGCCGTGTGCCGGGCGGGCTCGCCCACCACCGCGTCGCAGCCACCCACTGATACCGAGTGAGCTGCGGCCGCAGCGCCCGCGCGGTCACCGACCACCAGACCTTCCAGCAGGCTGTTGGACGCCAGCCGGTTGGCGCCGTGCATGCCGGTTCGGGCCACCTCGCCCGCGGCGAACAGACCGGGCAACTCGGTGCGGCCGGCGATGTCGGTGACCACCCCACCACAGCTGTAATGCGCGCCGGGAACCACCGGAATCGGTTGACGCACCGGGTCGATCCCGGCGTCGCGGCAGGCCGCGGTGACGGTCGGGAAGCGTTGCGCGAAGCCGTCGATCCCGCGCGCATCGAGATACGCGCACTCGTCGCCGGTTTCGCGCAGCCGCGCGTCGATAGCTCCCGCCACCACGTCGCGCGGGGCCAGATCCCCCATCGGGTGCACCCCATCGGTGATCGAGGCGCCGCGGGCGTCGATCAGCCTGGCGCCTTCACCGCGCACCGCCTCGGTGATCAGCGGCCGGCGCCCGCCGGTGCCGCGGCCGTTGGCGACTCCCGAGAACAGCATGGTCGGGTGGAACTGGATGAATTCCAGGTCGCTGACCGCCACACCGGCCCAGAGCGCCAGGGCCAGCCCGTCGCCGGTCGCCCCACCGGGATTGGTGGTCGCCCGGTACAGATGCCCCAGACCGCCGGTGGCCAGCACCACCGACGGGGTGTGAATCACGCCGATACCGTCGGCGTTGGCCACCAGCACGCCGGTGACGCGGTCGGCGTCGCGCAGGATCTCACACACCACCTGACCGCAGCGAACATCAAGTGCGGCGGCGGCCTGGTCAAGCGCACGCTGCACCTCGGCGCCGGTGGCGTCGCCGCCGGCATGAATGATGCGGCGCCGGGAGTGCCCGCCTTCGCGGGTGAGCGCCCAGTGGCCGTCGCGGCCCTGGTCGAACACCGCACCCGAGCCGGCCAGGTTACAGACCGCACGATAACCGTCGGCCACGATCGAGGTCACCGCCTCGCGGTCGCACAATCCGCCGCCGGCGGCCAGGGTGTCGGCGACGTGGTCGGCCACCGAGTCGTCATTGCCGGGCAGGACCACTGCGATCCCGCCCTGGGCGTAGTGCGTCGCCGTGGCGGCTGAGCCCGCGGCGGACTTGCTGAGTACCACCACCTCACGCCCGGCGCGGTACGCGGCTCGCGCCGCCGCCAGCCCGCCGACACCGGTGCCGATGACCACGACATCGGCCCGCTGCTGCCAGCTGGGACCAGGGGTCACTTGCTGACCGGGACGGAGTGTCCGATAGAGATCATCCGCTGCACGCTGCGGGCTGCCAGACGCGCCGTCTCGGGGTCGACATGGATCTCGTCGGCGCCCTCGGTCAGGCTGCGCAGCAGGGCCGCCGGGGTGATCATCTTCATGTACTTGCAGGCCGCCTTGCGGTTGACGGCCTCGAAGTCGACCTGCGGCGCCGCCTTGCGCAGCTGGTGGATCATGCCGACCTCGGTGGCAACCAGCACCTTGCGGGCCCCGGTGCGCGCGGCCTCCTCGAGCATCCCGCCGGTGGACAGGATCTTGACCTGCTCCTCGGGGAAATGGCCCTCGCCGACCAGGTACAGCGACGACGTCGCGCAGCCGCACTCGGGGTGCACGAACAGTGCGGCGTCGGGGTTGGCCCGGGCCTTCTCCGCGAGCTCGTCGCCGTTGATGGCTGCGTGCACGTGGCATTCGCCGGCCCAGATATGGAGGTTGTCGCGGCCGGTGACCCGCTTGACGTGCTGGCCCAGGAACTGGTCGGGAAGGAACAGCACCTCGCGGTCCGGATCGATCGCGTTGACCACATCGACGGCATTCGAAGAGGTGCAGCAGTAGTCGGTCAGTGCCTTGACCGCCGCGGTGGTGTTCACGTAGGACACCACGACCGCGTCCGGGTATTCGTCGCGCCAGGCCTGCAGTTCCTCGGCGGTGATCGAGTCGGCCAGCGAACAGCCCGCCCGGGTGTCGGGCAGCAGCACCGTCTTGTCCGGGGACAGGATCTTGGCCGTCTCGGCCATGAAGTGCACACCGCAGAACACGATGGTGTCCTCGTCGGCGGTGGCCGCGATCCGGGCCAGCGCCAGGGAGTCCCCGACGTGGTCGGCGATGTCTTGGATCGCCGGCAGTTGGTAGTTATGGGCGAGGATCGTCGCGTTGCGTTCCTTCTTGAGCCGGAGAACCTCGGCCACCCACTCCTCGTCGGGTTCGATACCGCTGTAGCCGGCCGGCGAGTTCACGATGCGGTCGGCCAGGCTGCTTGCCCGCACACCGCTGTCGGTGAGGGTGGTCATGAGTGACTCCTTCTCAAAACAGGTTTTCGACTTATAATCGAAAACGTGGTCCATACTAGCACCGCGCACGAAGTGCTCACCGTCGTCTTCCAGGTTGGCGGCCTTGATCAGCGCCGCCCCAGACTCAATGTGCTGCTGTGGGAACGCGCGCGCGAACCGCAGTCGGGGCGCTGGTCACTGCCCGGTGGCCTGCTGCGCAATGACGAGGATGTCACGGCGTCGGCCCGACGCCAGCTGGCTGAAAAGGTCGACCTACGTGAGATCGCCCACCTTGAGCAGCTGGCTGTGTTTTCCGACCCGCGCCGGGTGCCCGGCGTGCGCACCATCGCCTCGACCTTTCTGGGCTTGGTGCCCTCCCCCGCGGACCCGGAGCTGCCGAGCGACACCCACTGGCATCCGGTCGACGCCTTGCCGGCCATGGCGTTCGACCACGGACCGATGGTGGCGCACGCACACAGTCGTCTGGTCGCCAAGATGTCCTATACCAACATCGGATTCGGCTTGGCGCCAACGGAATTCATCTTGTCCACGCTGCGCGACATCTACAGCGTGGTGTTGGGCTACCAGGTCGATGCCACCAATCTGCAGCGGGTGCTGGTGCGCCGCGGGGTGATCACCCGCACCGGTACCACCGCCCGATCGGGGCGTAGCGGGGGCCGTCCGGCGGCCCGATACCGGTTCACCGACTCCGAACTTCGCGTCACCGACGAATTCGCCGCATTGCGCCCGCCCGGGTGAGTCGACTGGAATCTTAACGCCCTCTTAAGCAAGAATGCCGGGATGGATGTCGACAGTCTGGCCCGCGAAACATCTGTCGAGTGGATCGGGCAGGCCCCGCACCAGCCGCTGCAGGCCGGCGAACGCCCCCTGCCGGTGGACGAAGATCCGTTCTATGCGCCGCCGGCAGGCTTCCAGCACGCCGTGGCCGGCACGGTCCTGCGCTCCCGCGACGTCGAGCTGGCCTTTTTGGGCCTGATCCCGCAGCAACTGCAGGCCACCCAACTGCTCTACCGCACCGTCGACCGCAATAACATCCCGCAGGTGTCGGTGACCACCGTGGTGGTGCCCTCCGACCGGGACCGGACCCGGCCATGCCCGATCGTGTCGTACCAGTGCGCGATCGACGCGGTGGACGGCCGCTGCTTCCCGTCCTTCGCGCTGCGCCGCCGCGCCCGGGCGCACGGGTCTTTCACCCAACTCGAATTCGTGCTGATCGCAGCCATCCTGTCGCAGGGCTGGGCGGTCTCGATCCCCGACCACGAGGGCCGCTTCGGCCACTGGGGGGCGCCGTATGAACCCGGCTACTACGTGCTCGACGGGCTGCGCGCCGCGCTGGGCCACGACCAGCTGGGACTGTCCGCCGACGCCCAGGTGGGCCTCTGGGGCTACTCCGGCGGCGGTCTGTCCACGGCGTGGGCGGCTCAGGTCTGCGGCGACTACGCCCCCGACCTCAATATCGTCGGCGTCGCACTGGGCTCACCGGTGGGCGACCTCGGCAACACCCTGCAGCGTCTCAACGGCTCATTCTGGTCCGGCCTGCCGGCCATCATGATCTCCGCGCTGGCCCGGGTGTATCCCGACCTCGACAAGGTCATCGAGGAGCACGCCACCGTCGAAGGCCGCGCACTGCTGCACTCCCTGGAGCTGGTCACCACCGCGACCGCGGTGCTGCGCCTGCACCATCGCGCCCTGGACACCTTCATCGACCGGCCGCTGGAACAGCTGATCGAACACCCCGTCGTCCAGCATGTGTTCGACGACACCCGACTGGGCGGCGCGGTCCCGGCTGTCCCGGTGCTGATGCTGCAGGCCATCCACGACCAGGTGATCTCCGTCGACGACATCGACGCGCTCGCCGAGACCTACGCGGCCGGCGGCGTGCCGATCACCTACCACCGCGATCTGCTCAGCGAGCACGTGACACTGCATCCACTGTCGGCACCGATGGTGCTGGACTGGTTGCGCGACCGGTTCGCCAACCGGCCGCTGCCGCAGGCGCCGGTGAGCAGTGCCTGGCCGGCGCTGCTGAACCCCAAGACCTATCTCGGGCTGTTGCGCCTGGGTGTGGTCGCGGGCCGGGTCATCACCGGCGGGGCGGTGCGACGCCTTCCGCTGTGACCGCCCGCTGCGGTCGCCGCACGGATTCCGGCGGATAGCCGCCCAAGTCGTCGCGGGTGCTCCACGTGGCGCACATGCCGTAGACCAATGCCGCAGTGGCGGCAGGCAGCAGCAGGGAGGCCGCGATCTGCAGCGGCGTGTGCCCGAAGAACACCGGCGGCCCCTCGGCGACGTAGTGCACCCGGTGGTCGGGGCTCACCGGCGCGGCATCCACGTCGATGCTGCCGTAGCGGCGCTGCACCAAGACGGTGCCGGTCAGGACCGCCAGCGCTGCCCCGGCAGCCAGGCCTCCCACCAGGCCGGCGATCATGCCCGGTCCCCGATGGGCCCGCCACTGCCAGGCCAGGGTGGCCGCCACCACTGCCACTACGCCCAACAGCCCGAGCAGCAGGAACGGCGCGATGAAGAAGTTCTCGGCCTCGTTGCCCAGGTAGGCCTGCACCCGCTCGCCGCCGCGGGTCAGTGCCACCACCCCGTTGATGGGCGGGGCGACCCACGCCCACAATGCGCCGATCGGCAGGCCGATGACGGCCAGTCCGGCGGCGATGGTCAGGTATGCCCGTTTCCGCGTGATCCGCGGCGCTCCGGGGGTCGTCACCGCTGGGTGTCCAGGTCGGCCGAATCCACCAGACCGTGCCGCGAACACTTGGCCCACCAGCCATCAGGGCGGACCTGCACCATCATCCGGCGCCCACAGGAGGCACAGAACCGCGGCGGCTCCAGGCCCAACTGGGCCGCGGTCGGCAACGAAGCCCCGGCGGGATCGTCGCTCTGCACGCCGGTGTAGACGTTGTAGACACCGGCTGCCACCGGAACGGGCAGGTCGCGAACCATCACAGGGTGGCGTTGAGTGCCTTGATCGGCATCTGCAGGTCGTCGAGCAGTTCCAGGTCGGTCTCGGCAGGCCGGCCCAGGGTGGTCAGGTAGTTGCCGACGATGATGGCGTTGATACCGCCCAGGATGCCCTGCTTGGCGCCCAGGTCGCCCAGCGTGATCTCCCGGCCGCCCGCGAAGCGCAGCATGGTGCGCGGCAGCGCCAGCCGGAACGCCGCGACGGCCCGCAGCGCGTCGGCGGCCGGCAGCACCTCCAGGTCGCCGAACGGAGTGCCCGGGCGTGGGTTGAGGAAGTTCAGCGGCACTTCGTCGGGGTTGAGCTCAGCCAGATCGGCGGCGAACTCCGCGCGTTGCTCCAGCGTCTCGCCCATGCCGAGGATGCCGCCGGAACAGACCTCCATGCCGGCCTCGGCCACCATGCGCAGGGTCTCCCACCGCTCTTCCCAGGTGTGGGTGGTGACGACGTTGGGGAAATGCGATCGGGCGGTCTCCAGGTTGTGGTTGTAGCGGTGCACGCCCATGGCGGCCAGCTTGTCCACCTGCTCCTGGGTCAGCATGCCCAGCGAACAGGCGATCTGGATGTCGACCTCGTTGCGGATGGCTTCGATGCCCGCGGCGACCTGGGCGAGCAGCCGCTCGTCGGGCCCGCGTACCGCGGCGACGATGCAGAACTCGGTGGCGCCGGTCTTGGCGGTCTGTTTGGCCGCCTCGACCAGGCTGGGAATGTCCAGCCACGCGCTACGCACCGGTGAGGAGAACAGTCCCGACTGCGAGCAGAAGTGGCAATCCTCGGGGCAGCCACCGGTTTTCAGGCTGATGATGCCCTCGACCTCGATCTCCGGACCACACCAGCGCATCCGCACCTCGTGGGCCAACGCCAGCAGCTCATCGAGGCGATCGTCGGGTAGCTGCAGCACTTCGAGAACCTGATCCCGACGCAACGCCTCGCCGCGCTCCAGTACCTGCTCCCGCGCCAGCGCCAGGATGTCGTCGGTCACACGTGCTCCCCTCAAAAACTTGAACGGTGTTCAGGTTAGGCTAGGGGGGTGCAGCTGCACAAACCTGACGTGGTCGCGGCGGCGACCACCATCCTGGACGACTACGGCATCGCCGATCTGTCGATGCGCCGGCTGGCGCGCGAGCTCAATGTCAGCCCCAGCGCGCTGTACTGGCATTTCGCCAACAAGCAGCAGTTGCTGGGTGCGGTCGCCGACCGCGTGCTGGCGCCCGCGTGTGCCGATCCCGGGCCGGGCAGCTGGCAGTGGCGGATCCAGACCGTGGGCCAACGCCTGCGCGATGCGCTGCTGTCCCACACCGACGGTGCCGAGCTGGTGTCGGCCAGCATGGCGGCCGGCCAGTCGCAGGCGGCCACCGACATCCTGACGCTGTTGGCGGAGTCGGCGACAGCCGCAGGCGTACACCCGGATCAGGCCGGGCAGGTCGCCCGCACCGTTGTCTACTACGTGCTGGGGTTCACCGCCGACGAACAGTCCCGCCTGCAGTGGGACGCTGCCGGGGCCGCCGAGATCACGCCCGAGGCCGACCCGAGCGGCGCATTCGCGTTCGGGATGGGACTGCTGATCGACGGCCTGACGATGCGGGCCGGTGTAACCGTCGGTAGCCCTTCGCGGTGACCCTTCGCGCCCGGCCTCGCCGCGCCTGCGATCACCGCTTAGATCAGATACTCGTTGCGCGCGTTGCCATCCCATCGGCGCAGCCCGACAAATCGCCCGCTGATGTCAGCTCGGCCGGCGATGCGCTGAGCCCGGCCCAACTGGTCCGGCCCGACCCGGCGGGCCAGCGTGGTGTGCGCCGTCCACCGGCCCGGCGTCACGTTGGCCAACGGTCCGGGCATCAGGAGGGGTGCGCATAACCGGTACACCTGCTCGTGCAGTTCCAGCAGGGCCACCGTCGGCACCACCAGCCGTGCCAGCACCCCGTGTGAGCGGCCGAAGATCAGCGTCGCGCCAAGCGTGCAGTCCATCGGCAGTCGGTCGGCAACGGTGGCCAGCGCGGCGTCGGCCTGCGGATCGATGCGCTGGGCGACCACCAGGGTGACGTGCGGTCGCGCGGCCGGGGCCTGGCTGGGCACGCCGGCGGCGGCCAGATCGGTCCAGATCCGCCGGACCGCGGTCTCGGTGCCGGCGTCGAAGACCAGCTCGATCGAGTGCACCATCGCTACCCCGCCAGGGTGCGCACCCAGTCGGTGTCGAACGCTGCGGCACTCATGGCCGCGAACTCCGCGACGCCCAGCGCGGCGGCACCGGCCGGCAGCACCGCGCGTACCGCAGCTTGCCGGGCCAGCGCCCCGCGGTTGCTGGTGGCGGCCGGTCCGGGCTGCGCCGGCCAGCTGCCGATCACCAATCCGGCGCACGACAACCCCTGTCCGGCCAGTGATTCCAGGGTCAGTGCGGTGTGGTTGAGGGTGCCCAGTTCGGCGCCGACCACCACCAGCACGGTGGCGCCGAGGTCGACGGCCAGATCGCGCAGCGTGACGCCGTCGGCTGCCAGCTCGACGAGCAGGCCACCGGCGCCCTCCACCAGGGTCAGTCGTTCCGGGCGGTCGGCGGCCCGGATCAGCGCCGACAGCTCGGCGCGGGTCGGCAGTGTCATCCCGGCCTGCTCGGCCGCGGCCGCCGGGGCCAGCGGCGCCGGGTAGCGGGCAGCGGCGAACAGTTCGCTCACCCCCGAGAGCCGGCCGACCTCGGCCAGGTCGTCGTCGCCGTCAGCGGTGCCGGTCTGAACCGGTTTGCACACCGCCACGTCCAGCCCGGCCTGCCGGGCAGCGCCGGCCAGCGCGGCGGTCGCGATCGTCTTGCCCACGCCGGTGCCGGTACCGGTGATGACCAAGACGGTCATGACGACAAAGCGGGATGGTCGCGCAGCACGGCGCGCAGCACCCGTCGCGCCAACTCCAGATCGTCGGCGGTCAGCGAAGCCCGCGCGGTCAGCCGCAACCGGGACGTGCCCGCGGGCACGGTGGGCGGCCGGAAGCAACCGACCCGGACTCCGGCGTCCAGACAGGTGGTCGCGGCGGCCACCGCCGTCTCCGCGTCCCCGAGAATGACCGAGACCACCGCGGATTGCGGCTGGTCGCGCAGCTCGCAGATCTCCGCCAACACGCCCGCGTGCCGAAGCACGTCGGCGGCGCGAGACGGCTCGGCGACCAGCACGTCCAGCGCGGCCGACGCGGCGCCCAGCGCTGCCGGGGCCAGACCGGTGTCGAAGATGAACGTGCGGGCGGCGTCGATGAGGTGATCGCGAACCTCTACGGGCCCCAGCACCGCACCGCCCTGACTGCCCAGGGCCTTGGACAACGTCGTCGTGATCACCACATCGGGCGCGCCGGCCAACCCGACCTCGTGCACCAGCCCGCGGCCACCGGAGCCGCGCACCCCCAGTGCGTGCGCCTCGTCGACGATCAACAGGGCGCCGTACCTGCGGCACACCTCGTGCAGCCGGCGCAGCGGGGCCAGCGCGCCGTCAGTGCTGAACACCGACTCGGTGAGCACAACGGCGCGTTCCTCGGTCCGGCCGGCCAGTGCCGCGGCGACGGCGTCCACGTCCCGGTGCTCGGTGACGACGACCCTCGCCCTCGAGAGCCGGCAGGCGTCCACCAGAGATGCGTGACAGTAGGCGTCCGACACCACCAGTGCCCCCGGCCCGGACAGGCTGACCACCGCGCCGAGATTGGCGGTGTAACCGGAGGAGAACACCAAACCCGCTGGCGCACCGACGAAGTCGGCAAGATCCTGTTCGAACTGCTGATGCAGTTCGGTATTGCCGGTCACCAGACGCGATCCCCCGGCGCCGCCGCCCCAGGTCTGCAGCGCCTCGACACCGCCGGCGATGACGGCCGGGTGGGTCGCCAGGCCGAGGTAGTCGTTGGACGCCAGGTCCAGTTCGGTGGCGACCACAGGCCGCACCCGCAGTGAACGTCGCAGACCGGCCTGTCGACGCCGCTGCTCCACCTCGGCCAGCCAGGCCAGTGGCGACACATCGGTGCGGGTCACGCGGCTCTCCCTGTGCGGTCTCGAGACGACTTGAACACTGTTCAGGCTAAGGCATGCACCGCGTCGACCATCGCGCCGCCGATCCGGGCGATCTCCTCGGGGCTACAGATGTAGGGCGGCATCGCGTAGACCAGGTTGCGGAAGGGGCGCAGCCACACGCCGTGCGCCAGTGCCGCTCGAGTCGCAACGGCCATGTCCACCGGTTCCCGGCATTCGATGACTCCGATCGCGCCGCAGACCCGGACGTCAGCGACCCCGGGCAGGTCACGTGCGGGTTGTAGGGCAGCGGTCAGCCCGGCGCCGATCCCGGCGACCGATGCACGCCAGTCCTGGCGCAGCAACAGTTCGGTGCTGGCGACCGAGACCGCGCAGGCCAGCGGGTTCGCCATGAAGGTCGGCCCGTGCATCAGTGCGCCGGCCTCCCCGCCGCTGATCGTGTGGGCGATCTCGGTGCTGCACAACGTGGCGGCCAGGCTGAGGTAACCGCCGGTCATGGCCTTGCCGACACACATGATGTCGGGGGTCACGCCCGCGTGATCGGCGGCGAAGAGCTCACCGGTGCGGCCGAAGCCGGTGGCGATCTCGTCGAAGATCAGCAGTACGCCGTGGCGGGTGCAGGCGTCGCGCAGGTCCACCAGGTAGCGCGGGTCGTGGAAGCGCATACCGCCGGCGCCCTGTACCACCGGCTCCACGATCACGGCAGCCACCTCGTCGCGGTGCTGCTCCAGCTGGGCCTCGAACGCGGCGCTGTAGGCCGGGTCGTAGTCGCGGGGCACCTGCGGGGCGAACAGCTGGGCCACCAAGACATCGCGCCACAGCGAGTGCATGCCGCCGTCGGGGTCGCAGACGCTCATCGGAGTGAAGGTGTCGCCGTGGTAGCCGCCGCGCCAGGTCATCAGCCGGTGTTTGGCGCCGCGGCCGCGAGCGCGCCAGTACTGCAGCGCCATCTTGACCGCGACCTCCACCGACACCGACCCCGAGTCGGAGAAGAACACCGTGTCCAGCCCGGCCGGGGTGATGTCCACCAGCAGCTCGGCTAGCCGAGCGGCGGGTTCGTGGGTGAGCCCGCCGAACATGACGTGGCTCATGGTGCCTACCTGCGCGGTGAGCGCGGCGTCCAGTTCGGGGTGGCCGTGGCCGTGGATCGCAGTCCACCACGAGCTCATCGCGTCGAGTACGTCGAGAGGTGCCTCGTCGACGACCAGAGTCAGGTAGGCGCCCCGGGCGGCCAGCGCCACCGTCGGCGCCAGAGATTCGGCGCCGATTGTGCTGTACGGGTGCCACAGGTGTGCGGCGTCGATGGCGCTGATCTGGTCGGGAGTCAACGCGGACATGCCTGACGACAGTAGTGGCCGCCGGCATAACCGTTGGGTCACAGGTTGCGCAATTTCTCTTCCGCGGCGGCTGATGGGGCGTAAACGCCGGTAGTCTCTGTGACAGAAGTGACGAGTGATACTGCCGTGAATATCGGCCGAGAAGGGGGTTGCTCCTATGAAACGCGTCTGCGCTACCGCGATCGCATTGGCGGCGGCCCTGGCTCCGGCGCTGAATGCCGCGCCCGCCTACGCCGACCCGCTGTCTCAGACCGGTCAGAACCAGCTCGTCGAGCGGGTGATCCAGCGAGCGCTCTCGCAGCGCGGCGTGCCCTTCGTCTACGGCGGCGGTGACGTCAACGGGCCCACCAACAGCGCGCGGGCCCGCGCTGCCACCACCCGCAGCTCATTGACCGACATCACCGGCCGCGCCGGCGTCCCGAGCACCCCCAGCAATCCGCTGCTGCCGGGAAGCGTCACCCCGGGTCTGCCGGGCACGTCGCTGGCACCCACCGAGGACATTCCGGACACCACCACCGTCGGTTTCGACGCATCCGGCCTGATCCAGTACGCGTTCGCCGGCGCCGGCATCAGAATGCCGCGCACCTCCGGCGAGCAGTGCAGCGTCGGCCAGAAGGTCCCGCCCGCCCAGGCCCGCCCCGGTGATCTGCTGTGCTACGGCCCGGGCGGGACGCAGAGCGTTGCCCTCTACCTGGGCAACAACCAGATGATCGAGGGCACCAGCCCCGCGGTCGCGGTCTCGCCGGCGCGCACCTCCAACATGGTCCCCTACCTGACCCGAGTGATCGGCTCCTGACCGACTCGGCCGACGTCACAACGCGCAGAATGCGGTTTCTCCAGGCAGGTTAGGTAGATTGTCGGGCGATCATGATTGCCCTGTCCCCGCCTCGACCGGCAGTAACACCTGTTGCAGAGCCCGCATCCGGCTCGGTTCCGACCCGCGGGTCGGCCACCGTGATGGGCACCCGCAAGGAGGGCTTTTACCGCCACGATCTGGACGGTCTGCGGGGCGTCGCGATCGCGTTGGTGGCGGTGTTCCATGTCTGGTTCGGGCGAGTCTCCGGCGGGGTCGACGTCTTCCTGGCGCTCTCGGGCTTCTTCTTCGGCGGCAAGCTGCTGCGGGTCGCGCTGAACCCGGCCTCGTCACTGTCACCGCTTCCCGACCTGAGCCGGCTGGTCCGCCGCCTGCTGCCCGCACTGGTGGTGGTGCTGGCCGCCTGCGCGCTGCTGACGATCTTGATCCAGCCGCAGACCCGCTGGGAGACGTTCGCCGACCAGAGCCTGGCCAGCCTCGGCTACTACCAGAACTGGGAGCTGGCCCGCAGCGCCGCCGACTACCTGCAGGCCGGTGAGGCCGTCAGCCCCCTGCAGCACATCTGGTCGATGTCGGTACAGGGCCAGTTCTACCTGAGCTTCCTGCTGCTGGTCTTCGGCCTCGCCTTCCTGCTCCGGCGCATACTCGGCAAGCACCTTCGGGTCGCGTTCGTCGTGCTGCTCACGGCGCTGACGGTGGCCTCTTTCTGGTATGCGATCGTCGCGCACCAGGCCAATCAGTCACTGGCCTACTACAACAGCTTCGCCCGCGCCTGGGAGCTGTTGATCGGCGCGCTGGTCGGCGCGCTGGTCCCCTACATCCGCTGGCCGATGTGGCTGCGGACCGCCGTCGGCACGGTGGCGCTGGCGGCCATCCTGAGCTGCGGGGCCCTCATCGAGGGCGTGCGGGAGTTCCCCGGACCGTGGGCGCTGGTGCCGGTCGGAGCCACGGTGGCGTTCATCCTGGCCGGGGCCAACCGGCAAGCCCTCCCGAGCACCAGTGCGAAACTGCCGTGGCCCAACCGGTGGCTGGCGGCGGCGCCGCTGGTCACCCTCGGCTCGATGGCCTACTCGTTGTACCTGTGGCACTGGCCGTTGCTGATCTTCTGGCTGTCCTACAGCGGGCACCGGCACGCAAGCCTGCTGGACGGCGCGGTGATCCTGGCGGTCTCCGGCGTACTGGCCTACCTGACCACCCGATTCGTCGAAGATCCGCTGCGCTCCCGCAAGCCGGCCGGCCAGCCCGCCGCGCCGGTGCTGCGCCCGCGGTGGCGCAAGCCCACGGCCGGCTGGTGGCGACGTCCGACGTCGGTGTTGGGCTCGACCGTGGTGTTGCTGGGGGTGGCGCTGACGGCGACGTCATTCTCCTGGCGCGAACATGTCACCGTGCAACGCGCCAGCGGGACCGAGCTGGTCAAGCTGAGCAAGGACGACTACCCCGGCGCCCGCGCGCTGCTCAAGCACAAGCGGGTCCCCAAACTCCGGATGCGGCCGACCATCCTGGAGGCCAAGAAGGACCTGCCGGTGTCCACCCGGGAAGGCTGCATCAGCAACTTCACCAACCCGGACCTGATCAACTGCACCTACGGCGACCACGAGGCGACCCGGACTGTCGCGCTGGCCGGCGGGTCGCACGCTGAACACTGGCTGCCTGCGCTGGACATCCTCGGCCAGCGGCACCACTTCAAGGTGGTGACCTACCTCAAGATGGGCTGCCCGCTGTCCACCGAGAAGGTCCCGCTGATCATGGGCAACAACGCCCCCTACCCGCAGTGCTACCAGTGGGTGGGCAAGACGATGGAAAAACTGATCGCCGACCGCCCGGACTTCGTGTTCACCACCGCCACCCGGCCGTGGAACATCAAACCGGGCGACGTGATGCCGGGAACCTACATCGGGATCTGGAAGCAGCTGTCGGACAACAACATCCCCATCCTGGGGGTCCGCGACACCCCGTGGCTGGTGCGTGACGGCGACCCGTTCCAGCCCGCGGACTGCCTGGCCTCCGGCGGCGACGCGGAGTCCTGCGGCATCAAACGCTCTGAAGTGCTTGTCGAGCGCAACCCCACCCTGGACTTCGTCAAGAAATTCCCGCTGCTCAAGCCGTTAGACCTGTCCGACGCGGTCTGCGACAAAGAGATCTGCCGCGCGGTCGAGGGGAATGTGCTGATCTATCACGACTCTCACCACCTGTCGGCAACCTACATGCGCACCATGACCGGAGAACTCGGACGTCAGATGGGCGCCGCCACCGGCTGGTGGTGAACCCGGCCATGCTCGGCGGCGAATGCCGGAAAAGCGGATAAGGTCAAGCGGTGTCGTCGGCTGAGTCGGGCCCAGAGCCCACACCGGAGCCGTCCGCGCCCACGGTCTGGCCCGGAAACAGTTATCCGCTGGGCGCGGTATACGACGGGGCCGGCACCAACTTCGCGGTGTTCTCCGAAGTGGCCGAGCGTGTGGAACTCTGCCTGATCGACGACAGCGACCACACCGAGACCCGGATCGGTCTCGATGAGGTGGACGGCTACGTCTGGCATGCCTACCTGCCCGGCGTCGGGCCCGGCCAGCACTACGGCTTCCGGGTGCACGGACCGTTCAACCCCGCCGCGGGCCAGCGCTGCGATCCCAGCAAGCTGCTGCTGGACCCGTACGGCAAGGCCTTTCACGGCGCCTTCGAGTTCGGTCCAGAACTGTTCTCCTACGACCTGGCCGATCCCGACAACGGCGCTGCGCCCGCCGCGCTCGACTCGCTGGGTCACACCATGACCAGCGTGGTGATCAACCCCTACTTCGACTGGGCGGCCGACCGGTCACCGCGCACGCCGTACCACCAGACGCTCATCTACGAGGCGCATGTCAAGGGTATGACCGCGACCCATCCGGGCATTCCGGCCGAGCTGCGCGGCACCTATGCCGGGCTGGCGCATCCGGTGATCATCGACCACCTCAAGTCGCTGAACGCCACGGCCATCGAGCTGATGCCGGTCCACCAGTTCCTGCACGATCAGCGGCTGCTGCAGCTGGGGCTGCGAAACTACTGGGGGTACAACACCTTCGGCTTCTTCGCGCCGCACAACGAGTACGCGGCCAACCGCCAGGCCGGCGGTGCGGTGGCAGAGTTCAAAGCCATGGTGCGCGCGTTCCACCAGGCCGGCATCGAGGTGATCCTCGATGTGGTCTACAACCACACCGCCGAAGGCAACCACCTCGGCCCGACGCTGAACTTCCGCGGAATCGACAACGCCGCTTACTACCGGCTCGACGAGGACGACCTGCGGCACTACACCGACTACACCGGCACCGGCAACAGCCTCAACGCCCGTCACCCCCACACCCTGCAGCTGATCATGGACTCGTTGCGCTACTGGGTGACTGAGATGCACGTCGACGGTTTCCGCTTCGACCTGGCCTCCACGCTGGCCCGGGAGTTGCATGACGTCGATCGGCTGTCGGCCTTCTTCGACCTGGTGCAACAGGACCCGGTGGTCAGCCAGGTGAAGCTGATCGCCGAGCCCTGGGACGTCGGCGAGGGCGGCTACCAGGTGGGCAACTTCCCCGGGCTGTGGACGGAATGGAACGGCAAGTACCGCGACACGGTGCGTGACTACTGGCGCGGCGAGCCGGAAACCCTCGGTGAGTTCGCCTCTCGCCTGACCGGCTCCTCGGACCTCTACGAGGCGACCGGGCGGCGTCCCAGCGCGAGTATCAACTTCGTCACCTGCCACGACGGTTTCACGTTGGCGGATCTGGTGTCTTACAACGAGAAACACAACGAAGCCAACGGCGAGGACAACCGGGACGGCGAGAGTTACAACCGGTCGTGGAACTGCGGTGTGGAGGGCCCGACCGACGACCCCGCGATCCTGGCGTTGCGGGCCCACCAGGCCCGCAACATCATGGCCACCCTGCTGATCAGCCAGGGCACCCCGATGATCTTGCACGGCGACGAGATGGGCCGCTCCCAGCGCGGCAACAACAATGTCTACTGCCAGGACTCCGAGCTGTCCTGGATGGACTGGACCTTGGCCGAACGCAACGCCGACCAACTCGCGTTCACCCGGGCCATGACCGCGTTGCGCACCGCGCACCCGGTGTTCCGGCGGCGCCGGTTCTTCGAGGGCAGACCGCTCTGCGGCGGCGACGAGGTGCATGACATCGCCTGGTTGACCCCGGCCGGCCAAGAGATGACCCAGCAGGATTGGGGCAGCGAATTCGGCAGGTGCGTCATGGTTTTCCTCAACGGCGAGGCACTGCCGGAGCCGGATCTGCGCGGGCAGCGGATCATCGACGACTCCTTTCTGCTGTGCTTCAACGCCGGTGAGACACCGGTCGAATTCGTGACCCCCAATACCGACTACGCGCAGGTCTGGACCGTGGTGATCGACACCGCGGACCCGGCAGGCAGAACTGAGTTGGTGGTCGACGCCGGCCAGGCCGTGACGGTGACGGGACGTTCGCTGACCATCTTGTGCAAGAGCCGGTGAGCTAGGCCGCCCGGCGCCCGAAATAGCGGATACCGGCCAACTGTGGGATGCGGTAGGGGCTGCGGATGCGACGCGTCGCCGCTGCGCGCCCGCGCAGGTGATAGCGGCTGAGTTCGCGTCGCACCGAGGGCGCCAGCAGCGGCCCCAACACCGCACCGGCGCCGAGCGCCAGCGCCAGCCCGGCCGCCATCCCGAGTGAGGCTCCGGCGTTGGGTTGCCCGTTGACCAATTGTACGAAGCCCCGGAACAGGGTCAGCCCGGGAACCAGCGGGATGATGCCCGCCATGATGATGACCAACGGCGTGACCCGAAGCCGGGGCGCCAGCAGGGTGCCGACCAGCCCGGTCGCCGCGGCGGCCGCGAACGAGCTCACGATCGCGTTGGTCTGCAGCAGTTGCAGCCCGAAGAACAGCAGCGTGGCGGTCGCCCCGGCAAGGCCGGCCGCCAGTGCCGCCTTGAGCTGCGCATAGCCCGCAATCGCAGCGGCGGCCGCGCCGGTGGCGCCCGCCAGTAGATAGACCGGCACGCTCAGTGCTGCCACCGGCATCTCTGGGCTCACCCGGACTTGCGCTCCGAAAACCCCGCCGATCTGCACCGCGATCGAGACGCCGACCAGGATTCCGACCGACAAGAGCAGGATGTCCATCCCCCTCGAGACAGCCGTGAGTTGGTAGCCGGTGATGGCATCCTGCACCGAACCTACGGTGGCCAGCCCGGATAACAGCACCACGATGTTGGCGGCCACCACCGGTGATACCGGGGTGCCGGCCGGCAGCCAGCCGACGGCGTGCAGGCCGATGGCGACCCCGGTGGCCACGGCGGCGGCGACGACCTGCTGGAAGAGCAGTGGCAGTTGCCAGCCGTTGAGCACGCGGCCGATCCGGTCGATCAGGGCGGTGGTGACCGCAGATATCAGCGCGACCAGCGGCCCGGCACCGATCAGTACGGCGAAGCCGCCGGCCATCACCGCCCAACCGGCGGTGGCCACCCAGCGGGGATAGGGGTGATCGGCCCGGGTCACGATGTCCAGCTGCTGTTGCACCCACTCGGGATCCGGCGTCGTGTTCACCACTTGCTCGGCCAGATCGGTGGCCAGCTGCAGCCGCGTGTAGTCCAGTGAGCGCGACTGCACCAGATACATCGCGGTGACCGGGGCGCCCGGCACCCCGCGGGGCACTGAGACCCGGATCGAGTTGGCCATGATGTCCACCTGGGTCTGCGGCAGTCCGTAGGCGGTGGCGATGGCCAACATGCTTGAGGCGACGTCGGCGGTTCCGGCCTGTGATCCCAGCAGCAGCTGCCCGAATCGCAGGGCGATATCGAGCACCCGGCGGACGTCGGTTTCATCCATGCGCATTGTCTCCGATGACACCATCACGGTCGGCTACCCGTTCGGTGCCCGGAGCTCACCTGCTGCGCTGAATCCGCGCTGCTACAGCAGGTAGCGGTAGGCGGGCGAGCCGGGTTCCAGTGGCTCGACGTGGATCTCCGAGGTACGCATGCGGTCCAGCAGGCCCTCGAGGTCGGCAGCCGAGCCCAGTTGCACACCGACCAGGGCCTCGCCGGTCTCGCGGTTATTGCGCTTGACGTACTCGAACAGCGTGACGTCGTCGCCGGGCCCGAGAACCTCGTCGAGGAAGCGCCGCAAAGCGCCCGGTTCCTGCGGGAAGTCGACCAGGAAGTAGTGCTTGAGGCCCAGGTGCACCAGCGAGCGCTCCAGGATCTCGCCGTAGCGGGACACGTCGTTGTTGCCGCCGGAGATGAGGCACACCACCGTGGACCCCGGGGCCAGCATGCCGGAGTCGACCTCCAGCAGCGCGGCCACCGACAGGGCGCCCGCCGGCTCGGCGATGATCCCCTCGTTCTGGTACAGGTCGAGCATCGCGGTGCACACCGCACCTTCGTCGACGGTGGTCACCGACACCATGTCGCCGGCCCCGGACAGCACCGCAAACGGCAGAGCCCCGGCGCGCCGGACAGCGGCACCGTCGACGAACTGGTCGACGTGGTCGAGGCTCACCAGCTCCCCTGCCGCCAACGCGGCCATCATCGATGCGGCCCCGGCCGGCTCGACGCCCAGCACGGCACTCCTGGTGGTCCGCTCGGCCAGATAGGTGGTGATGCCCGAGATGCAGCCGCCACCGCCGACCGGCACCACTACCAGGTCCGGCTCGGTGTCGAGCTGGTCGAGCAGTTCCACCGCGATGGTGCCCTGGCCCGCCATAGTCCGCAGGTCGTCGTAGGGCGGCACCAGCGTCGCACCGGTGCGGGCGACATCGGCCAATGCCGCCTCCGCGGCCAGGTCGTAGGTCGCGCCGCCGACGATCAGCTCGATGAACTCGCCGCCGTGGTAGCGGATGCGGTCGCGCTTCTGCTTCGGTGTCTTGGCCGGCACATAGACCCGGCCGTGGACCCCGAGCGATCGGCAGGCGTAGGCGAATCCCTGCGCGTGATTACCGGCCGACGAGCACACCACACCTGCCGCGAGCTCGGCGTCGCTGAGCTGGACCAGCAGGTTGTAAGCGCCCCGCAGCTTGTAGGAGCGCACCGACTGCAGGTCTTCCCGCTTGAGATAGACGTTGGCGCCGGTCTGCGCGGAGAGCCGGTCGCTGTACTGCAGCGGGGTGGGCGCCACCACGCCGGCGATTCGCTTGGCCGCCGCGTCAATGTCGGCCGCGGTCAACGGGCCCTTCGACGGGCCCTGTGCGGGGCCGGGATGGGAGCCACTTCGGTTCTGGCGCAGTTCGGCGGACACCGCAATATGGTGTCACCCAGCAGGGGGTTCAGCCCACCGGGGTCAGGACGAACACCGGGATCTGACGATCGGTCTTCTCCTGATACTCGGCGTAATAGGGGAACGCGTCGACCGCGCGTTCCCACCACTGCGCCTTTTCCTCGCCGAATACCTCGCGGGCGTCGTAGTCGCCGCTGACGGGTCCGTCTTGCAGCTCGACACGCGGGTTCGCCGCGACGTTGTAGTACCAGACCGGGTTCTGCGGGGCGCCGCCCAGCGACGCGACAATCGCGTACTGACCGTTGTGTTCCACCCGCATCAGCGGGACCTTGCGCAGCTTGCCGGTTTTGGCGCCGACCGTGGTCAACAGCACGACCGGTTTGCCCTTCATCTCGATGCCCTCGGTGCCACCGGACTCCATGTACTTCTCGGCGTTCTCGCGTGACCAATCCAACGGGCTGGGTGCATATTCTCCGCTCAGAGGCATGCAGCCAGCGTAATACCGTGTCACGACATAACAATCCGGCGAGCAGATTTCGGCTGGCCTAACAATTGATTATCGCGTACCGTTAAATCCATGACCACCGCCCAGCGCTTCGGGCAGCACGTGCCCATCGCCGGTGTGCCGTGGCCGGCCTACAAGTTGGTCGCGCTGGCCATCGGCTTGGTCACCCTGCTGATCGTCGGTGCCGTGACCTCCAGCGCCGCGGCCGCGGTTCTGACCGCTGCGGGCGCCTGCAGCGCGGTGTGGGTCGTCTTGGGTTCGCGACACCCCTCGCGGCGCTGACCGCGGCTATTCGGGTTCGGCAGCCGGGCCGTCATAGATCAGCACCGCGCCGGCTACGCGTGCTTCGGCGGTCGGCCGGTGGTCGCGCAGCTTGCCGTCGTGCATCAGGTGCCGTACCTCGGTTCCGCGGACCAGGGTGAGGTAGTCGGCGATCAGCCTGCGATGACATCTCCACCAGACGGTCTCGGCGCACATCACCGCAACCTGTTGATCCGCCGCTTCGGCCAGCAACTCATCGATTCCGGCCCGGAAGTCCTCGCTGCGCATGTAGCCCGCGTAGGACCGAAACGAGTCATTGCGCAACCCGACGTCGGGGCTCTCCCCCTTGGTCGGCCGCCAGCCGCCCAGTCGTGGCTCCCACCGATAGCCGATACCGGCTGCCGGCAGCCAACGCTGCATCTCCTCGCGCGCGGAGTCCGGGTTGCGCCGGCTTCCCGGGGCGCTGCGTACGTCGATGAGGCCTTGCACACCGGCACCTGTCAGCAGCGCGGTGATCTCGGCCCGGTCCGCGGTGCCGTGGCCGAAGGTGAAAACCATTGGCGGCGTCGCGTTCTCCTGTCTGAAAGACGCCGAGGAGATCGAAAGCCTCTACGCCAGCGTCTGCGTATCGCCGACGGTGCATAAGGTGGCCGCCAGCGATGTCTGCGTCATCTGTTCCTCCTGCTCACGGTCGCCTCAGCGGCGACTGACTCGTTCCAGATATGCCATCGCCGATGCCTGCGACTCGGGATCGTGCACCGCGGTGACCAGTGCGTCGGCGTCGTTCCAGCTGCGTGTGGTCCCCACCATGCCGTCGGTCACCGCGTTGACCTGACGTTTGGTGCCGCCCAGCGTGAGCGCGGATTTGTTGACCAGCTGGTCTACCAGTTCGTCGACCGCCGCGCCGAGGTCTGCCTCGGGTACCACCCGGTTGAGCAAACCGATCGCCTTGGCCTCGGCGGCGTCGAACGGGCGGCAGGTCAAGACGAGTTCCTTGGTGAGCGCCGGCCCGATCTCGCGGACCAGTCGCGGGATACCGCCCCAGGCCAGCGGAATTCCCAGGTCGACTTCCGGAATCGAGAATCGGGTGTCCTCGGCGGACACCCGCAGATCGCACGCCGCGGCCAGCACGACGCCGCCGCCCACACAGTGGCCGTGCAGCCGCGCCACCGTCACCGCCCGCATGGCTTCGATGGCATCGGCCATCCGCCGCCCGGCGTCGGCGGCGTCCCGCAGGGCTGCGGTTCCGCCGCCGGCGGCGACGAACGCGCCCAGGTCGGCGCCGGCGGAGAACGCCCGGCCGCTGCCGGCCACCACCACGACTTTCACCGCGGGGCGGGCGTCGAACCAGCGGGCCGCCGCCACCAACTCGTTCAGCGTCGCCGTGCTCAGCGGGTTGAGCTTGTCCGGACGACTCAGCGTGATGGAACCGAGCGCACCGTCGGCTGCGACCGCGATGGTCGTTGCCGGCAGAGTTTCCGTGGCGCCTTCCATGGCGTCGACGTTAGTGGCGCCGCCGCGGCCTAGGCGCGGGATTGCCGTTACGGGCCGCTACCGCCGACATCGCTTACGGTGAGCCCATGTCGATTGCCGTCACCGAGTTCAGCCTGGTCGAGCAGACCGCCTTCCTCACCGCGTACGCCCGTGCACTGGACTGTCGCGCTCCCGTACCGATCCTTGGTGACGAGTTCTCCGAGCGCGTGGTCGGCCAGATCGATTACGACTTCCCGGCATTCCGCATTCCGGCGAGCGTGGTGCGCCAAACTGCCCTCCGCGCCAAGATGCTCGACGAGCGCGTCCGCGGGTACGCGGCTGCGCACCCCGATGCGGTGGTGGTCGACCTCGGCGCCGGGCTCAACGAGCCGTTGGCCCGGGTGAAACCGCCGGCGGGCGTCGACTGGTACAGCATCGATCTGCCGCGCGTGATCGCGCTGCGCGAGAAGGTGGTGCCGGCTCAGCCCGGCGAGCACCTCATCGCCGCCGATCTGACCGGGACGGACTGGACGGACAGTGTCCCGACCGGTCGACCCACCATGGTGATCGCCGACGGACTGTTCGCTTTTCTCACCGAGGCACAGGTCATTGCGCTGATCGCGCACGCCATCGACCATCTCGGGACCGGCGAGTTGGCGTTCAACGACTACGGCCGGGTCGGGCCGTTCAGCTGGCTGGGCATGAAGCTGGCGCCGCGGGGAATGTTCACCGTGCTGCGCCACGTCTGGGCCAATCCCGGCTTCACCGACCCGCGCACCCCGCAGCGGTGGGACCCTCGGCTGCGCCTGGTCGAACAGGCCTGCTTGGCGCACGCAGCCGAGGTCGATTCGTTTCCGGGCCCGGCTCGCAGAATCACCCGGCTTGCCGGCCGCTTCAAATCGGTGGCCGGCAAGGCCCGGGTGCTGCGCTACAAGTTCTGAGCCGAGGGGTTAGAAGCCGGCCCAGGCGTCACCGAGGTACTGCGACGGGTCGAAGTCGAGACTGGCGAACGGGTCGTTCGGAACAAGGTAGTCCGGCACCTCGGGGATCCACGAGTGGAACAGGCTGTTCCACAAGAACAGCGGGTCGTCGTCGCCGATCGTGACGTAGGCCGCCGATGCGAAGTTGATCGGGTCGGTCACCACGGTGTAACCGAGGTCGCCGGCCGACATGACCCAGTAGTTCAGGTCGTGCGGTCCCACGCCGTTGATCGTCAGGTTGGTGAAGTCACCGATGTTGACCTCGTAGATCGAGGAGCCGGACAGGTATCCGAAGTTGCCCAGGCTGCTCAGGTCGAAGTCGGCGGGCAGGGTCGGGTTGGCGACGAAGTCACCGAACTGGTAGGCCCGGGTGGAGAAGAACGAGTTCCAGTAGTCCTCGATCTTGATGTTGTACGTCCCGGCGTCGAGCGTGTTGTCGCCGTCGGTGTAGGTGATGGTGTAGGGCTGGTCGCCCTTCCAGTCGGTGATGAACGGGCGGACGCCCTGGTATGTCCAGCCACCGTCGAGGATGTCCCCCATCACCATGCAGACCGCACCGTTACAGGTCTCATACGGCCCGCCGTCCAGGAACGGGTCCCCCGCCGCGTTGGCGGCGGACCCCGGAATCACCAGCGCGGCGAACGCGGCGGCAGCGCCCATCCCCAGCAGGTTGAGAAGACGACGCGAAACCCACATGACTGCCTCCGTGTTGTTCAAGCTCATATATTGCTGTGAATCAACAGGCGTCCGATGTTACGCCTGTGTAACAGCATAGATATCCTATGCTAATAGTACTCTTGGGTAAAGTTCAATTTTTTGCGATAGCGCGCCCGCCGGAACCGGCTCCGCGCAGCCCTCAACGCTCTCTACCTCCCCCCGAGGCCGCACATGTTGTGCGAGGAGTTTCAGACGTTACACCAGTTATGCGATGTTGTTATAGGAAACAGATCTCACCGTTACGTTGAGATTCAGACTTTCGGCGGATGAATTCCACAGGTGCACGCATCGATGGACGGACAAGTACACCGCATTCCCCACTCGATGACTGCACGGGCCCGCCGCAGCGACTCCAGCCGAGCGTCGATCTCGGCAAGTTTCGCCCGGGCCAGCGCCGTGCTCGCCGGACGCCCGGGTGCGTCGTCGGCGAAGAGCAGCTGAATCTCCTCGAGCGTGAACCCCGCAGCCTTGCACAGTCCGATCACGTCGAGCCGGGCCAGCGCCGCAGCGTCATAGCGGCGTTGACCCCCGACCCGATATGGGGCAGCCAGCAAGCCGATCCGCTCGTAGTAGCGCAAGGTGCTGGCAGCGACGCCGCTGCGGTTCGCCACCTCGCCGATGGTCAACGGATCGGGCACCCACACCTCCGGGGACTTGACTTGAAGTCAACTTTAAGTTGTTCCCTGGTGGTATGCACCCGCAATCAACCGACGAGCTACGCCACACCCGCTACGCGCTGCTGCGCACCTTTCGCCGCGACGGCACGCCCGTGGACACCCCGATATGGTTCGCGCTCGATGACGGCACCGTGTTGTTCCGGACCAAGATCGGTCCCAAGACGCGAAGACTGACCGCGCGCCCGGAGGTGGAGTTGACCGCCTGCGACCACCACGGCCGGCGCCGACGCGACGCGACCGCGCTACTCGGAAAGGCGACCGTGCTCTCCGGCGAGGAGGCCGAAGCCGCCAACCGCAGCCTGCACCGGCGCTACGGCTGGCAGTGGAACATCGTGCCGATGGTCCCGGTACCCGGCGTGACCAACGTGCACCGGGATCTGCCACTGCGGGATAAGTTGCGGCGCATCCGAACTCGTACCCTGTGGCCCGACAGCGCGATCGTTCGGGTTGACCCGTTCGCGCGCTAGACCGCACTCCTGGCCGGACAGCGCCGCCGTCGGTTACCCGCCCAAACAGCCGGGGCCGAGCAAGGCCTTCAAGTCCCCCATCAGCGCCGAGGACGGCGTCACCCGCAGCGAGGGGTCCAGCTCCAGGACGGTGATGCGCTCCCCGCTGATCAGCCGCAGCTGCACCTGTGCGGTACCGGGATGACGGGTCAGCACCTGCTTGAGCGCACTGACTTTGTCCATGGTGCATTGGCGGGTAGGAAGGCTCACCGCCAGCGGACGATCCGGGGCATTGGCGGAGAAATCCGGCACCACCAGTTCGTTGGCGATCAACGAGATCCGGTCGTCGCGGATGTTGACCTTGGCACTGACCAGCACCACGGCGTCGTCGGCGACGTCGGCACCATAGGCGGAGTAGGTCTGTGGAAAGAACATCACCTCGATGCCGCCGGTGAGATCCTCCAATTGCGCCGAGGCCCAGGGCAGTCCGTTCTTGTTGACCCGGCGGTTCACCGAGGCCAGGATGCCGCCGACCTTTACCTGGGTGTCGGCGGCGACGTCACCTTCCAGGATCGCTGGGATCTGGGTGTCGACCTGGGCGGCCAGCAGGTGTGCAATGCCGTTGAGCGGGTGCCCGGACACATAGAGACCGAGCATCTCTCGTTCCAGGGCCAGCTTGTGCTTGTCGGCCCACTCCTCGTCGGGCACCTTGATGCCGAATACGGCATCGGTTGCGGCGCTTTCGCCGTCTCCCCCGCCGAACAGGTCGAACTGCCCCACCGCCTCGGCCTTCTTGGTGCCCAACACCGAGTCGACCGCGTCGGTGTGTACCAGGAACAGCCCCTTGCGCGGATGTCCCAGCGAGTCGAAGGCACCCGCCTTGATCAGAGACTCGGTGACCTTCTTGTTGCAGGCGGCGATATCGATCTTGTTGAGGTAGTCGGAGAAGTCGGTGAAACGGCCCTTGTGCGTCCGGGTGTTGATCAGCGAGCCGACGACATTGGCGCCGACGTTGCGTACCGCACCCAGCCCGTAGCGGATGTCCTCGCCCACCGAAGCGAAGTTCAGCCCGGATTCGTTGACGTCCGGCGGCAGCACGGTGATCCCCAGCCGGCGGCAGTCGGCCAGATAGACCGCGGCCTTGTCTTTGTCGTCACCGACCGACGTCAACAGCCCGGCCATGTATTCGGCCGGGTAATTGGCCTTGAGGTAAGCCGTCCAGTACGACACCAGACCGTAGCCGGCCGCGTGCGACTTGTTGAACGCATAGCCGGCGAACGGCAAGATGGTGTCCCACAACGCTTTCACGGCCTTTTCGGAGAACCCGTTGGCCGTCATCCCCTCATAGAAGCCCTTGTATTCGGCTTCGAGCACTTCAAGTTTCTTCTTGCCCATGGCCTTACGCAGCGCGTCGGCCTTGCCCATGGTGTAGGAGGCCACCTTCTGGGCGATGAACATGATCTGCTCTTGGTAGACGATCAGTCCGTAGGTCTCCGAGAGGATGTCGCGCAGCGGCTCTTCGAGTTCGGGATGGATCGGTTTGATGGCCTGTCGCTCGTTCTTGCGGTCGGCGTAGTCGTTGTGGGCGTTCATGCCCATCGGACCGGGCCGATACAGCGCCAGCACTGCGACGATGTCGTTGAACTCGGTGGGCTGCATGCGGCGCAGCAGGTCGCGCATGGGGCCGCCGTCGAGCTGGAACACGCCCAGGGTGTCGCCGCGGCCCAGCAGTTCGTAGGTGGCCGGGTCATCGAAGGGCAGCGTGTCCAGATCCAGGTCGATGCCCCGGTTGGCTTTGATGTTCTCCAGGCAGTCGCCGATGATCGTCAGGTTGCGCAGGCCCAGGAAGTCCATCTTCAGCAGGCCGATTTCTTCACACGACGGGTAGTCCCAGCCGGTGATGATGGCGCCGTCCTGCGGGCGCTTCCACAACGGGATCGCGTCGATCAGCGGCTCAGAGCTCATGATCACCGCGCAGGCGTGCACGCCGGCGTTGCGGACCAGGCCCTCCAGTCCGCGCGCGGTTTCGTAGATGGTGCGTACATCGGGGTCGGTGTCGATCAACGCGCGAACCTCGGCGGCCTCCTTGTACCGCTCGTGGTTGGGGTCGGTGATGCCCGACAGCGGGATGTCCTTGGCCATGATCGGCGGCGGCAACGCCTTGGTGATGCGGTCGGCGATGGCATAGCCGGGCTGGCCATAGTTCACGCGAGCTGAATCCTTCAGCGCCGCTTTGGTTTTAATGGTGCCGAAGGTGATCACCTGGGCTACCCGGTCACTGCCCCACCGCTCGGCGGCGTAGCGGACCATCTCGCCGCGGCGACGGTCATCGAAGTCGATGTCGATATCGGGTGCCGACGGCCGTTCCGGGTTGAGGAAGCGCTCGAACAGCAGACCGTGCGGGATCGGGTCGATGTTGGTGATGCCCAGCGCGTAGGCCACCAGCGATCCGGCAGCCGACCCGCGGCCCGGGCCCACCCGGATGTTGATCGAGCGGGCGTAGTTGATCAGGTCCGCGACGATCAGGAAGTACGACGGAAATCCCTTGCCGCAGATGACATCGATCTCGTAGGAGGCGCGGTCGGTGTACTCGCTCGGCACGCCGGCCGGAAAGCGCCGCTCCAGCCCGGCCTGCACCTCGTGGCGCAGCCAGGAGCCCTGGTCGTGGCCCTCGGGGACGGGAAACACCGGCATCCGGTCGCGCGGGGCCCACACGTCGGCATAGGACTGCACCCGCTCGGCGATCAACAGGGTGGAATCGCAGGCCTCGGGCAGCTGGTCGTCCCAGAGCGCGCGCATCTCGGCGGCCGACTTCAGGTAGTAGCCGTCGCCGTCGAACTTGAACCGGGTGGGATCCGACAGCGTCTTGCCGGTCTGCACACACAGCAGCGCCTCGTGGTTCGAGGAGGCGTCGCGGGTGACGTAGTGGCAGTCGTTGGTGGCCAGCGTCGGGATGCCGAGCTTGCGCCCGACGTCCAACAGTCCGTCGCGGACCCGGCGCTCGATGGCCAGCCCGTGGTCCATCACCTCCAGGAAGTAGTTCTCCGGGCCGAAGATCTCCCGCCATTTGGCGGCCGACTCCAGCGCCTCGCGCTCATGACCCAGCCGCAGCCGGGTCTGTACCTCCCCCGAGGGGCACCCGGTGGTGGCGATGATGCCCTCGGCGTGCTCGGCGATGATCTCGGCGTCCATCCGCGACCACTTGCCGAGCTGGCCCTCGAAGGAGGCCAGCGATGACAGCTTGAACAGGTTGCGCAACCCGGTGGCGTTTTCGGCCACCATGGTCAGGTGGGTGTAGGAGCCGCTGCCGGAGACGTCGTCGCTCTTCTGGCTCGGGTCGCCCCAGTGGACCCGGCGGGTGTCGAACCGCGAACCCGGGGCGATATAGGCCTCCACCCCGATGATCGGCTTGATGCCGGCCTTGGTCGCCGCGTTGTAGAACTCGCTGGCGCCGAACATGTTTCCGTGGTCGGTCATCCCGATCGCGGGCATCCCCAAGCGCTGCGCCTCAGCCAGCATCGGGGCGATCTTCGCCGCGCCGTCGAGCATCGAGTACTCGGTGTGGTTATGCAGGTGCACGAAGGACCGCGACGATGAACTGTCCATAGGACCGCCAGTCTATGGCGCAGCACCGACGCTTCTCGGGCGTGTCGTCGCCCGTGTCTCTTCGGCGGTCATTTCCCGGGACAGCGGCCGCCGCCGTGCACTACGTTGAGGTTCGGCTGAAGCGGAGGAGAGTCATACATGAGCGTGTACCGGGTGATCGACATCATCGGGACCAGTCCGTCATCCTGGGAGAACGCCGCGGCCGAAGCGGTGCACCGGGCCAAGCAGACCATCGACGACATCCGCGTCGCCCAGGTCGTCGAGCAGGACCTCACCCTCGACGACAAAGGCGGGATCATCTACCGCACCAAACTGCGCATCTCCTTCAAGATCCGCCCGCCGAAGTCATCCAAGCCGGCTGACGAATCGAGCTAACGACCTCGATGTCACGTAGCTTCGACGATTTGGTGGCCGAGGCCGCCGCCGCACCCGTCGACGGCTGGGACTTCTCCTGGCTTGACGGCCGCGCCACCGAGCAGCGCCCCTCCTGGGGCTATCAGCGCCTCATGAGTCAGCGTCTCGCGGCCGCCTCGGCCGGTCTGGACCTGCAGACCGGCGGCGGCGAAGTGCTGGCCGGCGCCGAGGTGTTCCCGCCGGCCATGGCCGCCACCGAGTCGTGGCCGCCCAACGCGGCGCGCGCCACCCAGTTGCTGCATCAGCGGGGCGTCGTGGTGATAGCCACACCGGATCACCCGCCGCTGCCGTTCGCCGATGAAGCGTTCGACCTGGTCACCAGTCGGCACCCCATCGTGGTGTGGTGGTCGGAGATCGCCCGGGTGCTCAAGCCGGGCGGCAGCTATCTGGCCCAGCACATCGGGCCGGGCACGGTCGGTGAGCTGGCCGACTACTTCGACGCGCCGCCCGCGGCCCGGCATGCCGCGTTGGACGTGGCGGGCCAGGTCGCCGAGGCGCAGGCCGCCGGCCTGCAGCCGGTGGACGCCCGCATGGAGCGGCTGCGAGTCGAGTTCTTCGACGTCGGGTCGGTGATCTACTTCCTGCGCAAGGTGATCTGGATCGTGCCGGGCTTCACCGCCGAAGGCTACCTGGACCGACTGCGTGCGTTGCACGACCGGATCGCAACCGACGGCCCGTTCGTCGCGCACGCTACCCGCGTGCTGATCGACGCCAAAAAGCCGGAGCGCTGACTCAGCGCCGCAACACCTCCAAAGCGTGCTGCAGATCGGCCGGGTATTCGCTGGTGATCTCGATGCGCCGCCCGTCGCCGGGATGCGCGAATGCCAGAGCGCGCGCGTGCAGCCACTGCCGTTCCAGCCCGAGCTTGCGCGCCAGCGTGGGGTCGGCGCCGTAGGTGAGGTCGCCGCAGCAGGGATGCCGCAGGGCCGAGAAGTGCACCCGGATTTGGTGGGTACGGCCGGTTTCCAGGTGCACGTCGAGCAGGCTCGCGGCGACGAACGCCTCCACGGTGTCGTAGTGGGTGATGCTGTGCCGCCCGTCGGCGGTCACGGTGAACTTCCAGTCCGGTCCGTGATGCCGCCCGATCGGCGCGTCGATGGTGCCGCTGGACGGATCCGGATGGCCCTGCACCAGGGCGTGATAGCGCTTTTCCACGGTGCGCGCCTTGAACGCGCGTTTGAGCGCGGTGTAGGCGCGTTCGGAGATCGCCACCACCATCACCCCCGAAGTCCCGACATCGAGCCGGTGCACGATGCCCTGGCGCTCGGGGACGCCCGACGTGGTGATCCGGTAGCCGGCCGCCGCCAAGCCCCCGAGCACGGTCGGCCCGCTCCAGCCCACGGAGGCGTGCGCGGCCACCCCGGCGGGCTTGTCCACGGCGACGATGTCGGCATCGGAGTACAGGATCGTCATGCCCTCGACCTCGGCCGGGGTGTTCTCCAGCGGTGGCGGCGCTTCGGGCAGTCGCACCTGTAACCACGCCCCGGAGACGAGCCGGTCGGACTTGCCGGCGGCTGCGCCGTCCAGTTCCACATCGCCGTTCTCGGCCAGGGTGGCCACCACGTTGCGCGACAGGCCCAGCAGGCGGGCCAGCCCGGCGTCCACGCGCATGCCGGCCAGCCCCTCGGGGACCGGCATGGATCGTTCGGTCACAGCCGCATCAGGGTTGCTCGCCGTCGCCGTCGCCGTCGTCGTCGTCGGCAGCACCCACTGGACGCGGCTGCGCAGCATCGTCGCCGGCACGGCGGCGACCCCCCGCGTCGAAGTCGAAGCCGAACACCGACAGCGCCACCAGCAGGATCGCACCGCCCACCACGGCGGGGTCGGCGACATTGAACACCGGCCACCAGCCGATCGACAGGAAGTCGACCACGTGGCCCTGCAGATGCCCGGGCGCCCGGAAGAACCGGTCCACCAGGTTGCCCAACGCGCCGCCGAGGATCATCCCCAGCCCGATCGCCCACCACGGCGACACCAGGCGGCGCGACATCCAGATGATGCCAAGCACCACTGAGCTGGCGATCAGTGTCAACACCCAGGTGTAGCTGGTGGCCATCGAGAACGCGGCGCCGGAGTTGCGGACCAGCGTCCAGGTGACGGTGTCGCCGATGATCGACACCGGCTGGCCGGGGGTCAGCATCTTCACCGCGAGCACCTTGGTGACGACGTCGGCCAGCAGCACCACCGCGGCCACGGACAGCAGCAGCCCCAGCCGGCGGGGCGGGGCAGCGGATTCCGTCTCAGCTGCCGCGACCGGGTCCACCTCCGTCGCGGTGGAGTCGGTTGTCTCGTCAGTCACGCTCTCCATCATCCCTTAACCCGGGTGCGGCATGATCGCGGCATGCTGTCCAAGCGTCTCACCGTCATCACCACCGGGGGCACCATCTCCTGCAGCACCGGAGGCGACGGGGCGCTGCGGCCCGCCCGCAGCGGCTCGGACCTGCTCGCGGACACCGGCGCCGCCGATGTCACCGTGGTGGATCTGATGGCGCGAGACAGCTCGGAGCTGGGCCCGGCCGACTGGTCGCAGCTTCTCGCCGCGGTCAACGCCGCGGTGGACGGCGGCGCCGACGGCGTTGTGGTCACCCACGGCACCGACACCTGCGAAGAGGGTGCGCTCTGGCTGGAACTCGGCTATCGCGGGGATGCGCCGGTCGTGCTGACCGGGGCTCAGCGCGGTGCGGACGCGCCCGACGCCGACGGGCCGGGCAACCTGCGCGACGCCCTGGCGGTGGCCGCCGATCCGGCGGCCCGGGGGCTGGGGGTGCTGATGTGCTTCGCCGGCCGGGTACTGGCCCCGCTGGGCCTGCAGAAGACGACCATCACCGGGCTGACCGGTTTCACCGGTCCGCTGCTGGGCAGCGTCACCGACGGTCACGTCACACTGTCCGGCGACAAGACTCGGCCCTACCTCGGTGCACCGGCCACGGTGCCGCGGGTGGATGTGGTGGCGCTGTACGCGGGTACCGACACCGTCGCATTGGACGCCTGCGTGGCCGCCGGTGCGCGCGGGGTGGTGTTGTCCGCGTTGGGGTCGGGCAACGCCACCACGGCGGTGATCGACGGGGTGCGCCGGCACTGTGCGGCCGGCGTCGAGATCGTGGTGTCCAGCCGGGTTCCGCAGGGGCGCATCGGTGCGGATTACGGCCCCGGCCGGGCCCTGGTGCAAGCCGGCGCGGTGATGGTCCCGCTGCTGCGCCCGCCGCAGGCACGGATCCTGTTGATGGCGGCGCTCGCGGCCGGGCAGCCCGTCGGCGACGTCATCGACCGGTGGGGCTGACGACCGGCTTCTCCGGGTGTACTTCTCCAATACCGTGAACTTCGCGACGCGACACGATCCGGTAGCGCAGGCCCTCCCCCGACCAACTAGCTGGGTTCCTCCGGGCGGGCAATGTAGTCCGGCCAGTCCAGGCTCGCCACCGGGTCGGCGCGGCTGATCCCTGGCTCGTCATGGGGGAACGTACGCACCGGGCCGGGGCCCGAGCCGCGCGTTTCGAAGCGAATCGTCATCACCCCGTGCCCGGCCCCCTGAATCCAACCGTGGCCCAGATCCGGGTGACTGACGTCGTCACCGACTCGCCATGACGTCGCCGCTATCGCGGAAGGTGGTTCTCGCGCAGGGATTTCCGGTGCTGTCGCGCCCATATCTGGAAGCTCCAGATCCGGGAACAGCGACTCCTGACGAACATCGGTCAACCCGGAGAACCCCACGCCGAGCAGCCGGATCGGCCCGATCTCCTGCGGATCGAGCAGTAGCCGTGCGGCCGCCGACGTCAGTGCGGCGACGTCGGTGGTGGCATAGGGCAAGGTGGCCGAGCGGGTGAGCACGCTCATGTCGGCCTTCTTGAGTTTCACCGTCACGGTGCGGGCGCCGCGTCCATCGCGAAGCAGCCTGCGGTGGGCGTGCTCCCCGATCGGACCGATCTGCGCCCGCAACTGTTCCAGAGTGGTCAGATCGACGGCGAAGGTCGACTCGGCGCTGATCTGTTTGGCCTCAGCGCGTTCGGCGACCCGCCGGTCGTCGATTCCCCGGGCCAACCGGTGCAGGGCAGGACCAATAGTGGCACCCAGGATATCGGCGACCTCGCTGTCGGTCATTGCGGCGAGCTGGCCGATCGTGGCGATGCCTAATCGGTGCAACTTCTCCTCGGCGACCGGACCGATCCCCCACAGGCGGCGCACCGGAAGTCCGTCCAGCAGCAGCCGTTCTTCGGAGCGGCCAACGACACGCACACCGTTGGGCTTTGCCAGATCGGACGCGATCTTGGCGATCTGCTTCCCCGATCCCGCCCCGACGGATGCCACCAAGCCGGTCTCCTCGAGCACCCGCCCGCGCAACCGTTCGCAGAATCGGAGCACCTCCGCATCGTCGGCTCCCGCCAGCTCGGCCGGTTCGCCGAACGCCTCGTCGAAGGAGAGTTGCTCGACCACCGGGATCACCGCGCGCACGGTCTCGAACACCCGTCGGCTGGCCATGCCGTACACCGCGCCGCGCGGCGGAAGCACCACGGCCGGCGCCCCCACCAGTCGGCGCGCCTGGTGCATCGGCATCGCCGAGCGGGCGCCGAACACCCGCGCCTCATAGCTGGCGCCGGCCACCACACCGCGGCCCCCGAGCCCGCCGACCAGCACCGGTCGTCCCCGCAGCGTCGGGCGGGTCAATTGCTCAACGGACGCGAAGAACGCGTCCATATCCAGGTGCAGGACCCAGCGGGCGTCCACGATGTTCAGCCTATTGGGAGCTACGACGCCTGGCCGCACCCGACTAGTGTCGAAACGATGGCGATGAATCTGCTACACCGGCTGTGTTGCAGCTCCCGGTACTGGGCACGCAGCGTCGAACGTGAGCTCCTACCGTGGGCCCTGGCAGACGTCGACCTCGGCGAGAACACCCTGGAGATCGGGCCGGGCTACGGCGCCAACATGCGGTGTCTGGTGGACATGACGCCCCGGCTGACCGCCGTCGAGATCGACCCCCCGATGACCGAGCGCCTCCAGTCGAGATACGGCTCGCGGGCCCGCATCATCAACGGCGACGGCACCGATACCGGGCTGCCGTCCGAGGAGTTCAGTTCCGTGGTGTGTTTCACCATGCTGCACCACGTTCCGACGCCGGAGTTGCAGGACCGGCTGTTCGCCGAAGCGTTTCGGGTACTGCGGCCCGGGGCCGTCTTCGCTGGCAGCGATGGGGTGCACTCGACGATTTTTCAGCTGATGCACTACCGCGACACCTACAACCCGGTCAGCCCCGACACCTTGCCGGACCGCCTCGACAGCGCAGGGTTCCACGACATAGAGATGGAGATTGCGAACGGTCAACAGCGGTGGCGGGCCGTCAAACCCTGACTGAAGGTCACTTCGACCCGCCGCCACCCTTCTTGAGCTGGTGAGGGCAGTACGTCTTCGCCGCAATCGCGGCGAACCTGGCCGCGTCGGCGACAGTGAGATCGGGGTTGGCCTCGGTGACGTCGTTGAGCAGTTCCATCGCCGACTCGCCGTTGGCAGCCAGGCCACACAGCGCCTCGGCGGCGGCCACGGCGTGTTCGGTGTCATCGAAGATGATCCCGACCTGCTGCAGTGATGCGATGAATTCGGCGCTGTCGACCGTCTTCGCCTCTCCTTCAGCGGGTTCGGCGTGCCCGGGTGCGGCCAGAGCAAGCCCGGCCAGGATGACCAGCGGGGCCAGCAACAGTTTCATAGGGGTCCTCCTGCGACGACCGGAAGCGTAAGGCATCTGGGCTATGTCAGCCGAGTGCGGACTGCGATCCGGTGAGGGCACTGTCCGCCTCGTCGAGGACATGCACCGCATGGATTCCCGGCTTCAGGGACAGCTTGGCGACGAGCTCGTCGAGGCCGGCCTGATCGACGTTCCAATGCTGCACCACATCCGGCGTCTGCTGCAATTGCGCGATCACCTGATCGAGTGGCACCGGCGCCTCGCGGTCGGCGATGTTGGTCGACACCACACGCGCCGCCGGCGCCACTGTGCGGGTGCGGGCCGCCGGTGCACCCAGCGCACCACCGGCCGCGCTGCCCATGGCCGCCGGGGCGAGCATGCCCGGCACCGAACCCGCGGCGGGTGCGGCACTCAGTGCCGACTCGGGCAGCGATGTGGAGGCCAACTGGATCGCCGAAGTGGCACTGGCCCAGTTCGGCGGCACCGACAGCGCTCCCACCCGCATCGCACTGCCCGCTGCGGCCCCGGCGGACTTCGCCAGGCCGGCGCCGGTAGCCACTCCCGAGCTGTGCAACCCGCCGAGCGCCGACTTGGGAATCACCGGTAGCACCGCCTTGTAACCGCTGCGGAACTGGGTGATCGACATGTTGGTCGAGGCGTGAACGGTGTTGACCCATGCGGTCTGGCTGCTGGTGCCCGACAGCAGAGCCAGGTGTGACTCCAGGTAGGAGCGCACCTCCGGGCCCCCGGTCACGCCGTCGATCAGGTCCTGCCATCCCTTGGTGTAGCCCGAGGTCATCTTGTTGATCTCGGCGAGGACGTCCTGCAGGATGTCGTGCGGCGTCACCAGACCGTCGGACTCGGCACTTCCCGCCGTGCCGTTGGTGGTCTGCGGCGGCTCGGTGAACGCGGCGAGGTCGGTGGCCGCGGTCGAAGCGCCGGCATAGCCGACCATCGCGCTGACGTCCTGCGCCCACATCCGACCGTATTCGGCTTCGACCGCCGCGATCGCCGTGCTGTTCTGACCAAGGATATTGGTGGCCACCAGCGAGGCCAGCTGGCTGCGGTTGGCGGCGATCGCCGGCGGCGGCACGATCCCCGCGAAGGCAGATTCATAGGCGGCGGCAGCAGCCGATGCCTGGGCTGCGGTCTGTTCGGCCTGCGCCGCCGTGGTCTGTAGCCAGGTCACGTACGGTGCTGCGGCGGCCGCCATCGCCGCCGCCGCCGGCCCCTGCCACCCGCCGCTGAGACTCGCCAATACCGCCTGGTACGACGAGGCAGTGGCGCTCAACTCGGCGCCCAGTCCCGTCCAGGCCGCCGCGGCGGCGAAAAGTGGGTCCGCACCCGGTCCCGAGTACAACTGCCCGGAGATGATCTCCGGCGGCTGCGCTGCGAAGCTGTAAAAAACCATGAACGCGACCTACTTCCGCTATTTCGCGATCGGGGGGATGACGATGACGGTGGCGGTGGTGGCGATGTCCGGTCCCGTCTGGGTGTTGGTGACGTGGCTGATCGCACTGATCGCCCGAGTGGCGCCGGCTCCGGCGGCCTGACGGATCGGAGTACCGATGGCCCGGCCGGCCAAACTCGACAGTGCCATCTGGCCCGCCAGCAGGCCCTCGCCGTTGGCGGCCAGAGCCGGAGCCGCCTCGAGCACACTGGCCTGCAGGGCCACGGCGGCGGTCTTGACGGTCGGAACCGCGCTGGCCCAACTCGCGGGCACCGACAGTGACCCGATCAGTCCGGCCCGGCCCACCGCACTCGACACCGACGCCGGGATGGCCTGTGCACCGGTGAGCAGCGGACTGGACAGCAACGGCGACAGTGCGCCGACGATCGGCTTGGGGCTCAGCGTGCTGGTCAGGTTCCCCAGGGAGTTGGCCACGGCCGGGATGCTGATCGACATCTGGTAGATGCTGCGGGCCGAGTTGACGATGCCCGATGCGTACGGACCGTTGAAGGTGCTCAGCACCGACGACAGCGTCTTCACGACCGCCTGGTAATCCTGGAAGACCTGGGTCGGCAGCCCCATCGGATTGGTGACCAGATCCTGCAGCGCATTCGGGATCTGGGTGAGGAAGTCCGACAGAGTCGACTCTGCGCTAGACGCCGCTGCGGACTGCGCCGCGTTGTTGACCGCCGCCGACTGACCGGCCTGCCCGCCGGCATTTGTGGTCTCCGGTGGAGTGTTGAACGCGCTGAGCTGACTGGCGGTTGCAGACGAGCCCGCATAGCCGTACATCGCGGCCGCGTCCTGCGCCCACATCTCCCCGTACTGCGCCTCGGTGGCGGCGATGGCCGGCGCGTTCTGGCCCAGGAAGTTGGTCGCCACCAGCGTGGCCAGCAGGGTGCGGTTGGCGGCGATCACCGGCGGAGGCACCGTGGCGGCGAAGGCTGCTTCGTAGGCGCCGGCTGCGGCCGAGGCTTTCAGCGCGGTTTCTTCGGCACCCACCGCGGTGGCCTTCAACCACGCTGCGTACGGAGCCGCGGCTGCCGTCATCGAGGCGGCCGAGGGCCCCTTCCAGGCCGAGCCGGTCAGGTCGGCGATCACCGAGGCGAACGACGTCGCCGTGTAGTCCAGCTCGGCCGCCAACGCCGACCAGCTCGCCGCGGCGGCCAGCAACGGGGCAGACCCGGGCCCGGTATACATTCTCGCGGAATTGACTTCCGGCGGCAGCGCCCCGAAATCCATGAATCCCCTGCCCCTCTAAGCCGAGTAACGAACCGACCCACCCGAGTCGCCTCATGCGACGATTTGCCCCGGGATTCGGCGCAATTCGGGTGGGCCAGTACCAACCGCGAACAACTGTTCGTATGGCTTGGAGGTTAATCGCGGACCAATGGTCGCCGGAAAGGAGTCAGTGCCCCGTCCGGGTCTGGACACTGCCCGGTGACCGGCCGCGTGCAGGCGGATGGCGAGGCCGCGGCGGGGGTATTTTTCCTATCTCGATCTGCACAAATGTCACCACCCGGCGGAGCCGGGGACATCGCACCGAGCCCGCGTAGCCGGCACCGGCGACCTTAAGAATCTCGCCGCGAGAAAGTCCGCCCTGGCCGGACGGACTTTTCCGGCGCCGCACTTCTCAGATCTTGGCGATGGACACCCGCACGCCGTCGCCGATTTCGGTGGCATCGATCGGGTCACCGAATTCGAAACTGGTCGCCAAGATTTCTCCGGCGATCAACTCGGCATGATTGCGTGCCCATTCCAGCCGCTGCTCGGGCACCGAGATCACCACGACGATCCGATCGGATACCTCCAGTCCGCTGCTTTTGCGCAACTCCTGCAGTTCCCGGATCCGGTCCTTAGCCCAGCCCTCGGCTTCCAGTTCGGGTGTCACGGCGCTGTCGAGCACCACCAGGCCGGCCCCGTCGGGCAACGCGACGGTGTATTCGGGGTCAGCGGCCACCAGTTTGGACGTGTACTCGCTCTCGAGCAGCACCACCGGTCCCGCGCTCAGGCTGCCGTCCGCGTTGACGACGCCCTCGCCGGCCTTGACCGCTTTGATCGCGGCCTGGACGTCTTTGCCCAGCCGGGGACCGGCCACCTTCGCGTTGACCGCCAGGTCGAAGCGCCCATAGTGCGCGATGTCGTCGGTGAGCTCGACGGACTTGACGTTGAGCTCGTCGGCGATCAGGTCGGTGAACGGTGCCAACCGCTGCGGGTCGTCGACTGCGACAGTGAGTTTGGGCAGTGGCAGCCGCACCCGCAGTTGGTGCGCCTTGCGCACCGACGACGCCGCCGAACAGACCTCGCGGACCTGGTCCATCGCCGCCACCAGGGCCGCGTCGGCGGGCAGATCGCCGGCCTGCGGCCAGTCGGTCAGGTGCACCGAGCGTTCCCCGGTGACACCGCGCCAGATCACCTCGGTGGTCAGCGGCAGCAGCGGCGCGGCCAGCCGCGCGGTGATCTCCAGCACGGTGTGCAAGGTGTCGATCGCGTCGGCATCCTCGTCCCAGAATCGCTGTCGGGACCGACGCACGTACCAGTTGGTCAGCGCCTCGGTGAACAGTCGCAATTGCTCGCAGGCACCGGAGATGTCGCACACATCCATGGCCTGTGTCAGGTCGTCGCGCAGCGACGCCAGCTTGGCCAGGATGTAGCGATCCAGGACGTGCTGCGAATCGGTACGCCAGACACCGGGTTTCGGGGCATACAGCGTCAAGAAGGTGTAGGCGTTGGTCAGCGGCAGCATCACCTGTCGCACACCCTCACGGATGCCCGCCTCGGTGACAATCAGATTTCCGCCGCGCAGGATCGGTGAGGCCATCAGGAACCAGCGCATGGCATCGGAGCCGTCGCGGTCGAACACCTCACTCACGTCCGGGTAGTTGCGCAACGACTTGCTCATCTTCTGCCCGTCGCTGCCCAGCACGATGCCATGCGCCACACAGGTTTTGAAGGCTGGACGGTCGAAAAGCGCGGTAGCCAGGACATGCATCATGTAGAACCAGCCGCGGGTCTGACCGATGTACTCGACGATGAAGTCACCGGGGTAGTGGGCAGTCTGCCCCGCACCGCCGTCGAACCATTCGGAGTTCTCGAACGGGTAGTGCACCTGGGCGTAGGGCATCGAGCCGGAGTCGAACCAGACGTCGAGGACGTCAGGGATGCGCCGCATCGTCGAGCGGCCGGTCGGGTCGTCGGGGTTGGGCCGGGTCAGTTCATCGATGTAGGGGCGATGCAGGTTGTCCGGTCGCACCCCGAAGTCGCGCTCCAGCTCATCGAGGCTGCCATAGACGTCGATCCGCGGGTAGGCCGGGTCGTCGGACTTCCACACCGGGATCGGCGTGCCCCAGTAGCGGTTTCGAGAGATCGACCAGTCGCGGGCACCGCGCAGCCAGTTGCCGAAGATCCCATCCTTGATGTGCTCGGGGTACCAGGTGATCTGCTCGTTGAGTTCGACCATCCGGTCCCGGAACTGCGTGACCCGGACGAACCACGACGACACCGCCTTGTAGATCAGCGGGTTGCGGCAGCGCCAGCAGTGCGGGTACGGGTGCTCGTAGGTCTCGTGGCGGACCAGCACCGCGCCGTTGGCCGCGGCCGGCCCGGTGCCGTTCTTGAGGTCGGCGATGATCGCCTTGTTGGCGTCGAAGACATGCTGACCGGCGTAGTCGGCAACGGTGGCATCGAAGCGGCCCTTGGCGTCCACCGGAGTGACCGGGGTGATGCCGGCCGGGTCGGTGGTGTTCTTGTCGTCCTCGCCGTAGGCGGGCGCCAGGTGCACGATGCCGGTGCCGTCCTCGGTGGACACGAAGTCGGCGGCGAGCACCCGGAAGCCAGGCCCCTGATCGCTGCGATCGTAGAAATACGGGAACGGCGGCGCATAGCGCACCCCGAGCAGGTCCGACCCGCGGTAGCTGCTCAGCACGTGCGGCTGTTCCCCCTCGCCCAACCCGAGCTCGCGTGCGTAGGAACCCAGCCGCGCCTCGGCCAGCAGGTAGCGCCGCTCCCCTGCCGCCACCAGCACATAGGTCACATCCGGGTTGACCGCCACCGCCTGGTTCGACGGCAAGGTCCACGGAGTGGTGGTCCACACCAACAGGTGAGCACCCTCGAGTTCACCGGCAGTTCCCCCGCCGACGATCCGGAACCCGACCGTCAGCGCCGGGTCCTGGCGGCTCTTATAGACGTCGTCGTCCATCCGCAGCTCGTGGTTGGACAGTGGGGTCTCGTCGCGCCAGCAGTACGGCAGCACCCGGTAGCCCTCGTAGGCCAAGCCCTTGTCCCAGAGCTGCTTGAAGGCCCACAGCACCGACTCCATGAACGGCAGGTCGAGGGTCTTGTAGTCGTTGTCGAAGTCCACCCAGCGCGCCTGGCGGGTGACGTAGGCCTGCCACTCGGACGTGTAGCGCAGCACCGACTCCCGGCAGGCCTGGTTGAACGCGGCGATGCCCATGGCGTCGATCTGGGACTTGTCGGTGATACCGAGTTGGCGCTCCACCTCCAGCTCGGCCGGGAGCCCGTGGGTGTCCCAGCCGAAGCGGCGCTCCACCTTGTAGCCGCGCATGGTGCGGTAGCGGGGCACGATGTCCTTGACGTAGCCGGTCAGCAGATGCCCATAGTGCGGCAGGCCGTTGGCGAACGGTGGCCCGTCGTAGAACACATATTCTTGCGCCCCGTCGCGGTTGGCGATGCTGGCTCGGAAGGTGTCGTCGGCGGCCCAGTAGTCCAGGACGGCGGCTTCAGCCGCCGGGAAGTCGGGGGCGCCGGCGGCCGGCTTCGGATAGCTGCGTTCGCTCACGGTGTGTTGTCTCCCAAGGGCCCGGCCCGGGGACGACGCCGCGCGGTTGCGCGAGCGCCGCGGTACCACCCCGCTTGCCGCGCTCCCGTGCCGGGGCGCGACCGCTCGATGTAAGGCTGTGACGGGCCGTCCCGTTCGGTTCTACTGAGCCTGCCGCTGGGCGGTGTGGCCGTTCTTCCGAAGGCTCCCCGGTGATTGCCGGTTCAATGCCGTTGGTGAGGAGTCTAAATCCTGCCGCCGGCACCCACTCTGGCAGGGCTGGGGCTTCTACACTGTTCAACGTGGCCTTCAGCCCGTCGTACGCCCGCGACGTGGTGCTGCCGCTGGCGTCGGCGGCCAACACCGTGATGTCCGGCGCAGCGCCTACCCTGCCGCCCGGCTTCAACCAGACCGCCCTGATCAAGGCCGACCGGGCTCACCTGGCCGCGCTGCCCGCGCAGCATCCCGCGACGGCGATGGCCAAGGACACCAACATCTTTGGACTGATGGGCCACGACACTGCCAGTGGTACCGCGTTCATCGCGTTTCGCGGCAGCGCCGACGTGGCCGACTGGATCGCCGATTTCGACTTCGTCCCGGCCCCCTACACGCCGGTGGTGGGATTCGGCCAGGTGCACGCCGGCTTCCAGGACATCTACGGCTGCGTCCGTGCCTCCATTGCCGCCAAGCTGCCCGCAGCGACCAGCGGTTGCAGCCAGATCCTGATCACCGGGCACAGCCTCGGAGGCGCGTTGGCCGTGCTGGCCGCACCGGACGTCGCTCAGGGGATGCCCCCGAACACCGTCGAGCCGCGGCTGACCACCTTCGGTGGCCCACGCGTCGGCGTGCCCGACTTCAAGGCCGCGTTCGATGCCGCCATCGAATGCTGTTACCGCGTGGTGAATTTCCTCGACATCGTCCCGCTGGTGCCGCCCGCGCCGTATGTGCACGTAGGCGCGGAGGTAGCCGTGGATAGCGGTGGTGCGATCGACATCGGATGGCGGCACAGCCTGGCCGCCTATCACGCCGGCCTCTCGGCGCTCATCGCTCGCGAAGCCTGAACCGCGGGGCCGATTCGGCGGTCCCAGCTTCGCCTCTCCTTCGTCGAG
>NZ_AUWR01000055.1 GCF_000455125.1 Mycobacterium sp. UM_WGJ
GCCGCGGGTCGTCGCCATCAGGCACCGTAGGTCCGCGGAATTAGAACGTGTTCTCGCCTTCGGGGCGGTGACCGGTGCCACAACTTGTACACTCCCGGCAGAACACCGGGCGGAAGCGAGGAGTGTCATGCTCACCAAACTGCGTCTTATCACCGCCTTGGGGGCGCTGGTGATGGCCGTCGTGATGGTCTGGCAACAGACACCCCCCAGCAATGACGTCGCCGGCAAGTCCGGGGTTCAGTTGCGGTCCACCGCGATGCCGCTGGCACCCCCAACCACCTCGAGCAAAGCGGTCAACCTCACCAACCCGCGCCCGTTCGACGCCTGCGAGGACATCCCCTACGACGTCATCGCACAGTTGGGCCTGGCGTTCACGCCGCCCAAGCCGGTCGAGGGCGTGCGCTGTGAATTCGACGCCGGCAACTACCAGATGGCGGTCGAGACGTTCGTGTGGCGCAGCTACGACGAGTCCATCCCGGCCGATGCGATCGAGATGGACATCAACGGCCACCGGGCGGCGCAGTACTGGGTGATGAAGCCCACCGAGTGGAACAACCGGTGGTGGTTCTCCTGCATGGTGGCGTTCAAGACCAGCTACGGGGTGATCCAGCAGTCGCTGTACTACTCGCCGGTGTACTCCAACCCGGACATGGACTGCCCCACCGAGAACCTGATGCGTGCCCACCAGCTGGCTCCGCACTACAAGTACTGATCGCATGGCCACCAACTCGCCGCGTCTGGCCGATGTCGTGGTGAACCGGGCGCTGCGGCGACTGCCGCCGCCTACCACCGGTTACACCGTGCACCGGGAACAGATCCCGATGCGCGACGGCGTCCAGCTGCGCGCCGACCACTATCAGCCGACCGGCGCCGTGGCCGGCACCCTGCTGGTGCGCTGCCCCTACGGCCGCAAATTCCCGTTCTCGCTGGTGTTCGCCCGGATGTACGCCGCCCGCGGCTACCGGGTGATTCTGCAGAGTGTGCGCGGCACCTTCGGCTCCACCGGTGTGTTCGAGCCGATGGTCAACGAGGCCGCCGACGGCGCCGACACCGTGGCCTGGATGCGCGACCAACCCTGGTTCACCGGGTCGTTCGGCACCATCGGGTTGTCCTATCTGGGCTTCACTCAGTGGGCGTTGCTGGCCGACCCGCCGCCCGAGCTGACCGCGGCGGTCATCACCGTCGGACCGCACGATCTGTACGAGTCGACCTGGGGCAGGGGGGCATTCGCGCTCAACGACTTTCTGGGCTGGAGCCACATGATGGCCCACCAGGAGGTCCGCCCACGGATCAGGGCCGGGGTGGCGCAGCTGACCGCACAGCGCAGGGTCCGACGTGCCGCCGCCGGGTTGCCGCTGGGCGCGGCCGGCCGGACCCTGCTGGGCGGCGGCTCACCGTGGTACGAGTCGTGGGTCGAGCACCCTGATCACGACGACCCGTTCTGGGACACACTGCGTCACCCGGTGGCACTGGAGCAGACCCGGGTTCCGGTACTGCTGCTCAGCGGCTGGCAAGACCTGTTTCTGGACCAGACGCTGACTCAGTATCAGACCCTGCGCGACCGCGGAGCCGAGGTGGCGCTGACCGTCGGCCCGTGGACCCACACCGAGATGCTGACCAAAGGACTGCGTGCGGTCACTACGGAATCCCTGGCCTGGCTCGACACTCACCTGGGCGGCGCCGACCGGGCACCGCGCACCAGCCCGGTGCGCGTCTACGTCACCGGCGGCGGAGGCTGGCGTGACCTTCCGGACTGGGCGCCGGAGTCCACCGGTCACAGCTGGTGGCTGCAGCCCGGCGGGCGACTGGCCGACTCCCCGGTGCCCGACGGTGCGGCAGACTCGGCGAGCTTTCACTTCGACCCCGCGGACCCCACACCGACGGTGGGTGGGCGGCTGCTCGCCCCCGGCGGTGGTTATCAGCGCGACGACGTGCTGGCTCGCCGTGCCGACGTGCTGACCTTCACCGGGGAGCCCCTGACCCAGGATGCCGACGTCTTCGGCAGCCCCGTGGTGGAGCTAGCGCATTCCAGCGACAACCCGCACGTCGACGTGTTCGTCCGGGTCAGCGAGGTCGATGCCCGCGGACGCTCGCGCAACGTCAGCGACGGCTACCTTCGGCTGAACCAGGACGCCGGGATGGTCCGTATCGAGCTGGACCAGATCGCGCACCGCTTCGCGGCCGGATCCCGCATCCGGCTGCTGATCGCCGGCGGCAGCCACCCTCGATACGCCCGCAACTTGGGCACCGGCGAACCGGCGATCAGCGGCGCCGCTCAGCGGCCGGCGAAGCACACGATCGACCTGGCCGGCTCACGGCTGCTGCTGCCCCTGAATCGCTGAGACAGACTTCACCAGCAGGTCTGACATCAGCCGCTGCGGATCCAACTCCTCAGCCGCGCTGCCCATGACGACCACCGACGTTCGGTCGTCGAGCGCCGCCGTGTACAGATAATCGGGATCGGCCTCCGGGTCCGCGACACTCAGCTTCACCCCGGTCGTGGTGACGCCGGCGATGGCGGGCGCCGCCACGCGCTCCACCGATCCGCTGGCCTCCGGCGAACCGGACAGCGAGACCCGGTCGCAGCCGGCCGGATCGGGTGCCGGGGCGATGGGCTCCGGTGATCGCAGCGCGACGACATACATGTTGCCCTGATCGCCCTGCCCGATCACTCCGGCAGCTTCGGTGCCGACCTTCGGGTCGACATAGGGCGGAATGACCACCGACCGGCACTGTGGCGGGTCGACCACGGCGTTGGTGAACGCGGCTACCGCAGACCCGTCGATATCGGACTGCTCCAAGGTCTTTGCCGGGTGCGCCTGCGCGGTGAAGTCCTGCGGAAAGTCGTCGGCCACCGCGCCGACCCGAGAGATGTCGTAGGCGGGGCTTGACTGCGCGACCGGCGCCTGGGTCTGCTCGGCGACGGGCGAGGAGGACGCCGCCGATCCTGCCGGAGCCACTTCGGCACTCGGACCGCACCCGGCGAGGGTTGCCCCCACGCCGAGTGCGGCCAGCAGTACCAGCCCGTTGCCAGCTCTACCACGGTCCAGCCGTGGCTTGGCCGACATCTCGATCACCACCACCACCACCAGCGGTGCCAGAAGTGGTGATGGTGACGCCACCAGTGGTGATGCCGAGCCCACGTCTGCGGCGCGGGCGCCGTATGCCACGTCGCGGCGAACACGGTGTCAGCCGGGGCGCGATCGATCGCGACACGGTTCCCGAACGCGGCGGGGAGGTCGGCCCGCGGGCCGGCCATCTGGACCGCGGCGGGCAGTTGTGCAGCTGCCTCCCCCGGGGCCGCCTGAGCAGGTCCAGCGGCGCCGACCAGCAGTGCCCCGGCGACGGTGCCGGCACTGATCGCTCCGGCGGCCATACGGCGGCACGAATTCCGCGAAATCAACATGATTTCCTCCCTTGTCAAGATTCCCGAAATTATCTTGATATTCGGAGAGTAGCACCGGCGGGGTCGCTCAACAACCGTCGGATTAACAATTTTTTGAGGCTCATGGAATTTCACTGCTGGCGTCAGTGTATTGCGACTTGGCGCATCCTTCGCCCAGGTGAGATGGCCTCTACTGATCTACTGATCCACTGATTCACGGACCTCCGTATTTAATGGGATCATGACAGATCAACCCTGTCTAACATTTCTTTAATGCTACATAAACAATGGCTCGGGAAATTCCCATTCCTTGGTTCTGCGTGCATGCGATCGGGTGGCCGTTCCACGCAGCGCCGGGGCATGCGGCACCGGCGACCCGGATCGTGAGCACCGGACCCTGGCGCTGCTGGCCGCGCTACCTGGTGATCGCCGTGACCGGCGAGAAGCGGGGAAGGCACGTGGGCTCGACGCGACTTGAGACGATCAGTTTCAGGCCACGACGATGCCTGTCACGACGGTTGACGGTCTAGGCTGGCGTGAGTACCAGGGTGAGGTTCCACCGCAACCGAAGGTCCACACAATGAGCACTGCCAGCGATTCCCTCAATAACCGCAGTATCGGCGCCCCGGCCACCGGCTGGGCACCGACCCGCGAGACGGGGATGAAGCCGACTGAGCCAATCCCACTGCGTCAGACCCGAACCCGCCGCACGGTCGATCTGTCGCCGGCCCAACATCGCGGGCTCGACCTGTGGCAGCGCGACGCCGCCGACCGGGTGGGATGCGCTCGCATCACCGGGCAGGAAGTGATGACCGCGCTGATCGACCAACTGCTGGCCGACCCGGAACTCTCGGCACAGATCATTCGGACCCTGAGGTCACGGCGCTAGCATCCACCGGGACCTCAGGGTCCGACTGCGCAGGAGCGTCACTGCGCCAGGATGGCAGAGCAGTTCGAGTGGGTCGGCACACCGTTGAAGCGATCGCTGACCCAGGCCATACTCCGCTCACCGTCGACGAACTGCGGCAGCAGGATATTGATATCCATCTTGTTGAACAGCGGCGGCTGCTCATTGGTCCACAGTTCGACGTCGGCACCCAGCGTGCACCAGTCGCGGGCCGTGTCATGGGCTGCGGTGTAGGGCGCCAACGGGTCCCAGCGGTTGTGCGAGATGTACACCGGCCCCTTGGGCTTGATGTTGCCGACCCGCTGCGAGGCGAAGATCGTCTTCAGGGGCTCAGAGGAGGCGATGGCATTCAGGTCGTCCTTGAACCAGAACTCCAGGTGGCGGAACGCGTAGTCGACGCCGCCCTGCACCAGGCAGGTGTGCCCGCTCCAGTCCAGCATCTGGACACCGCGCGGGGTCAGCGCATCCCAAATGGCTTGTTCGGTTTCGGGATAGGACGCCTGAATGCCGCGCAACAGGTAGCCGGCGAGCACGGCCAAGAAGTTGCCGTCGACGGACGGAATCGCCTCGACCACGTTGGTCATCGGCGCGTTGGCGTACGTGCCCACGACATTGAGTTCAGGCGCGTAGCTCGGTGCGAGCTCGGCGGCCGACAACGACGCCTGCCCGCCGGATGCCCAGCCCCAGAACGCGACCGGGCCGTGCGGGTCCAGCGATGTTCCGGGCAGCTGCTGTGCTGCGCGGGCCGCGTCGATCAGTGCCGTTCCCGCCGCAACCCGATTCAGGAACTGGGGCGACTGCGGGCCGTGGGTGCCCAGCCCGACCCCGTCGGTCACCACGATGGCGAAGCCGCGCGCCAGCAGCGTCGCGATGAAGCCCTCTTCGTAGTTGAAGGTCAGGTCGAACCCCTGTGAGAAGTGGATACCCTGGTCGAGCAGCCGCGACGGGGCGCACTGCTCGCCGACCCCGTACGGGCCGGTCGCGTAGGCGATCAGGGGACGCGGGCCGGTACCCGGCCAGGGCACGTCGGGTTCGATGTAGGCCCCGGTCACCGCGACCGGCTGCGCTTGAGCATCCGTACTGCGGTACATGATTCGCGTTCCGGTCCCGACAAAGGCACCCAGCTGACCAGACGGCTCCAGGACCAGTCGCAGCGGTTCAGTGCGAATCAGGGCGCCCGGCTTCCCGGCCGGAAGCGGTGCCGGCGGCGTGTAGAACGCTTCGTATTTGATGTCGTCGGCCATCGCCACCGGGCCGACCACCGTGGTGAGCGAACCGGCAGCCAGCGCCATCGCCGCCACGGCCGCTACTGTCCGGCGGCTGGATCGCCGACCGGCGGCCGGCGTGCTTGCCGAGGCGGCGGTGCTGCAGTCGGTGCGCGTCCGCCACCGATGGACCACCCTGGACAAGCCATCACGACTAATCGAAATCCTCATTGACTCTTCCTCTTTGGGACGCCGGGGACAGGCCGCACATCAGGACGCGCAAGATCACCGTGCGTCGGACGGTGATTCAGGAGGGAATGAAATGCCAGTCCCGGCCGGCAAGCAACAGGCTGCGCGTTAGCGATCACCGGTCACAAAGCTGTGAACAGCGGCATAGCGTTTGATAACAATTACCGCCACGACGAGTTGAAATTGATGCGGCCGTTAGTTTCCGGCCCGGGCTCGCGCTGCCCCGCCGGCCGGCCCGCTAAGGAGCGCGCCCCCGCCGGGCAGCAGCGGACGCCGGGTCGGGAGTGTGTTTCCGATCACCATGTTTTTTTGACGCGACTGACGCCATCGGCACTGCTCAGCGCCCCGTTCAGCGGGGCGACCTGATTCCGGCCCTGTTGTCCGGCAACAAGTCCGCCGCGTTGTATCCGTGACAGCGCCAGACATCCGGTGTGCCACATAGTTTCTCCAAGGAGTCCCCCATGACCGTCGTCACCGAGCGGCCGGCCACCAGCGGCCAGACCATCGCGCACGTGCTCGCCACCGCTGACCGGGTTGCCGAGGAGCTGCGCGCGACCGCGGCCGAGCGTGACAAGGCGAACGCGACACCGCGCGCCGAGATCGAGCTGCTGCGCACCAACGACCTGCTTCAGATCCAGGAGCCGGTCGAATACGGCGGATCCGGACTGAACTTTGCCCAGTCCGCTCTTGTCACCAGGCGGATCGCCCGAGGCGACACCTCGATCGCCCACCTGCTCGGCTATCACTACGCCCAGACCCGAGTCGCCCAGCTGTTCGGCACGCCCGCGCAGGCCGACGCCCAGTCACGTCGAAACGCCGCCGAGAAGTTGTTCTGGGGCGGCATCCAAAACCCGCGCGGCAGTACAGGACTGGTCTTGACCCGCGACGGTGACGGCTTCCGGCTCAACGGCAGCCGGACCTTCGCCAGCGGCGCCAGCACGGGCGACCAACTCTCGGTCACCGCACTGCTGGACGGGTCACAGGTCTTCCTGTCCCTCGATGCCCGCGGGGGACGACAGGGTTTCACCTTCCTCGATGACTGGGACAACATCGGTCAACGCCTGACGGACTCCGGCGGGGTCCGGGTCGTCGATGCCCGCATCGAACATCACGAGGTGCTCGGTGAGGCACCGTTCATCGGGGGCACCCTCACTCCGTACCAGACGCTGATCACCCCGCACTGGCAGTTGGCCTTCGTCAACTTCTATGTCGGCACCGCCGAGGGCGCGCTCACCGAGGCGTTGGCGTGGACCAGGGCGAACGCCACCCCCTGGGAGTCCTCGGGCGTCGAGAGCGCCACCGACGACCCGTACATCCTGCAGACCGTCGGCGAGCTGGTCAGTCAGGTACGCGCCGCGGCACTGTTGGCCGACCGCGCCGGCGAGGCACTGCAGGCGGCCGTCAACATCGGTCCCGCACTGACCGAGGACCAGCGCGCCGAAGCCGCGATCGCCGTGTACGAGGCGAAGTATCTGTCCACCGAAGTCGGCTTGCAGGCCGCCAGCCGACTGTTCGAGATCCAGGGCGCCCGCGCCACCACCAGCGCCTACGGCTTCGATCGGCATTGGCGCAATCTGCGCACGCACACCTTGCATGACCCGGTCGCGTACAAGGCGCGTGAGGTCGGAGACTGGGTGCTCAACCACCGGCACCCCGAGTTCTCGCTCTACCGCTGATGGCGATCACACTGCACTGGTTCCTGCCCACCAACGGTGATTCCCGCAGCGATCTGAGTCTGGGAAACGCCGTCGGTGCCGCAGGCAGCCGCGTGAACCCTTACGGCGCCGACCGCGCCCCGGACCTGGACTACCTGCGTCTGGTCGCCGGAGCCGCGGAGCAGTTGGGGTTCACCGGGGCGCTGACCCCGACCAGCAGCTGGTGCGAGGACGCCTGGGTGTTCACCGCCGCGCTCAGCCAACTCACCAAGCGGTTCAAGTTCCTGGTGGCCTTCCGTCCGGGGCTGCAGGCGCCGACGCTGGCAGCCCAGGCGGCGGCGACCTTCCAGCGGGTTTCAGGGGGCCGGCTGCTACTCAACGTCGTCACCGGCGGTGACGATGCTGAGCAGCGGCGGTTCGGCGACGACTTGGACAAGACCGCCCGCTATGCCCGTGCCGCCGAGTTTCTCACCGTCTTCCGGCAGCTGTGGACGGGAGATCCGGTCACGTTTCACGGCGATCACCTCTTCGTGGAAGATGCGACCATCGTGCCCGCGGCGACCTGGCCGGAGATCTATCTCGGCGGGTCCTCGGCCGCGGCGATCGACGTCGCCGCCGAGCACGCCGATGTCTACCTGACCTGGGGCGAACCACCAGACCAGGTCGCCGACAAGCTCGACGCGGTTCGCCGGCGGGTCAAGGACGTGGGTTCAGCCCGGGCGGCCGCCGGCGAGCTGCGGTTCGGAATCCGGCTGCATGTCATCAGCCGGCCCACCGCAGCCGAGGCGTGGGCCCAAGCCGACCGATTGCTGGCCGGACTCAGCCCAGAGCAGATCCAACGTGCCCAGCAGATCCAACAGAAGTCCGGGTCGGAGGGCCAGCGACGGATGACCGCGCTGCACGGTGGGCGGACCGACCAACTCGAAGTGTCGCCCAACCTATGGGCCGGTGTGGGCCTGGTCCGCGGCGGCGCCGGAACCGCACTGGTGGGTAGCCACGAGGAGGTCGCCGACCGCATCGAGGAGTACTACCACCTGGGGCTGGACGAGTTCGTCCTGTCCGGCTATCCGCACCTGGAGGAGTCCTTCTCGTTCGGGGAGGGCGTGGTGCCGATTCTGGCCGAACGGGGCCTGCTCGCGAACCCCGTCACCGCACTGACAACGTAAGGAAGACAAGGCAATGCCGACCCACGCCCCCACGCCGCTGAGCTTCGCCTATTGGGTTCCCAACGTCAGCGGTGGGCTGGTGACCTCGACGATTGAGCAACGCACCGACTGGAGCTACGACTACAACGTCGCCCTGGCCCGGATCGCCGAAGAAGCCGGCTTTGAGTACGCATTGACACAGGTCCGCTACACGGCGAGCTACAGCGCCGAATATCAGCACGAGTCCACCAGTTTCAGCCTGGCCCTGCTGCTGGCCACCGAGCGGCTCAAGGTGATCGCCGCGGTGCACCCGGGGATGTGGCAGCCGGGAGTGCTGGCGAAGTGGCTGGCGACCGCCGACCATCTGTCCAACGGGCGGGTGGCGGTCAACGTCGTCAGCGGCTGGCTCAAGGACGAGTTCACCAAGCTTGGCGAACCGTGGCTCGAGCACGACGAACGCTACCGGCGCAGTGCTGAATTCATCCAGGCGCTGCGGGAGATCTGGACCAAGGACCGGGCCAATCTGGCCGGCGACTTCTACCGGATCCGCGACTTCAAACTGCAGCCCAAGCCGCTTTCCTGGGAGGGCCGACCCCACCCGGAGATCTTCCAGGGCGGCAACTCCACCGCAGCCCGCAACAACGGCGGTCGCTATTCGGACTGGTACTTCTCCAACGGCAACGACTTCGACGGAGTCACCGCGCAGTTGGCCGACCTTCGTCGGGTCGCGGCCGATTCCGGTCGCGCCGAGCCGCCCCGCTTCGGTCTCAACGGCTTCGTCATTGTGCGCGACACCGAATCGGAGGCCAAAGAGGTGCTGCGAGAGATCATCGCCAAAGCCGACGTTCGCGCGGTCGAGGGTTTCGGTGCGGCGGTGCGCCAAGCCGGCGCGTCGACCGCAGACCAGCGGGGCATGTGGGCGAACTCCACCTTCGAAGACTTGGTGCAGTACAACGACGGCTTCCGCACCCAGTTGATCGGCACCGCCGAACAGGTTGCCGAGCGCATCGTCGCCTACCGGAAGCTGGGCGTGAATCTGATCTTGGCCGGGTTCCTGCACTTCCAGGAGGAAGTCGAGGCGTTCGGCCGGAACGTGCTGCCGCTGGTGCGCGAACTGGAAGCACATGCCGGGTTGGCGCCGGTACCTGAGCCGGCACTGCCGTGACGGCTGGCACCACGGTGCGACTCGGCAGCCACACCGAAGCCGTCGCGGCCGCAAAAGCCTTCGCCGACGCGATACGCCCCGGCGGGGCCGACCGCGATCGGGCTGGGGGCGTTCCGCACACCGAACTCGCCGCGTTCGACCGCTCCGGCCTGCCGGCGATCACAGTTCCCGTCGCCGACGGCGGATCCGGCCTGGGACCGGTGACTCTGGCCGAGGTGATCAGCACGATCGCCGCCGCCGATCCGGCGCTGGCGCAGATTCCGCAGGGCCACTTCCTGGCGGTCGACATCTTGCGTCTGCTGGGTACTGCCGACCAGCGCCGGACACTGCTGGGCGCGGTGACCGAGGGTGGCCGCATCGCGCCGGTGCTGGCCGAACGCGGCGGCACCCACGCGCTCGACCTGAAGACCCGTCTGGTCGCCGATGGACCAAGCTGGCGCCTGGAGGGCGTCAAGTACTACAGCACCGGCGCCATCACCGCCCGCTGGTTGGCCGCCAGCGCACTGGACCCCGACGGCCGGTTGGTGCTGGCACTGGTCGAGCGCGACCGGGCAGGGGTCAGCATCGGCGAGGACTGGTCCGCGATGGGACAGCGCTCCACCGTCAGCGGCACAACAACTTTCGACGGGGTACGCGTCGATGCGGGTTTCGTCGTGCCGTACGGAACGGCGTTCAGCGAGCCGCAACTGCTCGGGGCGCGAGCGCAGCTGGTGCACGCGGCCATCGAAGCCGGGATCGCGCAGGGGGCGCTGGCCGATGCCGCAGAGTTCGTCCGGACTCGCAGCCGGCCGTTCTTCGAGGCGTACCGCGCCGACCATGCGCCGACCGCCGCCGAGGATCCCAACATCCGGTTGCGGTTCGGCCGGTTGGCCACCCGCAGCCGTGCCGCCGTGCAACTGCTGCGCTGGGCAGCTGACGTCCTCGAGGAGTTGGGCCTGGTCCCGGCCGGTCCCGACACCGCCGCACACGGGTCGATCGCGGTTGCCCAGGCCAAGGCGTTCGCCAGCGACGTGGCCGTCGACGTGGCCAACGAGCTGTTCGCGTTGACCGGGGCCAGCGGAACCGACCTCAAGCACGGATTGGATCGGCATTGGCGCAACGCTCGCACACACAGCGTGCACGATCCGGTCGACTGGAAGTACCACCACATCGGGGCATGGGAACTCGCCGCTGTTCGGCCGCCCAACCACGCCCAGATCTGACCCGCCGGGCAGCTCAGCCGAGAGTGTCACGGACCCGGGCGGTCACCGCCTCGAGCTGTTCGTCGGCGAATACCGGGGCACCCAGCTCAGGGTCGTCGATGGCTAGCCGTACCCAGCTGGCGCAGCCGGCATACTCGGGTCGGCGCGGCAGCCACACCGGTGCCGACAGCGGGAACACCTGGATCACCAGCGCCGTCAGCCGATGTTTGGGCCGGAAATCCAACCGATCCGCGCGCACCGATTCAGCGGTCCAGATGTGCAGGTCCGCAATGTCCTCGAGCGCCTCGGGCCGCTCTACGGGCAGCGCTGCAACGACTTTGGCCGCGGCCCGAACCAGCACCTGCTCCGCGGTGGAATCGGCGGCCGCCGGTGCGAGCAGATCGCGATGTTCGGGACGGACCCGTTCGGCGTGGCTGTGTACCGAGGTGGGAAACAGCAAGAACTCGTCGGCGCTGACGTCGAAACGCTTCTCGTGAATACCGCCTTTACGCAGCAGGATTCGTTGCCGGCCGGCCCGCAGCGCGGCAATGACAGCGCTCCACTCCTTCAATGCCATACCGTGCATTCCGCTCAGCGTAGCTGGGGCTACGGTGAACCGGTGAGTGACGACATTCTGCTGGTCAAGACACAGGACCGCATCCGCACCCTTACCCTCAACCGCCCGCAGGCCCGCAACGCGCTGTCCGGTGCGCTGCGTGCGGCCATCTTCAGCGCGCTGGCCGACGCCGACGCCGATGACGACGTCGACGTGCTGATCCTGACCGGCGCGGATCCGGTGTTCTGCGCCGGGTTGGACCTCAAGGAGTTCGGCGGATCCACTGCAGTGCCGGACATTTCCCCGCAGTGGCCCCCGATGACCAAACCGGTGATCGGTGCCATCAACGGTGCGGCAGTCACCGGCGGGCTCGAGTTGGCGCTGTACTGCGACGTCCTGATCGCCTCCGAGCAGGCCCGATTCGCCGACACCCACGCCCGGGTGGGCTTGCTGCCGTCCTGGGGCCTCAGTGTCCGACTCCCCCAGAAGGTAGGCGTGGGCTTGGCCCGCCGGATGAGCCTGACCGGCGATTACCTGTCGGCCGCCGACGCGCTGCGGGCCGGGTTGGTCACCGAAGTGGTGCCGCATGACGAGTTGCTGCCCGCTGCGAGTCGGGTGGCGGCCGCGATCGTCGGCAACAACCAAGCCGCGGTACGGGCGCTGCTGGCTTCCTATCACCGCATCGACGAGTCGCAGACCGCCACCGGACTCTGGATCGAGGCGATGGCGGCCAAGCAGTGGCTGAAAACCGTGACCGGCGCGGACGTCGCCGCCAACCGGGCGGCCGTACTGGAACGTGGGCGCGCCCAGGTGCAGTGACAAACACGTCCCGGACGGAGCTTGGGCACCGTCCGGGACGCGTTTGGTGAGGCGCACTGCTAGAAGTCGAGACCCAGGAACGCAGCGCCCGGGTCCAACAACGCCGAGGCGTCGAAGCCACCGAACAACCCGCTCAGGTCGACGTCGCCGAACGGGGTGACGAATGTGTCGGTGACGGTGCTGTCGGCGCCGTCCAGACCGGGGATGGCCGAGTAGACGTTGGCGAAACCGCCACCGAGGTTCAGCACGCTGTACACCGAACCCAGCACCGGCAGGTCCGCTGCGTCGCCATCACCGGGCGTCACACCATCGATGACGAACTCGGTGGTGGTCAGGCCCAACAACTGGGTGACGGTCTCCTGCGCGTGCGCGGTGCCGAGCAGGTCCGTGCCGTCAAAGATGTTGAAGTCCTGCGAGGTGATCGGGAGCGGGAAGAAGGTGCCCCCGAGGTCGAGGCCGGGCGTGCCACCGCCGATGTTGAGGAACGGCAGCGCTCCGACCGTCTGGAAGACCGGCGCGAATCCCGGGGTGACGTCGGCCCCGGACCCGGTGAACGGGTCGAAGGTGGTGCCATCGATGGTGAAGGCGTCCTGGCCCACGGCGCTGTCACTCAGGGCGCCGAACGCCGCTCCCGGATCCAGGCTGATCCCGCTGGCCATGCCGCTGAAGATCGAGCTCAGATCCATGCTGCCGAACGGCGTCACCAACGTGTCGGTGACGGTGCCGTTCTCACCCGGGGTGGCGACGTAGACGTTCGCGAAACCGCCACCGAAGTTGAACGCGTCGTAGATCGTTCCCGCCGACGGCAGGCCGTCGCCGGTCTCCGATCCGTCGGTGACGACCAGCTGGGTGTTGGTCATGCCGAACAGGTCGGTCACGTCCACCGCGGTGTTGATAGTGCCGATCTGAGTGGCGTCGTCGCCGGTGCCGCTGAACACGGTGAAGTCCTGCGAGGCGAGCCCGTTTCCATGGGTGCTCGGGTCTCCCAGCGATGCGCCGCCGATACTCAGGAACGGCCCCGCACCACCGAGTGCGGCGATCGGGTTGAAGCCCTCCTGCGCGGATCCACCGGTTCCGGTGAACGGATCCAGCGTGAGACCGCCGATGGCGAACGCATCCTCGCCGCCGCCCGACGCTCCGGCCTGCAGCGCAGCGAAGGCGTCGCCCGGCTGCAGCGGGTCCGCCGCGTTGATGCCGGCGAACATCGAGCTCAGATCCATGTCTCCGAAAGGCGTCACGAATGTGTCGGTGACGGTGCCGTCCGCACCCGGGGTGGCGACGTAGACATTCGCGAACCCGCCACCGAAGTTGAACACGTCATAGACCGCGCCTGACGTGGGCAGATCCGCTGCCGTCTCGCCGGATGCCGCGTCGACGTCCGTGACGGTGAACTCGGTGTTGGTGAAGCCCGCAAGGTTTGTCACGACCACGCTGGAAGTGACGCTACCCAGGTTGGTCCCGTCGGCCCCGAACACCGCGAAGTCTTGCGGCGCGGTGGGCACCAGGCCTCCTGGGCTACCGCCGCCCAAGGTCAGCAGTGGCGCAGAGCCGGTCAGCGGATGCACCAGGGAGAATCCCTCCTGCGCCGAGGATCCGGTTCCTGTGAACGGGTCGAACGTGAAGCCGCCGATCGTGAAGGCGTCGGCACCGGTGGCGCTCGGCGCGACAGCGTTGTCGCCGGGGCCTGCCACGGCGACCGCCGCCTGTAGGAACGCCGCAGTAAGCAGTCCGCCACCAGTGGCCAGACCTGCGACGATCAGTCGGTAGTGCATCATTCTGAGCTTCCCCATCTCTGTCGTTTTCCCAAGCCAGTGGGTTACACCGCCAGTGTCAGGCGTGTGCAACTGGTAACAACGCGCAGAACGCTACCCGCGAGTAACCTAGATGTATAGATCGTCTGTCTATGCTTTTTCTGCCAATCGGCTGGACAAATAGAACGCCCCGGCGGCAGTGGACCTTCGTCGCCGGCGGTCTCCTGCTCAGCGCAGGCGTGGGCGGTCTGGGCTAGCCGATCCGCCGAAGCACCCGGCACGGATTTCCGGCCGCGAGCACGCCGCCAGGCAAATCCCGGGTCACCACGCTGCCGGCCCCCACGACCGTGTCGGATCCGATCGACACACCGGGGCACACGATCACCCCCGCTGCCAGCCACACGTTGTCGCCCAGTGTGATCGGAGCGGCCGATTCCCAGCCCGACCGTCGCGCACCGATGTCATCCACCGGGTGCAATGCCGTCACCAGCTGGACGCGGGGGCCGACCGATACATGGTCCCCCAGGGTGATGGGCGCGCAGTCCAGAAAGACCGCGTCGTAGTTGATGAAACAGTTGGCGCCGATGCTGATGTATATCCCGTAGTCGCAACAGAATCGGGGCAAAATCTCCGAGTTCGCCCCGAACGATCCGAGCAGTTCGCCCAGCAGCTCACGGCGGGCGTCTTCGTCGTCTGCCCCGGTGGCGTTGAACGCCGCCACCACGCGCTGACATGCCCGCCGACCGGCGACGAGGTCCGGGTCGTCGGGCCGATACGGCGCCCCGCGCAGCATCCGTTCCCGCTGACCGCTCACGCAACCGATCCTACGGCCGTCCGGCCCGCACCCAGCGCCCGGAAAGCGCTCGCCACCCGACGAACAGCAACCGCAGCACCAGAGAAGCCGTCAGCCCCGACCAGATTCCGGCAAGCCCCCAGCCGAAGGCCAACGACAGCCACACCAGCGGCAGGAAACCGACCAGCGCGCTGATCACCGTGGCGGTGCGCATGAATGCCGTGTCGCCCGCCCCCAACAACACGCCATCGAGGGCGAAAACAATTCCTGCAATGGGCAATTGGGCCACCAGAAACCACCACGGCACCCCGACCGCGGCCAGCACCGCATCATCGTTGGTGAACAATCCGGGCAGGACGCGCGCCCCGAGGGCCAGTAACCCTGCCAGCACGGAGGCAGCGGCCACGGAGAACAGCGTGACGCGGACGGCCACCGTCTTGGCGTGTCGGGCATCGGATGCACCCAGCGCCGCGCCCACCAAGGCCTGCGCGGCGATCGCCAGCGAATCAAGGGCCAACGCCAGGAAGTTGAACAGCTGCAACACGATCTGATGGGCAGCCAACGCTGCGGCCCCGAATCGCGCCGCGACCGCGGCGGCCGACAGAAAGCTGGCCTGGAATGCCAGCGATCGTGCGATGAGATCGCGTCCCATGACCAGTTGCGCCCGTAGCACGCCGCCATCAAGCTTGCATGGCACCGGTTCGCGGTGCAGGGCCCGCAGGAACAACAGCGCAGCAATCCACTGGCCCGCACAGTTGGCCACCGCTGAGCCGGCCAGACCCCAGCACGGCATGCCCAGCCAGCCGAAGACCAGCAGCGGGCACAGCAGCGCCGAAACCGCAAAGCCCGCAATCACATAGCGCGGGGGTCTCGCCATGTCCTGCACACCACGCAGCCATCCGTTTCCGGCCAGCGACACCAGAATCGCCGGTGCGCCAAGGATCGCAATTCGCAGCCACGGCAAGGCGGCCTGGGCGATCGCGTCACGCCCGGCGACAGCCGAGACCAGCGGCACCGCCGCGACCTGGATCACTACGATGATCAGCGCCCCCAGGCCAAGGGCCAGCCAGGTGGCCTGTACCCCCTCGGCGACCGCGGCGGGACGATCGCCGGCACCGAAGTGCCGCGACGATCGCGCCGTCGTTCCGTAGGACAGGAAGGTGGCCTGCGAGGCGACCAGACTCAGGATCATCCCGCCTATCGCCAGACCAGCCAGGCCCAGGGCACCGAGGCGGCCGACGACAGCGGTGTCGAACAACAGGTACAGCGGTTCGGCGGCCAACACCACCAGCGCGGGCAGGGCCAGTGCCGCGATCCGTTTGGTTCCGGCGCCGGATTCGTCAGCCAAGGCCGGCAACCAGGGCGGCAACCACGTCTGCCGCCGTGCCGCTGACCGTGTATCCGGCGGCCAGCCGGTGCCCGCCGCCGCCGAATGCCACAGCCACGGCACTCAGGTCCACCGCGGACTTGGCGCGCATCGACACCGCCCAGCATCCCGGCGCGGTCTCCTTGAGCACGGCCGCCACCTCGGCTTGCGCGGCGGTGCGCACGATGTCGACGATGCTCTCCACCTCCTCGGGCCGCGCCGCAGTCCACTCGGCATGGTCGACCACCGCATAGACCAGCCCGCGCCCGCCCGCCGCGCCCGGCAGCAGTCGCGCACCGGACAGCACCCGCGACAGCATCGTCAGCCAGCTGAACGGGTGGGTGTCCATCACGGTCCGGGCGACCGCCGCATTGTCGACTCCGGCCTCCACCAGCCGCGCCGCCAGCCGATGCGCGCGGGGACTGGCCCACCGGAACGACCCGGTGTCGGTGATCAGCCCCGCATACAGGCAGTGCGCCACGTCCGCATCGATCGGCTCGCCCCAGGCATCGATCAGGTCAGCCACCATCATGGTGGTCGAATCCGCTGATGCGTCAACGAAATTGGCGGTGCCGAACAACTTATTGGACGCGTGATGGTCGATGACCAGCAGCTCCCGTCCCACGGCCAGCTGCCCCAACTCCCCGAGCCGATCCGCGCTCGAGACATCGACGGTCACCACCAGATCGACGTCGCGGCACATCACGTCGGCACCGACCAGCAACTCGCCACACGGCAACGACTGCAGCGACTGCGGCAACGCCGCGGGCCGGGCGAAACCGACCTCGACCGCCTTGCCGCGCCGTCGCAGGACCGAGGCCAGCGCCAGCCCCGCACCGATGGTGTCGGCGTCGGGATGCACATGACAGATCACCGCCAGCGTGCTCGCACCCGCCAGCAGTTCCACGGCCCCGGCGGCGTCGACCCGCCGGCCCGTGGGCAGCGGGTCAGTCGCCCGACTGCTCACCGTCACCGCTGTCATCGGCACCTGCTTGTCCAGGTGCCTCGCGATACGGGTTGGGGTCTCCGACCGGCTGCTTGCCCTCCCGTATCCGGGCCAGGTCGGCGTCGGCGGCCTGCGCTGCGGCCAGCAATTCCGACATCCGATGGGCGGCATCGGGCACGGTGTCCCGCACGAACGTCAGGGTCGGGGTGAACCGAACCCCGGTGCCTGCGCCCACCTTGGAACGCAGCACCCCCTTGGCGCCCTCCAACGCGGCAGCGGCACCGCCGTAGTCGGGATCCTCGTCCAGGGACCGACCCAGCACCGTGTAGTACAGGGTCGCGTCATGTAAGTCAGCGGTCACCTTCGCGTCGGTGATCGTCACGCCGGCCAGCCGCGGATCCTTGATCTCATACTCGATCGCCGAGGCGACGATCGTGGAGATCCGCTTGGCCAGCCGGCGTGCCCGTGCCGGGTCAGCCACTACGTCCGCGCCTTCTCGACGAGCTCGTAGGCCTGGATGACATCGCCTTCCTTGATGTCGTTGTAGGTCAGCGTCAGACCACACTCGTAGCCGTCGCGGACCTCGGTGACATCGTCCTTCTCCCGCCGCAGCGAGGAGATAGTGACGGTCTCGGCGATCACCACGTTGTCACGCAGCAGCCGCGCCTTGGCGTTGCGACGCATAAGACCGGAGGTGACCAGACAGCCCGCGATGTTGCCCACCTTGGAGGAGCGGAACATGGCGCGAATCTCGGCCCGCCCCAGCTCCTTCTCCTCGTAGATCGGCTTGAGCATGCCCTTGAGCGCGCTTTCGATCTCTTCGATGGCCTGGTAGATGACCGAGTAGTACCGGATCTCCACACCTTCGCGGTTGGCCAGCTCGGTAGCCTTGCCCTCCGCCCGCACGTTGAACCCGATGATGATCGCGTCCGACGCCGATGCCAGGTTGACGTTGGTCTCGGTGATGCCACCGACACCGCGGTCGATGACCCGCAGCTGCACCTCGTCGTCGATCTGGATTCCCATCAAGGCCTCTTCCAGGGCCTCGACGGTACCGGCGTTGTCGCCCTTGAGGATCAGGTTCAGCTGGCTGGTTTCCTTCAGCGCCGAGTCCAGGTCCTCCAGCGAGATCCGCTTGCGCGAGCGCGCCGCCAGCGCATTGCGCTTACGCGCGCTGCGCTTGTCGGCGATCTGGCGAGCGATGCGGTCCTCGTCGACCACCAGCAGGTTGTCGCCGGCGCCCGGCACCGAGGTGAACCCGATGACCTGGACGGGCCGCGACGGCAACGCCTCGTCGACGTCGTCGCCGTGCTCGTCGACCATGCGCCGCACCCGGCCGTAGGCGTCGCCGGCGACGATCGAGTCGCCGACCCGCAGCGTTCCGCGCTGGATCAGCACGGTGGCCACCGGGCCGCGGCCGCGGTCGAGGTGAGCCTCGATCGCGACACCCTGAGCCTCCATGTCGGGGTTGGCCCGCAGGTCCAGGGCGGCGTCAGCGGTCAACAGCACCGCCTCCTCCAGGGCCGCGATGTTGGTGCCCTGCTTGGCGGAGATGTCGACGAACATGGTGTCGCCGCCGAAGTCCTCGGCAACCAGCCCATACTCGGTGAGCTGCCCCCGGATCTTGGCCGGGTCGGCACCTTCTTTGTCGATCTTGTTGACCGCCACCACGATCGGTACGTCAGCGGCCTGGGCGTGGTTGATGGCCTCCACCGTCTGGGGCATCACACCGTCGTCGGCGGCCACCACCAGGATCGCGATGTCGGTGGCCTTGGCGCCACGGGCACGCATGGCGGTGAACGCCTCGTGACCGGGGGTGTCGATGAACGTGATCAGACGCTCGGAGCCGTCGAAGTCGACCGAGACCTGGTAGGCACCGATGTGCTGGGTGATGCCGCCGGCCTCGCCCTCGCGGACGTTGGCCTTGCGGATGGTGTCCAGCAGTCGGGTCTTGCCGTGGTCGACGTGACCCATGACGGTCACCACCGGCGGCCTGCTCTGTAGGTCGTCTTCGCCGCCCTCGTCCTCGCCGTAGGTCAGATCGAACGACTCCAGCAGCTCGCGGTCCTCGTCTTCGGGCGAGACCACCTGGACCACGAAGTTCATCTCGCTGCCCAGCAGCTCGAGCGTCTCGTCACCGACCGACTGGGTGGCGGTGACCATCTCACCGAGGTTGAACAGCGCCTGCACCAGGGCAGCCGGATTGGCGTCGATCTTCTCGGCGAAATCGCTCAGCGATGCGCCGCGGGCCAGCCGGATGGTCTCACCGTTGCCGTGCGGCAACCGCACACCACCGACGACCGGGGCCTGCATGTTCTCGTACTCGGCGCGTTTCGCCCGCTTCGACTTGCGGCCTCGCTTGGGTGCACCGCCGGGGCGGCCGAAGGCACCGGCCGCGCCACCGCGCTGGCCGGGACGACCGCCGCCGCCACCACCGCCGGGACGACCCCGAAAACCGCCGGCGCCGGCGCCTGCGGGGCCACCTCCGCCACCGGGACCGCCGGCCCCGCCGCCGCGGTAGTTACCACCGGGACCGCCACCGGGACCGCCCGGACGACCGCCGGGGGCACCGGGCCGGCCACCGCCGCCGGGACGCGGCGGACCGCCGGGACGCGCCGGACGACCCTGTGCGCCGAAGTTGCTGGAGCGTCCGGGCATGTTGCCCGGTGTCGCGCCGCCGCCGGGCCGCGGCATGCCGGGCCTGGGCGCTCCACCCGGGCGGGGCGCCTGCGGGTGCGGACGCGGGATGGCGCGCTCGACGGGCTGCGCCGAGGAGAACGGGTTGTTTCCGACGCGCGGGGTGCGGGCGCCGGGCTTGGGGCCCGGTGCTGCCGGCCGGGGGCCGGGCGCGGGCGGAGCCGCCGGGGAGGGTGCTGCAGCTGCCGGCGGCGGGGTCTCTGCCGCGGGCGCGGGCGGAGCCGCTGGAGCTGCCGGGGCTGCCGGCTTGGCGGCCGCGGGCGCGGCGGGCTTGGCGGCCTCACCGTCAGCCGCCGGGGCCGGTGCCGGCTTGGCCGGTCCCGGAGTCGCCGCCGGGGCCGGAGCGGTCTTGGCGGGCGCTGGGGCTGCGGCCGCTTCGGCCTTGGGCGCGGGCTTGCCGCCGCCGAAGGACTCGCGCAGGCGCCGCGCGACGGGGGCTTCCACGGTTGAGGATGCCGATTTTACGAATTCGCCCTGCTCGCTCAGGCGGGCGAGAACTTCCTTGCTGGTGACACCGAGTTCCTTGGCCAACTCGTGTACGCGGGCCTTTGCCACTACATCTCCTGTCTATGAGGCGACAGCGGTGGTGGGCCGCGCCTCGGGTTTAGCTATGACGCATGGTCATCGGGACTTCACGGTGTGCTCATGTTCTTCGCTACCTGTTCTGTTGCCCGGGGCGGTGAGCGGACCTTCGAATCCTTCGAAGCACTCCTCCACCCCGGATACATCCGGAGAACCGCTGATCCGCAGCGCGCGCACGAATGCCCGTCTTCGAATCGCCGCGTGCAGGCACTCCGATGCGGGATGCAACCACGCACCCCGCCCCGGCTGGTTGCCCGCGCGGTCAATAATCACGGCGCCGTTGCCGTTCTCCGTTGACACCGCGACCACCCGAAGCAATTCGACGGTCAACGCACGTTTCCGGCATCCGACACACGTGCGCACCGGTCCATCTGGGGAACGGTGCGTCCGCGAGGCGGTTGTCGAAGTCTCGCGCTGGATCACGGCTCAGTCTACCCATACAACGGCGATGACCCGAACCACCTGAATCCGGCGGCGCGCTGGTCGCGTTCCGCTCAGGCTTCGTGCGGCACGCCCTGGCCGGCCTCACGCTCAGCGCCATTGGCGCCGGGCTCCGGGACGTCGCTGCGGATATCGATGCGCCAGCCGGTGAGCCGGGCCGCCAACCGGGCGTTCTGGCCTTCCTTGCCGATGGCCAATGACAGCTGGAAGTCCGGCACCACCACGCGCGCGGCCCGGGCGGCCTGGTCGATCACGGTCACCGACACCACCTTGGCCGGTGACAACGCGTTGCCCACGAAGCGCGCCGGGTCCTCGTCGTAGTCGATGATGTCGATCTTCTCGCCGGCCAGTTCGCTCATCACGTTGCGCACCCGCTGGCCCATCGGGCCGATGCAGGCGCCCTTGGCGTTGAGTCCGGGAATCTGCGAGGCCACCGCGATCTTGGATCGGTGGCCTGCCTCGCGGGCGACCGCGACGATCTCCACCGATCCGTCGGCGATCTCGGGGACCTCCAAGGCGAACAGCTTGCGCACCAGGTTTGGGTGGGTCCGCGACAGCTCGATCCGCGGTTCGCGCAGGCCCCGAGTCACACCGATCACGTAGCAGCGCAGCCGGTCGCCGTGCTCATAGGCCTCACCGGGTGCCTGTTCTGCAGGGCGGATGACACCGTCGAAGCCCTTGGCCTCGGTACCGAGTCGCACCACGATGACACCGCGCGCGTTCTCCCGGGCGTCGCGCTGGACGACTCCGGCGACGATGTCGCCCTCCCGCGCCGAGAATTCGCCGTAGGCCTTCTCGTTTTCGGCGTCCCGCAGCCGCTGCAGGATCACCTGACGGGCCGTGGTCGCCGCGATACGCCCGAAACCCTCGGGAGTGTCGTCGTATTCGCTGATCACGTTGCCGTCGTCATCGGTCTCGCGTGCCATCACCCGCACCACGCCGGTCTTCCGGTCGACATCGATCACCGCGTCAGCCTGATGACCTTCGGTGTGGCGGTACGCGGTGAGCAACGCCGATTTGATCGTGTCCACGACCACGTCAACCGAAATGCCCTTGTCTGCCTCGATAGCGTGCAGCGCGGCCATATCGATGTTCATTGGCGCCACTCCTCTCCGTAGCTACGACCTCCTAGCCGCTGACCGGCTTGGGGTGTCCCCACCGCATCGTCGCCGGCGCAGTTCATGCTCCGGCCTCCGTTTCCCCCGCAGGGGCCTTGATGCCCGCCAGCTCCAACTCACGTTCGCCCGGCGGCGAGAATTCGACTTGCACCACGGCTCGGCTGATCTCGCTCAGCGGCAGCCGGCGACGATTCCAGTCCCGCCCGGCACGCACCACCAGCGTCACGACGTCGTCGTCGACGACGCCCACTCGACCGGTCAGCCCCGACCCGTCGGACAGCGTCAACTCAACTTTGCGACCGTGCGCACGCCGAAAATGTTTCGCGGAGGTCAGCGGCCGGCCCACGCCGGGCGAGCTGACCTCCAGCACGTATTGACTGTCGAATTCCAGGGTGTCGAGCAACTCCGACGCCGAGCGGGCCAACGCCGCGGCGGTGTCCAGATCCAGTGGGGTGTCGCCGTCGGCTACCACGGTGATTCGCGGCAGTGCGTCCTGATCGTCGACCACGACGTCCTCGATCTCGAATCCGGCGCGGGTGAACTCAGCATCGAGCAGCTCGATCACCTGAGTCTGGGAAGGTAGCCCGGTGGCCACGGCGAGCTCCTCATCTTGAGTTGTTCAGTCGGCGCGTTCCCACGCGCCAGGCGCGGCCGGGAACCAGTTATCAACGATACGCCGTGGGAAACACAGCCACAGCAAACCGGCAAAAGCGCCCGTCAGCGTACCTTGGCACGCTCGCGGCCACGTCGCGTCCCTACCGCGCAGCCGCAATGGCAGGATGTCAGGGTGCCCGGCCCCCTGTCCGCCATCGACCGACGGCGCGTGCTCACCGGCGCCGGGATGCTCGCCCTGCTGGCCCTTGCCGCGCCGGCCTGCAGCTCGGCTCCAACCACCCCCGCCGTCGACGACCTGGAAGCGCAACGCCAACTGGCAATGCGCGACAGTGAGCTGGCCGCCGCAGCCGCCGCGGCACTGGTCGACCCGGAGTCCAAGGCGGTGGCCGCAGCACTGGATCAGGTGGCGCGGGAGCGAACCGAGCACGCCCGGGCACTGGCAGCCGAGATCGCCCGCGCCGCCGGGAAGACACCGGCGGACGAGGCCGAAACCACCACCCCCGGTGCCGCGCCGGACGGGCCCGCTCCACCGGTCTCGCAGGTGGTCAACGCGTTGCGGGCCGCCGCCGACAGCGCCGGGAAGCTGGCGGTCGCCTCGTCGGGTTACCGGGCCGGACTGCTGGCCTCCATCGCCGCAGCGTGCACGGCTTCCTACGCAGTAGCCCTGGTGCCGCAGGCATGACATCTCCGCAACCCCGCCCGGCGTCGGGCCCCGACGCGGCCCTCATTGATGCCCTGGCCACCGAATACGGCGTCGTCTACGGCTACGGACTGGTGTCGGCGTACTCGCTGCCGGAATTCAACGCCCTGGTGGTCACCACCATCCGTCAGCACCGTGAACGCCGGGACCGCACCATCGCGATCCTGACCAGCCGCTCGGTCGCCGTCCCGCCCGCCGCGGCCGGGTATCAGTTGCCCCTGCCGGTGACCACGTCCAACGAGGCCCTGCGGTTGGCGGTCCGGATGGAATACGACACGGCGGCGGCCTGGCGCGCGGTCGTCGAGCAGGCCAGCGAGGCCACCGACCGGGAGTTCGCGGCGACCGCGCTCGGCCAAAGCGCCGTGCTGGCCGCGCACTGGAACCGCGCGGCGGGCAACTGGCCGATCACCCAGGCCTTCCCGGGCGGCCAGGACTGAGCGAGACTGACCTCGACCCGCGTTGCGCGCGGCACCATGCGCAGCCAGCCGTCGGGTTAACCGTCTTCGGCGCGGACCGCGGCCACGATCTGCCCGGCCAACTCCGCCCCGACGGCCAGCTCGCGGGTCTGCCCGGAGAAGCGGTCGCGCAGTTCGACAACGCCGTCAGCCCAGCCGCGGCCCAGCACGACGATCCATGGCATCCCGATCAGCTCGGAATCCTTGAACTTCACCCCCGGCGAGGCTTTCCGGTCGTCGAAGAGCACCTCCAGACCAAGCCGGTCCAGTTCGGCGGCCAGCTCGGTCGCGCCGGCGCGCGCGGCCTCGTCCTTGTTGGCAACAACCACGTGTACGTCGAAGGGAGCGACCTGCGACGGCCACCGCAAGCCCAGCTCGTCGTGCTGCTGTTCGGCGATGACAGCTACCAGCCGGGAGACGCCGACGCCGTAGGAGCCCATGGTGAGCCGCACCGGACGGCCATCCTCGCCGAGGACGTCGACGGCAAACGCGTCGGTGTACTTGCGGCCGAGCTGGAAGATGTGGGCGATCTCGATGCCCCGGGCGCTGACCAGCGGGCCGGCCCCATCCGGTGACGGGTCCCCGTCGCGGACCTCGGCCGCCTCAATGGTGCCGTCGGCATGGAAATCGCGCCCGGCGACCAGCCCCACGACGTGTTTGCCGGGTGCGTCGGCTCCGGTGATCCAGCTGGTGCCATCCACCACACGGGGGTCCACTAGGTAGCGGACGCCATTGTCCTGCAGTGCCTTCGGGCCGATGTAGCCCTTCACCAGGAACGGGTGCTTGACGAAATCACCGTCTCCGAGCAGGGCGTATTCGGCCGGTTCGAGCGCCGCGCCGAGACGCTTCTCGTCGATCTCGCGGTCGCCCGGCACCCCGATGCCCAGCAGCTCCCACTCGCCGTCGGGCTGGCGGACCTTGAGCAGGACGTTCTTGAGGGTGTCGGCGGCGGTGACAGTACGGTCCAGTGCGCCGTTGGCCCAGTCCACCAGGGTGGCGATCGTCGGGGTGTCACCGGTGTCGTGAATCTGCGGTTCCGCCAAGCCGTCCACCGGTTGCGGCTCGGGGCGGGCGGTGGTCACGGCTTCGACGTTGGCGGCGTAGCCGGACTCGAGGCAGCGCACGAAGGTGTCTTCACCGACTGCGCTCTCGGCGAGGAACTCCTCGGAGGCCGACCCACCCATGGCGCCCGAGACCGCGGAGACGATCACATACCGCACGCCGAGCCGATCGAAGATCTTCTGATAAGCCACCCGGTGCGCGTCATAGGCGGTGGCCAGACCGGCGTCGTCGACATCGAAGGAGTACGAGTCCTTCATGACGAATTCGCGGCCGCGCAGGATGCCGGCCCGGGGCCGCGCCTCATCGCGGTACTTGGTCTGGATCTGATACAGCACCACCGGGAAGTCCTTGTAGGAGCTGTACTCCCCCTTGACAGTCAGGGTGAACAGTTCCTCGTGGGTGGGGCCCAGCAGGTAGTCGTTGTCGCGGCGGTCCTTGAGCCGGAACAGTCCGTCGCCGTACTCGGTCCAGCGGTTGGTGGTCTCGTACGGTGCGCGCGGCAGCAGCGCCGGGAACAGGATCTCCTGGCCGCCGATGGCGTTCATCTCTTCGCGGACCACCCGCTCGATGTTGCGCAGCACCCGCAGACCGAGCGGCAGCCAGCTGTACAGACCGGGCGCGATCGGCCGGATGTAACCGGCCCGGATCAGCAGCTTGTGGCTGGGGACTTCGGCATCGGCGGGGTCGTCGCGCAGGGTGCGCAGGAACAGTTCGGACATCCGGGTGATCACAGGCCGAGAGCCTATCTTCAGCCGCGAGGAGGCGCGGACCTGCCCGGCGCCCCTACAGCTGCCCAGCCTCCATCGCCTCCAGGGTGTGCTGGGCGCGGGCGATCTGGTCGGCCGAGAACCCGATGAACAGTGCCGCCGCACCCACCAGCACGGCAAGCGCGGCAACCCACAGCAGTGAATAGGTGTAGCCGTGGCCGAGCGCATCCAGTTGGCTGTCGGTCATGTTCTTCACCGGGCCGGTGGTGCCGCCCAGGTACAGCGTTCGCGAGGTCTGCACGGCCTGGATGATCACCAGGACCACCGGGCCGCCCAGGTTGTAGACCATCAACGTGACCGCCGAGACCGGGCCGATCTCGCGTGGGCCGACGTCGGCCACCGCACACAGCGGCAGCACCACCGAGATCACGCCGATGCCGAAGCCACCCACCACGAACAGTATCACCAGGTCGGGGACGTACGGCACGCCACGGTCCAGCGTCGACCCGAACAGCATGGCGGCCCAGACCAGGCTGCCGGCGCCGATGATGAGCCAGCGCGGCGCGATCAGCGCGGCCGCCCAACTGGTCAACAAGTTGCCGACACCCATTGCCACCGCAAACGGGATAAAGCAGATACCGGCGCGCAGGGCCGAGTAGCCCAGCACGTCTTGAACCAGTAGTCCGATCATCACGCTCACCGTGAGCATCACGCCGCCTGCGATGAAGTACGCCGTGAAGGTGGCGACCCGGCTGGGGTTGTCGAACACCGCTGCCGGTACCAGTGGGTTGGCGGCGTTGCGTTCGACGAGCAGAAAGGCCAGTAGGAACAGCGCCGCGGCGGCGCCAGCGCCGATCACCCACGGGCTCACCCAGCCCTGGGGCGGGCCCTGGGTGAAGACCAGCACCGCCGCGGTGCACGCGCCGGTGGCCAGCAGTGCCCCGGTGAGGTCCAGCCGGAGCCGTTCGGCGTTGGTTTCGGTCAACCGCGACACCGCTATCGTCACGATGACGATCCCGATCGGGATGTTGATCAAAAACGCCAGCCGCCACGAGATGACCGTGAGGGCACCACCGAGCACCAGGCCCATGACCGAGCCGATGCCCTGCATGGCGGCCGACACCGCCATCGCCCGGTTCCGGGCCTGACCGGGCGCGTAGGTCGTCGCGATGAGCGCCAGGCCGGTCGGTGCGGCTATGGCGGCCCCAATGCCCTGGACCGCCCGGGCGGCGATCAAGGTGGCAGAGTCGGTAGCCACCCCGCAGACCAGCGAGGCGATAGTGAACACCCCGACCCCGGAGACGAACGCCCGCTTCCGTCCGATGGCGTCGCCCACTCGGCCGCCGAGTAGCAACAAGCCGCCGAAGGTCAACACGTAGGCGGTGATGACCCAGCTCTTGGCAGCGTCGGACAGATCAAGGTCGGCCTGCATCCGCGGCAGCGCCACCACGACGATGGTGCCGTCCAGCGTCGACATCAGTTGCATACCGGTGATCGCCACGATGGCGATACCGAGCACGCTCGACGACAACGACCGGCCGGCCGACTGGGATTCCCCCGGCGCGGCCATAGCAGGTCAGCTTAGCCACCGACGGCCCCGCCGACGTGACCTCCGGGCGAAGTTACAGGGCGCCGAACGCGTCCTGCACGTCCTGGGCATGCGCGACCTGCTTGGCGGTGTAACCGATCAGCAAGGAGATCCCACCGACCAGGACCGCCACCGCGGCAATCCACAGCAGCCCATAGGTGTAGGCGGAATCCAACGCGGCGATCTGCGCGGGATTCATGGTCTTGACCGGCATGTTGGTGCCGCCGAGGTACAGGGTGCGCGACGTGATGACGGCCTGGATGACCGCCAGAACCATCGGCCCGCCCAGGTTCTGCAGCATCAGTGCGATCGCCGAAGTCGGGCCGATCTGGTCGAAGCCCACGCCGGCGATCGCCGACAGGGTCAGCGGCACCACGATCACGCCGATACCGAGCCCACCGAGCACGATCAACGTGACGAAGTTCGGGAAGTACGGGAGGTTGCGGTTGATCGTCGAGCCGTAGATCATCGCGCCCAGCAATACGACGCCGCCGGAGATCACCAGCACCCGGGGCGGGAACCGGCGCACCAGCTGGGACGACAGGCCCAGGCCGACACCCAGCCCGATGACGAACGGGATAAATCCCACGCCGGCACGCAAGGCCGAATAACCCATCAGATCCTGCACGTACAGACCGATGGTCACGGTCAAGGTGAACAGCACGCCGCCGGCGAGGAAGATCGCCGCGAAGGTCAGCAGCCGGTTGCGGTCCTTGAACAGGCTGAACGGCACGACCGGATTCTCGGCGGTGCGCTCCACCACAGCGAACGCCAGCAGCGCCAAGACCGCGACCACACCCGAGCCGATGGTGATGACCGAGATCCAGCCCTTCTCCGGGCCAATCGTGAAGGCAAACACCGCGGCCGTGCAGCCCAGCGTCGCCAGCAGCGCGCCGGCGGCATCCAGCTTCATGCGCTCCCGGTGGGTCTCGGTCAGCGCGGTGCGGGCCAGGTAGACCATCAGCAGGCCGATGGGCACGTTGATCCCGAACGCCAGCCGCCATGACACCTCGGTCAGCGCGCCGCCGACCACCAGGCCCATCACCGAGCCGACGGCGGTCATGGCTCCGAATATCGCGGTGGCGGCATTGCGGGCCGGCCCCTTGGGGAACGTGGTGGCAATGAGCGCCAACGCCGTCGGTGAGGCGATGGCTGAGCCGACACCCTGCAGGAGTCGCGCGATCACCAAGGTAGGCGCATCCCAGGCCACGGCACAGAGCACCGACGCGATGGTGAACAGCGCGACCCCGCTGATGAAGGTGCGCTTGCGGCCGATGGTGTCGCCGAGTCGCCCGCCCAGCAGCATCAGGCCGCCGAAGGTCAGGACGTAGGCACTGATCACCCAGCCGCGACCCGCGTCGGACAAGCCCAGGTCGTCCTGGATCTTGGGAAGCGCAACGATTGCGACAGTGCTGTCCATGGTGGCCAGCAGCTGCATGCCACCGATGGCGATCACGGCGTAGATAAAGCGACGAGACGGCAGCCAGGACGACACATATTTGCTGGTCCAGCTCACGAGATCGGAGCCGCTACGTCCAGGGGGAACCGCCCCGGTCGCACCTTCGGACCACTGCGCGCTCGCCCGCCCTGCATCATCGAGTGCAGTCATAACCGGCTACCCTACAGTAATATTAAGAGCTGTTTAAACCCCGAGACCTGCGACGTCGCCGATAATCACGATCGCGGGAGGTCGGATGCCCTCCGCGCGGATTTTCTCGGGCGCGTCGGCCAGGGTCGCTCGCAGCGTGTGCTGGGCCGGCGTGGTGCCGTGTTGCACTACCAGAACCGGCGTATTCGCAGGTCGACCGCCTTTTTGCAGCACGGCGCTGAATTGCTCGATGCGTTCGACAGCCATCAGCAACACGATCGTTCCGCGCATTGCGGCCAGGGCGTCCCAATTCACTAACGATTCAGGATCGTCGGGTGCGACGTGCCCGCTGACCACCACAAATTCGTGGTTCACGGCCCGATGGGTGACCGGTACCCCGGCCAGGGCCGGGACCGCTATGGCACTGGTCACACCCGGCACAACCGTCACCGGAATCCCGGCGTCGGCACAGGCCAGCACCTCTTCATAGCCGCGGGCGAACACGAACGGGTCGCCGCCCTTGAGGCGCACCACGAACTTGCCGGCCTTGGCACGTTCGATCATCAGGGCGTTGATGGCGTCCTGGGCCATGGCCCGCCCATAGGGGATCTTGGCGGCGTCGACGACTTCGACGGTCGGGGGCAGTTCGGCGAGCAGCTCCGGCGGCGCGAGCCGGTCGGCCACCACGACATCGGCGTGCGCAAGCATGCGACGGCCACGCACCGTGATCAGTTCTGGGTCGCCCGGCCCGCCACCCACCAGCGCCACACCGCCACGCACCACATCGGGGGTCGCCTCTGCGTCCACGGTGATGGTGCCGTTCTGCAGGGCCTCCCGGATCGCCGAGCGGATCGCCGCCGACCGGTTGTGCTCGCCGCCGGCCAGCACGCCCACCGACAGCCCGGAGTAAGCGAAGGTGGCCGGGGTGACCGCGGATCCCTCGACGGCCAGATCGGCACGCACACAGAAGATCTGGCGACGGTCCGCCTCAGCCACGATGGCGGCGTTGACCTCCGGGTCGTCGGTGGCCGCGATCGCGTACCAGGCATCGGCCAGATCCCCGTCGCGATAGGTGCGCGAGACCAATGTGATGCCCGGCTTACGCTCGCCCAGCGCTTCGACCGCCGGGGTGGCGCTGGGTGCGATCACCAGCACCTGCGCGCCACTGTCCACCAACAGCGGAAGACGCCGCTGCGCGACGCTTCCCGCGCCCACGACAACAACCTTGCGGCCGGCCAGCCGTAAACCGGCTAGGTAGGGATTCTCGGTCACCCGATAACTCTAGTGGCGACCGTCAGCGCGGCGAAGCCGGGCGCAACGGGTCGCCACCATCAGCCCCGTGCGGCCGTCAGCGCGGCGAAGCCGGGCGCAACGGGTCGCCACCATCAGCCCCGGCGCGACCGTCAGCGCGGCGAAGCCGGGCGCAACGGGTCGCCACCATCAGCCCCGTGCGACCGTCAGCGCGGCGAAGCCGGGCGCAACGGGTCGCCACCATCAGCCCCGGCGCGACCGTCAGCTGAGTTGCAGCTTTTGGCTGCCCCACTCCCACACCTGCTCGAACAACACCGGCTCGTCAGACAGTCGCGCACCCAGCGAGGGCACCATCTCTTTGAGCGCCGGCAGCCAGTCGGCGAACCTCCCGGCGAAGCAGCGCGCCAGCACCTCCAGCATGGCCGGCACCGCGGTCGATGCCCCGGGCGAGGCACCGAGCAGTCCCGCGATGCTGCCGTCGCCGGCGCTGACGATCGTGGTGTCGAAATCGAGCTGTCCGCCGCGGATGACCTGCACCCGCTGGCCGGCCCGGATCTCGTGCCAGTCCGCGTCATCCGCGGCCGGAAGGAACTCCCGTAGTCCCTCGATGCGGGAGCCGTGGGTTCGCCGCAGTTGGCCGAGCAGGTAGCCGACCAATTCGCGCTCCCGGATCCCGGCGCCCAGCAGTGACCGCACGTTGTCGAAGCGGACCGATCGCGGCAGGTCGGTGGCGCGGCCGTGCTTGAGGAACTTCGGCGACCATCCGGCAAACGGTCCGAACAGTAGCCACGACGCACCGTTGACCAGTCGGGCGTCCAGGTGCGGGGCGGTCGTCGACGGCGCGCCCGGCACCGGAGCCCCGTACACCTTGGCGCGGTGCGCGGCGGTGAGCTCGGTGGCCCCGCAGCGCAGGAACACTCCGCCGATCGGGAAGCCGCCGAAGCCCCGCGCTTCGGGGATTCCCGCGCGCTGCAGCAGGCCCAGGGTCGCTCCCCCGGCTCCGATGAACACGAATTTGGCATTGAGTCTTCGGGTTTCGCCGATTCTGCGGTTGACCAGAGTCAACGTCCAGCTGCCATCGGGCTCCCGGCGTAGCGAGCGCACCTCGTGGCCGAAGAGCACCGCGGTGCCGTGCCGCACACCGTAGCCGATCAGCTGACCGGTCAGCGCGCCGAAGTCGACGTCGGTGCCGTGCCGCGCCCAGTCCAGGGCCACCGGAACGTTGGGGTCTCTTCCGGCGGCCATCGCGGGTAGCCGCGCGGCGAACTCGCCGAAGTCGGTGATGAAGTCGGTTCCGGCGAACAACGGGTTGTCGGCCAGCGCACGATGACGCCGACGCAGGTAGTCCACCCCGTCGGCCCCGTGGACGAAGCTGACGTGCGGGACCGGGTGCACGAAGTCGCGCGGATCCTCCAGCAGTCCGTTCTCCACGGCGTAGGCCCAGAACTGCCGGGTCACCTGGAACTGCTCGTTGACCCGCACGGCTTTGGCGGTGTCGATCGAGCCGTCGGGCCGCTGCGGTGTGTAAAACAGCTCGCACAGCCCGGCGTGGCCGGTGCCGGCGTTGTTCCACGGATCGCTGCTCTCGCCGGCCGCGGAATCCAACCGTTCGACGACGGTGATCGCGGCACCCGGTTCCAGCCGGCGCAGTATCGCCCCCAAGGTGGCGCTCATGATGCCCGCGCCGATCAGCGCTACGTCGGTCATCTCGGTCTGAACCGATGGGGCCACGACATCAGCCTATCCAGGACGGCGGCGCCCGGCTCCGCCGCGCTTGCGATCCCCTCGGCCAGGATGGCGGTGACCTTCGGCCCCGCCCACCGTTTAGGCTGACGCAATGGAGAGCTACGACCTGGCGATCATCGGAACCGGTTCGGGCAACAGCATTCTCGACGAGCGCTACGCGGACAAGCGGGTGGCGATCTGCGAACAGGGCACTTTCGGCGGCACCTGCCTCAATGTGGGCTGCATCCCCACCAAGATGTTCGTCTACGCCGCCGAGGTAGCCAAGACGGTGGCCGAAGCGTCCCGCTACGGGATCGATGCTCACATCGACGGTGTGCGCTGGGACGATATCGTCTCGCGGGTGTTCGGGCGGATCGACCCGATCGCCGCCGGCGGCGAGCAGTATCGCCGCAGCCTGCCCAACGTCGACGTCTACGGCGACCACACCCGGTTCGGGCCGGTCGGCTCCGACGGCCGATACCTCTTAGTCACCGCGGGCGGTGAACAGGTCAGCGCCGAGCAGGTGGTGATCGCGGCAGGGTCGCGCTCGGCTATCCCGCCCGCCATCGCCGACAGCGGGGCGCACTACTACACCAGCGACGACATCATGCGGATCGCCGAGCTGCCCGAGCATTTGGTGATCGTCGGCGGTGGCTTCATCGCCGCCGAGTTCGCCCACGTGTTCTCCGCCTTGGGCGTCCGGGTCACGGTGGTGATTCGTGGCTCGACCTTGCTGCGGCACTGCGACGAGACGGTGGCAGAACGGTTCACCCGGATCGCCGCGGCCAAGTGGGATCTGCGCACGCACTGCAACGTGGTCGCCGCCCGCAACGATGGGACCGGTGTCGTCGTGGAGCTTGACGACGGCTCGGTGCTGCAGGCCGGCGCGATGCTGGTGGCTACCGGACGAGTGCCCAACGGCGACCTGTTGGACGCCGAGCAGGCCGGTGTCCTCGTCGCCGGCGGGCGGGTAAGCGTGGACAAGTACCAACGAACCTCGGCGCGCGGGGTTTTCGCGCTCGGTGACGTGTCCTCGCCCTATGAGCTCAAGCATGTCGCCAACCACGAAGCCAGGGTGGTGCAACACAACCTGCTGTGCGACTGGGACGACGTGGACTCGATGCGGGTCACCGACCACCGTTATGTGCCCGCCGCGGTTTTCACCGATCCACAGATCGCCTCCGTGGGGCTGACCGAAACCCAAGCGCTGGCAAAGGGTCTCGATATCTCGGTGAAGATCCAGGACTACGGTGACGTCGCCTACGGCTGGGCCATGGAAGACAGCACCGGACTTGCCAAGCTCATCGCCGAACGCGGCACCGGACGACTGTTGGGCGCGCACATCATGGGCTACCAGGCGTCATCAATCATCCAACCGCTGATTCAGGCGATGAGTTTCGGTCTCACCGCGCCGGAGATGGCCCGCGGTCAATACTGGATCCACCCGGCACTGCCCGAGGTCGTCGAGAACGCGCTGCTCGGGCTCCAGTGAAAGGTTCGCCAGATGAAGTCCACCCTGCTGTCCCGGCAAGACCTCGACTTCCTGCTGTTCGACTGGCTGCGCGTCGAGGAACTGACCGGACGGGACCGGTTTTCCGAGCACTCCCGGGAGACCTTCTCCGACACCCTGGATCTGTGCGAACAGCTGGCAACCCGCTATTTCGCCCCGCACAACAAAAAGAGCGACGCGAACGAGCCCACCTTCGACGGGACGAAAGTCACCATCATCGGTGAGGTCAAGGAGGCACTGGCAGCCTGCGCCGACGCCGAGCTGATGGGCATGGCCATGGACTACAGCCTCGGCGGCGCGCAGCTTCCGGCGACCGTGGCCCAGGCCGGCTTCGTGTGGCTGATGGCTGCCAACGTCAGCACCGCGGGCTACCCGATGTTGACCATGGCGAACCTGAACCTGCTCGCCAAATTCGGTACCGAAGAGCAGATCGCCGCCTTCGTCAAACCCATGCTCGCCGGCCGTTTCACCGGGACGATGTGCCTGTCGGAGACTCAGGCCGGATCGTCGCTGGCCGACATCACCACCCGAGCGGAGCGGCGCGCCGACGGCACCTTCCGACTGTTCGGATCCAAAATGTGGATCTCCGGCGGCGAGCACGAACTGACCGACAACATCGTCCATCTGGTGCTGGCCAAGATCCCCGGCGGTCCGGCCGGCACCAAGGGGATCTCACTGTTCATCGTGCCGAAGTATCTGGTGAATCCCGATGGCACGCTCAGTGAGCGCAACGACGTCGTCCTGGCCGGGCTCAACCATAAGATGGGCTATCGCGGCATCACCAACACCGTGCTCAACTTCGGTGAGGGCGTCCACCAGCCCGGCGGCGAACCGGGTGCCGTCGGTTATCTCGTGGGCGACGAGCACCGCGGGTTGAACTACATGTTCCACATGATGAACGAAGCGCGCTTGGGTGTGGGCATGGGTGCGATCGCGCTCGGTTACACCGGCTACCTGAAGTCGCTGGAGTACGCGCGCACCCGGCCACAAGGCCGACCGGCGACGACGAAAGACCCTGCGGCGCCGCAGGTTGCGATCATCGAGCACGCGGACGTCAAGCGGATGCTGCTGGCGCAGAAGTCGTATGTCGAGGGGGCGCTGGCGTTGGCGCTGTATTGCGCGCGGCTCGTCGACATTCAGCACACGGCCCAATCCGACGAGGAACGCGAGCACGCCACCGCCCTGCTGGACATCCTCACCCCGATTGCCAAGAGCTGGCCTTCGCAGTGGTGTTTGGCCGCCAATGATCTGGCCATCCAGGTACACGGCGGCTACGGCTACACCCGCGAGTACGACGTGGAACAGCACTACCGGGACAACCGGCTCAACCCGATCCACGAGGGCACCCACGGCATCCAGAGTCTGGACTTGTTGGGCCGCAAGGTGGTGCAGCGCAATGGGGCCAGTCTGGCCGCACTACAGCGGACGATGAGCGAGAGCATCGCGGCCGCGCATCGGGCCGGCGGCGAACTGGCCGAATTGGCAGCACGACTCGACGCCGTGGTCCAGCGCCTGGTGGCCGTCACTGCGGGGATGTTCGCCGCCGGTGACATCGACGCCGCACTGGCCAACAGCGCGATCTACCTGGAGGCCTTCGGCCATGTGGTGATCGCCTGGATCTGGCTGGAGCAGTTGATTGCCGCAGACGGACGCACCGGAGACTTCTTCGACGGCAAACGCCAGGCTGCGCGCTACTTCTTCCGATACGAGTTGCCCAAGACCGGACCGCAGCTGGACCTGCTGGAGAGCCTGGACCGTACGACCCTGGATATGCGTCCGGAGTGGTTCTGAGCGCCGTCTGACGGGAGAGGCGGCCAACCACCCTGGGTACCAAAGTCCCCGGATGCCCCGATGTTCACCCATGCCACAGTCTGGTCCATACTGCGACTTGACACCCGTCAAGTTTTCGACGACCGCGAGGAGTCCCCAGTGAGCGCGCTGACCACCCACCGCAACACCAGCGAGCACGGCCGAGTACTCGCCGACCCTCAGGCCTACACCGATAACGAGCGCCTGCACAGCTCACTGGCCTGGCTGCGCGCCAACCAGCCGGTGTCGTGGGTGGACGCCCCGCCGTACCGGCCGTTCTGGGCAGTCACCAAGCACGCCGACATCATGGACATCGAGCGCGACAACGAACTCTGGGTCAGTGAACCGCGTCCCATGCTGCTACAGGCCAAGGTCGAGGACCGGGTCAAGGCCGACCAGGAGGCCGGCATCGGACTGCGCACGCTGATCCACATGGACGACCCGCACCACCGGGACATCCGCAAGATCGGCGCGGACTGGTTCCGCCCCAAGGCCATGCGCGACCTCAAGGTCCGCGTCGACGAACTGGCCAAACGCTACGTCGACCGGATGGCCGAGATCGGCCCGGAGTGCGACTTCGTCACCGAGATCGCCATCAACTTTCCGCTGTACGTGATCCTGTCACTGCTGGGCCTGCCCGAGGAGGACTTCCCGCGCATGCTCAAGCTGACACAGGAGATGTTCGGTGGCGAGGACGCCGAGCACCAGCGCGGCCAGGGCGGCGCAGACGAGATCATGGCCGTGCTGCTGGATTTCTTCAATTACTTCTCCGCCCTTACGGCCTCGCGGCGGGCCAACCCCACCGGGGACTTGGCCTCGGCCATCGCCAACGGCCGTATCAACGGCGAACTCATGTCCGACATGGACACGCTGTCCTACTACGTCATCGTCGCCAGCGCCGGCCACGACACCACCAAGGACGCCATCTCGGGCGGCCTGTGCGCGCTGGTCGAGCACCAGGATCAGCTCGAGCGTCTCCAGAACGACATGAGCCTGATACCGCTGGCTGTCGAGGAGATGATCCGCTGGTCCACGCCGGTCAAGCAGTTCATGCGCACCGCCACCCGCGACACCGAGGTGCGCGGCGTGCCGATTCCCGGGGGCGAGTCGGTCCTGCTGTCCTACGTCTCGGCCAACCGCGACGAGGACATCTTCGACAACCCCTTCACGTTCGACATCGGCCGCGACCCCAACAAGCACCTGTCGTTCGGCTACGGCGTTCACTTCTGCCTGGGCGCGGCTCTGGCCCGTCTGGAGCTCAACAGCCTGTTCACCGAACTGGTGCCGCGCCTGGAGTCCATCGAGTTCGCCGGCACGCCCGAACTGTCGGCGACCACGTTTGTCGGCGGCCTCAAGCGCCTTCCGGTTCGGTACTCGATGCGCTAGCCGGACCGGGCCAGGCGGCTACAGCGGCGTGACGTACGCCGAGCTGATCCCGCCGTCCACCAGGAACGTCGAGCCAGTGATGAACGAGGCGTCATCGCTGGCCAGAAAGGCGACCGCGGCCGCGATTTCCTCCGGCTCGGCGAACCGGCCCACTGGCACGTGCACCAGCCGTCGCGCGGCGCGCTCCGGGTCGGCGGCGAACAACTCCTGCAACAGCGGGGTGTTCACCGGCCCCGGGCACAGCGCGTTGACCCGGATGCCCTGCCGGGCGTACTGCACACCGAGCTCACGGGACATGGCCAGCACGCCGCCCTTGGAGGCGGTGTAGGAGATCTGGGAGGTGGCCGAACCCATCACCGCCACAAACGATGCGGTGTTGATGATCGATCCCCGCCCGGCGGGCGTCATGTGCCGCAGCGCCGCCCGGCAGCACAGGTACACCGACTTGAGGTTGACGTCCTGAACCCGTTGCCAAGCAGGCAGTTCGGTGGTTTCGATCAGGTCATCGTCGGGCGGCGAGATGCCGGCATTGTTGAAGGCGATGTCCACCGACCCGAATGTCTGGGCCGCGGTGTCGAACAGCGCGTCGACCTGGTCCTGATCGGAGACGTCGACCTGGACGAACAGACCGTCGAGCTCGTCGGCGACCGCGGTGCCCGCCGCCTGGTCGAGGTCACCGACCACGATCTGGGCGCCTTCGGCGCGCATCCGCCGCGCGGATGCCAAGCCGATTCCGCCACCGGCACCGGTCACCACGGCCACCCGTCCGGCCAGGCGTTGGGTCAGGTCGGTCACTGCGTCTCCTTCACTGCGATGAATACGTTTTTGGTCTCGGTGAACGCCAGTGGGGCGTCCGCGCCCAATTCCCGGCCCAGCCCCGACTGTTTGAAACCCCCGAACGGAGTGGTGAAACGCACCGAGGAGTGCGAATTCACCGACAGGTTGCCCGCTTCCACCGCCCGCGAGACGCGCAGCGCCCGGGACAGGTCGTTGGTCCAGATCGAGCCGGACAACCCGTAGACGGTGTTGTTGGCCATGGTGATGGCGTCGGCCTCGTCGTCGAACGGCAGCACCGTCACCACCGGGCCGAAGATCTCCTCGGTGACGGATCGGTCGGTGGCCGCGGGAGTCAGAACCGTGGGCGGGAACCAGAATCCGGGTCCGGTGGGCGCGTGACCGCGGAAGGCGACCGGGGCGTCGTCGGGCACATAGGAGGCCACCTTCTCCCAGTGCGGGCGGGACACCAGCGGGCCCATCTCGGTGTCACGGGAGGTCGGATCGCCGACCACGACCCCCGTCACCGCGGGCTCCAGCAACTCCATGAAGCGGTCATAGACGCTGCGCTGCACCAGGATCCGGCTTCGTGCGCAGCAGTCCTGTCCGGCGTTGTCGAACACGCCGTAGGGCGCCGTCGCCGCCGCCTGCTCCAGGTCACAATCGGCGAAGACGATGTTGGCGCTCTTGCCACCGAGTTCCAGCGTGACCCGCTTGACCCCGGCCGCCCCCGCCTGCAGCACCCGGGTGCCGGTGGTGGTGGAACCGGTGAACACGATCTTGGCCACGCCCGGGTGGGTGACCAGACGCTCCCCCACTTCCGCCCCGCGGCCCGGCAGCACCTGCAGCAGGTCGGGGTCCAACCCCGACTCAGCGGCCAGTTCCGCCAAGCGCAGCGTGGTCAGCGGCGTCCATTCGGCGGGCTTGATCAACACCGCGTTACCGGCGGCCAGCGCCGGGGCAAAACCCCATGCGGCAATCGGCATCGGGAAATTCCACGGGGTGATGATCCCGACGACGCCGAGCGGCTCGTGGAAGGTGACGTCGAGACCGCCGGCGACCGGTATCTGCTTGCCGGACAGCCGCTCCGGGCTGGCGGCATAGAACTGCAGCACGTCGCGGACATGGCCGGCTTCCCATTCCGCGGCCGACACCGGATGGCCGGAGTTGGTGACTTCCAGCGCAGCCAGCTCGTCGATGTGGGCGCCGACAATCGCGGCGAAGTCCCGCAGCGCGGCGGCTCGCTCGGCCGGGGCAAGCTTGGCCCACCGCTTCTGGGCGGCCTGCGCCCGGCGCACCGCGTCGTCGACGGCGGCGGCTTCGACATGGTCGACGGTGGCGAAGACCGCGCCGGTGGCCGGGTTGATCAGGTCGGTACTGATGTCTCGGCTCCTTGCTCGTTCGTTCCTCGCTCGCCGCCGCCTTCGCGGATCATTCGCTCACCCGTGTTGCCGCGTACTTGCCCGCTTCGGCCACGATCGCGGCGAACAGCCGCAGATCGTCCGGGGATTCCTCGGGATGCCACTGAACCGCGAGCACGAAGTCCTCCCCGGGAAGCTCGATCGCTTCGATGACCCCGTCGTCATCGCGCGCACTGACGACAAGTTTCGCACCCACCTCGGCGATCGCCTGATGGTGGTAGCACTGCACCTGGCAGGTCTCGCCGAGAAGCGCGGCCGCCCGGGTGCCGGCCACGGTGCGCACCGGCACCGGGGTGAAGACGCCGTTGCCCGCCCGGTGCCCGGAGTTGCCGATGACGTCGGGCAGGTGCTGGTGCAGTGTCCCACCGAGGGCCACGTTGAGCACTTGGGCGCCACGACAGATCCCCAGCACCGGCATTCCGCGCCGCATCGCCTCGGCCAGCAGGGCGAATTCCCATGCGTCCCGGGTGGTGTCGGGCCGATCGGTCTCGTCGTGCGGCGTCTGGCCGTACCCGAGTGGGTCGAGGTCGCGCCCGCCGGTGATCACCAGGGCACTCACCCCGGCGAGCACGCCGGCGGCGATCTCGGGCGTCACCGGCTGCGGCGGCAGCAGCACTGCGATACCGCCGGCGGCGGTGATGCCCTGGATGTACTGGGCGGGCAGTAGGCCGGCGCGCGCATCCCAGACCCCGAACTTCGCTCTGTCCAGGTAGGTCGTCAGACCCACCACCGGGCGAGGGGGTTCAGAAGCGTTCAAAACCCCGGACCCTCTCCCAGTCGGTCACCGCGGTGTTGAATGCGTCCAATTCGACACGGGCGCTGTGCAGATAATGCTCGACCACCTCGTCGCCGAACGCCTTGCGCGCGACTGCCGATTCGGCGAACAACTCCATAGCCGCGCCCAGCGTGGTAGGCAGGTGCGGCAACCCGCCCCGGTAGGCGTCACCGTCGACCGGTTCGGGCAGCGCAAGGTCATTGTCGATGCCGTGCAACCCCGCCGCGATCAGGGCGGCCACCGCCAGATAGGGATTCACGTCGCCGCCCGGCACCCGGCACTCGACTCGCATCGAGTCGCCGCGGCCGAGAACCCGCAGCGCACAGGTGCGATTGTCCAGGCCCCACGCAATCGCCGTCGGAGCGAAGCTGCCCCCGACGAATCGCTTGTAGGAGTTGATGTTCGGTGCGTAGCACAAAGTCAGCTCGGGCAGCGTGGCCAGCACGCCCGCCAAAAAGGCGCGGAACAACGCCGACATACCGTGCGGGGCGGCCGGATCGGCGAACACCGGAGCACCCTCGGTGCTGCGCAATGACAGATGCACATGGCAGCTGTTGCCTTCGCGTTGGTCGAACTTCGCCATGAACGTCAGGCTCTTGCCGTGTTGGTCGGCGATCTCCTTGGCACCGCTCTTGTAGACGCTGTGGTTGTCGCAGGTGGTCAGCGCCTCCTCATAGCGGAAGGTGATCTCCTGCTGGCCGGTGTTGCACTCCCCCTTGACGCCCTCGCAGCGCAGTCCCGCGCCGGTCATCCCCAGCCGAATGTCACGCAGCAGCGGCTCCAGCCGAGTGCCGGCGACCAGACCGTAATCGGCGTTGTAGTCCGTTCCCGGAGTCAGCCCGCGATAGCCGCCGGCCCACGCCTGCCGGTAGCTGTCTTCGAAGACCAGAAACTCCAGTTCCGTTGCGGCGTAGGCAACCAGCCCGCGCTCGGTCAGTCGGGCGACTTGGGCGGCCAGGATCTGGCGCGGGGCCACCGCGACCGGGGTGCCATCCGGCCACAGTGCGTCGGCCAGCACGTGGGCGGTGCCAGGCAGCCACGGAATGCGTCGCAGCGTTGTGAAGTCCGGTTTGAGCACCAGATCGCCGTAGCCGGTTCCCCAGTCGGCGATGGAGTAACCGGAGACGGTGTTCATCTCCACATCAACGGCCAGCAGGTAGCTGCAGGCCTCCACGCCGTGTCCGGCGACCTCAGCAAGAAAGTGCTCCGCGGCGACCCTCTTACCGACCAACCGGCCCTGCATGTCGGCGAATGCCACCACAACGGTGTCGATCTCGCCGGAGGCGACCAGTTGTTGCAGCTCGGTCTGGGAGAGCATCGCGGCCCGGGTCATTGTGCTCCTTCGCCGACGACGGTCTTCCCTGACATTTGAGTGCTGTCAGGCTACCCGCCCGCGCTCAGTCGACGGGCTCCAGCCGTCGAAATTGAGCGGTGCGATAACAGTCAGCGCATGTGGAGCGACGGATCTTGCCGCTGGTGGTAATCGGCAGCGAGCCGGGAGCAACCAGCACCAGGTCGGCAACCCGGACCCCGTGAGATCGGGAAACCGATGCCGCGACATCTTTTTTCAAGGCCGCTATGGTCGCCAATTGCTCTTCCACGGTGTTGCCCCGGTTCTTGACCTCGGCGATGACCACCAGTTGCTCGCCGCCCTCACCGCTGACCGGCACCGCGGCAACGCGTCCGCCGGTGAGCTCCTGCACGGTCGCCTCGATGTCGTCGGGGTAGTGATTTCGGCCGTCGACGATCAATAAGTCTTTGATGCGACCGACCACCAACATCTCGCCCGCGTAGATGACGCCGAGATCTCCGGTGCGCAGCCACGGCCCCACCGGTGTGCCGGCGGACGGCGACTCCAGGTGCCCGCCGAAGGTGCGCTCGGTGGCCTCCGGGTTGTGCCAGTAGCCGCTGGCGACGTTGGGCCCGTGCACCCAGATCTCACCGACATGCCCATCGGGGCTCTCGGTGCGGGTCTCGGGGTCGACGATCCGCACCGTGCACGCCCGCGGGGCGCCGACGCTGACCAGCTCCGCCCCGCCCGGGCCAGCCTGCGCGGTGCCGCCGACCAGGTTCTCGTAATCGAGCCGAACGGTCACCGGACGGTTCGCGCGCGGTGCCGAGGCGACGTAGACCATTGCCTCGGCCAGCCCGTACGACGGTGCCAGCGCGTTGGCAGGCAGGCCGAACCGGGAGAAGCGGTCAGTGAAGCGGCGGATCGTCGCCGCGTGGATGCGCTCGCTACCGCTCAAGATGGTGTGAACCCTGCTCAAGTCGAGGCCGGCCATGTCCTCATCGGTGGTCCGGCGCGCGGCCAGTTCGAACGCGAAGTTGGGCCCGGCGGTGAACGCACAGGGGTTGATGGCCAGCTGCTGGATCCATCGAGACGGCTTCTGCAGGAACGCGATCGGGCTCATCACGACCGAGTGGCGGCCCAGCAAGACGGCTCCCATCACCCCCAACAGCAGACCCATGTCGTGGTAGAAGGGCAGCCAGGACACCAGCGTGGTGTCGGGCGGCGGCGCTCCGCCGTCCTGCCCGAAGTAGTCCGCCATCACCTGTTCGATGTTGGCGAAGATGTTGCGGTGCGAGACCACGACGCCTCTCGGCGAGCCGGTCGAACCGGATGTGTATTGCAGCAGCGCGGTCTTGGTCGGCAGCGCGCCGGTTCCCTCCCAGGGCACGGGGGCATCGAGATCGATCAGGTCCACCTCAACGATCGCGGGCGAACCGCCGCCGACAGCGCCGACACACCCGTGGATATCGGCGGCGACGGCCGATGTGGTGAGCACCGCGGCCGGTGCGCAGTCCTTGAGCGCCGCGGTGACTCGTTCGTCGTGGCTGCCGAACGCCGGTACCGGTAGCGGCACCACGATGCAGCCGGCTTCCATCGCGCCGAAGAACCCGGCGATGTATTCCAGGCCTTGCGGTGCGAGCAACGCAACCCGGTCGCCCGGGGAGGCGATTGCGGCGACCTCCGCTGCCACGGCCTCGGTGCGGCGCAGAACCTGCCACCAGGTCAGGGTGTCGGCGTACCCGGCCGGATCGACCTCGTAGTCGATGTAGGTGAACGCCGGCCGATCGGGCCACTGCTGAGCACGTTCACGCAGCAACGCCGGTATTGATTCCCCCCAAGACAGCATTCTGTATCCCCCCAGATACGTATTTCATTATTTTTAGCCGGCGCTCCCTCGTTCGCCGGCTACGCCGGAACCTACTCTTCCCCGCTGCGTATTACCAGGTGCTGGCGCGCAACACGATCTCCATGGCGAACTGTGCGGTGAACTCACCGGCACTGCGTCGCCCGGGCAGCATCACCAACCGGTGCTCGCCGTAGACGAACCGCTGGCTGGCGTTGGCCACTGACGCGGTGGCCCGGGAACTGACCAGCACGGTGGTGTTGATCTCCACCGGCGGGCAGCGCTCGTCCCGGATCGCACCGCTCAGATCAGGCGCACGGGGGTGACCCCGGTCGAGCGCCACCAGGCCGGTGAAGCGGTCTGGTCGGGTGGCCGCGAGTTCCCAGGCATTGTCGGCACCGGTCCGATCGCCCACCAGCACGCCGCACTGCACTCCCAGCGAGTCGAGGATGCCGATCACCGATTTGGGCGTCAGACGCGGGTCCGCGCCGATCACGATGGTGCGCAACGAGGCGGTGTGCAATCGCTGACAAACCGCGTCGTAGGCGGTGACCGGGTGCTGCGCCGCGGCGAGCACAACGACGACGGGCCCGTTTTGGGGGCCTGCCACATCGACCGGAATCGGGAACCCGTCGATGGTCATCATCGTGCCCGGCATCTGCGCCACGCTACAGCCCCTCGGGCGGCAGGGGGCGGTTTTGGCGGGCCCCTTAACGGCTCTACAGACAACAGCCGTAAGTCACGGCAGGGTCAGAATCTCGGCGCCGTCGTCCGTTACCACCAGGGTGTGTTCAAACTGAGCACTCCACTGTCCGTCGCTGGTGACCACCGTCCAGTCGTCGTCCCAGATGTCGTAGTCCAGGCCGCCGAGATTGATCATCGGCTCGATGGTGAAGGTCATCCCCGGCTCGATGACGGTGTCGACTTCGGGCTGGTCGTAGTGCAGGATCACCAGACCGTTGTGGAAGGTCGGACCGATCCCGTGACCGGTGAAGTCACGGACCACGCTGTAACCGAACCGGTTCGCATAAGACTCGATGACCCGGCCTATCACCGACAGTGCGCGGCCGGGTTTAACCGCCTTGATGGCGCGCATGGTGGCCTCGTGGGTGCGCTCGACCAGCAGTCGGTGTTCCTGCGAGACGTCCCCGGCCAGGAAGGTGGCGTTGGTGTCGCCGTGCACGCCGTCGATGTAGGCGGTGACGTCGATGTTGACGATGTCGCCGTCGGCGATCACCGTCGAGTCGGGGATGCCGTGACAGATGACCTCATTGAGCGACGTGCAGCACGACTTGGGAAAGCCCTTGTAGCCCAGCGTCGAGGGATAGGCGCCGTGGTCGACCATGAACTCGTGGGCGATGCGGTCCAGCTCATCGGTGGTCACGCCGGGCGCGACGGCCTTGCCCGCCTCGGCAAGCGCACCCGCCGCAATCCGGCTCGCCACCCGCATCTTCTCGATCACCTCGGGAGTCTGCACCCACGGCTCGGACCCCTCGGCAGCCGTAGCGCGGCCGACGTATTCCGGGCGCGGGATCAGGCGGGGCACCGGCAGCGTCGGAGACAGCACGCCGGGAGAAAGCGGAGCACGAACGGGCATTACGCCAGCCTAACGGTGATCGCCAGGCCGGCGGAGCCGGGCGAAGCGGATCACCGCCATCGACACCGCGGCGCTGGTCAGCGCCGCCAGCGGAGCTTGCGCCGCGGACCCCTGATGTCCACCGAGCCGCACACCACGCGGCCGGTCAGCACCAGGTGCGGAGCCCCTTCGGCGGGCGGGTCGGTGCGGCGATCGCGGGCGCTGCCGCCGTAGACCTCGACATCGTCGATCGAGGCGCTGGCACCTTCGGGCAGTCGGATGTCGACCGATCCGAATCGCATGTCGAGTTCGATCACCACGACCGGACCGGCGAACCGGGCCTTAGTGAGGTCAAGGTCTACCGAGCCCAGGCGGCGCACCAATGCCAGCCGGGTCGGCACGATCCATTCTCCGTGGCGTTTGAGCGACCCGGCCCAGCCGCGCAGCTCGACCCGGTCGGCCGCCGAGGTAACGATGGCGCGGGGACCCGGCAGGTCACCGATCAGGGTGTCGAGCTCCGAGCGCATCCGTGCCTGCGACACCTGCGCCGCGCGCTCCTCGAACTCCCCGATGTCGATCAGTCCGAGGGAGACGGCGTTGTGCAGGCGGCGCAACGTGCCGTTGCGGTCCGCATCCGAGATCCGCAAGGCCACGTCGGCTATATCGTCGCTGAGACCCGTCATGGGTTCTCAATTTACGCCGCTACAGCAGGAAGTTGTCCGGCAGCGAGTCGAACATCACCTTGGTCATCCGGACCGCGTACTGCGAGCTGCCACCGCCGACGATCAGCGACGCAAAGGCCATGTCACCGCGGTATCCGGCGAACCAGGAATGCGAGCCACCGGCGAACTCGGCCTCCCCGGTCTTGCCGTAGACCGGGCCGCAGCCGGCGATGTCGCGTGCGGTGCCGTCGGTCACCACCAACCGCATCATCTCGCGCAGCCCGTCGAGCATCTCCGCGCTCACCGGGGCCGCCACCGGGCCGTTGACCGCCGTCGGACGGCCTTCGATCAAGCGGGGTACCGGTGTGTGTCCGGCGGCCACCGTCGCCGCAGCCAGGGCGACGCCGAAGGGGCTGGCCAAGACCTTGCCCTGACCGAAGCCGTCCTCAGTACGTTCGGCCAGGTCGACGGTCGGCGGAACCGAGCCGGTGACGGTGGTGATCCCGTCAACCAGGTAGTCCACCCCGATCCCGTAGCGGCTGGCCGCCTGCGACAGCGCCCGCGGCGGCATCCGGCTGGCCAGCTCGGCGAAAGTGGTGTTGCACGAATTGGCGAAGGCCCGCGACATCGGCACCAGGCCCAGGTCGAATCCGCCGTAGTTGGGGATGGTGCGCTGGCCGATGTCGAGTTCACCGGGGCAACCCACCATGGAGTTCGGCGTGGCCATGTCCCGTTCGATCGCCGCGCCGGCGGTGACCATCTTGAACGTTGATCCGGGGGGATACAGGCCACTGGTCGCGACCAGGCCGTCGGCATCGGCAGCCGCGTTCTGCGCAACGGCGAGCAGTTCACCGGTCGACGGCTTGATCACCACCATCATCGCCTTGTCGCCGCGGGTGTTGACCGCGTTCTGGGCGGCGCGCTGCACCGCCCGGTCCAGGCTGATGGTCAGCGAGGGTGCGGGCGCCGGATCGACCTCGTGCAGAACCGCGACGTCGACGCCGTTCTGGTTCTCGCTGACGACACGCCAGCCCGCGGCACCTTCGAGTTGGTTCGCGACGGCCTTCTTGACCTCGCTGATGAGCATCGGCGCGAAGTGGTCATCGGTGGGCAACAGATCCGGGTGCGGGGTGACCACGACGCCCGGGAGGGAGCCGATGACGGGCTCGACACGGTCGTGATCCGCCTTGCGCAGCGTGATCAGGTCGAGCGGAGACCTTGAGGAACTGGCCCGTTCGGCCAGCCACTGCGGCTCACCCAATGCGTCGTCGAAGGGGCGCAAGGTGTCGACTACCGCCCGCGCGGTGCGCATCAGGTTTCGGCCGGCCCGGGTGGCGTCCAGCATGTAGTGGTAGACGTAGCCCGGCACCAGCACGTCGGTCCCGCCGGCCTCGTTGACGGCGGCGCGACGCGGCGGGTCGGCCCGCAGCGCGAAAGTCTGGTGCTCGCCCAGTTTGGGATGCAGGCCGGTGGCCGTCCAGCGGACCGCCCAGTGTCCTTCGTTTCGGACCATCTTGAGCTGGCCGTCGTAGGCCCAGGTCCGGTTCTTCGGCAGCGTCCAGGTGTAGCGATATGCCACGCTGCCGGTGTCGTCGTTGTAGCGCGCGCTGAGCAGTTGGGCATCCAGGTGTTCGGCCTGCAGGCCGGCCCAGGCGGCGTTGAGTGCGCTGCGTGCCGCAGACGGGTCGTCGCTGAGTTCTGCGGCCGTCGCGGTGTCTCCGGTGGCCAGCGCGGCGAAGAACCGCTCGGCGACGGGTCCTGGGCCGTCGGGGCGGGGTGTGCAGGCCGCCATGCCGGCCGCGGTCAGCACCACGGCCACCAGACCCGTGACGCGTGTGACGAATGAGCTTGCAGTTGTCATTGGGGCTGATGTTACGAAACAGAAACGGTTGCCCCGCGGAGGCGCACCGAGACTGTCGTTGGCGTGTCCGCTACTCGAACTTCTCCGCGCCAGCCGCAGTTTCGGCGAAGAACACGAAGAGATCCCGAGATCAGTCGAGCAACACGGTCGCGAAGGTGCCGACCTGAGTGAAACCCACCCGCTCATAGGTGGACCGGGCCACCGCGTTGAAGTCGTTGACGTAGAGGCTGGCGATGCGCCCGGTGCCGACGATGACCGCGGACAGCATCGCGGTGCCGCCGGCGCCCAGCCCGCGGCCGCGCCGGTCCGGATGCACCCAGACGCCCTGGATCTGCGCCACCGCCGGTGACTGGGAGCCCACCTCGGCCTTGAACACCACCTCGCCCCGCTCGAAGCGCGCCCAGGCCCGGCCCGACGCGATGAGGTTCGCCACGCGCCGGCGGTAGGCGCGGCCGCCGTCGCCGGCCCGCGGATCCACACCGACCTCGCCGATGAACATGTCGACGGCGGCCACCAGATAGGCATCGAGCTCGCCGGGACGCACTTGGCGCACTTCGGCATCCATCGGGCACGCGGGCATGGTGTGCAGTGCCATCAGCGGTTGGCTCTCACGCACGTCACGCGCCGGGCCCCAGGAATCGGCGAGGCGCTGCCACATCGGCAACACCAACTCAGCCCGGCCCACTAGCGACGAGCAGCGGCGGATCGCACCCACCGCCTTGTCAGCGAACGCGGTGAGGTCGGCCGGGGCGCCGCGCAGCGGGATCAGGTTCGCGCCCGCGTAACACAAGGATTCGTCCACGCCGCCGCGTGTCCACAGTTCCCCGCCGATCGACCGGGGATCGATACCGTGATCGGCAACCCGGGCGGCGACCATGCAGGAACCGATCGGATCCTCTTCGAGCACCCGCCAGACCGCAGCGGCGTCACGGGCGACGGACACCCGTCGCTGGTCGAGACGGAACTCGGGCGGAGCCGACATAGTGACTCTTTCTGGCGATCTCAACTGCCGCGCGCCTACGGCGACCCGGCTGCGATCAGCTTACGGCGACGGTGGGCGAACCACCGGGAGATCCATCCTGCATCTCGGCCGCCAGACGCATGGCCTCCTCGATCAGGGTCTCCACGATCTGCGCCTCGGGAACGGTCTTGATCACCTCGCCCTTGACGAAGATCTGGCCCTTGCCGTTGCCGGATGCCACACCCAGATCCGCCTCGCGCGCTTCGCCGGGGCCGTTGACCACACAACCCATCACCGCGACCCGCAACGGGACGTCGATCCCCTCCAGCCCGGCGGTGACCTCGTTGGCCAACCGGTAGACATCCACCTGAGCCCGCCCGCACGAGGGGCACGACACGATCTCCAGACCGCGCGGCCGCAGGTTGAGCGACTCCAGAATCTGGTTGCCGACCTTGACTTCTTCCACCGGCGGCGCCGAGAGCGACACCCGGATGGTGTCGCCGATGCCGCGCGACAGCAGCGCGCCGAACGCCACGGCGGATTTGATGGTGCCCTGGAAAGCCGGGCCGGCTTCGGTGACGCCCAGGTGCAGCGGGTAATCACAGCGCTCGGCCAGCAGTTCGTAGGCGGCCACCATCACGACCGGATCGTTGTGCTTGACGCTGATCTTGATGTCGCCGAAGCCGTGCTCCTCGAACAGCGACGCTTCCCACAGCGCGGACTCCACCAATGCTTCGGGGGTGGCTTTGCCGTATTTGGCCAAGAACCGCTGGTCCAAAGAACCGGCATTGACGCCGATTCGGATCGGGATGCCGGCGGCGCCGGCCGCCTTGGCCACTTCGCCGACCCGCCCGTCGAACTCCTTGATATTGCCCGGGTTCACCCGGACCGCGGCACAACCGGCGTCGATCGCGGCGAAGATGTACTTGGGCTGGAAATGGATGTCGGCGATCACCGGGATCTGGCTGTGCCGGGCGATCTCGGCCAACGCGTCGGCGTCCTCCTGGCGGGGGCAGGCCACCCGCACGATGTCGCAACCCGAAGCGGTCAGCTCCGCGATCTGCTGCAGGGTCGTGTTGATGTCGTGGGTCTTGGTGGTGCACATCGACTGCACCGCGATCGGATGGTCGCTACCCACCCCGACTCCGCCGACCTTCAATTGGCGGGTCTTACGACGTGGCGCCAGGGTGGGCGGAGGTGCAGCCGGCATGCCTAGGCCGACGCTCATGAGGGGGCTCCTATCAAAACAGCCTGATCGGATTGACCAAGTCCGCGGTCACGGTGAGCAGCATGTAGCCCATCACCACCACCAAGACTACGTAAGTGGCCGGCATCAGCTTCAGATAGTTCACCGGGGCTGCCGCGACCTTCCCGCGGGCCGACCGGACCATGTTGCGAAGCTTTTCAAACAGCGCGATCGCGATGTGCCCGCCGTCGAAGGGCAGCAGCGGCACCAAGTTCAGCACACCCAGGATGAAGTTCAGCTGCGCCAAGAAGAACCAGAACGCCACCCACAGTCCGTGGTCGACGGTGTCGCCGCCGATGATCGACGCGCCCACCACACTGATCGGGGTCTCGGGGTCACGCTGCCCGTGCGGGTTGCCGATCGCATGCACCAGCGCGCCGACCTTGGAGGGGATGTTGGCCAGCGACTTGCCCAGCAGCACCGACAGGTCGCCGCTGAAGCCGAAGGTGGCCGGCACCGCGGTGACCGGGTTGTACTTGGTCGGCCCGAATTGGGCGGCGCCCACCCCGATCGCGCCGACCGTGCTGGGGACGGCCTCGCGGTCCGCGCCGTCGGAGATCCAGCGCTGGGTGGGGGTCACGTCGACGTACTTGGTGAGAGTGCGGCCGTCGCGCTCGACCACGATCGGCGTGGTGCCGCGCTGTTTGCGCACCGCGGTGGCCATCTCCTCGAAGGTCGACACCGGCGTGTCACCGACCTTGACCACCACATCGCCGGACTCGATGCCGGCCAGCGCAGCGGGGCCGGGGCCAGAGCAGTCGGCCAGCTCCCCCTTGACGACTTCGGTTGCCACACAAGCCGTTTCGCCGATGACGGCGGTGGTGGGAGCGTGCAGGTTGGGTAGACCCCAGATCACTGCGATGCTGTAGACCAGCACCAGGCCGATGATGAAGTTCATGGCGGGGCCGGCGGCCAGCACAGCCACCCGCTTCCACGTCTTCTGCTTGTACATGGCGCGGTCGACCTCGTCGGGCGCCAGTTCCTCCACCGCGGTCATGCCCGCGATGTCGCAGAAGCCGCCGGCCGGGATCGCCTTGAGGCCGTATTCGGTCCCACCGCGGCGAGTCGACCACAACGTGGTTCCGAAGCCGACGAAGTAACGGCGCACCTTCATGCCGGTGGCGCGCGCCACCCACATGTGGCCGCATTCATGCAGCGCCACCGAGACCAGGATGGCCAGCGCGAACAGCGCGATGCCGACCGCGAACATCATCGGGTGATTCCGACCTTTCTCGTAGCTATCGCCTCGACGGCGCGAGCCGCGCGTTCCGTGGCCCAGCGCTGCGCATCGAGTACCTCATCCACGGTAGCGGGTTGCGCGGCCCACTGGTCGGCGACGCCCAGCACCTCGGCGATGGTGGCCACGATCGCCGGGAAACCGATCCGGCCGCCGAGGAAGGCTTCGGCGGCTTCTTCGTTCGCGGCGTTGTAGACCGCGGTCATGCAGCCCCCGGTCTGACCGGCCTGCCGGGCCAGCTGCACCGCCGGGAACACGGCATCGTCGAGTGGTTCGAACTCCCAGGTGGAAGCCGTGGAGAAGTCGCAGGCCGCGGCCGCGCCGGGAACCCGCGCCGGCCAGCCCAGCGCCAGTGCGATCGGTAGACGCATGTCCGGCGGGCTGGCCTGCGCGATCGTCGATCCGTCGGTGAAGGTGACCATGGAATGCACGATCGACTGCGGGTGTACGACGACGTCGATGCGATCGTAGGGCACGCCGAACAGCAGGTGGGTTTCGATGAGTTCGAGTCCCTTGTTGACCAGCGAGGCCGAGTTCAGGGTGTTCATCGGACCCATCGACCAGGTCGGATGCGCCCCGGCCTGCTCGGGTGTGACGTGCTGAAGATCCGCTGCGCTCCAGCCGCGGAACGGCCCGCCCGAGGCGGTGAGCACCAACCTGGCCACCTCGTCGGGGGTCCCGCCGCGAAGGCATTGCGCCAGCGCGGAGTGCTCGGAGTCCACCGGCACGATCTGCCCCGGGTCGGCGGCCGCCAGGACCAGCGGGCCGCCGGCGATCAGGGACTCCTTGTTGGCCAGGGCCAGCCGGGCACCGGTCTCCAGCGCGGCCAGCGTGGGCCGCAGTCCGAGCGCGCCGACCAGGGCATTGAGCACCACGTCCGCCTCGGTGTCGTACACCAAGCGGGTGACCGCATCGGGCCCGCAGTAGGGAGCCTCGAGTGCTTCGCCGACCCGGGCGTCGGCCACGGCGATGTTGGCCACCCCGGTCTCGGCGCGCTGGTCGGCCAGCAGCGCCGCGTTACCGCCTCCGGCGGCCAGCCCGACGATCTCGAAGCGGTCCGGGTTCGCCGCGACGACCTGCAGGGCCTGGGTGCCGATCGAGCCGGTCGAGCCCAACAGCAGAACTTTGATCCGACGGCCCGTGCTCACCCACCTATTGTGCTCCCGCGTAGTTGCCGAAGCTCCACAGGTTGCCTTCCGGGTCGCGGACAGCGAACTCGCGGGCGCCGTAGTCGGTGTCGGTCAGCGGCCGGATCACGTCGGCCTGCCGGTCCAGGACCCGCCGGTAGAGGCCGTCAGGATCGTCGGTGACCACGAAACCACCCGCGGTGCCGGGTTCGCGGCACCAGTCATTGCCGGGTTTGTAGCTGCCGAGCATGATGCCGCCGACGCCCTGTGGCCAGCGCAGTTCGGCATGAGCGACGGTCTCGCCGTCATCGCCGTGACGGGCCGCGACGACGAAGCCGAAGGTGTCGACGTAGTAGTCGATGAGTTTGCGCGCGTCATGCGCTTGCAGGGTCAACCAGACGGTCGGATTCTGATGCGTCATGACCCCACCCTGCCCGCGGGGCGTGACCGCCGTCTTGAATGTTTTGGAACTCCTCGGCCAGCCAAGCCGCGGGCGAAACCCCGGCGTAGCGCACGAATTCGCGAGTCAGATGGGCCTGATCGGCGTAGCCGGCAGCGACCGCGATGCCCGCCAAGTCGACCCGCCCGTGCCGGCGAGCGTCGTCCGCCATCCGGGCGGTCGCGTATTCGAAGCGCATCAGCATCGCCACGGCTTTCGGAGTGTGGCCGACCTCGCGACGAAACAGCGTGCTCAGATGCCGCTGGCTCAGCCCGACCTGTTCGGCAATGCCCGTGATCGACGCCCTCCCCCGGCTGCGCTGCAACAGCTGCCAGGCGTAGGTGACCTCGGGGCGCACGGTGGCGGCGTGGCGGCGCTGCTGGGCCACCAGGTACGTCGACACCAATCCGAACGCGTCCGGCCAGGACCGTGCGATGGCGAGCTGCTCCTGCAGATCCACCGCGCCGCGGCCCAACACCGGTACCGCGTCGAACTCGGTCACGCTCAACTCGACGCTGGGCATCCCGAACAACGCTCGCGAGGCCAGCGGGTGCACCGCGACCTGCACGCCGGCCTGGCCGCGGCGCTGTCGCACGTGGCTGGCCCGCACGTGCAACCCGCCGAGAATGATCGGATTCGGCCGGGCTGCCCGCAGCGCCTCAGCCGTGTCGGCGGCTTCCACTCCCTCGTCGAGGCTGACGATGAACGTCAACGTCGACGACGGCATCCCCCGGTGCACGGCATCGGGTACGTCCAGTGCGCGGTAGCCCACCATCGACGTGACACCCGGCGCGATGCGGGGCGATGCCATCGTGAATTCCCAGATCGGCGAGACTTCTGCGACGTCCCCGGCCATGGCGTCCACGGTAGGTGGCTCGGTCGCGATATGTCAGAATGTCGCGCAGTAGTAGTTGCAGGGGCGAACTTAAGGAGTCGAAGTGGCCGGTACCGAGGTGGAGCGCCACACCGGGGTTGACCCTGTCGAGGTGCCGTCTGCGGCGTGGGGTTGGAGTGCCATCAACTACCGCACCTGGCACATCGTCGGCTTCGGTATCGTCGGCTTCTTGCTGCTCATGCTGCGCGGCAACCACATCGGTCACGTCGAGGACTACTTCCTGCTGGGCTTCGCCGCGCTGACGCTGTTCGTCGTGGTGCGCGACATCGTCCTGCGTAACCGCGGCCGGCTGCGCTAACGCGTCCGGCTGAGCGCCGAAACCGACGTTTCGCAGCAGAACTGCGAGACGACGCCTGTAAACGTCGGTTTCGATGAAGTAGGGCTAGTCGCTTTCCGCCGCCAACTGCCCACACGCCGCTGCGATTTCGCGGCCGCGGGTATCTCGGACCGTGCATTCCACGCCTTGGGCCCGAACTCGCCGGACGAACTCCCGCTCCACCGGCTTAGGACTGGCGTCCCATTCGCTGCCGGGTGTGGGGTTGAGCGGGATCAGGTTGACGTGCACCAGCGGTCCCAGCGCCTTATGCAGCTTCTTGCCCAACAGATCGGCGCGCCACGGCTGGTCGTTGACGTCGCGAATCAACGCGTATTCCACTGACACCCGCCGGCCGGTGACGTCGGCGTAGTAGCGGGCGGCGTCGAGGGCTTCGGAGACCTTCCACCGGTTGTTGACCGGCACCAGGGTGTCGCGCAGCTCGTCATCGGGCGTGTGCAACGAGAGTGCGAGCGTCACCCCGAGCCGCTCGTCGGCAAGCTTGCGGATGGCCGGGGCCAGACCCACCGTGGACACCGTCACCGACCGCGCCGAGATGCCGAAACCGTTGGGCGCCGGCTCGGTGATGCGCCGCACCGCGGCCACCACCCGGGCGTAGTTGGCCAGCGGCTCCCCCATCCCCATGAACACGATGTTGGAGAGCCGGCCGTGGTCTCTGTCGCGAAGTTCGACCGAGGCCGCCCGTACCTGCTCGAGAATCTCTGCGGTGGACAGGTTTCGGGTGAGTCCGGCCTGACCGGTCGCACAGAACGGGCACGCCATGCCGCAGCCGGCCTGTGAGGAGATGCACACGGTGTTGCGGCGCGGATAGCGCATCAGCACCGATTCGAACTTGGTGTTGTCGTGGGCGCGCCACAGCGTCTTGCGGGTCTCACCGGCGTCGCATTCGATCTCGCTGGACGCGGTCAGCAGGGTGGGGAACAGCGCGTCGGCCACCGAGGAACGCACCGCAGCGGGCAGGTCGGTCATCTGCTGCGGATCGGCGATCAGCCGGCCGTAGTACTGGTTCGCCAGCTGCTTGGCACGAAATGCCGGCAACCCCAGCTCGGCGACCGCGGCCACCACACCTTCGGCGTCGAGGTCTGCCAGATGTCGCGGCGGAAGAGCCCGCCGCGGTGCGGTGAACACCAGCTGTTGCGTCATGATCGGTTCCAGTATGCCGGTGACTCAGGGCAGAACGGTCAGCACGATCCAGGTCACCACGGCCGACGGCAGCAATGCGTCGAGCCGATCCATGATCCCGCCGTGGCCCGGCAGCAGCCGTCCCATGTCCTTGATGCCCAGGTCGCGCTTGACCTGCGATTCGATGAGGTCGCCGAAAACCCCGGTGAGCACGAGCAGCAGCCCCAGCGGCAGCCCGACCCACCACGGCCTGTCGAGGAACACCGTCACCGCGAACACCGCCGCGGTAACGCCGAGCACCAGCGACCCCGCGAGGCCCTCCCAGGACTTCTTCGGGCTGATCGCCGGCGCCATCGGGTGCTTGCCGAACAGCACACCGACGGCGTAGCCGCCGATGTCGGAGAAGACCACCGGGAACAGCAGGCACAGCACCCGACCGGGGCCGTCATCCCGGAAGACCAGCAGGGCCGCGAAGCTCATGCACAGCGGCACCCAGACCGCGATCAGGATCATCGCCGACATGTCGCGCAGGTAGTTGACCGGGGTCTGGTCCAGCCCCTGACCGACCAGCCGCCAGATCATGCAGATCACCACCGTGGCACCGAAGGCACCCAGCACTCCCCGGGCCCCGAACGGCAACGACAGCCACAGCATCGCCTGGCCGCCCAGGGCCAGCGGGATGAACGGCACGTCGTAGCCGACCTCACGCAGCCGCCGAACGATCTCATGGGTGGCCACCGGGGCGGCCACGGCCAGAATCAGCACCCAGAAACGCGGGGCGAACAGCAGGGTGTAGACCAGCGTTCCGCTCAGCACGGCGCCCACGGCGATAGCCGCGGGAAGGTTGCGTCCGGCTCGCGACTGTTTCGGCTGCGAATCCGCGGCGTCTACGCCGGTGTCTTGGTCTGCCACGGTTGTGCCTGCTGAACGGCCGCTAGACCTCCAGCAACTCGCCTTCTTTGTGCTTGACCAGCTCGTCGATCTGGGTCACGTATTGCTGGGTGGAGCGGTCCAGGTCCTTCTCCGCCCGGCCGACCTCGTCTTCGCCGGCGTCGCCGTCTTTGCGGATGCGGTGCAACTCTTCCATCGCCTTGCGGCGGATGTTGCGCACCGAGACCTTGGCGTCCTCCCCCTTCGCCTTGGCCTGCTTGACCAGCTCTTTGCGTCGCTCCTCGGTGAGCTGCGGAACCGACACCCGAATCAGCGAACCATCGTTGCTGGGGTTCAGGCCGAGGTCGGAGTTGCGGATCGCGGTCTCGATGGCCCCCAACTGCGATGCCTCGTAGGGCTTGATCACCACCAGTCGTGCCTCGGGCACGTTGATGCTGCACAGCTGAGTGATCGGGGTGGTCGACCCGTAGTAGTCGATGACGATCCGCGAGAACATCCCCGGGTTGGCCCGGCCGGTGCGGATGGTCGAGAGGTCGTCGCGGGCCACCGACACGGCCTTTTCCATTTTCTCTTCGGCATCGAAGAGAGCGTCGTCGATCATGTGCCCCGCTCCTTGTTATCGCTTCGCTGTAGCGCCGTCGCCGCCGGCGGTCATATGCCCTGCGCCCTTCAGCTGGTGACCAGTGTTCCGATCTTCTCACCCGCGACCGCCCGGGCGATATTTCCATCGGTCAACAGGTTGAACACCAGGATCGGCATGCCATTGTCCATGCACAGACTGAACGCGGTGGCATCGGCCACCTTCAGCCCCCGGTCGATGACCTCGCGATGGGTGACCGAAGTCAGCAGATGGGCGTCGGGATCGGTTCGGGGGTCGGCGGTGAAAATGCCGTCGACCGCCTTGGCCATCAGCACCACCTGGGCGCCGATCTCCAGCGCGCGCTGCGCTGCGGTGGTGTCGGTGGAGAAGTACGGCAGGCCCATACCAGCGCCGAAGATCACCACTCGGCCCTTCTCCAGGTGTCGTTGTGCCCGCAGCGGGATGTAGGGCTCGGCGACCTGGCCCATGGTGATCGCGGTCTGGACGCGGGTGTCGATGCCTTCCTTGACCAGAAAATCTTGCAGCGCAAGGCTGTTCATCACGGTGCCGAGCATGCCCATGTAGTCCGAGCGCATCCGCTCCATACCGCGCTCCTGCAACTGGGCGCCGCGGAAGAAGTTGCCGCCGCCGATGACGACCGCGACCTGCACGCCGTCGCGGACCACTTCGGCGATCTGGCGGGCGACCTGGGCGACGACGTCGGGATCGAGCCCGACCTGCCCGCCGCCGAACATCTCCCCACCGAGTTTGAGCAGCACCCGGGAGTAATGGGGGCGGCCGGCCGGCCGGCTTCCGTCGGTACTCGTCGGCTCCGTCATCAGGCTCCTCCGGGCTGCACGCATATGACAGCGCCATCGCGGGAATCGTCCGCGACGGCATTGTCATCCTGCCCTACCGGAACGGTCAAACAGAGCCCGGGGTGGCGACACCGGCCCCAACCGTCACAACATATGAAGAATTTTTCAATTGATGCTTTCGTTGCTATGGTCTTCGCTGTGCCGAATTCGCTCCACCAGGTGAAAGCCGAGTTCTTCAAGACTCTCGGGCACCCCGCCCGGATCCGAGTCCTGGAACTGCTCGCCGAACGCGACCACACCGTCGGTGAGCTGCTTCCCGAGATCGGGCTCGAGGCATCGAATCTGTCCCAGCAGTTGGGCGTACTGCGCCGCGCCGGCGTCGTAACAGCCGCCAAAGACGGCAACACGGTGGTCTACTCCATCGCCTCACCGGTGATCACCGAGCTACTCACCGTCGCGCGCAAGGCCCTGACCGGAATGCTGAACGACCAAGTCGCCATCCTCGATGACCTGCGGGCCGGGCAATGAGCTGGCTCACCAGAATCCGTGCCCTGGGCCGTGTCACCGAACCGGCCGGCGCCCGCCCGCCGGCCGCCACCGAACCGCCGGGAGGCGTGACGGGCTCGGTGCAGATCCGCCACGTCGACGCCGGATCGTGCAACGGCTGCGAGATCGAGATCGCCGGGGCATTCAGCCCGGTGTACGACGCCGAGCGATTCGGCGCCCGGCTCGTCGCCTCGCCACGTCACGCCGACGCCCTGCTGGTCACCGGGGTGGTCACCCGCAACATGGCCGAGCCGCTGCGAAACACCCTGGAGGCCACCCCGCAGCCCCGCAAAGTCATCGCGTGCGGGGACTGTGCCCTCAACCGCGGGGTGTTCGCGCAGTCCTACGCAACGGTGGGAGCGGTCGGCGAAGTGGTCCCGGTCGATGTCGAGATCCCCGGCTGCCCGCCGACGCCCGAGCAGATCCTCGCCGCGCTGCGGTCGGTGACCGGCCGGTGAGCACGCTGACGGTTTCGACCCCTGACACGTCACACCACCAGGGGCTCCCAGCAGTCCTCAGCGGTACTGCCACGGCCGGCATCGGTGCGGCCGGGGTCGGGATCGGCCTGGCCGGTGTGTTCGGCAGCGTGCCCCCGATCCGCATCGACTGGCTGGTGCCGCTGCTGGGTGTGCAGCTGCGCATCGATGCGCTCGGCGGGTTCTTCATGGGCCTGACCGGTGCGGTGGCTGTGGCCGCCGGCCTGTACTGGATCGGCTATGCACGCCACGAGCGCTACGGTGCGGTCCCGCTGCTGACGCTGCCGCTGTTCGTCGCCACCCTGCTGACGGTTCCGGCGGCCGGCTCGGTGACGACGTTCCTGCTTGCGTGGGAACTGATGGCGCTGGCCTCGCTGGTGTTGGTGCTCACCGATCAACGGCGCAGCGAGGTACGTTCGGCCGCGCTGATCTACGCGGTGATGACCCAGCTCGGCTTCGTCTCGCTGCTGCTGGGCATGGTGGTGCTGGCAGCGCACGCCGGCGACGACTTCGCCGGTATGGGCACGCTGCCCGATCGGGTCCGCGACACCGTCTTCGTGTTGACCCTGATCGGCTTCGGCTCCAAAGCCGGACTCATGCCCCTGCACGCGTGGCTGCCCCGGGCGCACCCCGAAGCACCCAGTCCGGTCTCGGCATTGCTCAGTGCCGCCATGGTCAACCTCGGCATCTACGGGATCATCCGTGTCGACGTGCAACTGCTCGGGCCGGGACCGCGTTGGTGGGGTCTGACGCTGTTGCTCGCCGGTGGCGCATCGGCGCTCTACGGAGTGTTGCAGGCATCGGTGGCAACCGACCTCAAACGGCTGCTTGCCTATTCGACGACGGAGAACATCGGGCTGATCACCCTGGCACTTGGTGCGGCGACGTTGTTGTCGGGTGCCGGATCGCGTGACGCCGCGGCCGTGGCCGCGGTCGCGGCGCTGCTACATCTGCTTGCCCACAGTGCGTTCAAGAGCCTCGGATTCCTGGCCGCCGGGTCGGTCCTGGCCGCCACCGGCCTGCGCGACCTGGATCGGCTCGGCGGGCTGGCCCGCCGGATGCCAGGCACGACAACGTTGTTCGGGGTGGCTGCGCTCGGCGCCGCCGGCCTGCCGTTGGGAGCGGGCTTCGTCAGTGAATGGCTGCTGATCCAGTCGCTGATGCATGCCCGAGCCGACCACGACCTCACGGTCACCCTGGTGACACCGCTGGCCGTGGGTGCGGTCGCACTGACCGCCGGCCTGGGGGTGGCCGCCATGGTCAAGGCCTTCGGCATCGGGTTCCTGGCTCGGCCACGCTCAGATGCCGCAGCAACGGCCCGGGAAGCGCCCGGCGCGATGCTCGCCGGGATGACCGTGGCCGCACTCGCCTGCCTGGTGCTGGCCGTCGCGCCGGGAGCCGTGGGCCCGCTGCTGCACCGGGTGCTCGACATCCTGCCGGTATCCGGGGCGGCCCCGGAGCTCGGAACCTACCTGCGCATTCCCGGGCTGGACGCGTCGATGTCCCCTGGCCTGCTGGCCGTCGTTCTGGCCGCCGCGGTCGTGGTGGTGCTGATCGGTTCACGCTGGCGGGCACAGCGGCGGCCGAGTACCGCCACGGTGCCACTGTGGGCTTGCGGCGCAGACGAATTGAGCCCACGAATGCAATACACCGCGACGTCGTTCGCCCAACCCTTACAGCAGGTTTTCGATGATGTGCTGCACACCGACACCGCGGTCGAAGTAAGCCGCCAAGCTCCGTCGAGCTACTACGTCGACCGGATCGCCTACCGGGCGCGGGTGGCCGACGTCGTCGAAGACCGCTGGTATGCCCCGCTGCTGCGGGCCGTGGCCGCCGCCGCGCAGCTGGTGCGCCGCGCTCACACCGGCAGTGTGCACCTCTACCTGGCTTACGGCGCGGTGGGAGTGCTGATCGCCATGTTGGTGGCGCGATGAACGCACTGACATACCTGGCGGGCTTCGTGCAGGTCGCCGGCGTCATCGCAGGAGCCCCACTGGTCATCGGCCTGATGCGCCAGGTCCGTGCCCGCGCCGAGGGCCGCACCGGCGCCGGGATCTGGCAACCGTGGCGTGACATCCGCAAACTGCTGGGCAAGCAGAATCTCACGCCGCTCGGCACCACCTGGGTGTTTGCCGCGGCGCCGGCCGCGCTGGCCGCCACCACACTGATCATCGTCGCCACCGCACCTTTGGTGGCGACCGGCTCGCCGCTGGACCCGATCGCCGACCTGATCACCGTTGTGGGCCTGCTGTTCTTGGGAACGGTGGCTCTGACCTTGGCGGGCATCGACACCGCGACGGCCTTCGGCGGGATGGGCGCCAGCCGCGAGATCACGATCGCGGCGCTGGTGGAACCGACCATCCTGGTGGCGGTGTTCGCCCTGTCCATCCCGGCGAACTCAGCCAACCTGGGCGCCATCGTCGGCAACACCAGCGAGCATCCCGGTCAGGTGATCTCACTGGCGAGCGCGCTCGCGTTCGTCGCGCTGGTCATCGTGATCGTCGCCGAGACCGGCCGGCTGCCGGTGGACAACCCGTCCACCCACCTGGAGCTGACCATGGTGCACGAGGCCATGGTGCTCGAATATGCCGGGCCCAAGCTGGCCATGGTCGAATGGGCAAGCGGCATGCGGCTGACCGTGCTGCTGGCGTTGCTGGCAAACCTGTTCTTTCCCTGGGGCATTGCCGCCGCGGAGCCCAGTGTGCTCGACCTGATCGTCGGCGCCGGCGCGATCGCACTCAAAGTGGCGGCGCTAGCCGCAGTCATGGCCGCCGTGGAGGTCTTCCTGGCCAAGCTGCGCCTGTTTCGGGTGCCTGAACTACTCGCTGGGTCCTTTGTCCTGGCGGTGCTGGCCGTGACGGCGGCGAACTTCTTTTCGGGAGCGGCCGGATGAACGACGCGTGGATCGACTACGTCAACATGCTGGACCTGGCTGCCGGTGGCGTTCTGCTGGCCGCGGTGCTGGCGGTCTGGCACCGCGACCTGTCGGTGGTGGTTCGCCGGTTGCTCGTCGCCCAGGGTGTCGCGCTGGCCGCGATCCCGGTGATTCGCGGTGTGCACGAGCATGATCGAGCCCTGCTGTTGGTAGGCCTCGGCGTACTGGCGGTACGTGCGGTGCTGCTGCCGTGGCTGCTACACCGAGCGTTGGGCGCCGAACGCCAAGAACGCCGCGAGTCCGCTCCCCTGGTCAGCACGACCGCATCGCTGCTGATGGTCACCGCACTGGTGGTCGCGGCCTTCACCATCGCCCAACCGGTGGTCGCGCTGGCGCCCAGTACCGCGACGAACGCCGCCCCGGCGGCCATCGCGACGGTGCTGATCGCCCTGTTCACCATGGCGACCCGCCGCCACGCCATCTCACAGGCGGTCGGGCTGCTGATGCTGGACAACGGAATCGCTGCGACCGCGTTCCTGCTGACCGCCGGGGTCCCGCTGATCGTCGAACTCGGCGCCTCGCTGGATGTGCTGTTCGTCTTGATCGTGCTCGGAGTGCTGACCGGACAACTGCGCAACGCCTTCGGCGGCGTGGACCTGGACCTGTTGCGGGAGCTACGCGACTGATGACACTTCTGATTGTGCTTCCACTGCTGGCACCGGTGCTGGCCACGCTGTGCTCGGCGACGCTCGGCGGGCGCCGGTTCAGCGCCGCCGTCACGGTGATGTCGGCGCTGACCATCCTCGGATCCGGTGTCGCCCTGGCTTTTCAGGTCGGCGACGGGGCCCATCTGGCGCTGAACGGCCTGTTGCGGGCCGACGCACTGTCGGTGACGATGCTGATCACCATCGGTGTGGTCGGCAGTCTGGCCACCTGGGCGAGCATCGGCTACGTCGACGCCGAATTGGCATGTGGGCACACCGATGCGCGCGGCGCGCGGTTGTACGGCATCCTGACCCCGGCGTTCTTGGCGGCGATGGCTCTTGCGGTGTCGGCCAACAACATCGGCGTGGTGTGGATCGCGGTGGAGGCCACCACGGTCGTCACCGCGTTTCTGGTCGGGCACCGCCGCAGTCGGGCCGCGCTGGAGGCCACCTGGAAGTACGTCATGGTGTGTTCGGTGGGCATCACGATCGCGTTCCTGGGCACCGTGTTACTGCATTTCGCCGCACTGCATGCCGGGGCGGGCGCTGAAGACGCGCTGGACCTCGACGTGCTGGCCGCTCATGCCGGAGGGCTCGACCCGGCGGTGACCAGGTTGGCGGGCGCACTGCTGCTGATCGGCTATGGAGCCAAGATGGGCCTGGCGCCGTTTCACACCTGGCTCGCCGATGCGCACAGCCAGGCCCCGGCTCCGGTTTCGGCGTTGATGAGCGGGGTACTGCTCTCGGTCGCGTTCTCGGTGCTGATCCGGATCAAGCCGATCATCGATGCCGCGGTGGGCCCGGCGTTTCTGCGGACGGCACTGCTGGCCGCCGGTCTGGTGACACTGCTGATAGCTGCGTTGCTGCTCACCGTCACGACCGATCTCAAACGGATGCTGGCCTATTCATCGATGGAGACCATGGGCCTGATCGCGGTCGCCGCGGCGGCGGGCACCCAGCTGGCGATCACGGCGCTGCTGCTGCACGTGCTGGCTCACGGGGTCGGCAAGACCGTGCTGTTCCTGGCCGGCGGGCAGCTGCAGGCCGCCCATGGCACCACCGCGATCGGTGAGATCACCGCGGTGTTCGGCAGGTCACCGTTGGTCGGCGGCGCGTTCGCGGCCGGCCTGGTGGTCCTGCTCGGTTTGCCCCCGTTCGCGATGTTCGCCAGCGAGGTGGCGATCGCACTCTCGCTGGCCGATGCGCGCCTGGCCTGGGCTCTCGGTCTGGCACTGGTGGCGCTGGTGGTGGCGTTCGCCGCCCTGCTGCGCAACTCCGGCCGCCTGCTGCTGGGCACCCCGGACGTCGGCGCCCCGGCGATCCGGGTACCGGTGACGGTTGCGGGCGCGCTGGTGGCCGGGGTGCTGCTCTCGCTCGCCCTCGGAGTGACTGCGGGCCCGCTGACCGACTTGTTCACAACCGCCGCAAGCCAACTCGGAGTCCGCTGATGGAGCCGATCACCAGCACGCAGCCGGTCACCGACGATGAGTTGATCGATGCGGCCACGGCTCTGCTCGCCGACGGGTTCCGGCTGGCACTGATGGCCGCTCACGATGACGGCGACACCCTGCGGGTGGTGTACCTGTTCCTCGCCGGCCGCCCGGATCGCCGCCGGGAGCTGACCCTGACCGTTCCGGCGGACGCCCCGACGATCCCCTCGCTGGCCCGGCTGTCTTTTCAGGCCGGGCGATTCGAGCGCGAGATGCTCGATCTGTACGGGATCATCCCGGTCGATCATCCGCAGCCGCGCCGCCTGGTACTGCATGCGCATTGGCCGCAGGGTTGGCATCCGATGCGCAACAATGCCGGACCACCCGGCGACTTCGTTGCGGCGGACCACTTCCCCTTCCTGACCGTGGACGGCGCCGGGGTCTATGAGATCCCGGTCGGCCCGGTACACGCCGGTCTGATCGAGCCGGGCCACTTCCGGTTCTCGGTCGTCGGCGAATCGGTGTTGCGCCTCAAGGCACGACTGTGGTTCGTTCACCGCGGGATCGAGCGACTCTTTCAGGGCCGGGCGGCGCTCGCGGCGGTGGACCTGGCCGAACGGATCAGCGGTGACACCTCAGCCGGTCACGCACTCGCGCACAGCCTGGCCGTAGAGGACGCGCTCGGTGTCGTGCTGCCCGATCCGGCACATCGGTTGCGCGCACTGCTCGTCGAGCTCGAGCGCCTCTACAACCACGCCGCCGATCTGGGTGCCCTCGCCAATGATGTGGGCTTCGGCCTGGCCAACGCCCACGCCCAGCGCGTCCGCGAACTTGTGCTGCGCATCAACGCGCAGGTGACCGGGCACCGACTCTTGCGCGGGGCGATCAGCCCCGGAGGTGTGGTGCTGCAAACACTTCCGGACCCGAGCCGGCTACAAGAGCTGGCTGATGACATCGCCGAGATCGCCGAGCTGACGTTGGGCAACTCGGTGATCTATGACCGGTTCGCCGGCACCTCGGTATTGCACCGCGACGACGCCGTGGCGATGGGCACCCTGGGCTACGTGGCTCGGGCCAGCGGGATTGTCACCGACGCCCGCCTCGACCACCCGACCACCGTGCTGCCGGTGACCGAGGTGACTGCGAGCGCCGGGGATGTACTGGCCCGTTACACCGTTCGACGCGACGAATTCGCGGCCTCAGTGGCTCTGTGCCGCAGCCTGATCGACAATCACGAGGGCCCGCTCGATATCCGGGAGTCCGTTCCGGCGACGACCGGCCCGGGTAGCGGGGTCGGCATCGTCGAAGGCTGGCGCGGAAGCATCGTGCATCGGGTGGAGATCGGAGCCGACGGCGTCATCGGGCGCGCGAAGATCGTCGACCCGTCCTGGTTCAACTGGCCCGCGCTGCCGGTGTCGATGACCGACACCATTGTTCCGGATTTCCCGCTGACGAATAAGAGCTTCAACCTGTCCTACGCGGGAAACGATCTATAGCGGCTCAGCGCAAACCTGGTATGTCAGGATATTTGACATGGATGACGTGGACGTTGCTCCGCTGGGCTATCTGCTGTACCGGGTCAGCTCGGCGCTGCGCCCGCAGGTGACCGCGGTACTCGGGCCGCTGGGGCTGGCCTTGCCCGAATTCGTCTGCATGCGAGTCCTGTCGCTGCGCCCGGGACTGTCCAGCGCCGAACTGGCCCGCCACACCGGCGTCACCCCGCAGGCGATGAACACCGTGCTGCACCGACTGGAGAACCGCGGCGCGGTCAGCCGCCCAGACTCGGTGCCGTCCGGGCGGGCACTGCCGGCGAACTTGACCGACGCCGGGCGGGAGCTACTGAAGCAGGCCGAAGATGCCGTACACGTCGCCGACGGTCGGGTGCTGGCTGCGCTGAGCCCAGCCGAGCAACACCGGCTGCGACAGATGTTGGAGCGAATCGGCGCGGAGTGACCGCTAGGTCCAGGGCAGCGACCCGTCAGGCCCGGGCGGCGATGGTCGGCCAGGGCTTGGCGGCCTCCAGTTCGTAGGCCAACTCCAACAGTCGGGCGTCGCGCCCGATGGGGGCACTGAACATCATGCCCACCGGCAACCCGGCCGCGGATTCGGCCAGCGGCAGCGAGATCGCCGGTTCACCGGTGGCATTCTGCAGCGGCGTGAACGCCACCCAGTCCATCAGCCGGTCGATGATCTGCTCGTAGCCGGCGGTGGGGTCCAGGTGGCCCACCCGCGGCGTCTCGTGGGCCAGCGTCGGCGTGAGCGCGACGTCATAGTCGCCATACAGCCGCGCGGTGTGCCGGCGGCGCACCGCCGCCAGGCGCGCAACCGCCAGCGGAAGCCGGTGAAGATGACGGGTGGCATGACGATCCAGCCCCAGCGTCAGGTTGTCCAGCCGGGTTCGATCGAAGGTGGGACCGAACATCCGCTTGCCGCCCTTGACCAATGCGGTCGCCAAAAACGCCCAGTAGAGCAGGAAGTCGTCGGCGAAATGCGCGGGCACCGGTGGCCCGTCGAGGTACTCGACGTGGTGCCCCAGTTCCTCGAGCAGCGCGGCGGTCTTCAAGGTCAGCTCGCGCATCTCCGCCGCCGTCTCGCGCGCGATCGATTGGGTGACCACCGCGATCCGCAGACGCTGGGCACCAGGTGCCCGGATGTCACCGATCGGCGGCAGCTTGGTGTTGCGCGAGATCCGTTCTGCTGCTGCGTAAAAGGCGGCAGTGTCGCGCACCGAGCGGGTCACCACCCCATTGAAGACGATCCGCACCGGCATGGCACGCAAATCCTTGTCCAACGGCAGCCGGCCCCGCGACGGTTTGAGCCCGACCAGGCCGTTGCAGGCCGCGGGGATACGGATGGACCCGCCGCCGTCGTTGGCATGCGCGATCGGCACCACCCCGGCAGCCACGAACGCCGCCGATCCCGACGACGACGCCGCCGCGGTGTAATCGGTGTTCCACGGGTTGCGCACCGCGCCGATCCGCGGATGCTCGGCCGAAGCGCTGAAGCCGAACTCGCTCAGCTGGGTTTTGCCCAGCGCGATCAGCCCGGTGTTCAGGTAGAGCTTGGCGAAAGCGCCGTCGGCCGCGGCTGGGTGCGGCTGCCAGGCATCGGTGCCCTGCATGGTCGGCATCCCGGCGACGTCGACATTGTCTTTGATGAACGTCGGGACGCCCTGAAAGAACCCGGGATGCCCGGTGCCGCCGCCGCTGTGCCGGGCGGTCTCCCGCGCGCGGTCGAATGCCCGGTAGGCCAGGCCATTCAACTGCGGGTTGACCGCTTCGGTGCGCGCGATCGCGGCGTCGACCAGGTCGGCGGGCGTCACCTCGCCGGATCGGAGCCGTTCAACCAGGCCAACCGCGTCGGAATCACCGAGCGCATCGTCGCCGAAAGCGTGCACATGTTGCATGCCGGTGACATTAGCCGACCGGCCAGTACAGCCTGTGACGCCCGAACGAAAATCACCGCCAGGCCCGAGCACCGGGCGCTGGCGGTGATTTTCGTAGCAGGTGACTAGGCCTGTCCGACCTCGAACCGCGCGAAGCGGGTCACGGTAACGCCGGCCTCGTCGAGCAGCGCCTTGACGCTCTTCTTCGAGTCCGAAACCGACGACTGGTCCAGCAGCACCACGTCCTTGAAGAAGCCGGTGACCCGGCCTTCGACGATCTTGGGCAGGGCAGCCTCGGGCTTGCCCTCCTCCTTGGCCGTCTCTTCGGCGATGCGGCGCTCGTTGGCCACCAGGTCGGCGGGCACGTCGTCGCGGCTCAGGTACTTGGCCTTGAGCGCGGCGATCTGCAGCGCCACCGCGTGGGCCGCCTCTGTATCCGAACCGGTGTACTCGACCAGCACACCCACCGCCGGCGGCAGGTCGGAGGCCCGCTTGTGCAGGTAGGTCTCCACGGTGCCGTCGAAGTAGGCGACCCGGCGCAGTTCGAGCTTCTCGCCGATCTTGGCCGACAGCGCCTCGATGGCCTCACCAACGGTGCGGTCACCGATATTGGCGCCCTTGAGCTCCTCGACATCGGAGGTCTTGGCCGCCGCGGCGGCGGTGACAACCTCTTCTGCGAGGGCCTTGAACTCGTCGTTCTTGGCGACGAAGTCGGTCTCGGAGTTCAGCTCGATCAGCGCGCCACCCTTGGCAGCGACCAGACCTTCGGCGGTGGCACGCTCGGCGCGCTTGCCGACGTCCTTGGCGCCCTTGATGCGCAGCACCTCGACGGCCTTGTCGAAGTCGCCGTCGCTCTCGGCCAGCGCGTTCTTGCAGTCCATCATGCCTGAGCCGGTGAGCTCCCGAAGCCGCTTAACGTCGGCAGCGGTGTAGTTCGCCACTGTTGTGTGCCTTTCCTACGATGCGTCGGTGGTGGTTTCGGCGCCGGCAGCTGCGGCGTCGGCGTCGGGCGCGGAGGTGGTGGCGCCCGCCAGCAACTCCTGCTCCCACTCGGCCAGCGGCTCAACCGCTTCGGCCGCAGCCTTGCCCTCGCCGTTGCCCTGACCTGCCCGGGCCTGCAGCCCCTCAGCCACCGCAGAGGCGATGACCTTGGTCAGCAGAGCCGCAGAGCGGATCGCGTCGTCATTGCCCGGGATCGGGTAGTCGACCAGGTCGGGGTCGCAGTTGGTGTCCAGGATCGCGATGACCGGGATGCCCAGCTTGCGGGCCTCGCCGACGGCGATGTGCTCCTTGTTGGTGTCGACGACCCAGACAGCCGACGGCACCTTGGCCATGTCGCGGATACCGCCGAGGCTGCGCTCCAGCTTGTTCTTCTCGCGGGTCAGCATCAAGATTTCCTTCTTGGTGCGCCCCTCGAAGCCGCCGGTCTGCTCCATGGCCTCGAGTTCCTTGAGGCGCTGCAGACGCTTGTGCACGGTGGAGAAGTTGGTGAGCATGCCGCCCAGCCAGCGCTGGTTGACATACGGCATCCCGACCCGGGTGGCCTCGGCCGCGACCGATTCCTGTGCCTGCTTCTTGGTGCCGACGAACATGATGGAGCCACCGTGCGCGACGGTCTCCTTGACGAATTCGTACGCCTTGTCGATGAAGGTCAGCGTCTGCTGCAAGTCGATGATGTAGATGCCGTTGCGGTCGGTGAAGATGAACCGCTTCATCTTGGGATTCCAACGACGGGTCTGATGCCCGAAGTGAGCGCCGCTGTCCAGCAGCTGCTTCATGGTTACGACAGCCATGAGTGCATGCTTCCTTTTTTGTCGGTTGTCGCCCGGCGACGGGTGAGGCCGGGCCCTGGTGTCTGCTGAGATGCCGGACCCCTGTTGGGGACCACCCGACATCCGGTTGTGTGCAGACACGCGAAGTCAGCCCGCATAAGCGAACTGCGCAAATGAGTTTACACGGTTCGAGCGGGTGGTTTAGCAAGCCTCGAGGAACGAGAGACGAAGCTGGAACCACCCCATGAACCAGGTGCTTTGTCCACAGCGGTGACTGGCCCGATTCGGGGCCGCCGAGGTGAACTGGGCGGATGAGATGCGTGGCGTTGTTGCTGGTCGGAGGCCTTCTGCTGGCGGCGCCGGCGCATGGCGACTCGGTTCGGCTGGACTGGCCGCTGCGGCCACGGCCGGCGGTGATGCGGCGATTCGACGCCCCGCGCCCGGATTGGCAGCGCGGCCACCGAGGTGTGGACCTGGCCGGAGAACCGGGCCGGCCGGTGTACGCCGCAGGTGCGGGCACGGTGGTGTTCGCCGGACGTTCCGGTGGACAACCGGTGGTGTCCCTGGCCCACCCCGGCGGGCTGCGCACCAGCTACCAGCCGGTGTCAGCGGCAGTCCGGATCGGTCAGCTGGTGGCCGCGGGATCGGTGATCGGTGTCTTGGAGCCCGGCCATCCGGGCTGTGCGGTTTGCCTGCACTGGGGCGCGATGTGGGGACCGGCGTCGCGAGCCGACTACCTCGACCCGTTGGGGTTGCTGGCCTCGACGCCGATCCGGCTCAAGCCGGTGTCGGGCCGAACTTCGGCTAGCGCGGAGGCAGTCGACGCAGGAAGTCCAGCATGGCAGCGATGACGACATCGGGCTGGTCTCGTTGGACCCAATGCCCAGCGCCGGCAATGACTTTCAGTTCGGCGTGCGGGATCAGCGCGGCGGCCGCTCGGGCACGGGCGATAGGCACGCCGGTATCCCGGTCGCCGTGGATGATCAGCGCCGGAGCCGGTAATGACGCCAGCTGCGCCGTGTAGTCGGTTTTCAGCCTGTTCCAGCGCATCTCGTCGTGCTGCCATTGCTCGAAAGCGGCAAAACCGGGATGCTGTGCGGCAGCGATGATCTGCGCGATCAGCTCGGGAGTGCGTTGCGCTGGATCACGGATCAGCGATTTGAGGCTCCACGTCAGCGCGGCGCGGTTCGTGGCCATCCAGCGAGTGGCGAGATCCAGCGCACCGCTACGTTGCAACGCCCACGCCAGCAGGTGTCTGCCGCCGGCCAGCCGCGGCATCAGGCCGTAGCTGTCCAACAGCAGCGCCCCGGTGACCCGTTCGGGCCGGTCCAGCACGTGCCCGATTGTCAGTGCCCCGCCCAGCGACAACCCGCCGATGGCGTAGTGCTCCAGTCCGAGGGCGTCAACGAATTCCCGCACGTAGGCGACGAGCCGCTGCTGGGTCACCCGCCAGGTGGGCAGCGGGCTCTCACCGCAGCCGGGGTGATCGGGAGCGACGACACGGAAGCCGCCGGCAGCCAGGCGTGGTCCGACCTCTCCCCAGGACAACTCGGCGCTGTCCGTACCTCCGCCGTGCAACAGCACCACGGCTCCCCCAGACCGGAAATCGGGATTGTCGGGACGAAAGTCGAGGTAGGAGACCAGTCCGGACGGCAGTTCGACAGTTGACCGCACCGTCACGCCCGCGGGTGCGCCTGATCGTGCACGGCACGCAACCGGGCGACGGTCACATGGGTGTAGAGCTGCGTGGTGGCCAGGCTGGAGTGGCCGAGCAACTCCTGCACGATCCGCAGGTCTGCCCCACCCTCCAACAGGTGCGTGGCCGCCGTGTGGCGCAGCCCGTGCGGCCCCATATCCGGCGCTCCCCCGACCGCGGCGACGGTCTGGTGCACCACGGTGCGCGCCTGGCGCGGGTCGAGGCGCCCGCCGCGGGCCCCGAGCAGCAACGCCGGGCCGGACTCCAGCGTCGCCAGCGGCGGCCTCCCCCTGGCGAGCCATGCCTGCAGTGCGTCGGCGGCGGGCTCCCCGAACGGCACCGTGCGTTGCTTGTTGCCCTTGCCCACCACCCGCACCACTCGGCGCGTACTGTCCACGTCGTCGATGTCCAGGCCGCACAGTTCGCTGACCCGCACGGCGGTGGCGTAGAGCAACTCGGCGATCAGCCTGTCCCGCAGTGCCAGCGGATCATCTTGCTGGGCACCGGATTTGGCGGCCGTCATCGCGTCTTGCGCCTGGTCACGGCGCAGAACCGCCGGCAGCGTCCGGCGCGCCTTCGGCAGCTGCAGGCGCGCACCGGGATCCGATGCCAGCAGCCCGCGCCGCGCCGCCCACGCGGTGAAGGTCTTGACCGTCGAGGTGCGGCGCGCCAGTGTGCTGCGCGCGGCACCGGCGCCGGCCTGCGCGGCCAGCCAACTGCGCAGCAGCGGAAGGCTCAGGCCTTCGATGCCGGCGTGCCCCTGCTCGGCGAGGAACGCGAACAGCGATCGCAGGTCACCGAGGTAGGCGCGCCGGGTGTGATCGGAACGGCCCCGCTCCAAGGCGAGGTGCTCGTCGAACTCCTCGAGAATCGCGTCCACGTCGACCACGGTCTCAGACGGCGCGCCCGAGCACTCAGGTGACGCGCCGCAGCGTTTCCGGGGTGAGATCAACCCGTGACGGATAGCCGTCCACGGCCATGATGAGGTCGGCTTCGGCCAGCAGCGAGCGCAGCACATGCACGATCCCGGCGGTGCCGCCCAGAGCCAGGCCATACGCGTACGGCCGCCCGATGCCCACCGCGGTGGCGCCCAAGGCAAGAGCCTTGATGATGTCGGCGCCGGTGCGGATACCCGAGTCGAAGAGCACCGGCATCCCGTCGGCTGCCGCCACCACGTCTGGCAGGCAGTCCAGTGCGGGCAGTCCGCCGTTGGCCTGGCGGCCGCCGTGCGTGGAGCAGTAGATGCCGTCCACTCCGCCGTCCCGAGCCCGCCGCACGTCGTCGGGGTGACAGATGCCTTTGACGATCAGCGGCAGGTCTGTCAACGACCGCAGCCACGGCAGATCATCCCAGGTCAACGGGTTTCCGAAGGTCTGGACCCAGGACAAGATGGCGGCTTGTGGATTCTCCTCGGGCGGCTGGGCCAGGCCGGCCCTGAACACCGGGTCGGACCAGTAGTTAGACAGGCAGTGCCCGCGCAACTGGGGGAAGTTCGACGTGGACAGGTCCCTGGGACGCCAGCCCGGAACCCAGGTGTCGAGGGTGACGACGATCGCCTTGTAACCGGCAGCCTCCGCGCGATGCACCAGGCTGGCGGCCAGCTCGCGGTCTTTGGGCGTGTACAGCTGGAAAAAGCCTGGGGTGTCGCCGAATTCCGCAGCGACGTCCTCGAGCGGGTCGGCGGTCAGGGTGGACACCATCATCGGAACGCCAGTGGCCGCCGCGGCACGCGCGCTGGCCAGATCCCCGTGGCCGTCCTGGGCGCAGATGCCGATGACACCGATCGGCGCCATGAAGACCGGCGAGGGCAGCCGCAACCCGAACATCTCGATCGACAGGTCGCGCTCGGCGGCGCCGACGAACATCCTCGGGATCAGCCCCCACCCGTCGAAGGCGGTGACGTTGGCCCGCTGAGTGCGCTCGTCACCGGCACCGCCGGCCACATAGGACCACACCGAGGGAGAAAGCGCCGCAGCGGCTTTGGTCTCCAATTCGGTGTAGGTCATCGGCAGCGCGGGCATCACCCCGGCCAGGCCCTGCAGGTAGATCTCGAACTGGTAGTCCCCGAAAGCCATCGCGTTAGCCTGTCTGTTCTTCGGCTGATTCTTTAGCGGCGAGTTCCTTCTTCCACTGCCGGAAGGTCTCTTCGGTGCGCCCGCGCCGCCAGTACCCCGAGATCGACGCCCACTTGGCGTCAACGCCGCGCTCCTTGCGGACATACGGCCGCAGATTGTGCATGACGGCCTGGGCCTCGCCGTGGATGAAAACCTGAACCTGGCCCGGCAGCCACGCGGCGGTGGTGACCGCCTCGATCAGCGGGGCGTTGTCCCCGGCCCGCTCCTGCCCCACCAGATCAGCACGTCCCCCGCGGTGCAGCCAGCTCAGCTCGACCCCGTCCGGCACGTCCAGCGCGATCTCGTCGTCGGGCCCGGCGACTTCGATGAATGCCTTGCCCACTGCGTCGGCCGGTAGGGCTTCCAGCGAGGCAGCGATCGCCGGCAACGCGCTCTCATCACCGGCCAGCAGGTGCCAGTCGGCGTCGGGGTCCGGCGCGTAGGCACCGGAAGGACCCATCAGGTAGACCGAATCCCCGGGCGCAGCGCTGGCCGCCCACGGCCCGACAACGCCGTGGTCGCCGTGCACGGAGACATCGATGGCGATCTCTCTGGCGAGCGGATCGGCGCGGCGCACCGTCAGGGTGCGGACCACCGGACGCTGCTCGTCGGGCAGGGCCGCGAAGCTGTCCAGGGTCAACGGCTGCGGTAGCGCTGCGACATCGACGTCATAACGCACAAAGATCACCTTGACGTACGAATCGGTGAAATCGCTGGGCTTGAATGTGTCGAACCCGTTGCCGCCCAACACCACTCGAATCATGTGCGCCGAAGCCTGCTCAGTACGGACAACTTCGAAGGTGTGAACCGGTCGTCCCGCCACGCTGTCTCCCCTCTTCGCCCTGCCCAGCCGACTATACGAGCTACCGATTCGGGCGGGCTATCCCCCAGCTCCCTTCCCGCCGCGCCACCAGGCCGGCGACCTCCAGCATCGCCAGCGGCCCGAACACCTGTGCCGGCGCCAACCCGGAGGCCACCGCGATCTGATCGACGGTGACCACGCCGCGCCCGGGCAGCGCTTCGTAGACCTGGCGTTCGGCGACGGTGAGCCCGTCCAGCGGTGTGGCCGGCCGCGGCGGATCGGCTGCCAGTTCACCCACACGACCCGCGAGCTCGATCACTTCGTCCACCCGGGTCACCAACTCGGCGCCGCCGCGCAGCAGCACGTGGCAGCCGGCCGAGGCCGCGCTTGTGACCGGCCCGGGAACCGCCGCCACCGGCCGGCCCAGCAGCCGGGCCCACGCAGCGGTGTTGGCCGCTCCGCTGCGCAGTCCCGCCTCCACCACCACCGTGACCCCTGCCAGCGCCGCCACCAGCCGGTTGCGGGTCAGGAACCGATAGCGGGCCGGACGTACTCCGGGCGGATACTCCGTTACCAGCAGGCCGCTGGCGCCGATGCGATGCAGCAGCGCGGAATGGCCTGCCGGGTAAGCGATGTCGATGCCGCCGGCCAGGACCGCCACGGTGGTCCCGTCTGCGGCCAGTGCCGCACGGTGGGCCGCGCCGTCGATTCCGTAGGCGCCGCCGGAAACCACTGCCACGTCGCGTTCGGCTAATCCGGCGGCCAGGTCCGCAGTCACCAGCTCGCCGTAGGCGGTTGCTGCCCGGGTCCCGACGATCGCGGTGGCTCGCTCGGAGACCTCGTCGAGGCGTGCCGGCCCCACCGCCCAAAGCACGAGCGGTGGCCGACAATCCGGCTTGCCCACGGCATCAGCGCCCCCGAACGCGGCGAACGCCAGCACCGGCCACTCGTCGTCATCGGGAGTGATCAGGCGGCCGCCGCGGCGGTCGAGGATCTCCAGATCCTCAGCGGCGAGATCGATCTCGCGTCGGACTTCGGTGTGGCGGGCCAGCTCCGGACCGACTGCACCGCACCGAATCCGTTGCGCTGCCTCCACCGGGCCGATCCGATCGACCAGCGCGGCCAGCTCCGGGCGTGGCGGCTCGGCGACCCGGGACAGGAAGGCCCACGCCCGCATCGTGGTGGTGTCTGCGGCGGTCATCGGGCCGCACCTGCCTGGCGGAAGCTCAGGGCTGCGGCGACCTCGTCCAGTCCCGGTGACGCCCGCCCGGCCAGATCGCTCAGGGTCCAGGCGACCCGCAGGGTGCGATTGGCGCCCCGGATCGACAGCAGACCGCGGTCCAGCGCGGTGCGCAACGGAGCCATCGCCGCGGTACTGAGCCGAAACCTGCGGCGCAGCAACGCCCCGCTGACCTCGGCATTGGTGTGAAAGCCGTGTGGTGCCCACCGGTGTGCTGCGGCGGCGCGGGCGTGCGCGACCCGGGTACGGACCGCGGCGGTCGACTCGCCGTCCGCCGCCGAGAACGCACCGGCGCGCACCGGATGCATCTCCACCCGCAGGTCCACCCGGTCCAGCAGCGGACCGGACAACCGGCCCAGGTAGCGCCGCTTCTCCATCGGTTTGCAGGTGCAGTCTCTGGGGTCGGCCGGCGCGCACGGGCAGGGGTTGGCCGCCATGACCAGCTGGAAGCGGGCCGGATAGCAGGCCACCCCGTCGCGCCGCGCCAGCCGGATCTCGCCGTCTTCCAGCGGTGTACGTAGCGCCTCTAGCGCACTGACCCGGATCTCGGCGCACTCGTCGAGAAACAGCACGCCCCGGTGGGCACGGCTCACCGCACCGGGCCGGGCCATTCCGGACCCGCCGCCGACCAGCGCCGCGACACTCGAGCTGTGATGCGGTGCGATGAAAGGCGGCCGGGTGATCAGCGGCGCGCTGCCCGACAGCAGCCCCGCGACCGAGTGGATGGCGGTGACCTCCAACGACTCGCTTTCGGTGAGTGCCGGCAGTAGTCCGGGAAGGCGTTGGGCCAGCATGGTTTTGCCGATTCCGGGTGGGCCGGTCAGCATCAGATGATGGGAACCGGCGGCAGCCACCTCGACAGCGAATCGGGCCTGCGCCTGGCCGACCACCTCGGCGAGGTCCGCGATCGGCTCGGCAGCCGGAGCCGCGGTGGTGATCCGGTCCTGCAGCCGTGCAGCCCTCTCCAGCCAACCGTGCAACCGGCCCAGCGTTGCCACACCGTAAACGTCGATGCCGTCCACCAAGCTGGCTTCGGCGAGGTTGTCCACGGGGACCACCACCGCAGCCCAGCCGCCCTTCTTGGCCGCCAACACCGCCGGCAGCACCCCGTGGACCGGCCGCACCCGCCCGTCGAGTGCGAGCTCCCCGAGCAGCACCGTCTTCTCCAACCGCGACCACGGTGCTTTGCGGTCTGCCGAGAGCACCGCGGCGGCCAGCGCCAGGTCATATACCGAGCCCATCTTCGGCAGCGTCGCCGGCGACAGCGCCAGCGTCAGTCGGGCTGCGGGCCAACGCTGCCCAATGTTGGTGATCGCCGCGCGCACACGATCCCGCGACTCCTGGAGCGCGGCGTCGGGCAGCCCCACCAGATGCACTCCAGGAAGCCCTGAGCTGATGTCGGCTTCGATCTCCACGATCAAGCCGTCAAGGCCGCGCACCGCGACCGAGAACGCCCGACCCAGTGCCATTCAGCCCACCCCCTGCAGATGGGTGATCTCCGGGGTGCGACTGCGCCCGATCCGCACCCCGATCACGTCGAGACGGACCCCTTCCCAGCGCGATTGCTGGCCCGCCAGCCACACCCCGGCCAGCCGCCGCAGCCTGCGCACCTTCGCTGGCCCCACCGCGTACGCCAGCCCGCCGAAGCCGTCACCGCTGCGGGTCTTCACCTCGACGAACACCACGGTGCACGTGAGCCGCTCCGCGGCGATCACATCCAGTTCGCCGTACCGGCAGCGCCAGTTGCGGGCCAGAATTGCCCACCCGTGCCCGACCAGATGGTCGACGGCCACTTGCTCGCCGAAGGCCCCCAGCTCGGTGCGAGACATGGTTGTCATGCCGGTCAGCGTCGGTCAACACTCCGACAGCGTCGAGCCGACACGATCCGAAACCAGCTGCCGGGCACGAAGTTGTCCCCAGTACAGCGTTCATCCACAGCTGCAGATGCGGCCGGTCCGGCCCGCTCGCTGCGACCGTGAACCCGTCACCGCCGGCCCACATAGGCTTCGTCGTGCACCCGTTGCGCCATATGGGGGTAATGCAATTCGAAAGCCAAGATCGCCTGACGTGTCACCGATCGCAAGCGCGACGAACCGGTTCAGCCGGCGTGCGCACCCGGCGCGCGAACGATCAACGGCACACCGGGAAAGTAGGCCGCCATCTCAGCGCGGGCACGGCGCAACGCGGCGGTGCCGTAGCCCTTCTTGCGGTGGTCGGGGTGAATCCAGATCCGCACGTTGACCTCGCCGTGGTTGAGGTCGCCGAAGACCATCCCCACCTTGTCCCCGCCGTCAATGGCGACGAACAGTGCCGCGTCCTCGTCGTCGACGCGCGCCAGCGCCGAGCTGATCTCGTCGCCGATGTCGTCGGCCGGCCGACCGGACCCGTCGGCGCTTGCGCCGACGTCGGTGGTTCGGTCCGCCAAGATGTCTCGGTCCTGCTCACCGGAGAACACCCGCAGCACCAGAGTCTCGCCGGAACTGGCCGGCCGGTCACCGAGGGTGAATGTCAGCTCGTTGTTCAGGTCGTTGAGCTCGTCGGCGATCTTGTCACGCGACTCTTTGGTGAGCTGATCCAGCGACATTCCGATCACCGCTTCGCAGCCCAGCGGCGAGACGCCGAGCAGGTCCGCGATCGCCTGCACGGCCGACGCGCGGTCGGTGGAATCGACGATCACGTCGAGCACCTCATGACGGCGCTCCATGGCCTTGAGCAGGGCATTTGTGATTTCACGGCGGGAGACGGCACGGTCGACAGCGGTCATAGGTGTCAGCCTAGACCCAAGTGTGCGCCGACGCGGGGGTGTTCATATGCGGGCCCATCAGCCCGCGAATTGTTCGCGCCGGACCCGCTTGAGGATCTTGCCGGCCGGGTTGCGGCCAAAGGTGTCGTCGGGCAGTTTTATCCGCGCCGGCGCCTCAGGTCAGTGGGTGCACCTAGGCGTCTCGGGCGCTACTCCGGCAGCCGCAGCTCGGGCTTCTCGACCTCTTCGATGTTGACGTCTTTGAAGGTGACCACCCGCACCTGCTTGACGAATCGGGCCGGGCGGTACATGTCCCACACCCAGGCATCTGCCAGCCGAAGCTCGAAATACACCTCGCCGTCGGCGTTGCGGGGCACCATCTCCACGCTGTTGGCGAGGTAGAAGCGCCGTTCGGTCTCCACCACGTAACTGAACTGGCCCACGATGTCCTTGTATTCGCGGTATAGCGAGAGTTCCATCTCGGTTTCGTACTTCTCGAGATCCTCGGCACTCATCTGCTCAGCCGTCCTTCTGCTCGGTTCGTCCCCATTGTCCCAGTCGCCGCGCCAGTCCCGGCCAAGGCGAGTGCCACGTTGCGCACATTGATAAACGAGAAGCGATGCTGGCTGCACGGTCCTAGCGCAGACAGTGCCGCGGTGTGCGCCGCGGTGGAGTAGCCCTTGTGCACCGCGAAGCCATAGCCGGGGTGGTCGACGTCCAGCGTCGCCATGTAGCGGTCCCGACTGACCTTGGCCAGCACGCTCGCCGCGGCAATGCACGCCGCCGCCCCGTCACCGCCGATCACCGGAAGCGAGGGCATCGGCAGGCCCGGGACACGGAACCCGTCGGACAGCACATAACCGGGCCGCAGCGGCAGGCCAGCCACCGCGCGCCGCATGCCCTCGATATTGGCCACGTGCACACCGCGCGCATCGACGTCGGCGGGCTCGATGAACACCACGTGGTAGCCCAGCGCGTACCGGCAGATCAACGGGAACAGCTGCTCGCGGACCTTCTCGGTGAGCTTCTTGGAGTCGTCGAGCGCAGCCAGGGCCGCGGGTTTGCCCGGCCCGAGCACACAGGCGGCCACCACCAGCGGTCCGGCGCAAGCCCCGCGGCCGACCTCGTCGACCCCGGCGACCGGGCCGAGCCCACTGCGGTACAGCGCCGACTCCAGAGTGCGCAGCCCCGGTGAACGACGAATCACCGTGCGCGGCGGCCAGGCCGGAGCCATCGTTACGGGCCCTGCTCGGCCATCTTCTGGGGATTTACCGATTTTACCGGCCCCCAGCGCGACGGCGGCCAGGCGATGAACCGGGTCTTGCCGATCACGTTGGCCACCGGCACGGTGCCGGCGTCCAGATCTTCTCCGGTGCACAGGATCCGGCGCTGCAGATCGGGCTGGGCCTGGACCGAGTCGCAGTGCGCCCGCGAGTCCGACGAATGGGTGCGGTTGTCACCCATCACCCACAGCCGCCCCTCGGGCACGGTCACCGGACCGAACTCGTTGCCGAGGCAGGGATAGACGAACGGGTCGACCATCAGGGTGGACGGGTTCAGGTAGGGCTCGTGCAGCAGCTTGCCGTCGACGGTCAGGCCGGTGTCGTTACGGCACTGAACCGTCTGGCCGCCTACCGCGATGACGCGCTTGACCAAGTCGTTCTCGTCCGGCGGGACGAACCCGATGAACGACAGCGCGTTCTGCACCCAGCGCACCGGTGTGTTGGTGGACCGGATCGACTTGTAGCCGACATTCCACGACGGGGGGCCGCGGAAGACCACGACGTCACCGGGCTGCGGTGCGCCGAAGCGGTAGGTGACCTTGTCCACCATGATGCGGTCGCCGACGCAGCCGTGGCAGCCGTGCAGCGTCGGCTCCATCGACTCCGACGGAATGAGGTACGGGCGGGCCACGAACGTCAGCACCAGGTAGTACAACACCAGCGCGATCGTCACCAGCACGACCGACTCGCGCAGGGTGCTGTGCTTGCCGTCCTCGGGCACCTCGGCGGCCTCGGCAGCCTCGGGGGAACTTTCGGGTGATGAGCCCGTGGTTTCGGTCACGAGATCAGGGTAATGACCGCGTCAGCGGTACCGGGGACCGACCGGAGAAAGCCCGGCTCGGGCAAGATCAGCGCTTTTCCTTGATCTTGGCCTTCTTGCCGCGCAGCTCACGCAGGTAGTACAGCTTGGCGCGCCGAACGTCACCACGCACCACGACGTCGATGTGGTCGACGTTGGGCGAGTGCACCGGGAAGGTCCGCTCCACGCCGACGCCGTAGCTCTCCTTGCGGACGGTGAACGTCTCGCGAACGCCGCCACCCTGCCGACGGATGACCACACCCTTGAACACCTGGATGCGCTCCTTGGAGCCCTCGATCACCTTCACGTGCACGTTGACCGTGTCGCCGGGGGCGAAGGCCGGGATGTCGTCGCGCAGCGACGCCTTGTCGACGATGTCCAGCGTGTTCATTGCGGAAACACTTCCTCGCGGGTCGCGGCTCCGGACCGGCCGACACGCGTTGTGAGCATGCAGACGGTTACCGAGCCGATGGGGTTCGGGCATGTTGTCGCGCTGTGCGGTGACTGGGACGTCAGGACTCCGCTGCAGATCAACCGCAGGCGACAACTGCTCAATTGTGCCAGACGCAGCGCAACCAGTGAAATCGCGCAAATCGCCGCTGGTCGTTCCACACCGAACCTCGCCGCCGTGATAATTCTGGAGGCGACCGAACTGCGCGATCCGCACGCCCACGCGGTAACCTAACCGGCGGGCCGGTGGCAGCAGTGTGGCGAGCCCGTAAACCCGACGTCGGCGCAACTACGCGACTGATTAGCTGTTGAGGAGGCCTTCCGCCGTGCGGCCATCGATGCTTGTGTTGACCATCGTCATGGTGATCTCCACAGTGGTGTTCGGCTGCGACGAGAAAGTCTATGGCGCCGACGCCCAACGGCCGACGCCGTACCGCACGCCCGAGGTGACGCCGGTGGCCACCGCGATCGAAGCTCCCCGGGCGCCTGCGATTCAGCCCGCCGCGGTGGTCGATGGCCTGGCGGCACGCATGCAGGAAGCCACCGACGATGCCGCCAAGGTCGGCGCGAATATCTCGGTGGCGGTGCTGGACCGGATCTCGCATCAGTTGATCACCAACGGCAACACCAGGCCGATCGCCACCGCCTCGGTCGCCAAGCTGTTCATCGCCGACGACCTGCTGCTCCGCAAGCCCGAAGCCGGCCTGTCGGCCGACGACCGGGCCGCACTGGATTCCATGCTGCGTGCGTCCGACGACGGAGCCGCCGAGACGTTCTGGAGCCAGAACGGCGGCAACGCGATCATCACCCGGGTGGCCGGCCGCTACGGCCTGGCCGGGACCTCGCCGCCGTCGAACGGTGCCTGGTGGAACACCATCAGCACCGCACCCGACCTGGCGCGTTACTACGACATGCTGCTCAACGGTTCCGGCGGTCTGCCGCCGGCTCAGGCCAGCATCATCATGAACGACCTCGCAATGTCCACCCCGAGCGGCCTCGACGGCTACCCGCAGCGCTTCGGGATCCCGGAGGGCTTGTACGACGAGCCGGTGGCGGTGAAGCAGGGCTGGATGTGCTGCATCGGCAACAACTGGATGCACCTGTCGACCGGTGTGGTCGGGGCGGATCGCCGCTACATCGTGGTGATCGAGTCGCTGCAGCCCAGCGACGACGCCACCGCCCGTACCACCATCACCGAGGCCGTCAAGACCATCTTCCCCGGCGGCCGGATCTAGGCGGGTTGCCGCCGTAACGGCTTAGGGCTCCAGTAGATCCGGACGGCGTTCGCGGGTCCGCTCCAGGGCGGCCTCGTGGCGCCAGGCGTTGATCCGGGCGTGGTCACCGGAGAGCAGCACGTCAGGCACGTCCAGGCCGCGCCAGCTCGGCGGACGGGTGTAGCTCGGCCCCTCCAGCAGGCCGTCGCGGTCCGGCGAATGCGAATCGTCACGTTGGGACGCCGGATTGCCGAGCACGCCGGGCATGAGCCGCAGCACCGCCTCCAGCATCACCAGCACTGCGGGCTCCCCGCCGGCCAGCACATAGTCACCGATCGACACCTCTTCGACCCGCATCCGCCGAGCGGCGTCGTCGGCGACCCGCTGATCGATGCCCTCGTAACGGCCGCAGGCGAACACCAGATGCTCTTCATGGCTCCAGCGCTGCGCGGTGGCCTGGTCGAACAGTGTTCCCGCCGGGGTCGGGACGATGAGAACAGTCTGCTCCGAACAGATTTCGTCCAGCGCTTCACCCCAGACCGGCGCCTTCATCACCATCCCGGGGCCGCCCCCGTAGGGCGAGTCATCCACGGAGCGATGCACATCGTGAGTCCAGCGCCGCAAGTCGTGAACCTCGAACGCGACCATCCCGGATTCGATCGCCTTGCCGGGCAGTGATTGACGGATCGGGGCCAGGTAGTCGGGGAAGATCGTGACGACATCGATTCGCATGCCGCGCTTTACCCGTCCAGCTCCAGCAGCCCGTCGGGCGGTTCGATCACCACAGTGTTGTCGGCCAGCGACACCGACGGCACGAACGCGGCGATGAACGGCACCAACAGTTCCCGGCCGTCAGTCCGCTTGATCGCCAGCAGCTCGCCGGCAGCCGTGTGCAGCACCTCGGTCACGGAGCCGATCTCCTCCCCCGCCACGGTGCGCACCTGCAGACCCTCGAGCTGATGGTCGTAGTAGGTGTCCGGCTCGGTGATCGGCGGAAGGTCGGCGGAGTCGACGACGAAAATGCTGCCGCGCAACGCGTCGGCACCGTCGCGGTCGCCGATCCCGGCCAACCGCACCAACAGACGTGCGCCATGAGGGCGAGCCGCCTCGACCACGTAGTCGCGTTGCGGCGCACCGGATTTACGGGCGTGCAACGTCGCACCCGGCGCGAACCTGAGCTCCGGATCGTCGGTTCGGACATCGACGACGATTTCGCCGCCGATGCCGTGGGCTTTGACCACCCGCCCGACCGTCAGCTCCATGAGCCGGCCGACTACCGGTCGGTGTCCACCACGTCCACGCGGATGCCGCGTCCACCGATACCGGCGACGAGGGTGCGCAACGCAGTGGCGGTGCGACCGCCGCGACCGATTACCTTGCCCAGGTCGTCGGGGTGCACGTGCACCTCGACGGTGCGGCCGCGGCGGTTGGTCACCATGTCGACTCGTACGTCATCGGGGTTGTCGACGATGCCGCGCACCAGGTGCTCGACGGCGTCTGCCACTACGGCACTCATGGCCGCGGTCAGCTCTCGCTGGCCGACTCGGCGGCCTCAGCAGCGGGAGCCTCGGCGGCCTCGGCGGAAGCCTCAGCCTTCTCGTCAGCCTTGTCAGCCGCCTTCTCAGTCTTCTTGGCCGGCGCCTTCTTCTTCTTGGCGGTGGTGGCCTCGGTGGTCGGGCCACCCTCGGCCTCGGCCAGCGCAGCGTTGAACAGCTCCAGCTTGCTCGGCTTGGCCGGCTTGACCTTCAGGCGGCCCTCGGCGCCGGGCAGGCCCTTGAACTTCTGCCAGTCACCGGTGATCTTCAGCAGCTTGAGCACCGGCTCGGTGGGCTGGGCACCGACCGACAGCCAGTACTGGGCGCGCTCCGAGTCGATCTCGATCAGGCTCGGCTCTTCCTTCGGGTGGTAGCGACCGATGACCTCGATGGCGCGGCCGTCCCGGCGGGAGCGCGCGTCGGCAATCGCGATGCGGTACTGCGGATTGCGGATCTTACCGAGGCGGGTGAGCTTGATCTTGACAGCCATGAATACTCCTGCGATATCACGCTGCAATTCAGCGATGTGGGCGGGATTGCCCACATCCGGTTTTGCCTCGCGTGGTTGTGTCACCCCGCGCGGAGCCCCAACAGGGTCGCGTCACACGGCGGACAGCCGCCCATTGTGCCAGAAGCAGGCCGGTCAGCAGAAATCGCCTCAGGGCATCTTCTGGAAGCACTTGGTCTCGGAGCGCCGGCTCATCCGCCAACCGTCGGCGGTGCGGACGAACTCGTCGTCGTACCACAGCCCCACCAGCATCATCGGGTCATTCTCCCCGCTGAACACCATGGGATTGAAGCAGAAGGTGCGCGCGGTGGCGCCGTCGCCGTCGACGCGGATCGCCGGTAGCCCCAGCATGTGAGAGTAGGTGGCGAAATTGGGCAGCACCTCGGCCAGCCACGCCTTCACCTCCGGGAAGCGCCCATCGATGCCGCCCAAGGCGCGGTAGTCGATGTAGGCATCGGGGGTGAACACCGCGTCCAGACCGTCGAAGTTTCGGGTGTCGATCGCGGTCGAGTAGTCGACCAGCAGCTGCTGGATCTCCCAGCGGTCCAAAATTTCTTGTTGGCTCAGCATTCCTCGATTGAACACCACAGCGGTAAGGTAGGCCGCCATGCGGAAAATCTTGGCCGCAATCGCGGCTCTCGCAACAGTGTTCGCCTCTCCCGCCGTGGCGGCCCACGCCGATGCTGCGCAGCCGCTCGGCTCGGCGCCGGTGCCGGTCGGCCCCGCCCCGAACTGGCTCATCGCTGACCTGGATTCCGGGCAGGTGCTCGCCGAGCAGAACGGCTACGCCGCGACTCCCCCGGCCAGCACGATCAAGGTCCTGCTGGCATTGGTGGTGCTCGACGAACTGAACCTCGAGGACACCATGGTCGCCACCCCGGCCGACACCCACGTGGAGTGCAATTGTGTCGGGGTCAAGGCCGACCACAGTTACACCGCGCGGCAGCTGCTGGAAGGCCTGCTGCTGGTTTCGGGCAACGACGCCGCCAACGCGCTGGCGGACATGCTCGGCGGGCCCGAGTTGGCGGTGGCGAAGATGAACGCCAAGGCCGCTGCGGTCGGCGCGACCGCCACCCACGCCAGTACCCCGTCCGGGCTAGACGGCCCCGGCGGTCCGGGCGCCAGCACCCCGCACGACCTGGCGGCCATCTTCCGGGCGGCGATGGCCAACCCGGTGTTCGCCGAGATCACCGCGCAGCCCGCCGCGACGTTCCCGACCGATTCCGGGGAGCGTCCGATCGTGAATATGAACGAGCTGCTGGCCCGGTATCCGGGGGCGTTCGGCGGCAAGACCGGCTTCACCGATGCTGCCCGCAAGACCTATGTCGGCGGAGCGTCCCGCGACGGCCGGCGGCTGGTGGTCGCGATGATGTACGGGCTGATCCATGAGGGCGGGCCGACCTATTGGGACCAGGCGGCGGCCCTACTGGACTGGGGTTTCGCACAGTCTCCGATGTCGAGTGTCGGCTCGCTCTAGACCCGCGACTGGGCAGGGTTGTCCGGCATCCCCAGTTCGGGCCGAATAACTCTGCACGCTCAGCGGAGTCAATACACCCGGCCGCGCAGCATCACCAGGTCGGGACGCCCGAGCACCTCGGGGCCGCTGCGCGGGTCGTCGGCGAAACACACCAGGTCGGCCGAAGCGCCATGCTCCAGCACCGGTGCCCCCAGCCAGCGCCGGGCATCCCAGCAGGCCGCGCCCAGTGCCTCAGTGCGACTGAGGCCCACCTGGGACAGCGCGTCCACCTCATCGGCGATCCGGCCGTGGGCCACCATGCCGCCCGCGTCGGTACCGGCGTAGATCGGCACCCCGGCTTCGCGGGCCGCACCGATCCGTGATCGGCAGGTGGCGTGCAGCGCGCGCATGTGTGCGGCGTAGGTCGGGTACTTGGCCGCCGAGTCGGCGATCCCGGGGAAGTTGTCGATATTGATCAGCGTCGGCACCAGGGCGGTGCCGTTGGCCAGCATCATCGCGATGATGTCGTCGGTGATGCCGGTGCCGTGCTCGATGCAGTCGATGCCGGCGTTGATCAGGCCGGGCAGCGCCTCCTCGCCGAAGACGTGCGCGGTGACCCGGGCGCCGTTGGCGTGCGCGGCATCGATGGCCGACTTCAACACGTCGTCGGACCACAGCGGCGCAAGATCACCCACACCCCGGTCGATCCAGTCCCCTACCAGCTTCACCCAGCCGTCGCCCCGAACCGCTTGGGCAGCAACGGCTTCCGGAAGCCGATCCTCGTCATCGACGTTGATCGGCAGCCCGGGAATATAGCGCTTGGTCCGGGCGAGGTGCTGCCCGGCGCGGATGATGCGCGGCAGGTCGGCACGGTCGTCGAATGCGCGGGTGTCGACCGGTGAGCCCGCGTCACGGATCAGCAGGACCCCGGCGCGGCGTTCGGTCTCCGCTTGGCGCACCGCCTCGTCGACGTCCACCGGACCACCGGGCCCGATCCCGACGTGACAGTGCGCGTCGACCAGGCCCGGGATGATCCAGCCGTCGGAGAAGACGGTGTCGGCGCCATCGACCGGCTCGAGGCTGATCGCGCCGTCGACGATCCAGTATTCGACAAGCTGTTCGTCGGGCAGCCCGCGACCGGAAACGTGGAGCGCCAAATTACTTCTGGCCCGGGAAGTTCAGCTTGGACAGGTCGAAGTCGGCCAGCCCGGGAGGCAGCTCGTTGAGGCCTTCGGGCATCTGCGACAGGTCGGGGAAACCGGCGGGCATGCCGGGGCCGAACAGCCCCCTCGACTTCGGTGGGGTCGGGCCGCGGCCCTTGCCCTTCTTGCCGGCCTTACCCTTGGCTTTGCGGTTGGAGCTCTTGCGGCCCAGCCCGGGCAGGCCCATCCCGCCCATCATCGACGACATCATTTTGCGGGCCTCAAAGAACCGGTCGACGAGCTGGTTGACCTCCGAGACGCTGACGCCCGAGCCGTTGGCGATCCGCAGCCGCCGGGAGGCGTTGATGATCTTCGGGTCAGCCCGCTCGGCCGGTGTCATGCCGCGGATGATGGCCTGCAGACGGTCCAGCTGGCTGTCGTCGACGGCGGCCAGCGCGTCCTTCATCTGGCCGGCTCCGGGCAGCATGCCCAGCAGGTTGCCGATCGGGCCCATCTTGCGGATCGCCAGCATCTGCTCGAGGAAGTCTTCCAGCGTGAGCTCGCCGGAACCGATCTTGGCTGCTGCCTCTTCGGCCTTGCGGGCGTCGAAGACCTGTTCGGCCTGCTCGATCAAGCTGAGCACGTCGCCCATGCCCAGGATGCGGCTGGCCATCCGGTCGGGGTGGAAGACGTCGAAGTCTTCCAGCTTCTCGCCGGTGGAGGCGAACAGGATGGGCGCGCCGGTGACTTCCCGGACCGACAGTGCGGCACCACCTCGGGCGTCTCCGTCGAGCTTGGTGAGTACCACCCCGGTGAAGCCCACGCCCTCGCGGAATGCATCGGCGGTGGTGACGGCGTCCTGGCCGATCATGGCGTCTAGGACGAACAACACCTCGTCGGGCTGCACCGCATCGCGGATGGCCGCGGCCTGGGCCATCATCTCCTCATCGATGCCCAGGCGCCCGGCGGTGTCGACGACGACGACGTCGAAGTGCTTGGCCTCGGCTTCGGCCAGGCCGGCTGCGGCCACGGCGACCGGGTCGCCGGGGGTGCCGGTATCGCCGGCGACCGAAGTCCCGGGGTGCGGGGCGAACACCGTGACTCCGGCGCGCTCCCCGACGACCTGCAACTGGTTGACCGCTCCCGGGCGTTGCAGGTCGCAGGCCACCAGCAGCGGGGTGTGGCCCTGGCCGCGCAGCCAGGTGGCCAGCTTGCCGGCGAGCGTGGTCTTTCCCGCGCCCTGCAGACCGGCCAGCATGATCACCGTGGGCGGGGTCTTGGCGAACACCAGCTGCCGGGTCTGTCCGCCGAGGATGCCGATGAGCTCCTCATTGACGATCTTGACGACCTGCTGAGCCGGGTTGAGCGCACCAGAGACCTCGGCGCCCTTGGCCCGGTCCTTGACCCGGCCGATGAACGCGCGCACCACCGGCAACGAGACATCGGCCTCCAGCAGGGCCAGCCGGATCTCGCGGGCAGTGGCGTCGATATCGGCGTCCGTGAGACGGCCCTTGCTACGCAGCCCCTGCAGGGCCCCGGTCAACCGGTCGGAGAGGGATTCAAACACGCCGCCAGCCTATATCTGCTCACGACGGGCGCGGGCGGGCCAACGTGACATCGGGTGATCCAAGCGGGCGGCTGGCCGCCGCCACGAGCGACAACCGCGGCTCGCGAATTGTAACCGCAGCGTTAGATAAATTGCACAGTTAATGCCGCAATTCTCATCCGTTAAACGGCCGTTTCAGAGCTTTCACAACCCGCCTATTTCCGTTAAGGATTCGCACTCGGCCGCTAAGAAAAAGTTACCGATCTACTTAGACTCTCCGATTCCTGCAATGCTTCAGGACATCGAAGACCGGCCCGTCGGACCATCCCATTGTGGCCCGATTTTCTGCGAGGAGGATGCATGTCATTTGTGAAAACACTCCCTGAAGCAATGACGCATGCGGCGGGCCAACTCGCAGGTATCGGAGAAGCATTGTCCGCCGAAAGCGGCGCGGCGGCGATCCCGACCACCGTCATCGCGCCCGCTGGCACCGACCCGGTCTCTGCGCTGCAGGCCGCGCTCTTCGCGACCTACGGGAACCTCTATCAGTCGATCAGCGAACAGGCGGCAGCCGTTCACCAGCAGTTGGTGCAGGTCCTGGGACAGAATGCTGCGGCCTACGGCACCGCAGAGGCAACCAATCAGGCGACGTCCTCGATGGACTCGGGGCTCCAGTGGTTCTTGACCAACATCCTGGGTGTGCCGTCGAGCGGCAGTTCTTCGGTGTTGTCCAGCAACCTGGCCAACATCGGCAACGTGGGGTTGGGCAACTGGGCTTCGGCCGGCTCGGCCGTGCTTGGTCTGGCCGGTGGTGGTCTTCTCGACTTCCCCGAAGAGATCGCCGCCGAGGGAGCCGCCGGCCTTATGGGCTACGAGGCACCTGCGACCATGGCCGGCGTCGGCGCGATGCCGGTGGCGGCCGGGATGGCCCAGGCCACCACGGTCGGCTCATTGTCTGCACCGCCCAGCTGGGGCACCGAGCCGGTGGCGGCCGCTGCCCCCGCCCGATTGGCGGCGGCGACTACCAGCATGGCCACCCCGCATTCCGTGCCCACCATGGCCGCCGTGCCGGCAGCCATGGCCGCAGCCGGTGCCGGCGATCGCGGCGTCGGGAGATTCGGCGCACCGCGGTATGGGGTCAAGCGCACTGTCATGCCCAAGCCGACGGCCGTTTAGCAACCCGCCCCACCAACGAGAAGGGGAATACAGATATGTCGTTCGATTTTGGAGCACTACCCCCGGAGATCGTGTCCGCGTGGATGTACAGCGGAGCCGGTTCCGGTCCGCTGATGTCAGCCGCCTCGGCATGGGGCGGCCTGGCCGCGGAGCTGGAGGCATCGGCGGCGGCGGCGCAGTTGGTGATCTCCGAGCTGGCCGGCGAAGAGTGGACAGGGCCGGCGTCAGCGGCAATGACCAGCGCCGTCACTCCCTATCTCACGTGGCTACACGCCACCTCGACAGCCGCCTACCAGGCCAGTTCGCAGGCAATGGCCTCGGCAGGAGCATTCGAGGCCGCCCGCGCGGCCGTGGTGTCTCCCGCGATCATCGCCGCCAACCGGGCGCTGCTGGCGACCCTGGTCGCGTCGAATTTCCTGGGAGTGAACACCCCGGCGATATTGGCCACCGAGGCGCACTACATGGAGATGTGGGCCCAGGACACCTTGGCCATGTTCGGCTACAGCACCGCGTCGTCCAGCGCTGCCGCGCTGACCCCGATGACTCCGGCGCCGCAGACCACCAATCCGATCGGGGCGGCGGTCGCCACGGCCGGCAGTGCCACCGGTGGGCTCCAGCAGGAGCTGGCCCAAACGCTTGCCTCGCTACAGGGCGCAGTGCAGGGGCTCCTGTCGCCTTTCGTAGCAGCGGATGGGTCGCTCGGCCCCGTCGCAAACGCGGTCGACCTGTTTCTCGGAACACCGCTGTTCGCCAATGCCATTAACGGCGGTGTGAACACAGCGGCCTGGTTTGTCGCCACCGCCATACCGACGGCGGTATCGCTGGGCCACACGCTCGCGCTCGCGGGTCCGGCCAGCCTGGCATCCGACGTCTCGGGCATGGACGGCCTTGCGGCGGGACTGGGCTCGGGAGTCTTGGCGGGCATGACTCCACCGGTGGGGGCGCTGACTGCGGCCGGAACGCCGGTGCTGGCAGGACTGGGCCAGGCGTCCACGATGGGCGGGATGTCAGTGCCGGCCGGCTGGTCGGCCACGGCAGGCACGCAGCTCGCCGCATCGACGGGGTCCGGCTGGACGGTTGCCGCGGAAGAGACTGCAGGCATGCACGCCGTGCCGGCAGGAATGGCTCCGATGGGCGCCGGCGGACGTGGCGGCCTCGGGTCGGGCGGCCCCCGTTACGGCTTCAAACCTACGGTGATGCCAAAACAGGTGCTGGTATGAGGCCGGGTGCGCTCTCTTGATCGCCGGCGATGGCGGGAGCCCCGTCGAGCCGCGCCTCAGGAGGGCGCACCGCGTGCTTCCGACGGTCACCGGGGCAGGTACGTCCGCGGATGCAGCCGCAGTTGAGGCCGATGATGCAGGCCTGGGGGCAGGCCGCGGTCACACCCGAAGGGGGGGCAACACCACTAATAGGGGCAGGCGACGCCTGCGCGATGCCGGTTGCTCCGGCTCCGGTAAACCCGACTACCAAAGCTGCGCCTGCTGCACCCAGTAACGTGGCCGCCATCCTGCCGAAGCGTCTCATCGCAATCCCTATGTTTCGTCCGTGTTTCACCCCCTTCACACAACGTACTTATCGTTCCTGACATACATCTGAATCTTCCTGGCATGCGCCTGAGTCTCTGCAGCCCGCTTGCCCCCCGCCGTCCGCCGCCGGCGGACGAAACCGACCCTTGGCGTGACCATCGATAATCGCCACTGAATTCCGCAACCGTATTCCCGGCAATAACTCGACTTATAATTTACCCAAGGGAAAATTTTGATCGAATGGCAGGGATATAGGCGCCTCGACAAGATCAGAATTCAGCACGCGAGAAGGGCTAGACCAAACGCGACAGGGCTGGCGCAAAGATTGGCTTCCTCGAGGGCGTTACGCCCGCACAGCCAACTTCCCGCGATGACCCAATGCGTTGAATTCGGCATCGACGCATCGGTTGATCGTGTGCGCGGCATCAAGCACCGTGGCGGCCAGGTCGTACCTGTCGCTCAGGTCCAGCGCGGCGCTGACCTCATTGGTGTACTGGCCCGACAACAGGTCCTGGCCCCGCCCGCAGGCCCGGTGAAGTTCGGTACGGACGTCCAGCATCGTGCGGTGAGCACCGCGCAACGCACCCCCGCGCTGATACGGCGGCCTGGTCGAGCGGCCGGAAGCATGTGCCACCGTCAGCGCATCGAGCAGTTGAACATCGCGTAAGCCGCCGCGGCCACATTTCAGATCGGGTTCGGCGCTGCCGGCTATGGCTCCACTGCGCTGCCAGCGAGCGTGTGTCACGTCGATGAGTTCGCCGTAACGGGTGCTGATGCCGTGGCGCCATTGCTGGCGGACGCTGGCGATCAGGCCTGCCGACAACCGCTCATCGCCGGCGATATGGCGGGCGTCCAGCATCGCCAGTGCGGCGAGGATATCGGAGGTGGCGACCCGCAGCGCCTGCGGAATCGTGCGAACGCTGTGATCGAGGCGAACATTGGCGTCCCACAACGGATACCAGAGCAGTTCCGCCGTTCGCCCCACGACATCGGCAGGCATGTCGTCGTGCACCAGCAGCAGGTCCAGATCGGAGTGCGGAAGCAACTCACGCCGGCCAAGCGAGCCGGTTGCCACTAGCGCAAAACCGCTGCCGGGCACAACACCGATCTCAGTCGCCTTGGTAACCAGCCAGGACTCGTGCGCCTCACGCCACACCGTGCGCAGCGCGACCGAGTCCCATTGCGCGGATGTCGCACACCGCAATGTGGCTCGAACAGCCGCCAAGTCAGCTGCCGGGCAACTCGCCCCCCTGCGGCTCATGACCGTCTACATCGGCTCGGATCGCGCTACAGACTCATACCGCGTCGGCGCCGCGTTCGCCCGTGCGCACCCGGACCACGGACTCCACCGCGCTGACCCAGACCTTGCCGTCGCCGATCTTGCCGGTACGCGCCGCCCGCACGATGATCTCGACGATCTTGTCCACGGTGAAGTCATCGACCAATACCTCGATCCGCACCTTGGGAACGAAATCGATCGAGTACTCGGCACCCCGATAGACCTCGGTGTGGCCTTTCTGCCTCCCGTATCCCTGGACATCACTGACCGTCATCCCCAAGACTCCGGCCTCTTCCAAGCCAGTCTTGATGTCCTCCAACGTAAACGGCTTCACGATCGCGGTGATCAACTTCATGTTCTCTCCTGTCTTCAGCCGAGTAAGCAAGAACAGCACTGCCGGGGGTACTCACGAGGTCGTAGCCGCTTTGGAGGTGCTCGGCCTCATCGATGCCCGAGGCCTCATCCTCGGCATCCAGCCGCAGCCCGATGGTGTATTTGAGGATCAAGGCCAAGATCGCCGTTCCGACAGCCGAGTACAACGCGACGCTGGACGCACCGATGAGCTGGCGCCACAGCTGATCGAAACCGCCGCCGTAGAACAGGCCGGGAGACACATCTGACGCACCGTCGATAGCAGCTGTGGTGGGCGCCGCGACCAGGCCCACCAGCAGGGTTCCGACGAGACCGCCGACCAGGTGCACTCCCACAACATCCAGCGAATCATCAAATCCGAAGCGGTATTTCAGGCCCACCGCCAATGCGCAGGCGACACCGGCAACCCCACCCACAACCAGCGCGCCGACAACATCTACCGACGCACACGCCGGCGTGATCGCCACCAGACCGGCCACGATTCCCGACGCTGCCCCCAGCGAAGTGGCGTGACCGTCGCGGATCCGTTCGGCGAGCAACCATCCCAGCATCGCAGCGGCTGTCGCGACGGTCGTGGTGATGAAGGTCGAGCCGGCAACACCGTTGGCGCTCACCGCCGATCCGGCGTTGAATCCGTACCACCCGAACCACAACAGGCCGGCGCCAAGCATCACCAACGGCAGATTGTGCGGCCGCATCGGAAGGGCGGGCCATCCTTGGCGTTTGCCGAGTATGAGTGCCAGCACCAGGGCAGCCATGCCCGCGTTGATGTGGACCGCGGTGCCGCCCGCAAAGTCGATCGCATGAAGTTTGTTGGCGATCCAACCGCCGTGCGGGGCGGTGCCGTCGTCGAATGCGAAGACCCAGTGGGCGACCGGGAAATACACGACGCTTACCCACAGGGCCGAGAACAACAACCAACTGCCGAACTTCATCCGGTCGGCCACCGCTCCGGAGATCAACGCGACCGTGATGATCGCGAACATCATCTGGAATCCCACGAAAACGGTCGCCGGCACCGTGCCGACCAGCGGAATCTCGATCGCAGGCGTACCACTCGCCGGATCGGCCGCGACCGCGTTGACCCCGATGAGGCCCTTCAATCCCCAATAGTCAGTGGGGTTTCCCGCCACGTTGCCGACATCATCGCCGAACGCGAGTGAGAAACCGTAGAGCACCCAGAGCACGGTCACCACACCCATGGCGCTGATGCTCATCATGATCATGTTCAAGACACTCTTGACCCGGACCATGCCGCCGTAGAAGAACGCCAGACCTGGCGTCATCAACAGCACCAGGGCGGCGCTGATCAGCATCCAGGCAGTGTCACCGGTGTCGGGTACGCCCATCGTCGGGAATTGATCCATGCACCAAACCTCCTCTGCCGCGGCCGGTTGCCAGATGAACCCGGCTGGTCATAACCATGCGCAACAGTTGTTTCGGCTCTAGCGCCGCTCCGTTGCAGATGTGTGACCACCTGCTCACAGCGGTGAGCCGGGAAGACGGCAGGAAAAGGCCCGACTGGGCCCTCGCGCGCGGAAATCGGCGCGGGACCCGGGTTCGCTGACGGGTTATGCGGCCGTGTTAGGGACGTACGCCGGGCGCACCGCCGACGCCTCCGGCGCCACCGGTGCCGTCGACGTTGGGCTCGCCGGGCTTGCCCAGTCCGCCGGGGGTACTTCCGGCGGAACCCCCGTTGCCGCCGTCGCCGCCGTCGCCGCCGGCACCGAGCGAACCGTTGCCGCCAGCACCACCGTTACCGCCGCGGCCACCAGAACTACCGGTCTGATCGGCCGCGGCACCGCCGTTTCCACCGTCACCGCCATTGGCGCCGACCCGGCCGCTGCCGCCGGCACCACCGACTCCCCCGGCACCGCCGTTCCCACCGGTCGTACCGAACCCGCCGGCCCCTCCCGCGCCGCCGTTGCCACCGTGACCGCCGGTGCCGAACGGGTTGGTCAGACCTGCGCCACCCGCGCCACCGGCGCCGCCGTCACCGTCGTCGCCGGCCTGGCCGACCGCGCCGAGCCAGCCGACGCCAGCGCCCGCAGCACCACCACGGCCGCCGTCACCGCCGTCACCGCCGTTACCACCGTTGGGCTGGCTGGCGGTGCCGACGCCGCCGGCCGCCCCCACTCCGCCGACCCCACCGGCGCCGCCGTTACCGCTGAAGCCCAAGAGCCACCCGGCATTACCGCCCACGCCGCCGTTACCGCCGGCGCCGCCGTTCAAAGCGGTCACATCGGGACCGTTGACACCGGCCCAGCCGGCGCCGCCGCGGCCACCGGTTCCGCCGAATCCCCAACCGGCCAGGGCGTCACCCCCCGCCCCACCGGTACCCCCGGCGTGCGTCACCAACGACGTGCCGTCGAAGGTGTCATGGAAGCCGGTACCGCCACGTCCGCCGACACCACCGTCGCCGAACCACATTCCGCCGGTACCGCCTTGGCCACCCGCACCGGCCTCGATGACCACGCCGCCCGGACCGACGTAGGCCGCGGCGCCCTGACCGCCCGCACCACCGTTGCCGAACAAACCGGCGTCGCCGCCGTCACCGCCCACGCCGCCGTTGACCCCGGCGACGCCGGCCGCACCGTCGCCGCCGTCACCGAATAGGAACCCGCCGTCGCCAAGGTTTCCCAGACCGAGCCACCCGAACAACGAAATGTTGGCACCGTTGAAGCCGTCAATGCCGTCACCGATCAGATACCGGCCGAACGTGAGCACGAACGGTGTGTTGATCAGGTCGATCAGGAGCTGGTTTCCGGCGTTGTGCAGGAAGCCCTCAAGGGCGTCGTGGACCGGGAGATAGAAGCTGTCCTGATAGAGCTGAGCCCAGTCAGCGGGTACGAACGGGTCGAAGTCGGCGCCCCCCGGGTCGAAGCTGGCAATGCCGATGTCTGCGAGATCGACGCCGACCGGGTTGACATCGGCCGTGTCGAACCAGGTTCCCGGGTCGAAGAAGTCGAAATCCGCCTGCGCCGACGGAGGTGTCGCCATGGGCGCCAGGGCGAGCGTCAAGGCCGCCGCGATACCGCCTGTCGCGCGACTCATCCGACCAGTTGCGCTGCGACCCGCACTGCGGCGTAGACGACGATTCATTGCGATTGACCTTTCTACGGCTAACCCGAACCAACGGGCCGAAGCTGAAATTAGGCGGGGATAGTCGTGTCGAGGCCGAAGAAATCGCCGATCCAGGACAAATCAGGATTCCCGTCAAAAAGGGACCCGAGGGAGCTCAGGAAATCCGGCGGGTCCCCGGCGTCGGTCGCCATCGCCGAACCGCCGAAAAGGCCGCCGAACAGCGGGGTGGGGTTCTGGATATCAAGAAACACGCGCTGGGCCGCGTTCCACAGCGTCGAGAACGGTTCCTGCTCCATAAACGAACCCCAGACGTAATTCGCCGGGTCTTGCAGGGCACGAAATGCCGCCTGGACACCTTCCGACCAGGCACCACTCAGAGCGGCGTTGACCTCGGCCCAGCTGATGTTGCTCGGCAACAGGTCGAAACTGAACGACGTGAGCTCGTTGGCCGGCCCCTGGTTCCAGCCTTCGGTCAAGCTGCCGTAGCCCAAATTCACCAGGATGCGCAAGCTCGGTTCCAACAGGTCTGCCAGGGGGTTCCCCCAGACGGGATTCACCCGTAGCAGATCTAGCAACGGCAGCGAATCAGCGGGGATCACATAGTAATTGGTGAGACTGTCCCCGGTGGTCTCCAACTGAATTGCGTTGGCGATATCGTCGGCACCGACTCCGAAATAGCCGATATGTGTAGAGAACATGCCGACGACGGCATTGAGTGACGATATCAGGTTCAGCGGGTAACGGGGAAAGTCGGCGTAACCGTCATATTCCATCGTATAGACATCGGTGGTGAAGTAGTCCGGGGTCGGATGCCCAAGAGTCATCCCGTTCCAGAAGGTAAGGTCCCCGCCCCAGAAGTTCAGCAGCTGGAGCAGACCGCCGTTCGGGTTCGCGGAATTCCCCACGAGCACGAAATGAACATCCTCGGGCGCTACGCCCTCTTGGCGAAGCTGTTCCATCGTCATCGACGACATTGCCGAACTCTGCGAGTAGCCGAACACATACACCGGGTTGTCGGCGTTCACCTGCCCGGTGGCGATCTCCTTGTTGATTGCCTCAGCGAGGATCTGGGCGCCCTGGACCATCGAGATGTTGCCCGGAAAGTACAGCTGGGGGGTGAAGAGCGATTCCGCGGTTCCGGTAAAGCCATGCGACTGCAGGTACAGCAGGTTGGCAGCGTTGACGTAGCCATCCGACGGCAGCGGAATCCCGCTGCCGCCCATGACGAACCCGATGTCACCCGCGGTCAGCGTTACGTCCTGTGACACAGCGGCCGACGACCGGGCGGACAACGGCGACGCCGTGACAAGCCCTGCCATGCCGGCGAAGACGGCGAGAACGCTTACGACAGCGAGAACTACGCGACCACGGCGGAGCGAACGCCCCCCCTGCGGACCGGTCATCGCGACGACACCAGCCATGGAAACCCCTTGAAATGCCCTTCAACGCACCGCGGAACGCGGAACCCCACCCGAAATTAGATCACCCGCAACAGTTTTAGTCAGTAGTTCGGTAGAAAGCCAGCCAGATTGACATAACTGTGCTTATTGGGGCATGATAAAAAATCGGCCTTTCGGCTTCCCGAATCGTAGCGCGGAACACCGTCCAAGTAGGGTGTCATTCGTGGATATTAATGGAGCAAGCGCGATCGTCACCGGTGGCGCATCAGGAATCGGCGCGGCCACTGCCCGCCAGTTGGCCGACAGGGGCGCACGGGTCGTCGTCGCCGACCTGCAGGCGGACAAGGGCGAGGCGCTGGCCCACGAGATCGGCGGCGTGTTCGTGTCCGTCGACGTGACCAGCACCGAGCAGATCATCGACGCGGTCAACACCGCGACCGACCTGGGTCCCCTGCGGGCGCTGGTGAACTCGGCCGGTATCGGCTGGGCTCAGCGCACCATCGGCAAGGACGGCGAGTTCGAGTCGGCGCACAACCTCGACGCCTACAAGAAGGTTCTCGCCATCAACCTGGTCGGCACCTTCGACTGCATCCGGATCGCGGCCACCGCGATGAGCCGCAACGAGTTCACCGACACCGGCGAGCGGGGCGCAATCGTCAACATGACCAGTGTTGCGGCTTTTGACGGCCAGATCGGCCAGGCCGCTTACTCGTCGTCGAAGGGCGGCGTCGTGGGCCTGACCCTGCCGGTCGCCCGGGACCTGTCAGCGGCGGGCATCCGTGTCAACACCGTGGCCCCCGGTCTCATCGACACCCCGATTTACGGCGAGGGCGAGGCCTCGGAGGCCTTCAAGGCCAAGCTCGGTGAGTCCGTACTGTTCCCGCACCGGCTCGGCAAGCCCGAGGAGTTGGCGTCGATGGTGGTGGAACTGCTCACCAACTCCTACATGAACGCCGAGGTCGTCCGCGTGGACGGCGGCATTCGGATGCCACCGAAGTAGTTTTCGTCCCCGAGGTTGAGATTGCGTCCAGGGTCGCGGATACCGCGGAATGTACAGCCCTGGGCGCAATCTCAGCACCAAAGCGGACGCCCGGCACCATCTAGGGGTGTGCCGTAGCGGGTCGGCGCGTGGCACCCCAGAGCCCGACGCCGATGCCGACGATCGCTCCACCGAGGCCGATGATCTGCTGGCCGCGCTTGAGGTCGGCGTGCACGCTCATCCCGCCCAGCAGGTCGGCCGCGTCAGCACCACCGGACGCCAGAAACCAGCCGCGGGTGTCCCGGCCACACGCCGCCGCGTACAGCAACAGCCCCCCGATCAGAGCATCGCGGTAGCCCATCGACCGAAGCAGTAGGCGCGCGGACGGCCCCGGATCATCCGGCTCTCCCCACAGCCGGTTCGCCCGCAGCGGATCGACCAGAAACGAGATACCCGACGCCAGCCGGATACTGCCCGCGACCACTGCCGCACGGTCTTTGATCATGCAGCGCAGCCTAGGGCCCGGCGCCTGCGCCGGAACCTATTTCCAGGCGAATACCGGTTGCTCCAACTCGTCGACCCGGTCGCCTCGGCCTTCCAGGCACAACCATCGCAGTTGTAACAGCACCGCCCCGGTCGGCGCGTGGATGAGGTCATTGCCCAGCGGGATCTGCACGACCGGACGGGGACTCTGGGGAATGCTGACGAATCGCGGCGAGTCATCGCGCTGCAGCTGATGTAGCCCTACGCGGTAGACCGCCACCACCTCGGCCGGCGCGGGACGGAGATCGAGCCGCCCCCCGCCCCAGATCACCACCGGGCTGATGACGTATCCCGAGCGGGTCGGATAGTCGTCGAGCAGACCCAGCACGGCGGAGTCGGGCAGCCTGATGCCGACCTCCTCGTCCAGCTCGCGCAGTGCCGCGTCGACCGCGGTTTCACCGGGATCCAGGCGGCCACCGGGCAGCGCCCACTGCGCGGCATGCGAGGTGAGTCGAGAGGCTCTGCGACACAAGAGGAATGCAGCACCCCCGGATACGTCGACCATGCGACCGTCAAGACCAGCCTCGGGCATGGGCCGACCGGCGATCCAGTCGTCCACCGGCGCGGGGTCGGCCCGGTCTTCGCCGACTTCGGAGTCCACGATCACCACCGCGACCGCCGCGTTCCGCTTCGACGGGTCGGTCACGGTCCGGCGGGCGTGCCCGCCCAGATGCGTCCGGATCCGTTCGCGCAGCGTCTCGTCATAGCTGATCGTCACCGCTTGACCATACGACCGGGGCGTTGCCGTCGACGGTCACCCGCCGCTCAGCCGGCGGCCCATTCCTTGGCACGTTCGACGTCATCGAGACCGAACACCTTGAGCTCGCCGGGGATCATCCACTCCAGCGCATGCAGGACGTGGGCAACCCACTCCTTGTCGGAGACGATCGCGATGCGTTTGAACGCCGAGTGATGCGGCAGTACGGCGCCGAGACCGAGCTTGATGTCCTCGAGCAGCCCGCCGGGCCCGAATCCCTCGTAGTCGGAGTCGATGACCTCCACGATCCTGACATCGCCGCCGTCGCGCAGCAGGTCGTGCAGCGAGGGCTTGATCTCACGCAGTTCGTCGCCGCGCAGGCGCCCCGAAACACGAATTCCGGTCACTCCCTGCGGCATGTCCGGCAGCAGCTCGATCATGGGAAGACTCCCCTCTAGCCGATGCCGCCACTGTAGTCCGGCCTCGACCGACTATTCGAAGTCGTTGCCGTGGGACTGCTGTTCGCGAAGCCGGGTCGAGAAGGCCATCGAAGTACTACTACTTCGCGACCGGACGCTAGTTCTGCCCGGTCAGCCCGCGTTGCGCGCCAGGTTGATGGCGTACTCGCTGACGAAATGTCCCGCGGCGGGTTCGCCGGAGCCGCAGCTGCCGTCGGACTCCCCGACCCGCTTGACCCACAGGTAGGCGTCGGCGTGCTGCCCGGCGGTGTTGGCGGTCGGCGGCGTGCCCAGCGCCCGTCCACTGGGGTTGCACCAGTAGAAGGGATCGCCTTCGGCCGGGCCGGCACCGTTACGGGAGGTGTCGATGACGTAGTGCGCGCCGCCGGTCATCCCCGAGATCTCTTCGCCGTAGCCGATTTCCTCTTCGGTGGTGAAGTAGTTCGTGGAGTTCAGGGCGAAACCGCGCGCACGCCCCACACCGGCCTGGTTGAGCCGGTTGGCCATCTCTCCGGCGCTCACCCATCGCGAGTGCCCGGCATCGACGTAGACGGCCGTGGCCGGGTTGCGGCCCAGCGTGTCGACGGCGTAGCTGATCAGGTCGAAGCGCTCCTGACGTGCATCACCGGAGAGGCAGTCGGCCATTGCGAGCGCGTCGGGCTCGAGGACGATCGCGGCCGGGTTGCCGCCGATCCCGTCGGCGACGCTGTCGATCCAGGCCCGGTAGGACGAGCCGGAGGAGAATCCGCCCGCGGCGTAGCTGCCGCAGTCACGGTGCGGGATGGCGTAGAGCACCAGCACCGGCATTGCACCGGCCGCGGCGGCCGCGCCGGTGTGCCGGGCCACCGTGGAGCCGACAGATCCCACCCCGAACGCCTGGTCCAGCCAGTACGCCTGAGGGGTGTTGGCCACCCGCGCCAGCTCGGCGCTGTCCGGCTGTGCGTTGGAGGCATGCATCGCCTTGGAGATGGGGTCGACATAGAAGGGCATGCCGCCCAGCGGGTTGTCACCGTCGGCCTGGGCGACGCCCGCGCCGGCCAGGGCCGCAACGGCAAGGAGGGGGGTGAGACAGCGCGCGACCGCGCCAAACGCTGAGGGGATCACAGGCAAAAATTACCTTATGGCCGAGCCGAGGTCACAAGACGGTCACGATCAAGGCCGGAGCGCTCAACCGAGCAGCGCGTCGACGAACGCGCCCGGCTCGAAGGGGGCCAGATCATCGGGCCCCTCCCCCAGCCCCACCAGCTTGACCGGTACCCCCAGCTCCTGCTGCACCCGGAACACGATCCCCCCTTTGGCGGTTCCATCCAGCTTGGTCAGCACCACCCCGGTGATATCGACGACGTCGGCGAACACCCGGGCCTGGGCCAGGCCGTTCTGCCCGATGGTGGCGTCCAGGACCAGCAGCACCTCGTCGACGGCGGCGCGGCGCTCCACCACCCGCTTGACCTTGCCGAGCTCATCCATCAGACCGGTCTTGGTGTGCAGCCGTCCCGCGGTGTCGATCACCACCACATCGACGCCGTCGGCGATGCCCTTGTCGACAGCGTCGAACGCCACCGAGGCCGGGTCCGCGCCTTCGGCGCCGCGCACCACCTCCGCTCCCACCCGCGCCGCCCAGGTCTGCAGCTGGTCGGCCGCTGCGGCGCGGAACGTGTCCGCCGCGCCCAGCACCACTCGGCGCCCGTCCGCCACCAGCACCCGTGCCAACTTGCCTACCGTGGTGGTCTTGCCGGTGCCGTTGACACCCACCACCAGCAGCACCGAGGGGTGGTCGTCGTGTGGCAGTGCCCGAATGGACCGCTCCAGTGCCGGCTGCAGCTCGCCGATCAGCACGTCGCGCAGGACCGCACGCGCCTGCGCTTCGGTGTGCACCTGGCCGCCGGCCAGCCGCTCGCGCAGCTGAGTCACCACCGACTCGGTGACCACCGGACCCAGATCAGCGACCAGCAGGGTGTCCTCGACGTCCTGCCAGGAGTCATCGTCGAGATCCCCGCCGCCGAGCAGCCCGAGCACACTGCGCCCCAACGCGTTCTGCGACTTGGCCAGCCGGCCACGCAGTCTGTCCATCCGGCCTGCGACGGGCTCGATGTCCGGCTCGACGGCCTCGGGCGCCGGCGCCGCCTGGGGTTCGGGAAGTACTTCGACCGGCGCGTCGGGCAGGTCGACGTCGGTGATGGTGCGCCGCGGAGCGTCACGAGGAACAGTCGCATCGTCGCCGATGATGGGGGCTGGCGGCTCCGCTGTGTCCGTGCGACTGAAGGTGATACCCGAGGAGGCGGTGTAGCCGCCGGAACGGTCCAGACTCTCGCGTTGCGGCGCGGACAGGCTGATACGCCGCCGGCGGTGGCGCACCAAGCCGAAGACCAGTGCGGCGATGACGACGAGCGCGGCAGCGACCGCTAGGGCGATCCAGAGACCTTCAGACACCGCGCCATTGTTTCAGGGTCTTGGCGGGCCGAGGCGGACAGGCTAGCCCGGGCTGGAAACGAGCTCTTCGCCCCGGATGCGTTGGGAGATCACCGCGGTGATCCCGTCACCTTGCATGGTCACCCCGTACAGCGCGTCGGCGACTTCCATCGTCGGCTTCTGGTGGGTGATCACGATGAGCTGGGAGCGGGCCCGCAGCATCTCGAACAGCGCCAGCAGCCGGCGCAGGTTGGTGTCGTCGAGCGCGGCCTCGACCTCGTCCATGATGTAGAACGGCGACGGGCGGGCCCGGAAGATCGCCACCAGCATGGCGATGGCCGTCAGGGACTTCTCCCCGCCGGACAGCAGCGACAGTCGCTTGACCTTCTTGCCGGGCGGACGGGCCTCGACGTCAACCCCGGTGGTCAGCATGTCGCTGGGGTCGGTCAGCAGCAGGCGGCCTTCGCCTCCGGGGAACAGCGCCGCGAACACCTCGGTGAACTCGCGCTCCACGTCGGCGTAGGCGTCGGTGAAGACCTGCAGGATGCGCGCGTCAACGTCGGAGACCACATCGAGGAGGTCTTTGCGGGCCGCCTTGACGTCCTCGAGCTGGGTGGACAAGAAGTTGTAGCGCTCCTCGAGCGCCGCGAACTCCTCAAGCGCCAGGGGGTTGACCCGGCCCAGTTCGGCCAGTTCGCGTTCGGCGCGTTTGGCCCGGCGCTCCTGGGTGGCGCGGTCGAAGGGCATCGGGGCGGGAGCCATCACCAGTTCGCCGCGGTCCCGGGCCTGCTCGTACTCGGCCATCTCCAGTTCGGTCGGTGGCAGCGCGACGTCCGGTCCATACTCGGCGATCAGATCTGCCGAACTCATGCCGAACTGCTCGAGCACGGTCTGCTCGAGTTGTTCGATGCGCAACGCGGCCTGCGCCTTGGCGACTTCGTCGCGGTGCAGTGCCTCGGTGAGTGCGGTCAGCCGGGTGCTCAGGGAGTTCACCTCGTCACGGACGGCGACCATCGCGGCGGCCCGCTGCTGACGTTCACTGGCCAGCCCGTCACGGATCCGCGCTGCCGCGATCACCACATGCTGCAGGCGCTGGGCCAGTGCACTGCCGGCATCGGCCACCGCTGCGGCCGTCGTCGCCGCGCGTGCGCGCGCGGCGCGGGCCTGCTCGGCGCGGACCCGCGCCTCGCGTTCAGCCGCAGCCGCCCGACGCAGCGAATCCGCCTTGCCGCGTACCGCATTGGCGCGTTCCTCGGCGGTACGCACCGCCAGCCTGGCCTCCACCTCGACGCTGCGCGCCGCCTCCGCTGCGGCCGCGATCTGCTGGCGATCCACCGGCTCGACGGCGGCCGTCGGCTGATCTTCTTCGGCGTTACGCAGCCGGGTTTCCAGCTCGCTCAGCTCGGTGACGGTCTGCGCCCGGCCGGCCTCGAGCTCGTCACGCTCACGCAGCCGCCGGCGCCACTCGGTCTCGGCGGCGCGCGCCTCTTGCCCCAGCCGGCCCAGCTGCTCGTGGGTGGCAGCGATAGCGGCGTCGGACTCGTTGAGGGCGGCCAGTGCCTGCTCGGCGGCGTCCCGGCGCGCGGACTGCTCGGCCAGCGCTCCGGCGAGAGCCGCGCCGAGTTCGCCAACCTGTGTCTCGGCGGCGGCCAGTTCAGCGCGGGCCTTGTCGATCTCGCTGTTGATCTCCAGGGTGGACGGCTTGCGATCCGATCCACCGCTGACCCAGCCCGCACCGACCAGATCACCGTCTAGCGTCACCGCGCGCACCCTGGGGCGTGCGGCCACCAGCTCCAGCGCCTTGGGCAGGTCGTCGACCACCACCACCGCCGACAGCATGGCCGTCAGCGCACCGCGCAACTTCTCGGGGGCCTCGATCAGCTCCACTGCCCACAGCGCTCCGTCCGGCAGTTCTGCGCGCTGTCCGGTGGCCGGCAGTGGCCAGTCCCCCAGCACGATCGCCGCCCGCCCGCCGTCAGCGGTCTTGAGCGCGTGCAGCGCCGAGCGGGCCGCGCCGGCGTCCTCCGCGGCCAGCGCATCGGCGGCAGATCCGAGCACCGCAGCCAGTGCCGCCTCGTACCCGGCGCGGACCTTGACCAGCTTCGCGATCGACCCGAACAGCCCGGGGCCAGTGTGGTTCGCCGTGAGCCAGGCGGCGCCGTCCCGGCGTTCCAGCCCCATCGACAACGCCTCGATACGAGCGTGCAGCGAAGCGACCTGGCGCTCGGCGGCGCGTTCGGCGGCCTGCAGTTCGGTGACGCGCTCATCTGCCAGCTGCAAGGTGGCCACGGTCCGCTCGTGGTGCTCGTCCAAACCGACTTCGCCCTGATCGAGCTCGGAGACCCGGCCCTGAACCGTCTCGAACTCCGCCTGGGCGGCCTGAGCCCGCCCGGCGGCCTCCTCGATACGCGTCGACAGTTGCCCGACGTGAGTGTCGATCGACTCGACGCGAGCCCGAATCGTCTCCACCTGACCGGTCAACCGGGCCAGGCCCTCACGCCGGTCGGCTTCGGCACGAACGGCAGCCAGATGCGCCTTCTCCGCCTCGGTGCTGCGGCGCTCCCGTTCGGCCAACTCGGCGCGGGCCGCCTCCAGCCGGATGCCGGCCTCGGCCAGTTCGGCCAGCAGCTGCTGCTCGGCCGCGGCCACCTGCTCGGCCTCGGCCTCCAGCGCGTCGGGGTCGACGCCGGCGGTGGTGATCGGCTCGTCGTCGAGATGGTGTGCGCGTTCGGTGGCGATACGCACGGTGGCGCTGACCCGCTCGGCCAGCGCGGACAGCGAGAACCAGGTCTGCTGGGCACCCTCGGCGCGCTGGGTCAAGCTGGCGACCGCGGACTCGTGGGCGGTCAGTTCGTCGGCAGCCACCGCCAGACGCTCGGTGATCTGGTCGTGCTCGCGGCGCAGCGTGGCCTCGGCGTCGGTGGTTCCGGCGAACTCGGCCTGCCGCGACACCAGGTCGTCTGCGGTCAGCCGCAGCTTGGCGTCGCGCAGGTCGGCTTGGATGGTGGCCGCACGCCGGGCGACCTCGGCTTGGCGGCCCAGTGGTTTGAGCTGGCGGCGCAACTCGGTGGTCAGGTCGGTCAGGCGGGCGAGGTTGGCCGCCATCGCGTCCAGTTTGCGGACCGCCTTTTCTTTGCGCTTGCGGTGCTTGAGCACCCCGGCGGCCTCTTCGATGAAGGCCCGGCGGTCCTCGGGGCGAGACTCCAGGATCTGCGCCAGCCGGCCCTGACCCACGATGACGTGCATCTCACGGCCGATGCCGGAGTCGCTGAGCAGTTCCTGGACGTCCATCAGCCGGCAGCTGGCACCGTTGATCTCGTACTCGCTGGCGCCGTCGCGGAACATCCGCCGGGTGATCGAGACCTCGGCGTACTCGATCGGTAGCGCGTTGTCGGAGTTGTCGATGGTGACGGTGACCTCGGCGCGACCGAGCGGGGCGCGCGAGGAGGTACCGGCGAAGATGACGTCTTCCATCTTGCCGCCGCGCAGGGTCTTGGCGCTGTGTTCCCCCATCACCCAGGCCAGCGCGTCGACCACGTTGGACTTGCCCGAACCGTTGGGTCCGACCACCGCGGTGATGCCCGGTTCGAAGCGCAGAGTCGTCGGCGCGGCGAAGGACTTGAAGCCCTTCAGCGTCAGACTCTTGAGGTGCACGGGGTGTGAGACTACCGGTCTAGCGTTCGGCGAATCCGTCGATCGGGTCCCCGACGTCCGTCCAGTCGACGACGACCGTGTCCACCCGGCCCGGCGTGGTGCCACCCTGCAGCAGCTCCAGCAGGCGCTGGCAGTCCGCGCGGGGGCCCTGAGCGACGACGTGTACGCGGCCGCCGGGCCGGTTGGCGGCGTAGCCCGTCAGGCCCAGCTCCAGTGCCCGCGAACGCGTCCACCACCGAAAGCCGACGCCCTGGACGTGGCCGTGCACCCAGGCGGACAGGCGGACGTCAGGACCGGTCACCGGAGTCGATCGCAAGGCGCACCTCAGTACCGGATCTCAGTGTGCGGCCCACCGTGCAGACCTGATCGATCGCCCGGTACACGACGGTCAGCAGCCGATCCCGCTCCGCATCGTCCAGACCCGAGAGGTCCAGCTTCAGGACTTCTTCCAGCAGCGGATAGCGCTCCTGCTCCCGATCGGCGGGGCCGGAGACTTCGATGGTGGCCTGGTAGTCGTCGCCGAGCCGGCGGGCCAGCGGGGCGTCACTGGACATTCCGCTGCATGCCGCCAACGCGATCTTGAGCAACTCCCCGGGGGTGAAGACGCCGGCGACGTCCTCACTGCCGATCAGCACCTGCGCGCCCCGCGAACTGCGTCCGGTATAGCGGCGGGTCCCGGTGCGCTCCACCCATAAATCCGTCATGGGGACATCTTTGCAGCCGTGACGGCGCCGAACCTGCGCTAGGCCGACGGCGGTGACCCGCTAAGTTTCTCATTCCGCATCTGCAAGAAGCGCTGCGTATCCCGTCGAAACGAATTCTTTTGCGCCGCTTCACGTTATTGTCGGGCTTTCCCCGCAACACCATTCGCCGAACAGCCGAGGGGACATCCGTGCAGGTAGCGATCCCGCTCTTCCCGCGATTCACCGCTCTGGACGCCATCGGGCCATACGAGGTGCTGCAACGGCTCCCGGACGTCGAGGTGATTTTCGTCGGGCACCGCCGCGGCGAGGTCCGCAGCGATAACGGGATGCTCGGAATCGTCTGCGATGCCCGATTCGACGAGCTGACCGCACCGGAGGTCGTGGTCGTCCCCGGCGGTGTCGGGACGCGGGTCTTGCTCGACGACACGGAGTTGCTCTACTGGGTGCGCACGACGCACACCCACACCAGGTTCACCGCCTCGGTGTGCACCGGCTCCCTGCTGCTGGCCGCCGCCGGGCTGTTGGACGGGCTGACCGCGACCACCCATTGGAGCGCCGTCGAACTGCTGGAACACCTGGGCGCCCGCTACGTGGAGCAACGGGTGGTCGAGCATCTGCCGCAGCGGCTGGTCACTTCGGCAGGGGTCTCCAGCGGCATCGACATGGCGCTGCGGCTGGCCGAGTTGCTGGCCGACGCCGAAACGGCCTGCGCCATTCAGCTCCTGATCGAGTACGACCCCCAACCGCCGTTCGACTGCGGTTCACTGATCAAGGCCGGCGAGGACGTTCGACGGCGCGTCGCGCAGCTGCGGCGCTGACCCAGCGGGCCACCGCGGGCATACTCGATATTTATGGCGACAGTGGTCGCATTCCACGCCCATCCCGACGACGAGGCGATTCTGACCGGGGGAACTCTGGCGCGGGCGGCGGCCGGGGGGCATCGCGTCGTGGTGGTGGTGGCGACCGATGGCCGCGTCAATGACGGCGACGACGATCGGCTGGCCGAATTGCACGCGAGCGCAACGACCCTCGGCGCACACCGAGTCGAATGTCTGGGCTACGCCGACAGTGGGTTCGGCGCGGAGTTCTATCCCGATCCGCCGGGGCGAGTCAGGTTCGCCCGCGCCGACATCGAGGAGGCGGCGCAGCGACTGGCGGCCATCCTGCGTGACGAAGACGCTGATCTGCTCCTGAGCTATCAGTCCAATGGCGGCTACGGCCACCGTGATCACGTGCGCGTCCATCATGTCGGTAAGCGGGCTGCGCAGATCGCCGCGACGCCGCGTGTGCTCGAGGCGACGATGCCCCGCGAGATGCTGACCCGGGTCGAGCATGGCGCTCGCCTACTGCATCTGCCGGCGCCTTACGGACGTGAGGTGGTACGCACCGCCTACGCACCGGCATCCAGCATCACGCACCGCATCAATGTGTTTCGGTTCGCCCGGCAGAAGCGGGATGCCTTCGCCGCGCATCGCTCTCAGATCGGCGCGAGCGCGGCCGCGGCACGTCTGTTCGCGGTGCTGATGCGCCTTCCCCCGCAAGTGGCCGGCGTCGCATTCGGTCGCGAGTGGTTCGTCGATCCGAATCTGCCTCCGGGCCGGGTCTATCGTGACATCTTCGAGTGACCCCGATCGACTTCCCGTGTCAGCGTTGGCAGTTCGGGCAGAAGTACGACGATCGATTCATGAACTTCGCCCGGCGAATCGGAGTCCCGCAACGCCGGCACGGCTCGTCTTCACGGCCGTAGGCGTCCAGTGACCGGCTGAAGTAGCCGGATTCACCGTTGACGTTGACGTACAGCGAGTCGAACGAGGTGCCGCCGGCGGCGAGCGCGTCGTTCATCACCTCTGCCGCGGCAGCCAGCAGTGCCCGCAGCCGCGGCCGGGACAGTCGGTCGGCCGTTCGGGTGCCGCGAATCCCAGCTCGCCACAGTGCTTCGTCGGCGTAGATGTTGCCGATTCCCGACACCACGGTCTGGTCGAGAAGTTGGCGTTTGATCTCGGAGTGCTTGCGCCGCAGCACTTCAACCACCGATTCGGCATCAAAGCGCGGGTCCAGCGGGTCGCGGGCGAGGTGGGCGACCGGTACCGGCAACACACTGCCGTCCACCGCGACCAGATCGGTGAGCTGCCACCCGCCGAAGGTGCGCTGGTCGACGAAGCTGACTTTCGTCCCGTCGTCGAGCACGGCGGCGATCCGCAGGTGCCTGGTGTCGGGCAGCTCCCCCAGCAGCATCTGACCGCTCATACCCAGGTGCACCACCAGGGCCTCGTCGGCCGCCGCACCGCTCAGCAGCAGCCACAGGTATTTGCCCCGCCGGTCGGTGCCGGTGATCCGGGCGCCCAGCAGCCGGCCGGTCAGATCGGCGGGACCGGCCTCGTGGCGGCGCACCGCCCGTGGATGGTGCACCCGCACCCCGGTGATCGTGCGCCCGACCAGGTGCGCGTTCAGGCCACGCCGAACCACCTCGACCTCGGGAAGTTCGGGCATTCTCAGGCCTGCTGTGGGTCGTTGACCGCACCATCCAAGGCCTGCCAGGCCGCGGCCGCGGCCTTCTGCTCGGCTTCCTTCTTGGTGCGCCCGACGCCGGTGCCGTACGCGGTGTCCGATATGACAGCGGCCGCGGTGAACTCGCGGTCGTGATCGGGTCCGGTGGAGGTGACCTGATAGGACGGTACGCCCAGGCCGCGCGCGGCGGTCAGTTCCTGCAGGCTGGTCTTCCAATCCAGACCGGCACCCAGGGTGGCCGCGGTATCGAGCAGCGGACCGAACAGGCGCAGGATCACCTCGCGGGCGGTGTCGATTCCGTGCTGGAGGTACACCGCCCCCAGCAAAGACTCCATGCCGTCGGCCAGGATGCTGGATTTGTCGGCGCCGCCTGTGTTCTCCTCGCCCCGGCCGAGCAGCAGATGAGCCCCTAGCCCGTCCTCGGTCAGGCGGCGCGCCACATCGGCCAGAGCAGAGGTGTTGACCACGCTGGAGCGCAGCTTGGCCAGATCTCCTTCGGGCCGGTCGGGATGGCGGTGGAACAGCTCGTCGGTGATGATCAGTCCGAGCACCGCATCGCCCAGGAACTCCAAGCGCTCATTGGTGGGCAGGCCACCGTGCTCGTAGGCGTAACTGCGGTGCGTGACGGCCAGCGTGAGCAGGTCGTCGGCGAGGTCGACGCCGAGTGCATCCAGCACCGCTTGCCGGGGACGGCTCACCGCTCACCGTCATCGCTCGGCCCGCCGCCGTCCTGCGGTTCCAGCATTCCGGCCAGTTTCGCCCAGCGCGGATCGATCTTGTCGTGGTGATGGCCGGGCTCGGCGCTGGACAGCACCACCCCGCAGTCGGGGCACAGTCCCGGACAGTCCGGGACGCAGAGCGGGGACAGCGGCAGAGCCAGGCCGACCGCGTCGACGATGGCCTGTTCGAGGTCCACCGCGTCATCGACGACCCGGCCCATTTCGTCGTCGTCGGTGGTGGCGTCGGTGGTGCTGTCGGGGTAGGCGTACAACTCAGTCAACTCGACCTCGACATCGCCGGTCAGCGGCTGCAGGCACCGCGCGCACTCGCCCGTGGTGCGCGCTGAGACCACGCCACTGACCAGAACCCCCTCCGAGACCGACTCCACCCGCAGATCCAGATCGACTGCGCCATCCGCAGGAATCGCCACCAGATCCAGCCCGATGCGGGTGGGGCTGATCCGCTGCTCCTGCAGCGGCATCAATGCACCGGGGCGCCGTCCCAACCGGGAGACATCGACCACGAACGGCGCAGGCAGCTGCCGCCGTGCTGCCTTCATACCTGCGCCAGGGTGCCTCGCCATGCCGCGATTCTACGCAGCGCGTTACTTGGCGTTCTCGGGTCAGCGAGTCGCGTAGTCGTGAGTGCCCGCGGCGGTACGCAGTTGGTGACGACCACGGTTGATCGAACGCAGCGTGCCGTTGAGGAAGTCCTCGAATTCGGCCAGCTTGGCGTCGACGTAGATGTCGCATTCGCCGCGCATCCGGTCGGCCTCGGCGTGCGCCGAATCGATCAGCCGGGTGGATTCGGCACGGGCCGAGGTCACCACCTCGTTCTGCGAAACCAGCCGCTGCTGTTCCTTGATGCCTTCCTGCACGGCCTTCTCGTAGGCGGCGTTGCCGTTCTCGACCAGCCGATCGCATTCCGCCTGGGCGCGGCTGGTGGCGGTCTCGAACTCGCGCTTGGCGGTTGCGCTGAGCCGGGCCGCTTCCTCGCGGGCTTCGCCGAGCATCCGCTCGCTGTGTCCGCGGGCCTCGGCCACCATCCGGTCAGCCTGCCCCTTGGCGTCGGCCAGCAACCGGTCGGCTTCCGCGCGCGCATGGCTGACCAGCGAGTCGGCTTCGGCCGTAGCCGAGCTGACCATCGATTCCGCGTGCTCCTTGGCCTCGTTGAGGACCGAGTCGCGGGCGTCAAGGACGTCTTGAGCGTCGTCCAGTTCTCCGGGGATGGCGTCGCGGATGTCGTCGATCAGTTCCAGGACGTCACCGCGGGGTACCACGCAGCCTGCCGTCATCGGCACGCCACGGGCCTCTTCGACGATGGAGCCCAGTTCATCAAGGGCTTCGAACACTCGGTACACGGCAGCACCCTCCAGGCATAGTTGTTGTTACTAGTGTGCCCTGTGTTACGCGTGTGACTGTGTTAGTCGCCCGGTGTGTCGGATTCTCGTCCACTCCCCCGGTAGCCTGACCCGTTGAAGTCGGAGATCGACGAAGGGCGGCCATGACGAACGGTTCTGGGGGCCACGGGGGCACCGCGACGCCAGGGCAGGCTCAACAGCGCTATCCGCAACAGTCCGGCGCCCAGGCGACCACCGATATCGGCCGACTGCTGCTGAACTGCCGAGACAGCCACGGGATCATCGCCGCGGTCAGCGCCTTCCTGGCCGACGCCGGCGCGAACATCATCTCGCTCGATCAGCACTCGACCGCTCCCGAAGACGGGACCTTTGTGCAGCGGGCGATCTTTCACCTGCCCGGCCTGCCGGCGGCCCTGGACGGGCTCCAGGAGCGGTTCGGCGCCACGGTGGCCCAACGGTTCTCGATGGACTACCGGTTCACCGAGGCCGCCAAGCCCAAGCGGGTGGCGATCATGGCATCCAAGACCGACCATTGCCTGCTGGATCTGTTGTGGCGCAACCGCCGCGGCGAGCTGGAGATGAACGTGGCGATGGTGATCTCCAACCACCCGGAGCTCGCAGAGCAGGTACGCCCGTTCGGGGTGCCGTTCTTCCATGTCCCCGCGACCCGCGACATCCGTGCCGAGGCCGAACAGCGTCAGCTGCAGTTGCTCTGCGGCAACGTGGACCTGGTGGTGCTGGCCCGCTACATGCAGATCATCACCGGCGACTTCATTGAGGCGGTGGGCTGTCCGCTGATCAACATCCACCATTCGTTCCTGCCGGCGTTCATCGGCGCGGCGCCCTATCAGCGAGCTCGGGAGCGCGGCGTGAAACTGATCGGCGCCACCGCGCACTACGTCACCGAGGTGCTCGACGAGGGTCCGATCATCGAACAGGACGTCGTGCGGGTGGACCACACCCACAGCGTCACCGATCTGGTGCGGTTGGGTGCCGACGTGGAGCGGGCGGTGTTGTCGCGTGCGGTGCAATGGCACTGCCAGGACCGGGTGATCCGGGTGGGCAACGAGACGGTGGTGCTCTGAGATTTCGCAGTTGACATCTGTCAAGTACGGTGTTGGGCATGGCTGTCCAGGACTTGTTTTCGCACGTACCGACGTCCACTGCCGAGGCCTGCGAGATCTTCGACGCCGCCGAGGCCGTCGACCCCGATTTCATGGTCGGCACCTGGCATGGGTCCGAGCTGACGACCGGCCACCCGCTGGATGGGCTGCTGGCGGCCACCGGTTGGTGGGGCAAGCAGTTCATCGATGCCGAGACGGTCCATCCGCTGTTGTTCCCCACCCGCGACGGGGCCGCACTGTGGGCGTTCAACCCGGTGCTGGCGTTCAGCGTTCTGGGACTCGCCACGAAGCTGCCGGCCCTGAAGAACCGCTCATTCCTCGGTCAGATCAACGCGTTGCAGCCGCTGCTGCGGACCCGTTCGCCCCGGGCTCGGCTCCGCACCACCCGGTTCCGCGGAGTCGACAGCGCCACGATGCTCTACGACCAAGCACCGGTCAACGATGTATTCCGCCGGCTCTCTGATGACGCGGTGATCGGCGCGATGGACCTGCGGGGCTCGCCGCGGCCCTACTTCTTCGTGTTGCGCCGCGACGACTCGCTCAAATTGGTCTAAGCACGGGCGATTTCGCCGGCGTCGTGCCACGCATTGCGCTCCGCGTTGAACGCGGCTACCTGTTGGTCGCGGAATCCGGCGATGCTCTCGGTGTTGTCGGCCAGAAATCGGCGGTAGTCCGCCAGTGCGAACTCACCGTCGGCGATCTCTACCCGGCCACGCCCGGCCGCCATGTCGGCGCGCAACTCCAGCAGCTCCTCGGCCCGCACCGGGTAGAAGCTGATGCGGTCGAAGTAGCGCAGCAGCCAAGGGGTTTCGGGATCGAACAGCCCTGCCGTGGCGTGCCGGTGGTTCCACACCTGGGTGGTGCGTCCGACGAACTGGTAACCGCCGGGCCCCTCGATACCGTAGATACACAGGTAGGCGCCGCCGATCCCGACGGCGTTCTCCGGGGTCCAGGTGCGGGCGGGGTTGTACTTGGTGGTCACCAGCCGGTGTCTGGGATCCAGCGGGGTAGCCACCGGCGCTCCGAGGTAGATGTCGCCCAGACCCAGCACCAGATACTGCGCGTCGAACACGATGTCGTGCACCTGCGCGAGGTCATCGAGACCGTTGATACGCCGGATGAACTCGATGTTGGACGGGCACCACGGCGCGTCGGGCCGAACGCCGTACATGTAGCGGCGAATGGCCTCGTGGGTCGCGGGGTCGTCCCAACTGAGCGGCAGTCGCACCGAGCGGCTCGGCACCACCAGTTCCTCGCAGGGCGGCAGCGCATCGTCGATGGCGGCGACCTCGTCGATCACCTCGGCGCACGAGAACCGCTCTAGGTCGAATTGGATCTGCAGTGATCGCACCCCGGGCGTCAGTTCGGCCAGCCCTGGCAGCCCCCGTTGGCGGAGCTGCTCGTAGAGCACCTGTACCCGCGCCCGCAACGCCAAATCCAGGGTCATCGGCCCGTATTCCAGCAGAACTCCACTGTCGCCGGCGCGGCGTAACGTAACCGCCGTGCCGTCGCGCCCGGTGTAGCGCTGCAGCACTCCGTCGTCGCCGTCGCCGGAGCGGGAGACCACGACCGGCAGTGCCGCACGCCGCTGCACACCCAGCGCTGCAGTCGGTGGGGCATGGTCGGCACGGATCGGCACCAGTCGCACGGTATCGCCGGGCGAGAGCTGGCCGAGTTTCCATCGGTCGCCGCCTACCACCGTCACCGGACAGACGAACCCGCCCAGGCTGGGCCCGTCGGGGCCGAGCAGGATCGGGGTATCACCGGTGAAGTCCAATGCCCCGATGCTGTAGGCGGTGTCATGAATGTTGGACGGGTGCAGTCCGGCGTCCCCGCCGTCGGTACGGGCCCACCGTGGCTTCGGCCCGACAAGCCGCACGCCGGTGCGGTCGGAGTTGAAGTGCACGGTGTAGTCGGTGGTGGTCAGAGTGGCCATGTCGGCGCGGGTCATGAACTCCGGCGCGGCGTGCGGTCCTTCGGTCACCGCGAGTTGCCAGTGCCGCCCGATGCTGGGCTGCATCTGACTGGGCGCACGGGTGAGTTTCGGTGGGGCACCGCCTCGGCCGACGGCGCTGAGGCGATCCGATTCACGCAGCGCCCGGCCGTGGTGGCCGCCGAACACACCTTGGGTGAAGGTCGCTGCGCTGCCGAGGAATTCCGGCGCGGTGATGCCGCCCTCGACCAAGACGTAGCAGCGCATCCCAGGCCCGGGAATAACCCCGATCTCAAGCAGGCCACCAGCGGGTATCCGAAGTGACTGCCAAGGCGGAACCAGGACACCGTCCAGCCTGACCGGCACCGCGGCACCGGTGACGCACACCCAGGCCGGGTTCGAAAAACGCAGCGCAGGGCCGGCTTTGGTGCATTCCAAACCGGCCGCACCTTCGGGGTTGCCCAAAACCTGGTTGCCGATCCGAAACGACAGGTCGTCCATCGGACCGGACGGCGGCACCCCGACATGCCAGTAGCCGACGCGACCGGGCCAGTCCTGCACCGTGGTGAACATGCCCGGGGAGATCACCTCGATGCCGATCATGGTCGGCTGATCACCATCCGCACCGGCGTTGGGTCGAAGCCGTTGCACGGGTTGTTGATCTGCGGGCAGTTCGACACCAGGACCAGAGTGTCGGTCTCCGCGCGCAGAGTCAGACTCTTGCCCGGGGCCGAGAGGCCGTCGACGATACCCAGCGTGCCGTCGGCTTCCACGGGCACGTTCATGAACCAGTTGATGTTGGAGACGATGTCGCGTTTGTCCAGACCCCACCGGGCCCCCTCGGCGAGGAAGTTCTCCACGCAGGCGTGCTGGTGGGCCGTGTGGTGCCCGTAGCGCAGCGTGTTGGATTCCTGCGAGCAGGCCCCGGCAATGGTGTCGTGGTTGCCGACGTCGTCGGCGATGACGGTCATCAGGGCGGCGCCATCGGCGCTGCGCAGCACCGAGCCGGTGCTCAAGAAGATGTTGCGCTGGGCGAGCACCGTGGCCTGGGCGCTGTATCGGCGAGCGTGATCGGCGGCGTCGTAGAGCAGGCAGTCCACCGCCTGGTTGCCGTGCAGATCGATGATCTGCAGCAGATCGCCGGCACGCACCACCGCCGACCAAGGCGACCGTGCCGCCACCACCGCGTCGGAGATGACGTGCGATGGATTCGTCATGAGCACTCCCCCGATGCGGCGACCCAGGCCGCCTCCGTGTTCTGCACCGCGCGAAGGTATTCCGGATCCCGATTGGTCAGTTCGGCCAGCTGTTCGCCGGCCCGCCAGCCAAGGACGTCCAATGCCGTTGCAGGCGGGTCGGGGTCCAGCGGGTGCGCGGCATTGGCGACCACCAGCACCACCGGAAGGTGGATCAGCAGGTCGACCGCCGCGCCGGGTCCCGCGGATCCGGTGAATTCCAGTGCCCCGCTGACGGGGTCGACACGGACTCCGCGGAACAGCGACACCGACGGTGCCACGTCGCGACTGCCCAGGCCGTGCTTGATCGCGCCCAGCAGCAGCAGTTGCCGCCCGGTGGCGTCCGGACCGCAGAGCAGGTCGTGGTGCCCCGAGGAGTCGGCGACGACGGTGGCCAGCACGCGCCCCTGATCGGACAACAGCGGATGACCGACTCCGAGGTAGGCCTGCCACGGCACCTTCATGGTGTCGGCGACATTGAGCCGTTCCCAGGGTGCCTCAGCGCGGTACAGCAGCAGATTCGCGCAGGCGCCACCCTCGACGTCGGTCATCCGAACCCGGGTGCCGCGAGCCAGCACCTTGGTGGCGTAGCCGTTGGCCGGGATGGACTCGGCCCAGATCATCGACGCCGCGTCGACGCCTTCCGGGGCCGCCGGGATGTGCATCGACGCGTGCTGCGCCTGAGCGCGCGCATGCCGGCGTGCGCCGTCGGTGGAATCGGTGCGCGGGTTGTCCATGACCAGGAAGCTAACACATTTCCTATCATTTGATAGTTTTTAGCGAGCCCAGGCCGCGGCGCGTGATAGGCAGTAAGGCGTGCAGAGCGATCGACGAGGACGTCCCCGGCTGGTGGCGTCCAGCAGGCCGGGCAGCAGCGCGCGCGATGAGATCCTCGACGCCGCGGCGGAGCTGTTCACCACCGTCGGCTACGCCGCCACCTCGACCCGGCGCATCGCCGAGAACGTCGGCATTCGGCAGGCCTCGCTGTATCACCACTTCGCCGCCAAGGACGACATCCTCGACGCCCTACTGGCCGACACCGTCGAAACCTCCGTACAGCTGGCCGCCGAGCTGCTGGCTGAGGCAGGACCGAGCGCTCCCCGGCTGCACGCGCTCGTCGTCGCCGATACCGCGCAATTGTGCGGCGGTACCTGGAATCTGGGCACGCTGTATCTGCTTCCAGAACTTCGTCTCGAGCGCTTCGCCCGCTTCCGCCGGCGCCGTGGCGAGTTACGCAGCCACTATCGAGAGCTGTCGCGCGCGGTGATCGCCGACCATGACGGTCCCGCGAGCGCCGACGATGTGCCGTTCCGGTTGGTGGAGACGGTGATCAACCGGCGCTCCGACGACGGCTCCTGCCCGCCGGATTATCCGTGGACCATAGCCGAAGCGGCGCTACGGGTATTGGGCTGCGGGAGTGGCTTCGCCCGGATGCGCAAGACGACCGATCAGCGCTTGGGTTGGCAGCCGCGGTAGACCGCAGCCTGCTCAGCGACCGGCCAGCTTGGCAGCCAGCCTGCGGTTCACCGGCTCGGGCAACAGGTCGGAGACATCGCCGCCCATCGCCGCAACTTCCTTTGCCAACGAAGACGATACGAACGAATACCGCGGTGTGGTCGCCACGAAAAACGTGTCGACACCGGCGATGTGCTTGTTCATCTGAGCCATCTGCAGCTCGTACTCGAAGTCGGTGCCGGTGCGCAGGCCCTTGATGATCGCGGTGAGCCCCCGCTCCCGGACGAAGTCGACCACCAAGCCCTGGCCCGACTCCGCGCGCACGTTGGGCAGATGCGCGGTGGCTTCGGCGATCATCTCAAGGCGCTCGTCGAGAGTGAACATGCCCTTTTTAGACGGGTTGACCAGTACGGCGGCCACCACCTCATCGAACTGAGCGGCCGCGCGCTCCAGGATGTCGACATGTCCCAGCGTCACCGGGTCGAAGGAACCGGGGCATACCGCACCACTCATAGTGCTCGACGCTAGCAGCAGGCTGAACTGATAGCGGTGACCCACTGCGCGCGGCCTCGCCGCTACTCGAGCTCGGCCAGCTCCAGGCGGGTGTCGCCGTACCGGCGCGAGGGCCAGGCTTCCCAGCCCTGCGGCCACCCCACCGCCGGACTGGAGGTGGCCCGTTCGATCACCACGACGGTGCCCGGGCCCGCCCAACCCCCGGCGGTCAACAATCCCGGCAGCGCGTCGATCGCGGCGGCATCGACCTCGTAGGGTGGATCGGCCAGCACCAGATCCACTGGAGTTTCGGTTCCCCCGGCCAGCACTGCGGCCACCGTGCCGCGGCGCAATACGGCACCGGCCAGCCCCAACGCGGCGATATTGGCGGCCAGCACCTCTGCGGCGCGACGGTCCGATTCGACGAACAGTGCCGACGCGGCGCCGCGAGACAACGCTTCCAAGCCGAGCGCCCCCGACCCCGCATACAGGTCCAACACCGACATTCCGGTCAGGTCCATTCGGGAATCGAGCACATTGAACAGCGCCTCGCGCACCCGATCTGTGGTTGGCCGGGTGCGGCGCGGCGGCACGGCGAGGCGTCGCCCCCCGGCTGCGCCCCCGACGATGCGAGTCAGCTCAGCACCACCAGCAGGTCTCCGCCTTCGACCTGTGCGGTCTCGGCAACAGCCACCCGCGCGACGGTGCCGTCGGCCGGCGCGGTGATGGCCGCCTCCATCTTCATCGCCTCGATGGTGGCCAGGGTCTGTCCGGCGGTGACCTGCTCTCCCTCGGCGACTCCGATGGTGACCACACCGGCAAACGGTGCCGCGACATGGCCCGGTTTGGTTCTGTCGGCCTTTTCGGCGACCGGTACTTCGCTGGCGATGCTGCGGTCACGCACTTCGACCGGCCGCAGCTGACCGTTGATGATGCACATCACGGTCCGCATGCCGCGTTCGTCCGGCTCGGAGATGGCCTCGAGCCCGATCAGCAGCTCCACCCCGCGCTCCAGCTTGACCCGATGCTCCTCGCCCTGACGCAGCCCGTAGAAGAACTGGTTGGCCGACAACCGCGAGATGTCGCCATAGAGTTCCCGATGCGACTCGAATTCCTTTGTGGGGCCAGGGAACAGCAGGTGGTTAAGGCGAGCCTGGCGTTGCGGTCCAGATTTTGCCAACACCGCCTCGTCATCGGCCGAGAGCTGCTGCATCTCCCGTGCCGGGCCGCGACCCTCCAGCGCCTTGGTCCGCAACGGCTCCGGCCAGCCACCCGCCGGGTCGCCCAGCTCACCGCGCAGGAAGCCGATCACCGAGTCCGGTATGTCGACTCGGGACGGGTCGGCGGCGAACTCGTCGGCGCTCACGCCGGCACCGACCAGGGCCAGCGCGAGATCGCCGACCACCTTCGAGCTCGGAGTCACCTTGATCAGCCGACCGAGTACGGCATCGGCGGCGGCATAGTTGTTCTCCACGTCCTCGAACCGGTCCGCCAACCCCAGCGCCTTGGCCTGCTGGTGCAGGTTGGACAGCTGGCCACCGGGAATCTCGTGGCGGTATACCCGCCCTGTCGGCGCTGCCAGCCCGGATTCGAACGGCGCGTAAACCTTTCGCAGTGCCTCCCAGTACGGCTCCAGGTCGCCCACCGCGTCCAGCGAGATCCCGGTGTCGTAGTCGGTCTGGGCCGCCGCGGCGATGATCGAGCTGAGCGCCGGTTGACTGGTGGTGCCCGCCATGGGCGCTGCCGCGCCGTCGACGGCGTCCGCCCCGGCCTGCCAGGCAGCGACATAGCTGGCCAGCTGACCACCCGCGGTGTCGTGCGTGTGGACATGGATGGGCAGGTCGAAGCGACTGCGCAGTGCGCTCACCAACGTCGTTGCCGCGGCAGGGCGCAGCAGCCCCGCCATGTCCTTGATCGCCAGCACATGGGCACCGGCGTTCACGACCTGCTCGGCGAGCCGCAGGTAGTAATCCAGCGTGTAGAGCGTTTCGCTCGGACTGCTCAGATCGCCGGTGTAGCACATGGCGACTTCGGCTACCGCACTGCCGGTTTCGCGCACCGCATCAATGGCCGGAAGCATCGAGTCCACGTTGTTGAGCGCATCGAAGATCCGAAAAATGTCAATACCGGTCTCGGTGGCCTCCTGGACGAACGCCGAGGTCACCAACTCCGGATACGGGGTATACCCGACTGTGTTGCGCCCGCGCAGCAGCATCTGCAAGCAGATGTTGGGCAGCGTCTCGCGCAGCGCGGCCAGTCGCTCCCAGGGGTCTTCCTTCAGAAACCGCAGCGCCACATCGTAAGTCGCGCCGCCCCAGCATTCGACCGACAGCAGTTGCGACATGGTGTGGGCCACGTACGGCGCCACCCTGACCAACCCGCTGGTGCGCACCCGGGTGGCCAACAGCGACTGGTGGGCGTCCCGGAAGGTGGTGTCGGTGACCCCCACGGCGCGCGATTCCCGCAGCCAGCGGGCAAACCCTTCTGGCCCCAGCTCGACCAGCCGTTGCTTGGAACCCGCCGGCGGCGGCGCCGACAGGTCCAGCTCGGGCAGCTTGTCTCGCGGGTACACCGCCGACCGCCGGGTGCCGTGCGGACTGTTGACGGTGACATCCGCCAGGTAATTCAAGATCTTGGTGCCGCGGTCGGCCGACGAACGCGCGGTCAGCAGCTGCGGGCGCTCGTCGATGAACGAGGTCGTGATGCGCCCGGCGGAGAAGTCCGGGTCATCGAGCACGGCCTGCAGGAACGGGATGTTGGTGGCGACCCCACGGATCCGGAATTCCGCGATCGCCCGGCGCGCCCGCTTCACCGCGGTGGGGAAATCCTTGCCGCGACAGGTCAGCTTGACCAGCATCGAGTCGAAGTGGGCGCTGATCTCCGCGCCCAGGTTCGTGCCGCCATCCAGCCGGATCCCCGCCCCGCCAGGGCTGCGGTAAGCGCTGATCCGTCCGGTGTCGGGCCGGAATCCGTTGGCCGGGTCCTCGGTGGTGATCCGGCATTGCAGCGCAGCGCCGCGCAGCGTGATCGAATCCTGCGAGAGGCCCAGGTCCGCCAGCCACTCACCGGCGGCGATCCGCAGCTGCGACGACACCAGGTCGACGTCGGTGATCTCCTCGGTGACGGTGTGCTCCACCTGGATGCGCGGATTCATCTCGATGAACACGTGGTGGCCGCGCTCGTCGACCAGAAACTCCACGGTGCCCGCGCAGGTGTAGCCGATATGGCTCGCGAATGCCACGGCGTCCGCACAGATCTTCTCGCGCAGAGCCGGATCGAGATTCGGTGCCGGCGCCAACTCGACGACTTTCTGATGCCGGCGCTGCACACTGCAGTCACGCTCGTAGAGGTGAATCACGTTGCCGTGGTTATCGGCCAGGATCTGCACCTCGATGTGGCGCGGGTTGAGTACCGCCTGCTCGAGGTAGACGTGTGGATCGCCGAACGCCGAATCCGCTTCCCGGCTGGCCGCTTCCACCGCGTCGGCCAGCCCGTCGATGTCGGCGACCCGGCGCATCCCGCGCCCACCGCCACCGGCGACCGCCTTGACGAACAGCGGGAACGTCATGTCCTGGGCTGCGGCGAGCAGTTCCTCCACCGAGGACGACGGGGCCGATGACGCCAGCACAGGCAGGCCCGCCTCCCGCGCGGCCGCCACCGCGCGAGACTTGTTGCCGGCCAGGGCCAGCACCGCCGCGCTGGGACCGACGAAGGTGATGCCCGCAGCCGCACAGGCCTGCGCCAGTTGAGGATTCTCCGAAAGAAAACCGTAGCCGGGGTAAACGGCGTCGGCTCCGCATCGCACTGCGGTGCCGACGATCTCGTCGACTGACAGGTACGCGCGTACCGGATGGCCCTCTTCGCCGATCTGGTAGGACTCGTCCGCCTTGAGCCGGTGCAGCGAGTTGCGATCCTCGTACGGGTAGACCGCCACTGTGCCGACCCCGAGTTCCACAGCGGCCCGGAACGCGCGGACAGCGATCTCCCCGCGGTTGGCCACCAGCACTTTGGAGATCACATCCACCCCTACAGCAGCGTTATCCAGTAATCCTGAAACCGAATAAATATCAGCAGAAATAACGCGATAAACCATAACGCAGCGATGGTCCAACGCCATCGGTGCAAATGCTGCAAAGTTTTGCGTATACCACCCTGCTCAGATGCTAGGGCTGCGAATATCACTAGCAGGCACAGCGTGACCGCCCACACCACCATGCAATACGGGCACAGCGCCCCGATCCGGTACAGGCTCTGGAAGATCAGCCAGTGCACGAAGCCGGCGCCGGCCAGCGTCCCGAGCGTCAACCCGGTCCAATACCACTGCGGCAATGGCACTTTCGCGACAGCCAGGACGCCGGTGACAACCACCACGGTGAAGGCGACGATCCCCATCAGGGGGTTGGGGAAGCCCAGCACCGACGCCTGCGGGGTGACCATCACCGATCCGCAGGACAGCACCGGGTTGAGGTTGCACGACGGTACGTAGCCGGAGTCCGTGAGCAGCTTGATCTTCTCGACGGTCAGGGTGACCGAGGCGAGCAGTCCGATGACCCCGCCGATCAGCACCGCCCAGGCCCGGGATGCCGCGACCGGCACCGCCTGGGCGGGCGATTCGACCGCCGGAGCCGTGATGGTCACGACTCCTGAGCCGGTACGGCCATACCGGGCACGTCACCGACGATCTCGCGGATCTTGGAGACCAGGGCTTCCGGAGTGGAGGGGCGGTAGTCCTCGCCGTTGATGCGCAACGTGGGAGTGGCGTGAATGCCCCCAGCGGCGGCCATACCGCCGACCATCTTGAGGTACTTGCCGCTGTTGATGCACGCCGGAACACTGCCGGCAGCGCCGGCTTGGCGGGCCAACTCGATCAGGCGCTTGTCGTCGGGGAACTCCGTGCCGATCTCCGACGGCTGCAGCTGCTCGGTGTAGAGCGCGGTGTGGAATCGGCGGAAGGCATCGTTGTTCTCGTCAGCGACGCAGTAGGCGGCGGCTCCGGCGCGCGAGGAGTAGTTGTCGTTCTGCGGCCGATCCAGGATCGCGACCATGTGGTAGTCGGCGGCGATCGCCCCGCTGTCGATCAGCCGGGACACCGTCGGGCCGAAGGCTCGCTCGAGGTTGCCGCAGGCCGGGCAGAGGAAGTCCTCGTAGAACGTCAGCACAGCCTTGGGCTCGTCGGTCCCGTCCTTGGTGATCAGCTTGCTCGAGGTGACCCGGATCGCCTCACCGGCGCCGACGCCCTTTTTGTGCCCGTTGGACATCACGATGTAGCCGATCAGTCCCACCGCGAAGACCACCACGATGGCGACGAGCCCGATCTGCATTGCGAGGTTGCGCTTCTGGTCGCCGGCCCTCAAGCCGGAGGCGGCGGGGCGTTTGGGTTTGCTGGCCACAGTCGGTCGGTCCTCGTGTTCGGTGGTCGGTTTACGGTTCAGCGTACCGGCGTGAGCCCCGGACCTCAGCCGCGGCTGAGGTGCGCGCGCAGCGCCGAGATCAACTCACTGGTCGCGGTGGCGCTGCCGCCCCCCAGCGGAAACAGGTTGATGAAGGCATGCGTCAACGACGGCATCTGCCGCAGGTCCACCACAACGCCGGCCTCGCGCAGTGCCGCCGCGAAGGCTTCGCCTTCGTCGTGCAGCGGGTCGAATCCGGCGACGGCCACCAGCGCCGGAGGTAATCCGGACAGGTCGCCGGCCAGCAGCGGCGATACCAGCGGGTCGGTCGGAGCCAGCTGTGAGCGGCCCACGTATTGGTCGGTGAACCAGTCGATGTCGTGTTTGGTCAGCAGAAAGCCGTCGCCGTAGAGGGTGCGCGAACGGGTCTGGGCGGTGCAGTCGGTGACCGGATAGATCAGCCACTGCAGAACGGGTGCTGGTCCCCCTTCATCGCGTGCCCGCAGCGCGACCGCGGCGGCCAGGTTGCCACCGGCGCTGTCACCACCGACTGCGACCCGCCCGGCGATCCCACCCAGCTCCGCGGCGTGGTCATGAGCCCAGCGGAACGCCGCGAGGGCATCGTCGAGTGCGGCCGGTGCGGGGTGCTCAGGCGCCAGCCGGTAGTCGACCGACAGCACCGCGATGTCACCGTCTCGGCAGGTCAGGCGGCAGATCGCGTCGTGGCTGTCCAGGTCGCCGATCACGAATCCGCCGCCGTGGTAGAAGACCAGCAGCGGCTTGTCGCCCCCACCGACGGGGCGGTAGTGCCGAGCGGCGATGTCGCCGGCCGGGCCGGGCAGCACGATGTCGCGAACGTCGACGTGGATATCACCGCCGCCCAGTCCGGTGGCCGTTTCGCGCAGCTGGGCGCGGGAGGCGACCGCGTCGTCGCCGACAACTAACCCGTTGATGCCCATCGCGCGCTGTGCGGCCAGGGTCAGCCGCAGGGTGGGGTCCAAGGTCTTACCGTCGATGGTGACCGCGCGCCCGCCGGTCATGATCCGCTGGAGGCCGATCGGCAACATCGGCATCAGCTTCATACCGGCCGTCATCAGCGTGCTCTGCAGCTGATCGGTCCATCGCACGCCGCGGCTGGAACCGGAGTTGCCTGGCAGACTTCGTGTCATGGCTGCTGAAGATAACTTGCGTTCAGTCACGCTCAACGACGGTAATTCCATCCCCAGCGTCGGTTTCGGGGTTTACAAGATTTCGCCCGCCGAAACCGAGCAGGCGGTACGCACCGCACTTGCAGCCGGATACCGCCATATCGACACCGCAGCCCTGTACGGCAACGAGCGGGAGGTCGGCCGCGCCGTCGCGGCATCCGGCCTCCCGCGCGACGAGGTGTTTGTGGTGACCAAGGTGTGGAACTCCGACCAGGGCTATGACTCCACGCTGTCGGCATTCGACACGAGCATGGAGCGCCTCGGCCTGGATTTTCTGGACCTGTACCTGATCCACTGGCCGCTGCCGTCCGCCGGCAAATTCGTCGAGACCTTCCGGGCGCTGGCCCACCTGCGCGACCAGGGCCGGATCCGCTCGATCGGGGTGAGCAACTTCGCGCCCGAGCACCTCAAGATGCTCATCGACGGAACCGGGATCGTGCCCGTCGTCAACCAGGTCGAGCTGCATCCGCGCTTCAGCCAGCCCGAACTGCGGGCAACGCATGCCCGCCTCGGGATCGCCACCGAAGCCTGGGCACCCCTGGGGCGGGGTTCCCTGCTGGCTCATCCGGTGGTGACCGAGGTGGCGCGGCGTTGCGGAAAGACACCGGCGCAGGTGCTGATCCGCTGGCATATCCAACTGGGTAATATTGTGATTCCGAAATCGGTGCACCCAGAGCGCATCGTCGGCAACTTCGACGTCTTCGACTTCGGACTCGGCACGGCGGAGATGGCCGAGATATCCTCGCTCGACGACGGCGCCCGCTTGGGACCCGATCCGCGAACATTCGATTACACAGGTAGGTGAAATGACGTCGGGCACTGCGATCCCCTCGGTCACCCTCAACGACGACCGCACGATGCCGACTCTGGGCATCGGAGTGGCTGAGTTGTCCGAAGCCGAAACCGAGCGCGCGGTCTCGACGGCGCTCGAGCTGGGCTGTCGGTTGATCGACACCGCCAAGGTGTACGGCAACGAGGCCGCGGTGGGCCGGGCTATCGCCGCGTCGGGAATCCCGCGCGAGGAGGTGTTCGTCACCACCAAGCTGGCCAACGCCGACCAGGGACTGACCGCCGCCATCGAAGCCTGCAAGGCCAGCCTGGAACGGCTCGGAATGGACTACGTGGACCTGTACCTGGTCCACTGGCCGGCGCCGTCGCTGGGCATGTACGTCGACAGCTTCGGTGGACTCATTCAGACCCGGGAGCTGGGACTGGCCCGGTCCATCGGGGTGTGCAACTTCACCGCGAATCACCTCGACGACGTGATCGACCTGGCGTTCGAGACGCCGTCGGTCAATCAGATCGAGCTGCACCCGCTGCTCAACCAGGCTGAGCTGCGTGCCGCCAACGCCGAGCGCGGCATCATCACTGAGGCCTACAGCCCGCTGGCGGTGGGCCGGTTGCTCGAGCACCCGACCGTGACGGCCATCGCCGGCGAGTACGGCAAGACCCCGGCACAGGTGCTGATCCGGTGGAGCCTGCAACTGGGCAATGTGGTGATCCCCCGGTCGGCTCAGCCCGAGCGCATCGCGGCCAACCTGGACGTGTTCGGCTTTGAGCTCGCCGACGAGCACATGGCGAGCCTGGGCGGTCTCAACGACGGCACCCGGGTGCGGGAAGACCCGCTCACCTATACCGGTCTCTGATCCCCAGCCGAGTGTGACTCCCACGACGACGCCGCGGCGTGTCGCCGCGTCCTGAGATGCGCAGTCGGCGCCGACAGAACCTTCGCCTACCCGGTCGGGCAGGTGGCCGCTGACTCACGCAGCACGTCGGCTGACGGCTGGTCGAGGCGCAGCGCATAGCCCCGCAGGACCGCGATGTAGGCGATGGCGTACTGGCACGCGAACGCCGTGTTCGGCGGCATCCACTGCCCGGGACCCGCATCGCCCTTGTCCTGGTTGCCCTGCCCGGCGACCGCAAGAAGGTTGGCCGGGTCGTTGGCGAAGCGCAACCGTTGCCGGTACGGCCAGGCCGACGCTCCCATGTCCCAGGCGTAGGCCAGCGGCACAATGTGGTCGACCTGCACCGATTCGCCGGTCTTCGCGCCGCGGGTGAAGGCCACGACGGCGTTGGTGTAGGGGTCGTGCAGGGTTCCAGTGGCCACCGCGTTGGCGCAACGCTTGGTCGACACGTGCGTGATGTCCACCAGGTCCCGGTTGAGGATGTCGTTGCGGGTGTCGCAGCCGTTGTGACCGCCCGGCGCATCGTTGTCGTCATCCCAGGCGTCGCCGAACAGCGGACGGCGGTAGTCGTAGCGGTGGGTGCGGGCCGGAACGACCGTGATGCCGGCCAGGACGTCGGTGCCGGCCGCCACCGTGGGCATACCGGCCTGCGCCGCCAGTGCACGACTGCGATGGCCCACGGCCGACACCGTCTGGTAGGCCACCAGCACGGCCAGCGCGGCCGCCACGGCCAGCCACAGCAGGGTTTTTCGACTGGTCATGATTTGTCCAGGTAGGCGATGTCGGTGAAAGGCGCGGCAAGGGTGGCCAACCCGGGATCATTCGGGTTGTCTTCCCAGGCCTGCAGGCAGTACGTGCGGGCCGCCTCGATCACTTCGCCGTGGTCGGCCAGCGACAGCAGCTTGAGGCCGCCTTGCCAGCCGGACTGGTTGCGGCCCAATACATCTCCCTCACCACGTTCGGCCAGATCCAGATCGGCCAAGACGAATCCATCCAAGGTGCCTGCGACGGCTTTCAGGCGCTGTCCCGCCTTGGATCCAGGACCGCTGGAGGTCACCAGCAGGCAGAGGCTGGCATGCTCGCCGCGGCCGATCCGGCCGCGAAGCTGGTGCAATTGGCTGATGCCGAACCAGTCCGCGTCGGCGATCAGCATGACGGTGGCATTGGGTACGTCGACACCGACCTCGATGACCGTGGTGCAGACCAGCACATCGACGCCGCCGGTGCGGAACGCCGTCATCACCGCGTCCTTCTCGTCCCCGGTCAGCCGCCCGTGCATCAAGCCCAGTCGCAACCCCGATAGCGGCCCGGCTCGCAACTGATCGAACAGCCCGACCGCGGTGGCCGAGGTTCTGCCGCCCGCATCGTCCGAGCCGGTCGTGCTTGGCTCGTCGGTCTCGTCGATGCGGGGTGCCACCACGTAGGCCTGTCGGCCGGCCGCCACCTCCTCGCGGATCCGCTCCCAGGCCCGATCCAGCCAGGTCGGCTTCTCCTTGACGAAGATCACCGAACTCGTGATCGGCTGGCGACCACGGGGCAGCTCGCGCAACGTGGAGGTCTCCAGATCGCCGTATACGGTGAGCGCCACTGTGCGCGGAATCGGAGTGGCGGTCATCACCAGCAGGTGCGGCGTGATGCCGTCGGGAGCTTTGGCGCGCAACCGATCTCGCTGCTCGACGCCGAATCGATGTTGTTCGTCGACGACCACCATGCCCAGGTTGTCGAATTCGACCGCGTCGACCAGCAGGGCGTGAGTGCCCACAACGATGCCGGCCCGGCCACTGGAGATCTCGGCGCGCGCCTGCTTCTTGGCGGCCGCGGACATCGAGCCGGTGAGCAGCGCCACCGCGGTGGCATTGTCGGCCCCGCCCAGCTGACCGCCGAGTGCCAGCGGCCCCAGCATGTCCCGTATCGATCGGGCGTGTTGGGCGGCAAGGACTTCGGTGGGCGCCAACAGGGCGCACTGATAGCCGGCATCAACGAGCTGCAGCATCGCCAGCAGGGCGACGATCGTCTTGCCCGAGCCGACCTCGCCCTGTAGCAGCCGATTCATCGGACGGCTGGTGGCCAGTTCGCCTTCGAGCACGCCGAGCACCTCGCGTTGTCCGGTGGTCAGCTCGAACGGCAACCGCCGCAACAGTTCTGCGACCATCCCGTTATCACGGCGCGGTGCCGGTAAACCGGATTCGGACAATTCACCGTTCCGACGCATCGCCAACGCCCACTGCAAGCCGAACGCCTCATCGACGGCCAGCCGGGCACGGGCGCGGTCCCGCTCGGCGGCATTCTCCGACAGGTGAATCGCGCGCAGCGCTTCGTCTTCGCCGAGCAGACCCCGTTCGGTGCGCACCGCGGCCGGCAGCGGGTCCGGAACCGGATCGAGGACGTCGAGCACCTGCCGCACACAGTTGAAGATGTCCCAGCTCTGCAGTTTCGCGGTCGCCGGGTAGATCGGGTAGCAGCTGCGCTCGAAGTCCGCCTGGTTGACCTGCCCGCTGACCTTCTGCGATGCGTCGGCGATGTTGCGCAGCGAACTGCTGCCGAAGTTGCGCTCGTTGGCCGCACCGTCGGCTTCCTTGAGTACCAGGAAGTCCGGATGGGTCAGTTGGATCGCACCCCGAAACAGCTTGACCTCACCGGACAGCATCACCCGGGTGCCGGGGGTCAACCGCCAACGCAGGCCCTTGGGGTTGAAGAACGTCGCACTGACCTTGTTGCGACCGCTACCGACGGTGACGGCGAGATACTTTCCGTTGCGCCGCTGCATGTCTTTGAGCAACGCCGAACTGATGGTGTCGACGATGGTGATGTGGTCGCCTTCGGCGGGGCGGCTATCGGCAGCGCTGCGCACCCCGGAGCCTTCGACGTAGCTGCGCGGATAGTGCCGCAGCAGGTCCCCGACAGTGCGGATGCCGAAGCTTTCGTCGAGTTTGCCGGCAGCGCCAGAGCCGACGATGAAATCCAGCCGGTCGGCCAAGATCGCCATCGCTACTCGACCCCGATCAGCAACGCGTCCCCCCGATGCCCGGTGAAGTAGGTCGCCAGTTCGGTTCCCGGGTGCTGGTCATGCACGTGCCGGGCCAAGACGTCCATGACATCTTCTTCCAACCCTTCGATGCCCGCCCCGAGCAGCACCGTCACCAGCTCACCGCCGGCCGCCAGCAGCAGGTCGATCAGGCCGATCGCGGCGGCCCCGACATTGCGCGCCACGATCAGCACCTCGTCGCCGGCGATGCCCAGGCCGTCGCCGGGGCGGCAGGAACCGGCCCAGGTCAGCGCTTGTTCGGTCGCGATCCGCACCGATCCCAGCCGGGTGCTGCCGGCAGCCCGGGCCATGGTGTAGCCGTCATCGACGACCGGCCGGCCAGGATCGTGGACCGCCAACGCCGACAACCCCTGCACCATCGAGCCGGTCGGCACCGGCACCACATCGACACCCCAGCCGATGGCAGCGGTACAGCCCGCCACCAGCTCCTCGGCGGCGACGTAGCCGTTGGGCAGCAGCATCACCTGCGCTGCACCGGTGTCCACCACCGCCCGCAACAGTTGCTGGGCGCTGACCATCATCACCGGTTCGGCCCTGTGCGGGTCGGGCCGCAGCACGCAGGCGCCTTCGGAGTCGAACAGTGCCTCGGCGCCGTCGCCATCGACCACGGCCAGCACCGCACGCTCCCGGGCCCAGCTGCCCGGGGACGGCCCGGCGGCCCCGGCCAGGGCCGAGATCTGAATACGCCGCGGCCGTCCGAAGGCCAGGCCCGCCTCGACGGCAGCACCGGCGTCATCGGTGTGCACGTGCACCGAATATCCGCCGACCACCCCCGCGGTGGCGATGGCCACCGATTCTCCGAGCTGGTTCAGCCGCTCCCGCAGGGCTTCGGTGTCTTCGGGGCTGCACTCGCCCAGCAGGTACATGACCTCGAAATGCGGCGCGGGGGCCTCGGTCCCGGCCTCCGGAGGCCGCGGGGACGGCGCAGGCTGGTATACCGACCGCACGGGAGCCTGCCCGGTGATCGTCGATCGCAGCGCGTCGAGCAGCACCAGCAGGCCGCGGCCGCCCGCGTCGACCACCCCGGCCTCGGCAAGCACGTCGAGCTGCGCGGTGGTCGCCTCCAGCGCCTGAGCAGCCGCGTCGGAGCCGGCCACCAGTGCCGGACCCAACTCGGCTCCGCTGGCCGCACACCGTTCGACGGCGCCCGCGGCAGCCTGCAACACCGACACGATGGTGCCTGGGACTTCGCGTCCGCCCATCGAGCTCACCACCAGCTCGACCCCGTGTCGCAGACCGGCGCCGAGCAGGGCGGAGTCGATGACGCTGACGCCGGTGTCGGCTGCGGTCACATCGGCCAGGCCGCGCAGGATCTGCGACAAAATCACCCCGGAGTTGCCGCGCGCCCCGTGCAGCGCCCCCGAAGACAGGGCAGCCGCGACCCGTCCCACCTCGCCGGAGGCGGCCTCGGTGTTGGCCTCGGCCAGGGCCGAACGCATCGTGAACAGCATGTTTGTTCCGGTGTCGGAATCGGCGACCGGGAAGACATTGAGCTGATTGATCTCGTCGGTGTGGGTGATCAGGTCACCGACGGCGGTGTGTGCCCAGTCCCGCAAGGTCGCCGCATCCAGCCGACGATCGGGGTTGCCCACCTGCACCCACCTTCCTGCCACCACCTCCGGTGGCCGCAAGCCTAATCACTCCGGACGACAGCACAGGTCACGTCCGTCCGGCGGGGATGGGGCGTTTTGGTGGTTGCCCCGCCGGGCGGGTATCCTGATCAGGTTGTCGGGCCACCCGCTGAGGTTGTTGGCCCTCAAGCAGACGTTTTGAGGAGTGTCACATATGGCTGCCGTGTGCGATATCTGCGGAAAGGGCCCCGGCTTCGGTAAGTCGGTATCCCACTCGCACCGTCGGACCAGCCGTCGGTGGGACCCGAACATTCAGGTCGTGCACGCCGCGCGTCCCGGCGGTAACAAGCAGCGCCTGAACGCCTGCACCTCGTGCATCAAGGCCGGCAAGGTCGTCCGCGGCTAAGTTCGCCCTTTTTGTCGAGCGCGGGGACACCGGTCCCTCTTCGGCATGCGCGACCACTCGAGCCGCGTTACTCCAGTCGCCAGTCGATCGGCTCGGCCCCCATCTGCGCCAGCAGGTCATTGGCGCGGCTGAACGGACGCGATCCGAAGAACCCGCGCGACGCCGACAGTGGCGACGGATGCGGTGATTCGATCGCGACGCAACGGTCGGACAACATCGGCTTGAGCGTCCCCGCGTCGCGTCCCCACAAAATCGCCACCATCGGCTGATTGCGGGCCACCAACGCGCGGATCGCACATTCGGTGACGGCCTCCCAGCCCTTGCCGCGATGTGACGCCGGCGTGCCCGGTCGCACGGTGAGCACCCTGTTGAGCAGCAACACACCCCGCTGCGCCCACGCGGACAGATCGCCGTTGGACGGCTTGGGATAGCCCAGATCCGCGGTGTACTCGGTGAAGATGTTCTCCAGGCTGCGTGGCAGGGGCCGAACATCCGGTGCGACCGAGAAGCTCAGACCTACCGCGTGGCCGGGTGTCGGATACGGGTCTTGCCCGACGATCAACACCCTGACGTTGTCGAACGGAAACGTGAAGGCACGCAAGATGTTCTGCCCGTCGGGCAGATAGCCGTGTCCGGACGTCGTCTCCTCGCGCAGAAACTGCCCCAGTGCGGCGACGTGCTCGGTCACCGGCGCCAGTGCGGTGGCCCAACCGCTTTCGACAAGTTCAGGAAGTGGACGAGCAGTCATGGTGTCTCAACGTAATGGGGCGCTGGAATCAAACGATTGCCAGCCCGCCTCTCCGTCCCACACCGCTCCGTCGACCAGCACACGCGCCGGTCCGGGTAGCACCTGGCCGATGGCCCGCCAACCGGGCGGCACCTGTCCGGGAAACGCGGCGACCAGGGCGTGGTCCTCTCCCCCGCCCAGAACCCATGCCCACGCGTCCGCACCGACCGCAGCGGCCGCGGGCGCCAAGGCTCGATAATCGGCCGCCAGCGCCACTGTGGACACATCCAGCGTCACCTGCGACGCGGCGGCCAGGTGCCCCAGATCGGCGATCAGGCCGTCGGAGACATCGGTCATGGCCTGCGCCCCCGCCTCGGCGGCCGCCGCGCCCTGCCCGTACGGCGGCTCCGGGACCAGGTGGCGACGCCGGAACTCCGTGAATTCTGCTGAGTCCACGCCGTCATCCCACAGCCTCAGCCCGGCTGCCGAGCGGCCCAGCTCCCCGGCCACCGCCAGGGTCGCGCCGGGCCGCGCCCCCGACCGCAGCACCGCGGCTCTGCCGGCCAGATCGCCCAGCACCGTCACCGACACCACCCAGCAGTCGGCCTGGACCAGATCACCTCCGACCACGCCGGCGCCGAGGCGCTCCGCCTCGGCCCACATCCCGTCGGCCAGGGCGATGGCATCGGCGGCAGAAGTGTGCGCCGGGGCTGCGAAGCCGACGACGAACGCGGTGGGCTGGGCACCCATCGCCTCGATGTCGGCGGCGTTCTGCGCGATCGCCTTGCGCCCGACCTGTTGCGGGGTTGACCAATCCAGCCGGAAATGGCGGCCTTCTACCAGCATGTCGGTGGACACCGCAGCTCGGCCGTCGGCACAGCGCACCACCGCCGCATCGTCTCCGGGACCCAACTGGGTGGTGTCGGGCTGATGTCGCCCGGCCACCAGCCGGTCGATCATGGGAAACTCTCCAAGCTGACCCAGCGTGGGCTCGTTACCGCGCACAGCCTGGAGTGTAGGTGTGATCAGAACGGTAGGCGGGGCTTGACCACGGACAACGACGCGGACGGACCACCGCGACTGGCGCTGCTCATCGCGCTGGTGGTCGCCGTCGCCGCGGTAGGGGCGGCACTGACGGTGGCTGCGCTACACCACCCGGGCAAGCGGCCGGCTGGACCGGTCCCGGTCGCGACCGTGCCTGCTCCGCAGGCCGACAGCGAAGACTGCCGCGCCCTCCTCGCGGCGTTACCGGCTCAGCTGGGCGACTATCAGCGCGCCGAACTCGCCGCACCCGCACCGCAGGGAGCGGCCGCCTGGACCGCCGACGACGGCGAAGCCGTGGTGTTGCGCTGTGGGCTGGACCGGCCGGCCGACTTCGTGGTGGGCTCCCCCATCCAGGTGGTCGATCACGTGCAGTGGTTCGAAGTCCGCGAAGGCGACCGCGCCACCTGGTATGTGGTGGACCGGAAGGTCTATCTGGCGCTGACATTGCCGCCGGGTTCCGGTCCCACGCCGATTCAGGAGGTGTCGGATCTGATCGCCGACACCGTCGCCGCGGTCCCGATCCGCCCGGGTCCGCCGCGCTAGGAGCACGCTGGCGTCAGCGCAAGCCCACACCGCGAGCCAGGGCGGTGTCGACCATCGTCGCCAGCAGCGTCGGGTAGTCCACGCCGCTGGCCGACCACATCCGCGGGTACATCGAGATCGTGGTGAACCCGGGCATGGTGTTGATCTCGTTGATCACCGGGCCGCTGTCGGTCAAGAAGAAGTCCACCCGGGCCAGCCCCTGGCAGTCCAGGGCGGCGAACGCCCGAATCGCCAACTGCTGCACGGCTTCGGCGATATCGTCGTCGATCTTGGCGGGCACATCGAGTTCGGCCGCGTCGTCGAGGTACTTGGTGGCGAAGTCGTAGAACGAGTCGTCACCGTCGGCCACGCCGGCCACCCGGATCTCCCCCACCGTGCTGGCTCCCAGGGAGCCGTCGGGGAATTCGAGTACCCCGCATTCGATTTCACGGCCGACGATCGCGGCCTCGACAATGACCTTCGGGTCGTGCCGGCGCGCCTCGGCGATCGCCGCGGGCAGTTCGTCGTACGACGTGACCCGGCTGACCCCGATCGAGGACCCGCCGCGCGCCGGTTTGACGAACAGCGGCAGCCCGAGACGTTCCTGATCGTCGGTCGACAGTGTCTCCTGGGCGGGCCGCAGCACCGCGTAGGGACCGATCGGCAGGCCATCGGCAGCCAGCAGCTTCTTGGTGAACTCCTTGTCCATGCCCGCCGCGCTGGCCAGCACCCCGGCGCCGACGTAGGGCACGCCGGCCAACTCCAGCAGTCCCTGCACGGTGCCGTCTTCGCCGTACGGGCCGTGCAACACCGGAAACACCACGTCAACCGACTCCAGCACCTCCGCCGGCCCGGCGGCGGAGAACGCGACAAGCTGACCGGCGCGCTGCGGGTCGGCCGCCAGCGTCAGTTCGGCGCCGGAGTCCGTGCTGACCGCGGGCAGCTTGCGGTCGGTGATGGCCAGCGTCTCGGGGTTGCCGTCGGTGAGCACCCACGCCCCTTCCGGGGTGATACCTACTGCGACGACCTCGAAGCGTTGCGGATCCAGGTTGCGCAGGATGCTGCCCGCCGAGACGCAGGAGATGGCGTGCTCGCTGCTGCGGCCGCCGAAGACGACGGCCACGCGGGTGCGTTCGTGGGAATTCACACGCCAGAGGCTACCGGGCGGTTAGCGAGCCTCGACGGAGGAGAGGCGAAGCTGGACCGCCCCATCAAGTCCAGCGGTTAGCGAGCCTCGACGGAGGAGAGGCGAAGCTGGACCGCCCCATAAACCGGAGGCCGGTTACTCCGGTTTGGTGCGACGTCCCAGCAGCAGCGCCACCGCCTCGTTGACTGACGACCCTTTGTGGCAAACCCGGTGCACGGCATCGGTCAGCGGCATCTCCACGTCGTAGCTCATCGCCAGGGCCAGCACCGACTGGCACGATGTCACGCCTTCGACGACATGGCCGTCGGAGGTGCTCTGCAATCCGGCCGACCCGGGCACCGGTGGCATCTCCTCGCCGCGGCCCAGCCGTTCGCCGAACGAGCGGTTGCGTGAGTGCGGGGATGTGCAGGTGGCCACCAAATCGCCCACTCCCGCCAAGCCGGCCAGGGTGGAGCCCTTAGCCCCCAGCGCGACTCCCAGACGAATGATCTCCGCCAGACCCCGGGTGATGATGGCGGCCGCCGTGTTCTCACCCAGCCCCACTCCGGCCGCCATCCCGCAGGCCAAGGCGATGACGTTCTTACAGGCCCCGCCGATCTCGGTGCCGACGATGTCGGAGTTGGTGTAGGGCCGGAAGTATCCCGTGTTGAGCATCCGCTGAAGTGCCACCGCACGACCGGAGTCCGTGCAGGCCACCACGGTCGCAGCGGGCTGTCCGGCGGCGATCTCCGCCGCCAGGTTGGGACCGGACACCACCGCGACCTGACCGGGATCGAATCCCGTCACCGCCGTGATCACCTGGCTCATCCGCATCAGCGTGCCCAGCTCAATGCCCTTGGCGACGCTGACCAGCGTGGCGCTGTCGGTCAGGTGCGGCGTCCATGCTTGGAGATTGGCCCGCATCGTCTGCGCCGGCACGGCCAGCACCACGGTGGTCAAGCCGTCCAGCGCCTCGGCCGGGTCACTGGTGGCGCGCACCGCCTCGGGAACCTCAAAACCCGGCAGATAGTCGGGGTTGCGCCGGGTCTCGTTGATCTGCGCGGCGATGTCGGGCCGGCGTGCCCAGAGTCTGACGTCGCTGCCGGCGTCGGCGAGCACCTTGGCCAGAGCCGTCCCCCACGCGCCCGCGCCCATCACTGCGACCGTGCCCTCGGAGCCGCCCATCGCACACCACCTCCCTATAGGCGCATCACCTTAGCGGTGATCGCAAGCGCGGCGGAGCCGGGCGAAGCGGGTCACCGCCAACGACCCAGCGGTGATCGCAAGCGCGGCGGAGCCGGGCGAAGCGGGTCACCGCCAACGACCCAGCGCGCGGAACTCCTAGCCCGACGCTGGCAGGATGTGATGTGTGAACTCCGCACCGGCTGAGGTATCCGGCATCGGCCTGGTCATTGCCGTCAAGCGGCTCAGTGTGGCCAAGACCCGGCTGGCGCCGGCGTTTCCCGCACCGCTGCGCGAAGCCGTAGTGCTGGCCATGCTGGTGGACACCATCAGTGCGGCTTCGGCCGCCCGCGGACTGGAGCACATCACGGTGGTCACCCCCGACGAGGCGGCCGCTGCGGCCGCCGCCGAACTGGGAGCCGAGGTGTTGGAGGACCCGACGCCAGACGGTCACGACGACCCGCTGAACAACGCGCTCGCTGCGGCCGAAGCCGCGGTGACCGAGTCCGTACCGAACATCGTTGTGTTGCAAGGTGATTTGCCAGCTTTGCAATCCTACGAACTCGATGAGGCGATCGCCTCGGCACGAACCCACCAGCGCAGCTTCGTCGCTGACCGGCATGGAATGGGTACCGCCGCGCTCTTCGCTTTCGGCACCGCCCTGGACCCCCGCTTCGGCCGGGATTCCTCGAACCGTCACCGCCAATCGGGAGCGCTGGAATTGACCGGTGCCTGGCCCGGCCTGCGCTGTGACATCGACACACCGGAAGATCTGGCGGTGGCACGACGACTCGGCGTGGGCACGGCAACGGCCCGTGCGCTTGCACTTGCCAAGTCCGGTGGCAGCGGCACGCGGTATGAGCAATGATTTCGGAGTGGACGAAATCGAGGGCAGCGAACTCACTGAGACGCGTAGCGACACGACTGACCGGCATACGCGCGACGCCGCTCCGACCGCCCCTCCCGCTGCCACCGAGACTCTTCCGGCCGGCTATACCGACGAATTGCCCGCGGACCGCTATCTCAACCGGGAACTGAGCTGGCTGGACTTCAACGCGCGAGTGCTGGCGCTGGCCGCCGACACCTCCTTGCCGCTGCTGGAGCGGGCCAAGTTCCTGGCGATCTTCGCCTCCAATCTCGACGAGTTCTACATGGTCCGAGTCGCCGGCCTCAAACGCCGCGATGAGATGGGTCTGTCGGTGCGCTCGGCCGACGGCCTGACCCCCCGTGAGCAATTGCGCCGCATCGGGGAACGGACCCAGCAGATCGCCACCCGCCATGCGGGGGTGTTCCTCGACTCCGTCCGCCCTGCGCTTGCCGCCGAAGGCATCCACGTGGTCACGTGGGCCGATCTCCTACCGGCCGAGCGCGACCAGCTGTCGGTGTACTTCCACGAGCAGGTGTTCCCGGTGCTGACACCGCTGGCGGTCGACCCGGCCCACCCGTTCCCGTTCGTCAGTGGGCTCAGCTTGAACCTGGCGGTGACGGTAAAGCGCCCCGAGGACGGCGGCAGTCACTTCGCGCGGGTCAAGGTCCCCGACAACGTCGACCGTTTCGTCGAACTTGACGCCCGCGCCAACGGCGGCGACGGCCGTGACGAGGTCCGGTTCTTGCCGATGGAGGAGCTGATCGCGGCGTTCCTGCCGGTGTTGTTCCCCGGCATGGAGATCGTCGAGCATCACGCGTTCCGCATCACCCGCAACGCCGATTTCGAGGTCGAAGAGGACCGCGATGAAGACCTGTTGCAGGCCTTGGAACGCGAGCTGGCGCGGCGCCGGTTCGGGTCGCCGGTTCGCCTCGAGGTCGCCGACGACATGACCGAGCACATGCTGGAGTTGCTGTTGCGGGAGCTCGACGTGGACCCCGGTGACGTCATCGAGGTGCCCGGCCTCCTGGACCTGTCATCGCTGTGGCAGGTCTACGGCCAGGACCGGCCCGATCTCAAGGACCGCACCTTCGTCCCGGCCACCCACCCGGCGTTCGCCGAACGGGAAACCCCCAAAAGCATTTTCGCCACCCTGCGGGAGGGCGATGTGTTGGTACATCACCCCTACGACTCGTTCGCCACCAGCGTGCAGCGGTTCATCGAACAGGCTGCGGCCGACCCGGGCGTGCTGGCGATCAAGCAGACGCTCTACCGCACCTCCGGTGATTCACCGATCGTCACCGCGCTGATCGACGCGGCAGAGGCCGGCAAGCAGGTGGTGGCACTCGTCGAGATCAAGGCCCGCTTCGACGAGCAGGCCAACATCAAGTGGGCCCGCAAGCTGGAGCAGGCCGGCGTGCACGTGGTGTACGGCCTGATCGGACTGAAAACCCACTGCAAGGTCTGCCTCGTCGTGCGTCGCGAAGGGTCCACGATCCGGCGTTACTGCCATATCGGAACCGGCAACTACAACTCCAAGACCGCTCGCCTCTATGAAGATGTGGGGCTGCTCACCGCCGACCCGGACATCGGTGCCGACCTGACCGACCTGTTCAACTCGTTGACTGGCTATTCGCGGAAAGTCGCCTATCGCAACCTGTTGGTGGCACCACACGGTGTCCGGACCGGGATCATCGAACGCATCGAACGTGAGGTCGCGGCGCACCGCCACTCCGGCAACGGACGGATCCGGCTCAAGCTCAACTCACTGGTCGACGAGCAGGTGATCGACGCGCTCTACCGCGCCTCTCGCGCGGGTGTGCAAGTTGAATTGTTCGTTCGCGGTATCTGCGCACTGCGGCCCGGGGTCGAGGGCTTTTCCGAAAACATCCTCGTCCGATCGATTCTCGGTCGTTTCCTGGAGCACTCGCGCATCATCCACTTCCGCGCCATCGACGAATTCTGGATCGGCAGCGCCGACATGATGCACCGCAATCTCGATCGCCGGGTCGAAGTGATGGTGCAGGTGAAGAACCCGCGGCTGACCACACAATTGGGCGACGTGTTCGACTCCGCAATGGATCCGGCCACCCGCAGCTGGGAGCTCGGACCCGACGGCCAGTGGACAGCGGAACCGCAAGCCGGCGCCACCGTGTGCGATCACCAGGCGTCGCTGATGGAACGACACCGCAATCCCTGACCCCCGGCCCACCGCCCGCAAAGCCCGAATTGACCTGCAGGAGTGCAAGGTGCTCGAAACGACAGTGCCGATTGGCTCCGGGACCGCAGACAAGGTCATCCACGCCGCCGGCGCGGTGCTGTGGCGGACGCGACGCAATGCCGTTGAGGTGGCCCTCATCCACCGCCCGCGCTACGACGACTGGTCACTGCCCAAGGGCAAGGTCGATCCCGGCGAGACCGAGCCGGTGACAGCTGTGCGCGAGATCCTGGAAGAGACCGGCCAGCACGCACAGCTGGGCCGCCGACTGGGAGCGGTCCGCTATCCGGTCAGCCAAGGCGTCAAGAAGGTCCGGTACTGGGCTGCACAGGCGGTGGGCGGAGACTTCGTCCCCAACCACGAGGTCGACGATCTGGTCTGGCTACCGGTCGACGCCGCGATGAAGGAACTGCAGTATGCCTATGACCGGAAGATACTGCGGCGGTTCGCCAAGCAGCCCGCGGACACCCAAACGGTACTGATCGTGCGGCACGCTACCGCTGGGCGTCGGTCCCGGTTCTCCGGCGATGACCGACAGCGGCCGCTGGACAAGAAGGGCCGCGCACAGGCCGAGGCGCTCACCGCTCAGCTGCTCGCCTTCGGCGCGAGCGCGGTGTATGCGGCCGACCGGGTGCGCTGCGAGCAGACGGTCGAGCCACTGGCCGCCGAACTCGGGGTGCCCGTGCACAACGAGCCGACGCTGACGGAAGAGTCCTACGCTGAGCACCCGAAGCAGGCCCGCCGCCGGGTGGTGGAGATCGCGAAATTGGGCGGGACACCCGTTATCTGTACCCAAGGCAAGGTGATTCCAGACCTGATCGCCTGGTGGTGCGACCGCGATGGCGTCAGCCCGGACAAATCCCGCAATCGCAAGGGCAGCACCTGGGTGCTGTCACTGTCGGGTGGCCGGCTGATCGCCGCCGACCACATCGGTAGCCCGCTGGCTACTCAAGCGCTGGTATGAACGACCGAGCGCCGCGGGGATAACCCCGCGGCGCTCGGCTATTCGTTGCTACTTGCGACCCTTACGGGCCGGAGCCTTGGTGGCTTTCTTGGCCGGAGCCTTCTTCGCCACGGCCTTGGTGGCTGCCTTCTTGGCGACAACCTTCTTGGCCGGAGCCTTGGTCGCTGCCTTCTTGGCGGCAACCTTCTTGGCGGGAGCCTTGGTCACGGCCTTCTTGGCCGGAGCCTTGGTCGCTGCCTTCTTCGCGACAACCTTCTTGGCCGGAGCCTTGGCGGCTGCCTTGGTCGCGGCCTTCTTGGCCGGAGCCTTCTTGGCAGGCGCGGCCTTGGTCGCAGCCTTCTTCGCGACAGCTTTCTTGGCCGGAGCCTTGGCGGCAGTCTTCTTGGCAGCGGCCTTGGTGGCCTTCTTGGCCGGAGCCTTCTTGGCAGGCGCGGCGCTGGCACCAGCACCACGCTTGACGGCCAGACCCTCGGACGGGACACGCTGCGCGCCAGAAACAATCGCCTTGAACTGCGCACCTGGGCGGAAGGCGGGGACGGACGTGGGCTTCACCTTGACCGTTTCACCGGTGCGGGGATTGCGGGCCACGCGCGCGGCGCGACGACGACGCTCAAAAACGCCGAACCCGGTGATGGTGACGCTCTCACCCTTGTGGACAGCGCGCACAATGGCATTGACGAAATGCTCGACGGCTTCGGTCGCCGACCGGCGGTCGGTGTCCAATTCCTTTGTGAGCACCTCGATGAGCTCTGCTTTGTTCATCCAATCCCTCCGAAACCAGTGGCCCTACTTGAGCCGACTAGAGCACACGGTAAACCCTGATACCACTGATATCCAAGAGCCACGCGCAATTTCAGACGAGATTATGGGCGAATTCGGCAATCCGGTTAGCTACCTCGGATGCTTACGTGAACGTCGAAACCACCGGAATTCAGCTCCGGCGCGGGCCCTCAAGAAGCCGACAGGGTGCGCGGTTTCCAGCTCGGACGGGCTGCCTCGAATGAGTCGATCTCTTCGAGTTTCCGCAGCGTAAGGCCTATATCGTCGAGCCCTTCGGATAACCGCCAGGCGGTGTAGTCGTCAATCGTGAACGCCACCACCACCGTTCCGGCGGTGATAATCCGATCTTGAAGATTGACAGTGATTTCCAGCCCCGGGCTCTGCTCGATCACTTTCCACAGCAGTTCCACATCATCTTGGGCCACCTGGGCCGCCAGCAGACCGGCCTTGCCCGCATTGCCGCGGAAGATGTCGGCAAATCGGGAAGAGATCACCACCCGGAAACCGTAGTCGAGTAGCGCCCACACCGCGTGCTCCCGCGACGATCCGGTGCCGAAGTCCGGTCCGGCCACCAGCACCGAACCTTGGTCGAATGGGCTGAGATTCAGCACGAAGGACGGATCGGTCCGCCATGTGGCGAACAGGCCGTCCTCAAATCCCGTCCGGGTGATGCGCTTCAGATAGACCGCGGGAATGATCTGGTCGGTGTCGACATTGGACCGCCGCAGCGGGACTCCGATTCCGGTGTGGGTGTGGAAAGCGTCCATGACTAGGCTCCTTTGAGTACCGTGGCGGTCAGTTCAAGTCCTGGGGGGCCGACAGCGTCCCACGGACGGCGGTGGCGGCGGCCACGACCGGGGACACCAGATGGGTGCGTCCGCCCTTGCCCTGCCGGCCCTCGAAGTTGCGGTTGGACGTCGACGCGGATCGCTGCCCCGGCTCCAGCTGATCGGGATTCATCCCCAGGCACATTGAGCAGCCGGGCTGGCGCCATTCGGCTCCGGCGGCGATGAAAATCTCCGAGAGGCCTTCGGCTTCGGCTTGTTTGCGCACGCGCATCGAACCCGGCACCACGAGCATCCGCACGCCGTCGGCAACCTGACGCCCGCGCAGAACATCCGCCACCGCACGCAGGTCCTCGATACGACCGTTGGTGCACGAGCCGACGAATACCGTGTCGACCGAGATATCGCGCATCGGGGTGCCGGGTTGAAGGTCCATGTACGCCAACGCCTTCTCTGCGGCTCGCCGCTCGGCCTCGTCGGGGATGGCCTCGGGGTCGGGCACGTCGGCGCCCAGCGGGACGCCTTGGCCGGGATTGGTGCCCCAGGTCACGAACGGCGTCAGCGCATCCGCGTCCAGGTGGACCTCGGTGTCGAACGTTGCACCCGGGTCGGTGCGCAGGCTGCTCCAATACGCCACGGCGGCGTCCCAGTCCGCACCGGTCGGCGCGTGCGGCCGTCCGCGGAGGTACTCGTACGTGGTCTCATCAGGGGCAACCATGCCGGCCCGGGCGCCAGCCTCAATGCTCATGTTGCAGATCGTCATCCGCGCCTCCATGGACAGCGCCTCAATGGCACTGCCCCGGTATTCGATGACGTAGCCCTGGCCGCCACCGGTGCCGATCTGGGCGATCACCGCCAAGATGATGTCCTTGGCCGTAACGCCGTCGGCGAGCTTCCCGTCGACATTGACCGCCATTGTCTTGAACGGCTTCAGCGGCAACGTCTGGGTGGCCAGCACGTGCTCGACCTCGGAGGTGCCGATACCCATCGCCAGCGCACCGAACGCGCCGTGGGTGGAGGTGTGGCTGTCGCCGCAGACCACCGTCGTGCCGGGCTGGGTGAGCCCCAGCTGGGGCCCGATGATGTGCACGATCCCCTGATCGATATCGCCCATCGGGTGCAACCGGATACCGAACTCGGCGCAGTTGTGCCGCAGTGTCTCGACCTGCGTACGCGACACGGGGTCGGCGATCGGCTTGTCGATGTCGACCGTCGGCACGTTGTGGTCCTCGGTGGCGATGGTCAGATCCGGGCGCCGTACCGGACGACCGGCCAGCCGCAGCCCCTCAAAAGCCTGCGGGCTGGTGACCTCATGTACCAAGTGCAGGTCGATGTAGATGAGATCGGGTTCGGTCCCCCCGCCGGAAACCACGACGTGGTCTGCCCAGACCTTCTCGGCCAGGGTGCGAGGCTGCTCGGTCTTGAACATCACTGCCATCCCTCAAGCTATGCCGTCCCATATTTTGAGACGCTAGTATCTGTATATGGGACAGCATAGCGGTATCGGCGTTCTGGACAAAGCAGTGGCGGTGCTCCACTCAATCGCCGAATCGCCCTGCGGGCTAGCTGAACTGTGCGACCGCACCGGCCTGCCCCGCGCCACCGCGCACCGGCTGGCCGCCGGCCTGGAGACCCACCGGCTGCTCGGGCGTGACGATGAGGGCCGCTGGCAGATCGGGCCGGCGGTCAGCGAACTGGCGGTCGGCGCCGACGATCCGCTTCGGGTGGCCGGCGCGACCGTGCTGCCGCGGCTGCGAGAGATCACCGGGGAGAGCGTGCAGCTGTATCGCCGTGAAGGCTCCGAACGGGTCTGCGTTGCGGCGCTGGAACCGACTGCGGGGCTGCGAGACACCGTCCCGGTCGGCGCCCGGCTGCCGATGACCGCCGGCTCGGGCGCCAAAGTCTTGCTGGCCTACGCCGACGCAGCCGTGCAACAGGAAGTGCTGCCGGAGGCCAAATTCACCAGCCGCACCCTTACAGAGATGCGCCGCCGGGGCTGGGCGCAAAGCGTCGCCGAGCGCGAACCCGGCGTAGCCAGCGTGTCAGCGCCGGTGCGCGATCGCCGCGGCACCGTGGTAGCAGCGATCTCGGTGTCGGGCCCGATTGACCGGATGGGTCGACGCCCGGGGGCGCGCTGGGCCGCCGACCTGCTCGCGGCGGCCAGCGACCTGACGGCCCGACTGTGACCGCGAGCAGACACAAAAGCCCCCATTTCGTGGACGACAATGGGGACTTTGCGTCTGCTCGCCGGGTGATCTGGCCCGCCTGACAGACTGCAGAGATGGGAACCAAACAGCGCGCACAGATCGTCATGACCGAGGCCGAGGTCGCCGACTTCGTCGACACCCACCGCACCGGAACTTTGGCCACCATCGGGCCCGACGGCCAGCCGCACCTGACCGCGATGTGGTACGCGGTGCTCGACGGCGAGATCTGGCTCGAGACCAAGGCCAAGTCCCAGAAGGCGGTCAACCTGCGCCGCGATCCGCGGGTCACCTTCCTTCTGGAAGCCGGCCAGACGTACGACACGCTGCGCGGGGCGGCTTTCGAGGGCGTCGCGGAGATCGTCGACGACCCAGACACCATCTTCCGGGTGGGCGTCAGCGTCTGGGAGCGCTACACCGGCCCCTACACCGACGAGATGAAGCCCGCCGTCGACGCGATGATGAACAACCGGGTGGCTGTGCGCATCGTCACACGGCGCACCCGCTCCTGGGACCACCGCAAGCTCGGCTTGCCGGCCATGCCGCTGGCCGGTTCCACCGCTCCGAAGGGTGCCTGAGCCCGCTCAGCCGTCGGTCGAACGCAAAAGGCCCGCACCTTATGGTGCGGGCCTTTTGCGATGTACCCCCGATGGGATTCGAACCCACGCTACCGCCGTGAGAGGGCGGCGTCCTAGGCCGCTAGACGACGGGGGCTAGAACATTTCCGGGTTGCCAGCATAGCTCAACCCCTGCGGCCCGCCTAATCGCTTGCAGCGGACCGCTTTTGCTGGGGTACCAGGACTCGAACCTAGAATGGCTGAACCAGAATCAGCTGTGTTGCCAATTACACCATACCCCATTGGCCGGCCATTACCGCTGGTCAGAGTGCCGGTGGGGCACTACTGGCCAGCCGTTCTTGGGCCGACGAGCAGACTACCAAACTTCTAGCGCGAAGTTGTCATCGCGCTTCCCCAACACCGTCCCGGGCGCTCCGCAGCCGGTCCAAGCTGCGGTTAGAGCCCAACAGTTCCAGCGACTCGAACAGCGGTGGGCTGACCAATCCGCCGGAGACTCCGACCCGGATCGGGCCGAACGCCTTGCGGGGTTTGAGTCCCAGATCGTCCAGCAGCGCGGCCTTCAGCGCGGCCTCGATATTGGCGGTGCTCCACTCCCCCACGCCCTCCAGCGCGGCGATAGCCGCATCCAACACCGGAGCCGCGTCCGGGCCCAGCTCCTTGGCGGCGGCCCGCGGGTCCAGCTCGTAGTGGGAGTCGTTGAAGAACTTCAGCAGCGGCCAGGCGTCGCCGAGCACCACGATGCGGGTCTGTACCAGCGCCGCGGCCAGCGCGAAGCCGGTGTCGTCCAGGCCGGTGTCATGTCCGTGGGCGTCGAGGAAACTGCGCAACCGTGCGCTGAAGTCTTCGGCGTCGAGCAGCCGGATGTGCTCGGCGTTGAGTGCGTCAGCCTTCTTCTGGTCGAACCGGGCCGGGTTGGAGTTGACGTTGACCACATCGAACGCCGCGACCATCTCGTCGAGACTGAATACGTCGCGGTCGTCGGCGATAGACCAGCCCAGCAGCGCCAGATAGTTCAGCAGCCCCTCGGGGATGAAACCGCGGTCGCGGTGCGCGAAAAGGTTCGACTGCGGGTCACGCTTGGACAGCTTCTTGGTGCCCTCACCCAAAACGGTTGGCAGGTGGCCGAACTCTGGGATGCGATCAGCCACGCCGATGCGAATCAGCGCCTGATACAGCGCGATCTGGCGTGGCGTGGACGGCAACAGGTCCTCGCCGCGCAGCACGTGGGTGATCTTCATCATCGCGTCGTCAACCGGGTTGACCAACGTGTACAACGGATCCCCGTTGGCGCGGGTCAGCGCGAAATCGGGAACGGTGCCCGCCGGGAAGGATGTCTGCCCGCGCACCAGGTCCGCCCAGCTGAGCTCGGTGTCGGGCATCCGCAGCCGAACTACCGGCTTGCGGCCCTCGGCCAGGAAAGCGGCCCGCTGCTCCGCAGTCAGCTCCCGGTCGAAGTTGTCGTAGCCCAGTTTGGGGTTCCGGCCAGCGGCAAGGTGACGAGCCTCGACCTCCTCGGGGGTCGAGAACGCTTCGTAAGCCTCGCCGGCCGCGAGCAACTGCACCACCACATCACGGTGGATGTCGGCGCGCTGCGACTGCCGGTACGGACCGTAGGGGCCGCCTACCTCGGGTCCCTCATCCCAGTCCAGATGCAGCCAGCGCAGCGCGTCCAGCAGCGCCAAGTAGCTTTCCTCACTGTCGCGTTCGGCGTCGGTGTCCTCCACCCGGAAGACCATGGTTCCGCCGGTGTGGCGGGCGTAAGCCCAGTTGAACAGGGCGGTGCGGATCAACCCGACGTGCGGCGTGCCGGTCGGTGACGGACAGAACCGAACACGAACACCAGATGTGGTCACGAGTTTCCTTTGCGGATAACCGGATTGGACAGGGCGCCAATGCCTTCGATGGAGACAGACACGGTGTCACCGTGCTCGATGGGGCCGACACCGTCAGGGGTGCCGGTCAGAAGGATGTCGCCGGGCAGCAGCGTCATCACCGCAGAGATCCACTCCACGATGGCGCCGATGTCGTGCATCATCAGCGAAGTCCTGCTGTCCTGCTTCACCACCCCATTGACCTCGGTGCGAATCGCCAGGTCAGCTGGGTCAACGTCGGTGACTATCCAGGGTCCGATCGGACAGAAGGTGTCATGGCCTTTAGCCCGGGTCCACTGCCCGTCGGACTGCTGCTGGTCACGGGCCGACACGTCGTTGCCGATGGTGTAACCCAAGATGTTGTCCTTGGCCCGCGCTGCCGGAACGTCCTTGCACGGACGCGAGATAACCACGGCCAGCTCGCCTTCGAAGTGCACGGGGGACGCATTGGCGGGCAGCTGAATCGGCACATTGGGCCCGATGATGGCGGTGTTCGGCTTGAGGAACATCGTCGGGTTGGCCGGTGCGGCGCCGCCCATCTCGGCGATATGGGCCGCGTAGTTCTTCCCGATGCAGACCACCTTGCTCGCCAGGATCGGTGCCAGCAGGCGCACGTCAGCCAGCGGCCAGGACCGGCCCGTGAACTCCGGTGTGCCAAACGGGTGCTCGGCGATCTCGCGGGCGGTCATCTCGTGTGGCCGGTCCGAGTCCCCTTCAATACTGACGAAGGCGACACCGTCCGGGCTGGCAATTCGGCCTAGTCGCATTCGCACAAGCCTAATGGCGATCACAAGCGCGGCGGAGCCGGGCGCAGTGGGTCGCCATCAACCAGCACAAGCCGATCACCAGCGCGGCGGAGCCGGGCGCAGTGGGTCGCGCGAAGAGACGCATCCGTCATCAATTGGCTCAGCTCGCGTCCCTGGTGGTGGGCCTGTGGAAGCATGGTCGGATGTCCGCCGAGCCGATCGGGAAAGCCGCTCGCTGGTCGGTCGTGGTCGTCGCTCTGATGGCCACGCTGTGTTCCTTCGTCTTCATCAACGGCATCGCCTTTGTCATCCCGATGCTGGAGACCAAAAGGGAAACCAACCTGGCAATGGCTGGCCTGCTGGCCTCGATGCCCAGCTTCGGCATGGTGCTAACCCTGTTCGCCTGGGGAGCGCTGCTGGACCGCATCGGCGAGCGGATCGTGTTGAGTGTTGGTTCCGCGTTGACCGCGCTGGCCACGTTCGCGGCGGCATCGATGCAGTCGCTGGTCGGCGTCGGGGCTTTCCTCTTTCTCGGAGGTATGGCCGCCGCCAGTGCCAACACTGCCAGCGGACGGTTGGTGACGGGCTGGTTTCCGCCTCACCAGCGCGGACTGGTGATGGGTATCCGCCAGACCGCGCAACCGTTGGGCATCGCGTTGGGAGCCGAGGTGATTCCCGAGCTGGCCGAGCACGGGCTGCCGCGGGCGCTGATGTTTCCGGCAACACTGTGTGCCGTTGCGGCGGTGGCGTGTGCGATCGGTGTCATCGATCCACCGCGCCGGCCACGGTCGGCGGCCTCCGGCACCGAACTGGCCAGCCCCTACAACGGGTCAAAGGTGCTGTGGCGCATCCACTTGTCTTCGGCTCTGTTAATGGTTCCGCAGTGTGTTCTCGCCACATTCATGCTGGTGTGGCTGATCGTGGACACCGACTGGTCGATCGCCGCCGCGGGCGGTCTGGTGACGGTGTCGCAGTTGCTCGGCGCCGCTGGGCGGGTGGCGGCCGGCCGGTGGTCCGATCGCGTGCGCTCGCGGCTGCGGCCGATTCGCAGCCTCGCCGTCGCCGGCGCGCTGGCGATGCTGGCGCTGGGGACCGCCGATCACCTGCACTCGCGTCTCGCCGAGGCGACGATGGTTATCGCGGCGGTTATCACCGTGCTGGACAACGGATTGGCCTCGACAGCTGTCGCCGAGATCGCCGGTCCGTACTGGAGTGGTCGCGCGCTGGGCATCCAGAACACCACCCAACGGCTGACCGCGGGCATCGCTCCCCCGCTCTTCGGTGCGCTGATCGGCGCCGCCGGCTACCCCGTGGCCTTCGCGCTGTGCGGACTGTTCCCCCTGGCCGCCCTGCGTCTGGTACCGGTGAGCGCCGAGCCCGATGGCCGCTCGGCGCTCGAAGCACTGCGGACCCTAGGAGTGCCGCCCGGGCCGCCGCCGGACACGCCAGCGCAGCCCTGAACCTGCCGGCAAGTACCGTCGAAACGATGACGGATACGGATCATGTCCGGCTTCGGACACCAACTGTGGCGGACGGCCAGGCCCTATGGCAGATGGCGGTCGACAGCGCCGCTCTCGACGTCAACTCGCCGTACGCCTACCTGCTGTGGTGCCGCGATTTCGCTTCTACCTCGGTAGTCGCCGAGGTAGAGGGCGAGGCCGGCGGTTCAGCGAGGCTCGACGCAGGAGAGCCGAAACTGGGACCGCCGCACAAACTCGGCGGCTTTGTCACCGGCTATCGGCGTCCCGAGGATCCGCAGGCCCTGATGGTCTGGCAGGTGGCTGTCAACGCCGCGCACCGGGGAGCCGGCCTGGCCGGCAGGATGCTCGATCACCTGGCGAGCACGCAGGTCACTCGAGGCGTTACTCATCTTGAGACCTCGATCACACCGGACAACGAGGCCAGCCGCCGACTGTTCGGCGCCTTCGCTCGGCGATGGGATGCACCACTGGAGTGTTCCGTGCTGTTCGGAGCGGATTTGTTCGCCGAATCTCATCTGGCAGAAGAACTGTTTCGCATCGGGCCGCTTCGGGTACCCCCACGTCGCCAGTGAGGGCGTGGCAAGGTTGAGATCACAAAATGGTCTCGGTAAGGTCACGAACGCGCAAACGTGAGCCCCGACAGACCTAGGCCGGGGGCATACGAGCGGGGTGGTAGGTCGAGCCGAGATCACCCGCGGCACGAGTTTGACGTCGACCTGTCGTTCCGTTCCGTTGTATGTGACCGACGGACGGAGGAACTATGACGATTTTTGAAACCCTGGAATCCGAGGTACGAAGTTATTGCCGGTCCTGGCCGGTGACGTTCGATCGGGCCAGTGGCTCCCGGATGTGGGATGTCAACGGCAAGGAGTATCTGGACTTTTTTGCCGGCGCCGGAGCGCTCAACTACGGCCACAACCACCCTGATCTGCGGGCGCCGCTAGTGGAGTACCTGAACTCGGATCGAGTGGTGCACTCCCTCGACATGAACACCGTCGCGAAGGCCGAGTTCCTGGAGCGCTTCAACGATGTGATCCTCAAGCCTCGCGAGCTCGACTACAAGGTGCAGTTTCCCGGGCCCACCGGGACCAACGCGGTGGAATCGGCGCTGAAACTGGTGCGCAAGGTCACCGGTCGCGAGAGCATCATCAGCTTTACCAACGCTTTTCACGGCATGACACTGGGTTCGCTGAGTGTCACCGGCAACTCGATGAAGCGCGGCGGCGCCGGTATCCCGCTGGTGCATGCCACGCCGATGCCCTATGACAACTACCTCGATGGCGTGGTGCCCGACTTCATCTGGTTCGAGCGTCTGCTCGATGACAGCGGCAGCGGCCTGAATGAGCCGGCGGGGGTGATCGTCGAGACCGTTCAGGGTGAAGGCGGAATCAACGTGGCCCGCCTGGAATGGTTGCGCGGCCTGTCTGAGCTGTGCCAGCGCCACAACCTGCTGCTGATCGTCGACGACGTCCAGATGGGCTGCGGGCGCACCGGACCGTTCTTCAGCTTCGAGGCGGCCGGAATAGTTCCCGACATCGTCTGCCTGTCCAAGTCGATCAGCGGGTACGGGCTGCCGATGGCGTTAACGCTGTTCAAGCCCGAACTTGACGTGTGGGAGCCGGGCGAGCACAACGGCACATTCCGCGGCCAGAACCCGTCCTTCGTGACCGCCGCTGCCGCACTGAACTTCTGGACCGACAACCGCTTGGAGAAGTCCGTACTGCGTAAGGGCGAACTGATCGAACAGGCGCTGACCGAAGTCGTGGACCCGATCCCCGGCGTCACCACCCGCGGCCGTGGGCTGATCCGCGGCGTGGCCTTCGAACGCCCCGAGCTGGCAGCGGCGGTATGCCGCGAGGCCTTCGAGCGCGGACTGCTGCTGGAGACCTCTGGACCGGAAGGCGAAGTCGTAAAAATGATGCCGCCGTTGGTCATTGACGATGACGACCTAGCCGAAGGTCTGATGATCGCCGCCCAGTCGATCGAAGCCGTCGCCGCCCGCGAACTCACCGCAACCACCTCAGGAGTCAGCCGATGATTGTCCGTACCCTCGCCGAGATCAAGGGCACCGACCGCGACGTGCAGTCCAAGACGTGGAACAGCCAGCGGCTGTTGCTGGCCCGCGACGGACAGCGGTTCTCGATGCACGAGACGTGCCTGTACGCCGGCACTGAGACCTCGATGTGGTACGCCAATCACGTTGAAGCGGTGTACTGCGTCGGCGGCGAAGGTGAGCTGATCAACGACGAGACCGGCGAGGTGCACCCGCTGCATGACGGCACCCTGTACCTGCTCGACGGTCACGAGCACCACCGGGTCATTGCCCACACCGATCTGCGCATGGTGTGCGTATTCGACCCGCCGGTCACCGGGCAGGAGGTGCACGACGACACCGGCGCGTACCCCCTGCTCACTGAACATCCGCAGGAGACGGCATCGTGACCCCTCCTATGGCCCAAACCCTCACCGACCGCTACCCCACGCGCAATAACGTCACGATCGGTATCGAACCCCGGCACGACCCGGTGGTCTGGACCGCAGCAGCCAACGGCGGGCCGTGGAGCCCGGCCAGTGTCGCGCAGTTCGACGCCGACGGATTTCTGGCCGTCGACACCCTGGTGGACGCCGATGTGGTCGCAGACCTGCGCAACGAGCTCGACCGCCTGCGGGCCGACGCCGCGCTGGCCGCCGACGACCGTTCGATCTGCGAGCGCGACAGCGGCCAGATCCGGTCGATCTTCGAGGTGCACCGGATCAGCCCGGCGTTCGCCGCGCTGGTCGCCGATCCGCGCCTGGTGGGACCGGCCCGTCAACTGCTCGGCTCCGATGTCTATGTGCACCAGAGCCGGGTCAACTTCAAGCCGGGGTTCAATGGCCGGGAGTTCTACTGGCACTCCGATTTTGAGACCTGGCACGCTGAAGACGGCATGCCCAGCCCTCGGGCGGTCAGCGTCTCGGTAGCCCTCACCGAGAACCTGGACAGCAACGGATCCCTGATGATCATGCCCGGTTCGCACCGTTGGTTCGTGTCGTGCCCGGGTCAGACCCCGCCGGATCACTACCGCTCGTCGCTCAAACAGCAGGAGATCGGCACACCCGACGATGCGAGCCTGACCTGGCTGGCCGATCAGCACGGGATTCGCCAGATCACCGGCCCGGCCGGGTCCGCGGTGTTCTTCGACAGCAACTGCATGCACGGCTCGAGCAGCAACATCACGCCGTATGCGCGCTCGAACGTCTTCATCGTCTACAACAGCGTGGACAACACCCTGGTGGAGCCGTTCGGCGCTGCCGTTCCGCGACCGACATTCATCGCCAGCCGCGTCTTCGACCCGGTCTAGACCCGGACGGAGAGGAAAGGGACTGCTGTGGCACGTTTCCTGTCCATCACGCTGACCGGGCGGGGGGTGTCGTGCCGCGCGCGCCTGCTCGACGAGCAGGCGCCCCTGACCTGCGCCGTGGTCTGGGAAGCGTTGCCCGTCGCCGGCCAGGCCTTTCACGGCAAGTACGCCCGCAACGAGGTCTACACGCTGTTGCCGCCGTTGGGTAGCCCGGGCCGGGAGAACACCACGGTCACGCCAATCCCCGGCGACGTCTGCTTCTTCGACTTCGACGCCGGTGACATCGGCAACCCCGCCTACGGATACGACGCGGACGGGCAAGCGAGTTCACCGCTGGGCGCCACGGACCTTGCGATATTCTACGGCCGCAACAACCTGCTGGTCAATGGCGATGTCGGGTGGGTGCCCGGCAACGTCTTCGCCACGATCGAGGACGGCCTGAGCGAGATGGCCGCCGCATGCAACGACTTGTGGATGGCCGGTGCGGTCGGGGAACAGTTGGCCTTCACTAGGGCCTAGCGAGGGGCCGGCAAGGGCGCGATCTACCGGTCAGGCCAAGACTCGCTCGGCGAACAGACCGGCCGCCAACACCAGATCGTCGCTGTGCCGGGGTCCGATGATCTGCATGCCGATCGGCAGCCCCTCCGATGTGGCGCCGATCGGAATGCTCAGCGCCGGCTGTTGAGTCATGTTGAACGGGTAGGTGAACGGCGTCCACTGCGCCCACCACCGCATATCGGATTCGGTCGGCACGTCGTGGCCGGCGGTGAAGGCCGCAATGGGCGTGGTCGGCGTGATCAAGAGGTTGTGCCGTTCGTGGAAGCGGCCCATGGTCAACCCCAGATCCACACTGACCTGGCGTGCGGCCAGATAGTCCACGCCCGACACCGCCGTGCCCCGGGCCCACATGTCGGCCAGGCCGGGGTCGACGAGCCCGCGGTCGCTCTCTCGGCCCCGCAGACTGCCCGCTGCCCCGGTCGCCCACAGCACCTCGAACGCGTCGATGGGGTCGGCGAAGCCGGGATCGGCTATCGAGACGTTCAATCCCGCGTCGGCCAGCGCCTGAACCGCCTCGGCCACCGCGGATTCGACTTGCGGGTCGACGTCCGCATATCCCAGAGTCGGCGAGTACGCGACGTCGAGACCGACCAGGTCGCGCCGGACTTCGCCACGGTAGGTCGTCAGAGTCGCCGGCAACGATGTGGGGTCGCGAAAGTCCGGCAGCGCGATGATGTCCATCAGCACCGCGGCGTCTTCGACGGTCCGGGTGATCGGGCCGGCGTGCGCCAGCGGCCCGAACGGACTGATCGGATACATCGGCACGCGGCCATGCGTGGGTTTGAAACCGACCACCCCGCAGAAACTCGCGGGGATCCGGATGCTTCCGCCGCCGTCTGTGCCGATAGCCAAGGGCGCCATTCCGGCCGCGACGGCGGCGGCGCTGCCACCCGAGGAGCCACCGGCGGTCCGGGTGGTGTCGGCGGGGTTGCGGGTGACGCCGGTACGGGGGCTGTCGGTGACGCCCTTCCACGCCAGTTCCGGGGTGGTCGTCTTGCCCAGCAGCACCATGCCGTCGTTTCGGATCTTGTCCACCGCCGGACTGTCATCGGGCCATGGCCCCGCCGCATCGGCGAGCAGCGATCCCCGCAAAGTCGGCCAACCGGCGGTGTGAAAGACGTCCTTGATCGCGATCGGCACCCCATCGAGCAGGCCCTTGGTGTAGTTGCCGCCCCAGCGGACCTCGGATTTACGGGCCTCCGACAGCGCAGCCTCTTCATCGACCAGACAGAAGGCGTTGACTTCGCCGTCACGTTCGCTGATCGCCGCGAGAGCGGCGGCGGTGGCTTCCACCGGCGACAGCTCACCGGAGGTGTAGGCGGCGACCAGTTGCAGAGCGGTCAGTTCAGTCGGCTCGGTCATGTCCGCCCCCTCACCCGGTTCCGCTGGATGCGTACCGGGTCATCTGCTTGTCGACGACGTTGTGCAGTGGCTGCCCAGCGAGATATCGCTTGAAGTTGGCGATGAACTGCTGCTGCAAGAGACTCCGCCAACCCCGGATGTCACCGCTGTTGTGTGGCGTCAGGCTGACGTTGGGCGCACTCCACAGCGGATGATCGGCAGGAAGCGGCTCCGGTTCGACGACATCGAGGGCCGCCCCGGCAATGACGCCGTTCTGCAGCGCCGCCACCAGCGCGCCGGTGTCCACCAGCTCGCCGCGCCCCACGTTGATCAGGCGCGCCGTCGGCCGCATCGCGTCAAGCACCCCGGCCTCGACCATGCCCCGGGTCTGCGCCGTCAATGGGGCGGCGAGCACCACATAGTCGGCGTCGGCGACTGCGGCGAGCACATCGGTGGTGATCGAGCCGAAGTCGGGATCCTCGCGGGCGCTGCGGCCCACGCCGCGCACCGACATGCCAACGGCTCGCAGCAACCGGGCGACGGCCCGCCCTACCGGGCCCGGCCCGATGATGGTCACAGATGCGCCGGCGATCGGCTCGCTGTCGAAGTGCTCCCACCGGTGGACACGCTGAGCCTCCCCGGAGCGCCGGAAGTCCTTGGCGAAGGCCAGGATCTGGCCCAGCACGTACTCGGCAATGGGTTCCTCGAATATGCCGCGCGAATTGGTGACCACGACATCGCTGTCGACCAGCTCTTCGAAGAGCACGGCGTCCACGCCGATCGCGGCGACCTGGACCCAGCGCAGCGCCTCGGCGGAAGGCCACACCGATTCCAGTGCGGGAGAGGAGAAGTCATACAAGAAGAGCACGTCGGCGCCGACAATTCCGTCGGCCAGCCGCGATGACGGAACCATGCGCAACTCCGCGTCTGCACTGATCGAATCGAGTTGGGCGGGAACCGACTCACCGTGCTGGACGGTCACCACCGGCCGCGCGTCCACATTGACACCGTAGAAACAGATCGTATGATTGTCAACAATCCAGGGCTGGCCTGGGGGTGGAACGTCGGTATGGGGAAACCCATGGATCTGTCCCAGTTTCCGGAACTGCCGGAGTTCGACGGGCCGGTTGATCAGCGCGGTGTCGGCATCATCGCGCCGTTCGACCTGGCCATCGAACGCGAACTGTGGCGCTGGATCCCCGCCGAGGTGACGCTGCACCTGGCCCGTACTCACTACGAACCGGTCCCGGTCAGCCGGGCCATGGCCGAGCTGGTGTCTGACACCAACCACCTACAGGCGGCGACCCGAGACGTGCTGCACGTCGAACCAGAGGTGGTTGCCTATCTGTGCTCGTCAGGCAGCTTCATCCACGGCGTCGAGTATGAGAAGACGCTGGTCTCTGCGATCGAGGCGGCCGGCGCCAAGGCGGCGGTCACCACATCGGGAGCACTGGCCGAAGCCGTTATCGCACTGGACATCTCGCGGATCAGCGTGCTGACCCCCTACGACGAAGAGCTGACCGACTTGTTGCGGGTGTTCTTGAATCAGCTCGGGGTGTCCGTGCTGCACTCGGATCATCTGGGGCTGGGCGGGGGGATCTGGAAAGTCAACTACCGCACCGTGGCCGAACGGATCCTGGCCGCCGATCGCCCGGACTCGCAGGCCATCTTCGTCAGCTGCACCAACCTGCGGACCTACGACATCGTCGCGCCGCTGGAGCAGATGCTGGGCAAGCCGATCCTCACCGCCAATCAACTCACGATGTGGGCGTGCTTGGGCCGGATGGACCTGCCGATGATGGGCCCCGGCCAGTGGCTCCGCGACGTCTTCACCGGAGCCCCGCAGTGACCGCCGCACCACCCACCGTCGGGTTCATCTATCCCGACCACGCCGCCGAGTCCGACTACCCGCGCGCAGCTCGGTTGCTGGACATGCACCTGCCCGTGGCGCACATCTACGGCACCGACCTGCACGCCGTGCCAGAGCTGATGGATCTCGGCAGCCCTGACAAACTCGCCCGCGGGGCGGCATTGCTGGCGCCGCAGCGGCCCGCCGCGGTGGTCTGGGCGTGTACATCGGGCAGCTTCGTGTTCGGCCCCACGGGCGCGGCCGAGCAGGTCGAGCAGCTGGCGTCGGAAGCGGGCGTGCCCGCCTCGAGCACCTCGTTCGCGTTCGTGCACGCGTTGGCCGCGCTCGGTTGCCGTCACGTCGCGGTGGCGGCCAGCTATCCGCGCGACATCGCCGAGTTGTTCGTGAACTTTGTTGCCGCCCATGGCGTCACCGTCGAAGCCATGGGCGACGCCGGCATCCCCACCGCCGCAGAGGTGGGCCGGCTGACGCCGAATCAGGTCCGGGACTTGGCGCTGCGCAATGATTGTCCCCGGGCGGACGCACTGTTGATTCCCGACACCGCCATGCACACCGTCGACCAGGTCGACGAAATCGAGCAACTGCTGGGCAAGCCGGTACTGACCGCTAACGCGGTGACGGTGTGGGAAGGTTTGCGCATCGCCGGGATAACCCGGCGGACCGCCGGGCTGGGCGCATTGTTCGAGGATGGGCGATGACAATCTCACACGATGCCGCGTTCGAGCCACTGAGCCGAGCTTCGACGGCAGAGTTGATCGCCGAACGACTGCGGGAGGCGATCACCCGCGGCCGGCTGTTGCCGGGTCAGCAGCTCGGTGAAGCGAGTCTGGCCGCGCAGTTTGCGGTGTCGCGTGGACCGGTACGGGAGGCGATGCAGCGGCTGGTGGCCGAAGGGTTGCTGCGCAGCGAACGCAACCGAGGCATCTTCGTCGTCGAACTCACCGATGACGACGTCCGCGACGTGTATCAGGCCCGCAAGGCGATCGAACGCGCCGCCGTGATCGAAGTGCTCCACGGTGACCCCCGCGGAGCGGCGGCGCGGTTGCGTGGTCCGGTGGAGGCCCTGCGGGTGGCCGCCGCCCACGGCGACGGCACCGCTGCGGCCGACGCCGACCAGGCGTTCCATGAGGTGCTGGTCGAGTGTGCCGGCAGCCCTCGCCTGCACCGCGCGATGCGGACCCTGCTGTCGGAAACTCGAATCCTGCTCGGAGAACTCGAAGAGGCCTACCCCGACCTACGCGAACAGGTGACCGAACATGTCGTGCTGCGCAAGGCGATCGGTGCCGGAGACGAAGATCTGGCGATCCGACTGATCGATGAGCACATGGACGATGCGGTACGTCGGCTGTTGGCGCGGCGGGCGCAGCTGCTCTTGGCCTCGCCGTAGCACCTAGCCGATCTGTGCGCCTATCTCTTTGGCCGCCTCGACCAGCACAGCGGCCACCCCTTGGTACTGCGAAATACTCAGACGGTGAACGGGCGCTGCGGCATTGAGCGCCAGCAGCACACCCGGCGCACGCGCGGGAATCGGCACCGCAACCGAGGCGACGCCGTCCTCACTGCCCTCCCGGTTCACCGCGTAGCCCTGTTGTCGTATCCGACCGAGCTCGCGGTGCAGCTCCGTCCTGGTGCCTACCGAATGTGTCGTCACACGCTGCAGCTCTTCGGTGGGATACAGCCGGGCGATGTCGGCGTCAGACAGGCGCGCCAGTAGCGCCTTGCCGGTCGAGGTGCAATGCGCCGGCATGGTGCGTCCCAGCCGTGAGGCAACCCGCACCGCAGCCTGCCCCTCGGCAGCCGCGATGAAGCGGACGTTGGAGCCCTCAAGCACGCCAAGGTGCACCGACTCGTTGAGACATTCACTGAGGCGCAGTAGTACCGGCTTTGCCGCACCCTCGATGTCGATGCGGTTGAACACCGAGAACGCCACGCTCATCAGCGCGGGCCCGGGGTGATACGCCTTGGACGCCGGATCCTGGCGCACAAAGCCCCGGTACTGCAGCATCGCCAACAGCCGGTGGGCAGTGGAGGATGCGACGCCCAAGTGGTTCGCCGCGTCGGTCAAGCGGATCTGCGGCTGCTCCCCCAGCAGCAGCAGCAGCTTCAGCGCCCGGTCCACCGATCCGATCGGGTACTGCGGCACACCCCCGTCCGGGGCCGCGTCGCCCGGCGACCAACCAGGCTCGTCTTTCTGCATAGCAGAGACACTACCCAGCGTTGTTGACCTTTAAGCGGGAATCCTGGCAAAGTTTTCGCCACAGCCCCGGGACTTTCTCTGCATAACAGATATCTTGGGTTCTCAAGACTGGAGACGCATCGATGAGTGATCACCGGCATGTCCTCGATGAGGTCAGGCGGGGCATGATCCCGGCGCACATCTACAACGACGCTGAGATCTTCGAACTCGAGAAGGAGCGGCTCTTCCGTCGCGCCTGGATGTTCGTCGCGCATGAGTCGGAGATCCCCCAAGACGGCGACTACGTCGTGCGACGCCTGCTCAACGACTCCTTCATCATTGCGCGCGACTCCAAGGGCGACGTGCGGGCCATGTTCAACATGTGCCTGCATCGCGGGATGCAGATCTGCCGCGCCGAGATGGGCAATGCCTCCAATTTCCGATGTCCCTACCACGGCTGGTCGTATCGCAACGACGGGCGCATCACCGGCTTGCCCTTCCACCAAGAGGCCTATGGCGGCGAGGCCGGCTTTTCCAAGCGCGGCCAGACTCTGTTGCCCGCACCGAGTCTCGCCAGTTACAACGGCCTGATCTTCATCAGCCTTGACCCGCAGGCTCCCCCGCTCGAGGACTTTCTCGGCGACTTCAAGTTCTATCTCGACTTCTACACCAGGCAGAGCCGCAGCGGCCTCGAGGTGCGCGGCCCGCAACGGTGGCGCATCAAGGCGAACTGGAAGATCGGCGTCGAGAATTTCGCCGGCGACATGTATCACACCCCGCACACCCACGCCTCTGTCGTCGATATCGGGCTATTTCGGGAACCGAAGGCGCAGAAGCGCAAAGACGGCGCGACGTACTGGGCGACCTGCGGCGGAGGTACCACCTACAAGCTGCCGCCCGGCGACTTCGAGGAACGGATGCGCTACGTCGGCTATCCCGACGAAATGGTGGGGCGCATCAAGGACGTGTGGTCGGCCGACCACCAGCGCATGGTCGCCGACGACGGCTTCATGATCTCGGCGGCATCCTGTTTTCCTAACATGAGCCTGGTTCACAACTGGCCGAAGATCCAGGACAGCGAAGATGTGTTGCCGTTCATCTCGATCCGCACCTGGCAGCCGATCAGTGAGAACGAAACCGAGGTGTACTCGTGGTTTGCGGTCGATGCGGCCGCCCCCGAGCAGTTCAAGAAAGACTCCTACAAGGCCTACCTGATGTGCTTTGGCTCCACGGGCATGTTCGAACAGGATGACGTGGAGAACTGGGTGTCGCTGACCAACACCGCTGCCGGTTCCATGGCCCGTCAACTGTTGCTCAACGGCCGGATGGGCCTGCTCGCCGACGACACCCCCGTGGTCAACGCCTTGCCACCTGAGCTGTTCCATGGCCCAGGCACCGCTCAAGTCGGCTACAACGAGAACAACCAGCGCGAGATCCTTCGGATGTGGGCCGATCACCTCCAAATGAGCCCGGTGGCGACCGACACCGCAGCGATGGGCACACAGCGCGAAGGAATCACCCCCCTCGTGCAGACCAACGGCACGTCGGCGTGCGATGCCGGCTGCGAGGAGGCCCGGGTATGACGTCCGCCGAGAAAAGCCAGCGGCCCGGGTTCGCCCGGCCAAAAGATGCCCGCGGCCCGTGGGAGCTTGCAGTTCTTGGTGAGCATGCACCCAAGCAGCTCCGTACCGGTAAGCCCTTGCCGTTCAACGACACCCGACACCTGCAGGCGCACCAGTTCTTGGTCGACGAGGCCTATCTACTCGACGCACAGCAGTACACCGAATGGCTTGACACCCTCACCGAGGACATCCATTACTTCATGCCCGTCCGGGTGACGACCGCCTCGGGAGCTGGATTCGACACTTCGCCGGGCATGGCTCATTTCGATGAGAACAAATACTCGTTGAACCGGCGCGTCGCGCGCTTTGCGACCGAGCACGCCTGGACCGAAGATCCGCCGTCACGGCTGCGCCATCACATCACCAACGTTCGCACCTTCGCCTGCGAGGACGACCAGCACCTGATCGTCGAGTCAGCCGAGCTGCTGTTCCGCAGCCGCGGCGATGTGAACGAGGCGGCGTTCGTCTCCTGCGGCCGGGAAGACCTGCTGCGGCGCACAGATGACCAGTGGAAGTTGGCGCGGCGCACCATCTATGTCGATGAGTCGGTGCTGCGTATGCAGAATCTGGCGGTCTTCCTGTGAGCGCACTCGATGACCTCATGGCCAATACGGTCGGTGACGCCATAACCATCGCCAACGAGTTCACCGAAGTGACGCTGCACCGGGTCGATACCCGCAACGGGTCGCGGCTGTTGATCACATCGCCGAAGTCGGGGCAATGGATCAGTCTCGACGCGCTGGAATTGGAGGCATTGACCTGGCAGAACGCCTACACTCTGGCGGCGATGGTGGGCAACATGCACCAACCGCTCCTCTCCGACGACAGTGACCTGCCGTGACGCGATGGCTGGACGGTAAGCGGGCCCTCGTCGTCGGCGCCGGCTCAGGAATCGGTCGAGCAGTCGTCGACGCCTATCTCGACGAGGGAGCCCAGGTCGCGGTGTTGGAACGCGATCAGTCGAAGTGCGCTGCCTTGGCAAGTCAGTTGCCGAGAGTCCCGGTGACACAGGGAGATGCCACGACTGCCGAGGCCAACGAGCGTGCTGTCACTACCGCCGTTGCGGCGTTCGGCGGCCTCGACACGCTGGTCAACTGCGTGGGGATCTTCGACTTCTACAAGGGAATCACCGATATCTCGACCGACGAGCTGGAGCCGGCGTTCGACGAGATGTTCAAGACCAACGTCCTGAGTCAGCTGCAGTCGGTGAAAGCCGCTCTCCCAGCACTTCAGGCCCAAGAGCGGTCATCGATCGTTCTCACCGAGTCCGCGTCATCGTTCTATCCCGGTCGCGGCGGCGTACTTTACGTCGCGTCGAAGTTCGCCGTGCGCGGCCTGGTCAGCACGCTCGCCTACGAGCTCGCCCCGCACATCCGGGTCAACGGCGTTGCGCCGGGCGGAACGTTGAACACCGACTTACGCGGTTTGCAGAACCTCTCGCTCGACCATATCCGCCTGGACGACACCCCCGACCGGGCACGCGATCTCGCGGCCCGCACCCCGCTCAACGTCGCACTCACTCCGCAGGACCACGCCTGGAGCTATGTCTTCTTGGCATCAGACCGGTCCCGCGGTATCACGGCCGGAACCACACATCCCGACGGTGGATTCGGGATGACCACCGGAGGTACCGCGTGACCGCCGACGATCTGGCGCCACTGAGGCTGGAGGTGGCGCAGGCCTGCCGAGTCGCTGCCGCCCGAGGTCTGGTGGACGGCATTCTCGGACACATCAGTGCCAGGGTCGACGAACAACACCTACTCGTGCGGTGCCGCAGCGACTCCGACGACGGCGTGGCATTCACCCGTCCCGGCGACATTCGGCTCATCCGCTTTGACGGAACACCGGGCATGCCAGGCGAACTGGACGGATACCGGGTGCCCAACGAGCTGCCGATCCACGTCGAGACCCTGCTGGCCCATCCCGAACACCGGGCAGTGGCCCACCTGCACCCACCGGCCGTCGTGGCCGCCGACCTGGCGGGCATCACGATCGAACCCATCTACGGGGCCTTCGACATCCCTGGCGCGTGGCTCGCGCGCCGCGGCGTCCCGGTGTACCCGCGGGCCGTGTTGATCCGCACCGCAGAACTCGGTAGGGAGATGGTCGCAGCCATGGCCGGCAAGCCGGTGGTGATCTGTCGCGGCCATGGAATCACCAGCGCCGCTGCCACGGTTCGCCAGGCTGTCCTGCAGGCGATCAGCGTGGACCAGCTGGCTTCGATGTCACTGCGGATCCGCTGCGCGGGCGGCACGCCAAGGCCGATCGACGAGGCAGATTGGGCAGACCTGCCCGACCTCGGCCCCGCGTTCACCGCAGATGCCGCCTGGCGCCATGAACTGGCCCGGTTGGAGCGCCCGTGACAGGCCAGGAGCAGATCAGCGCGGAGATCGCGACAATCCAGGCCACGTACTCGCGCGGCGGCGTTGAGGAGAGCCAGCCGAGGCTGGACTACCCACCCTACCGCAGCAGCGTTCTTCGCCATCCCAAACGGGCCCTACACCTGGTCGATCCAGAGGCCGTGGAGCTGGTGGGGCCCTGTTTCGGCCGAGACGACGTCGCCCTGCTCGACGCCGATCTGACGATCCAACACGCCGGCACACCGATCGGTGAACGCACCGTGGTGACCGGGCGGATCGTCGACGGCGACGGCAGGCCGGTACGCCGCCAACTCGTCGAGATCTGGCAGGCCAACGCCAGCGGCCGCTACATCCATCAGGGTGATCAACATCCCGCACCGTTGGACCCCAATTTCACCGGAACGGGGCGTTGTCTGACCGATGACGATGGGTTCTACCGGTTCACCACGATCAAGCCCGGCCCGTACCCCTGGCGCAACCACCACAACGCCTGGCGTCCCGCGCATATCCATTTCTCCTTGTTCGGAACCGATTTCACGCAGCGGATGATCACGCAGATGTACTTTCCGGGCGACCCGCTGTGCCCGCTGGACCCGATCTATCAGTCGATCACCGACCCCAAGGCCCGTGATCGACTGGTCGCCGTCTACGACCACGACATCACCAGCCACGAATGGGCCACCGGCTACCGGTGGGACATCGTGCTCACCGGCACAGCCGCAACGCCGTTCGAGGGTCACAATGACTGAGCTGATGGCCACGCCCGGACAGACCATCGGCCCGTTCTTCGGCTATGCGTTGCCGTTCGAACGCGGCAACGAACTCGTGCCTCCCGGCTCGGCCGGTGCCATCGAACTGCACGGCACTGTCACCGACGGCGCCGGGGCGCCCGTTCCCGATGCACTGGTGGAGATCTGGCAGGCCGATGCGGGCGGCGCCGTGGCGCGGGCCAGTTCGCTTCGCCGCGACGGCCACCACTTCGGCGGATGGGGACGAACCTCGACAGATACCAGCGGCCACTTCAGCTTCACGACGGTGCGACCTGGGGCGCTCCCCCCGTCGTCACCGTTCATTGCCGTCGCCGTGTTTGCGCGGGGCCTGCTGAACCGATTGTTCACCCGTGCCTATCTGCCCGGCGACCATCTCCACGCAGATCGCTTGCTGAATTCCGTGGCGGCTGATCGTCGACATACGCTCATCGCGGTGCCCGACGAGCAGGGCTTACGGTTCGATATCAGGTTGCAGGGCGCCGACGAGACGGTATTCCTGCGCTATCGGGGGCAACCATGACCGACGTGTTGTGGCCCGGCGATCACCGGGCCGGGCCGATCTTCAGCGACGCGGCATACCTGGCTGCGATGCTGCGGGTCGAAAACGCCTGGCTCGCTGCGCTTGTCGATGCTGGTATCGCGCCTGAGGCGGCGCGGGCCGACCTGACTGCGGCGATCTCGGCAGCGGACGCGGACGCGATCGCCGTGGCCGCCGAGGCGACCGGCAACCCGGTTCCCGGTCTGCTCGATCTGCTTCGCGAACGCACCGATGGCGAACCTGCACGCTGGCTGCACCGCGGCCTGACCAGTCAGGACGTCATCGACACCGCATTGATGCTCTGCCTGCGCGACGCATTGGATCGGGTTCACAACGAGCTCGGGCAGCAAGTACGCACCGTGGCCGCACTGTCGGCGACATACCGCGACAGTCCCATGCTTGCCCGCACCTTGACGCAGCCCGCATTGCCGACCACCGTCGGCATGAAGTTCGCCCACTGGCTGAGCGGACTTTTGGATGGCGCCGACTGTGTCGCCGCACTGCCGCAGCTGCCGGTACAGGCAGGCGGCGCCGCGGGCACCATGGCCGCTGCCGCCGAGTTAGCGGGTTCACCCACCGATGCGATGCGCCTGTCCAGACGGCTGGCCGCGGCCCTCGGCCTTGCTGACAGCCCGCCGTGGCACACGACTCGCTCCGTCATCACCCGCGCGGGCGACGCGTTGGTGACATGTTGCGACGCGTGGGCCCACATCGCCAATGATGTTGCGATGGGCAGCAGGCCCGAGATCGGTGAATTGTCCGAGGGCCGTGGCGGCGGTTCGTCGACGATGCCGCACAAGAACAATCCGGTGTTGTCCGTGCTGATCCGCCGCGCCGGCTTGGCGGCACCGCCGCTGGCCGCCAGCCTGCACGCCGCTTCGGCAGGCAGCATCGATGAGCGTTCCGACGGTGGCTGGCACGCCGAATGGGCGGCCCTGCGGACCTTGTCCCGCTATGCCGTCGTAGCTGCCGCGCAGACAACAGATCTGCTGGCGGGGCTGGTCATCGACACCGATCGCGCCGCGGCCAACCTTGCTGCTGCCGGCGACCTGCTCGGCGAGCAGCGGGCGATGAACGAACTGATCGGGAAGACCACCCGGGGCGACTACACCGGGGCCGCAAGCCATCTCATCGATGCTGTGCTGCAGCGCGCACACCCCTGGATGGAGACACCATGAGCGTGCCACGGCTGGTCGGTACTGATTTCGGCGGACCGCCGAACGCAGACCTGATTCTGCTCGGGCCATCGCTCGGGACATCGGCAACCGCCCTGTGGGGCTTAGCCGCTGAACAGCTCGCCCAGCGGCTGCGCGTCATCGCGTGGGACCTTCCCGGCCACGGACGCAGCCCGGCAGCTGCCTTCCGGATGCCAGACCTGGCGGCAGGTGTACTGGCCTTGGTGGACGAGATCTCGCCGCGCGCGGCGTTCCATTACGCCGGCAATTCGATCGGCGGTGCGGTCGGTCTGCAGCTGCTGCTCGATGCCCCCGAGCGGCTGTCGAGCGCCACGCTGCAATGCACCGGCGCCGCCATCGGTCGGGCAGCGGAGTGGGCGACCCGTGCCGCCACCGTGCGCACCTCGGGCACCGGCGCGGTCGTCGAGGCTTCCCTGCAGCGCTGGTTCGCACCCGGTTTCATCGATCGAGCGCCCGGGCTGGTCGCGGCACTGGCGGATGCACTGCGCGGCACCGACGACGAATCCTATGCCCAAGCATGCGAGGCACTGGCCGACTTCGATGTCACCGGACGACTCGGTCAGATCGCTGCACCGGTGCTGGCCATCGCCGGCTCCCATGACGGCGCTACTCCCCCGGAGTCGCTGGGGCGCATCGCTTCCGGTGTCCAACACGGACGCCTGGTGGTGCTCGACGATGTCGGCCACCTGGCACCCGTCGAGGCGCCCGAGGCGACGGTCAACCTCATTCTCGCCCATCTGATGGTGCGGGATCCGGTCTACACCGCAGGTATGGCGGTGCGCCGACAGGTCCTGGGCGACGAACACGTCGACCGCGCGATCGCAGGCACTACCGAGTTCACCGCCGACTTTCAGGACCTGATCACTCGCTATGCGTGGGGCAACATCTGGACCCGCGAAGGCCTCGACCGGCGCAGCCGTTCGATCGTCACCCTGACCGCCCTGGTCTCTCGGGGCCATCATGAAGAGCTGGCCATGCATCTGCGCGCGGCGCGCCGCAACGGCCTGAGCAACGACGAGATCAAAGAGGTGCTGTTGCAGACCGCCATCTATTGCGGTGTACCCGAAGCCAATACGGCGTTCCGCATCGCCGCACAGGTGCTTGCCGACTACGGCAACGCCGCGGACACCGAGTGAGTCGCACCATAGTCTGCGACACTGCTGTCTTCGGCACCACCGCTGCTGACCTCGTGGCGAGGTTGCCGGTCAGTTTGGGCTAGGCCAGCGCGCTATCGGCGCTACTGCGGCCCAAGCCAATTGGACCGCACCGCCAGAGAAGCGTCAGAGCAGGCTCAGGATCCGGTCGCCGGTGGCGACGGTGGACAGCTTCTGCCCACCGCGGGTAGCAAGGTGCTGCTCGACGGCAGCATCGACCCGGGCCGCCGCCTCATGCTCACCGATGTGGTTGAGCAGCATGGCCACCGACGTCACCGCCGCGGTCGGGTCCGCGATGCCCTGGCCGGCGATGTCGGGTGCGCTGCCGTGCACCGGCTCGAACATCGACGGGTTGGCACCGGTGGCATCGATGTTGCCGCTGGCCGCCAACCCGATTCCCCCGCAGACGGCACCCGCGAGGTCAGTGATGATGTCGCCGAACAGGTTGTCGCTGACGATCACGTCGAACCGGCCGGGGTCAGTGACCATGTAGATCGTGGCGGCGTCGACGTGGGTGTAGGCGGTCTCGACGTCGGGGTAGTCCTTGGCGATCTCGGCCACCGTCCGGGTCCACAACGATCCGGCGTAGGCCAGCACGTTGTTCTTATGCACCAGGGTCAAGTGCTTACGCCGGGCGCGAGCCTTCTCGAAGGCGAATCGGACCACCCGGGCCACCCCGAACGCGGTGTTGACGCTGACTTCGGTGGCGACCTCGTGGGGGGTGCCGACCCGCAGCGCCCCGCCGTTGCCGGTGTAGGGACCCTCGGTGCCTTCGCGCACCACCAGGAAGTCGATCTCCGGCGGATCGGCCAGCGGGCTGGACACTCCCGGGTACAGCCGGCTGGGACGCAGGTTGACGTGGTGGTCCAGGGCGAAACGGGCGTGCAGCAGCAGACCGCGCTCCAGCACACCCGACGGCACTGAGGGGTCACCGATCGCGCCGAGCAGGATCACGTCGTGGCCGCGGATCTCCTCCAGCACCGAGTCCGGCAGGACCTCGCCGGTGGCGTGATAGCGCTTGGCCCCCAGGTCGTATTCGGTCTTCTCGGTGCCCGGGAGCACCGCGTCGAGCACCTTGACAGCCTCGGCGATGACCTCCGGGCCGATCCCGTCGCCGGGAATGACAGCGAGCTTGAGGCTCATGACAGGTCTACCTCTTCAATCTTGTTAGCGCCGACCGCAGCAGTGATCGCCGATTGCACGTCGGCGGGCACCTGGCGGTCGACCCGCAGCAGGACCGTCGCCGCCGGACCTTCGGCGTCCTCGGACAGTTGCGCGGCGTGGATGTTGATGCCCGCCGAGCCCAGCAGAGTGCCGATCTTGCCGAGCGCGCCAGGCTGGTCGGAGTAGTTGATGATCAGATTGACGCCCTGGGCCCGCAGGTCGAAGTGCCGGCCGTTGATCTCGACGATCTTCTCCACCTGCTGGGTGCCGGACAGCGTGCCGGCAACGGTGACGGACCCACCCTCGGCGGTGACCGCCTTGAGCTCGACGACGCTTCGGTGGTTGGGGCTTTCGGTGGCGGTGCCGATCTCGGCGTCGACACCGCGTTCGGCGGCCAGTGCCGGCGCATTGACGAAGGTCACCGGGTCTTCGATCACCGCCGAGAACAGACCCCGCAACGCCGACAAGCGCAGCACCCCTACGTCTTCGGAGGCCAGCTCACCGCGCACCTGCACCGACAGCGACACCGGCAGCCCGTCGGAGAGCGCCCCCGCCAGCAGGCCGAGCTTGCGCACCAGGTCCAGCCAGAGCGCGACTTCCTCGCTGACCGCGCCACCACCGACGTTGACCGCGTCGGGAACGAATTCACCGGCCAGCGCCAGCTTCACGCTCTTGGCGACGTCGGTGCCTGCCCGGTCCTGGGCCTCGGCGGTCGAGGCGCCCAGGTGCGGGGTCACCACCACCTGCGGCAGGTCGAACAGCGGCGAGTCGGTGCACGGTTCGGTGGCGAAGACGTCCAACCCGGCGGCCCGGACATGTCCGCTGGTGATCGCCTCGGCCAGTGCCGCCTCATCGATCAGCCCGCCGCGGGCCGCGTTGACGATGATCACCCCCGGCTTGGTCTTGGCCAGGTTTTCCTTGCCGATCAGACCCGCGGTCTCGGGCGTCTTCGGCAGGTGCACGGAGATGAAGTCGGCGCGGCCCAGCAGTTCGTCGAGGGGCAGCAGCTCGATGCCGAGCTGGGCGGCGCGGGCCGCCGACACGTACGGGTCGTAGGCGACGATGTGGGCGCCGAACGCGGCCAGCCGCTGGGCTACCAGCTGTCCGATGCGCCCCAGGCCGACCACGCCGACGGTGTGGTCATAGATCTCGGTGCCAGAGAACGACGACCGCTTCCACTGCTTGGCGTGCAGCGAGGCGTCGGCGGCCGGGATCTCGCGGGCGGCGGCGAGCATCAGCGCGATCGCATGCTCGGCGGCGCTGTGGATGTTCGAGGTCGGGGCGTTGACCACCAGCACGCCTCGGGCGGTGGCAGCCTCGACGTCGACGTTGTCCAGGCCGACCCCGGCGCGCGCCACGATCTTGAGTTTGGTGCCGGCCGCGAGGACCTCGGCGTCGACGGTGGTGGCCGAGCGCACCAGCAGCGCATCCGCCTCCGGGACCGCGGCCAGCAGCTTTTCCCGGTCCGGGCCGTCCACCCAGCGAACCTCGACCTGGTCGCCGAGGGCGGCGACGGTGGATTGGGCGAGTTTGTCAGCGATCAATACCACGGGCAGAGTCACCCGGACAGCCTAGTGGCCGGTTGCAAGCCCGGCGGAGCCG
>NZ_AUWR01000056.1 GCF_000455125.1 Mycobacterium sp. UM_WGJ
GCCCTCGAAACCGAATAGGAGCCACGCCGTTGTCGACGATCCATTTCATCTCCGGTCTGCCGCGCTCAGGTTCGACCCTGCTGGCCGCGTTGCTGCGGCAGAACCCGCGTTTCGAGGCCGGGATGTCGGGCCCGCTGGCGGGCTTGTTCGGCGCGCTGCTCGGCGAGATGAGCGCCCGCAACGAGTTCTCGGTGTTCATCGACGACGCGAAGCGGGAACGGATCCTGCACGGGCTGTTCGACAGCTTCTACGCCGACTGCGCCGCGGAGGTGGTCTTCGACACCAATCGAGCGTGGTGCGGGTGGATGCCGGCGGTCACGCGGCTGTTTCCGGACGCCAAGGTGATTGCCTGCGTACGCGAGCTGACGTGGGTGGTCGACAGCATCGAACGATTGATCCAACGCAACGTGTTCACGCCGTCCTCGATCTTCGGCTTCAATCCCGGCGGCACTGTCTACACTCGCGCCAACGGGATTGTGGCGCAGGACGGAATGGTCGGGGCGCCCTACGACATGCTCAAACAGGCCTGTTACGGCGCACAGCGGGACAAGCTGCTGGTTGTGCAGTACGAGACTCTGACCACTGATCCGGGCCGGACGATGCGTGCCATCTACGACTTCATCGGTGAACCGATGTACCCCCACACTTTTGACAATGTCGACTATGACGTCACCGACTTCGACGAACGGGCCGGCACGCCGGGCCTACACACCGTTCACGGCGAGGTCCGGGCCAAGCCGCGGGAGTCGATCCTGCCGCCCGACCTGTTCAACCGCTTCACCCGCGACGCGTTCTGGCGCGACCCGCAGGCCGTGCCCGCTGGTTTGCGGGTGGTCTAGCCGAACTACGGTGCTGGACTGACGCCGCCGTGGGAGAGGAAACGGCGGAAGCGCCGCCAGCCCCGGGCGGCGGGTGCTGCCGCGAGCCGCACTCAGGGAGCGTGTCGCGCCCGGGGGGTGTCATCGGAACCCACTAGACTGTCGAACAGTTGTTCGGTGCTGGAGAGGAATCCGATGCGGGTGATGGGCGTCGACCCCGGGCTGACGCGGTGTGGACTGTCAGTGGTCGAAGGCGGGCAGGGGCGTCAGGTCACCGCTTTGGACGTCGATGTGGTGCGCACCCCGGCCGATCAGCCGCTGCCGGAGCGGCTGCTGACCATCAGTGACACCGCCGAGCACTGGCTCGACACCCACCGTCCCGACGTCATCGCGATCGAGCGGGTGTTCTCCCAGCAGAACGTCTCCACCGTGATGGGCACCGCGCAGGCCGGCGGAGTGATCGCGCTGCAGGCCGCCCGGCGCGGCATCACCGTGCACTTCCACACCCCCAGCGAGGTCAAGGCCGCGGTGACCGGCAACGGCTCGGCCGACAAGGCGCAGGTGACGACGATGATCACCCGGATCCTCGGGCTGCAGCAAAAGCCGACGCCCGCCGACGCCGCGGACGCGCTGGCGCTGGCGATCTGTCACTGCTGGCGGGCCCCGATGATCGCCCGGATGGCTGCCGCGGAGGCGCTGGCCGCCGAGCAGCGGCGCAAGTACACCGACAAGCTCAAGGCGGCCCGGGCATGATCGCGTCGGTGCGTGGCGAGGTCATCGACATTGCCCTGGACCATGCCGTGATCGAGGCGGCCGGGGTGGGTTACAAACTGATGGCCACACCGACCACCCTGTCGACGCTGCGCCGCGGTAGCGAATCCCGTCTGATCACCGCGATGGTCGTGCGTGAAGACTCGATGACCCTCTACGGATTTCCCGACGGTGAGGCCCGCGATCTGTTCCTCACGTTGATCGGCGTCTCGGGGATCGGACCCAAGATCGCCCTGGCCACCCTGGCGGTCTATGACGCGGCCACCCTGCGCCGGGCGCTCGCCGACTCCGACATCACCGCATTGACCCGCGTGCCCGGGATCGGCAAGCGCGGTGCCGAGCGGCTGGTGCTGGAGCTGCGCGACAAGATCGGCGCGGTGGCCCCCTCCGACGGGGCCGTGTTCAGCGGTCACGCGGTGCGGGCTCCGGTGATCGAAGCCCTGATCGGGCTCGGCTTTGCCGCCAAGCAGGCCGAGGAGACCACCGACAAGGTACTGGCCGACGCTCCCGACGCCACCACCTCTGAAGTACTGCGCACCGCGCTGAGCCGGTTGGGGAAGACCAAGTGAGCCAATCCGGTGAACCCGGCGATCCCGACGACCGCGAGGTGTCCCCGGCGCTGACGGTCGGCGAGGGAGACATCGACGCCGGCCTGCGCCCGCGCAGTCTGGCCGAGTTCATCGGCCAGCCCCGGGTACGCGAACAACTGCAGCTGGTGATCGAGGGCGCCAAAAACCGCGGCGGCACACCCGATCACATCCTGCTGTCCGGTCCGCCCGGGCTGGGAAAGACCTCGCTGGCCATGATCATCGCCAGCGAGCTCGGTAGTTCGTTGCGGGTCACCTCCGGGCCGGCGCTGGAACGCGCCGGCGACCTGGCCGCGATGCTGTCGAACCTGGTCGAACACGACGTGCTGTTCATCGATGAGATCCACCGCATCGCCCGGCCGGCCGAAGAGATGCTCTACCTGGCGATGGAGGACTTCCGCGTCGACGTCGTCGTCGGGAAGGGGCCCGGCGCCACCTCGATTCCGCTGGAAGTGGCCCCATTCACCCTGGTCGGTGCGACGACCAGATCCGGTGCACTCACCGGCCCACTGCGCGACCGGTTCGGCTTCACCGCCCACATGGATTTCTACGAACCGGCCGAATTACAACGAGTGCTGGCACGCTCGGCCAAGATCCTCGGGATCGAACTGGGCGCCGAGGCGGCCGCCGAGGTCGCGCGGCGCTCCCGCGGCACGCCGCGGATCGCCAACCGGCTGTTACGCCGGGTGCGGGACTACGCCGAAGTGCGTGCCGACGGGGTGATCACCCGCGACGTCGCCAAAGCCGCGCTGGCGGTCTACGACGTCGACGAATTGGGCCTGGACCGGCTGGACCGCGCGGTGCTCTCGGCACTGACCCGGAGCTTCGGCGGCGGACCGGTCGGAGTCTCCACCCTGGCGGTTGCGGTGGGGGAGGAAGCTGCCACCGTCGAGGAGGTCTGCGAGCCGTTCCTGGTACGCGCCGGGATGGTTGCCCGCACCCCCCGCGGTCGCGTCGCGACTCCGGCAGCCTGGACGCACCTGGGCATGGTGCCGCCGGCGGGCGCGGGGGGACTGGGACAACCGGGGTTGTTCGAGTAAGTCGGGTTAGAGCTTGGCCAACTCGCCGGCGAGCACGTCCAATCCCTCCGACAGCAGTGCGTCGCTGATGGTCAGCGGCGGCAGCAGCCGCACCACATTGCCGAAGGTTCCACAGGTCAACACGATCACACCCGCCCGATGACACGCTGCCGCCAGTGCGGCGGTCAGGGCCGGATCCGGTGCGTGGGTATCCGGCTGCACCAACTCAAGGGCGATCATGGCGCCGCGGCCGCGGATATCGCCGATCCGGTCGTCGTCGGCCTGCAAGCGGCCCAACCGTTCGAAGATCAGCCGCTCAATCTGCCTCGCCCGGCCCACCAGGTCGTCGGCCTCGACAGCGGCCAACGCCCCCAGCGCCGCCGCACAGGCCACCGGGTTGCCACCGAAGGTGCCGCCCAGTCCGCTCACATGCGGGGCGTCCATGATGTCGGCGCGGCCGGTGACAGCCGCCAATGGCAGGCCGCCGCCGATTCCTTTTGCGGTACAGATCAGATCCGGTGCCAGCCCGGCCGGGCCTTCGTGGTCACAGGCGAACATCGCCCCGGTGCGGGCGAAGCCGGTCTGTACCTCGTCGGCGATGAACACGACGTCGTTGTCGCCGCACCAGGCCAACAGCGCCGGTAGAAAACCCGGCGCCGGGACGATGAACCCGCCCTCGCCTTGGATCGGTTCGATCACCAGCGCAGCCAGATTGCGGGCGCCGATCTGGTTCTCCAGGACGCCGATGGCCCGTTCGGCGGCCCGTTCCCCGTCGCTGCCCAACTCCTTGTCGATCAGGCCGTCACGGTAGGGATAGGACGCCGGCGCTCGGTAGATATCGGGCGCGAACGGACCGAATCCGCTCTTGTACGGCATCGACTTGGCGGTGAGTGCCATCGTCAGGTTGGTGCGGCCGTGGTAGCCGTGATCGAACGCCGCCACCGCGGTCTTGCGGGTGTAGGACCGGGCGATCTTGACGGCGTTCTCCAACGCCTCCGCACCGGAGTTGAGCAGGACCGACCGCTTCTCGAAGTCGCCGGGAGTGATCCTGTTCAGCGCTTCGGCGACGGCCACATATCCCTCGTAGGGCGTCACCATGAAACAGGTGTGGGTGAACTCGGCAACCTGCTGCTGCACCGCTTCCACCACGCGCGGCGCGGCGTTGCCCACGGTGGTCACCGCGATACCTGAGCCCAGGTCGATCAACCGGTTGCCGTCGACGTCTTCCACGATGCCGCCACCGGCCCGCATCGCGTACACCGGCAGCGTGCTGCCCACCCCGCGCGGCACGGCCATCGTTCGGCGGCGCGCCAGCTGTACCGAGCCGGGCCCGGGGATCTCGGTGGTCAGGTGGCGGCTCTGCAGCGGCGACACTGACATGGGGCGGACCTCCTTAGCGGTGTTTTCCGCGGCTCAGATCTGGCCGAGTGGCCGGCACGCGTTACCAAAGGGCTGCCAATATTCACCGGGCGGACAGTCCAGCGGGGTCGGTCCCTGCCCCAGTGGCATGCAGGTGTTGGTGCTGGGCTCCCAGTACTGACCGCCCGGACAGTCCAGCGGGGTCGGTCCCTGTCCGAGTGGCATGCAGGTGTTGGTGCTGGGCTCCCAGTACTGGCCGCCCGGGCAGGCCAGCGGCTCTGCCGATCCGATGGCGGGCATGGCGATCGCTCCTACTGCCAGGGGAGCCGCTGCCAGGGCAACGGCGGTCGCCAGACCACACGCGAAATTCCTCATCGGCCAACCTTCCCTCAAGAATTCTGACCCCCCGTCACCGATAGCCTAGGGGGTGGACGGCGGTACCGGCGCGCGGTCGCCGCACACAGTGGCACACTGTTGTCATCACAGTGGCCCGCCACGCCTGCGGTGGTCCGGTGCCAAAGAATCATTCGAACAAGTCGAAAGATCGGTTCTCGTCATGGAAAACATGGTTGCCTTCCTGCCGCTCATCCTTGTCATGGGCGCCTTTATGTTCTTCGCCTCGCGGCGGCAGAAGCGCGCGATGCAGGCCACCATCGACCTGCACGAATCGCTGCAGGTGGGCGACCGGGTGCACACGACATCGGGACTGCAGGGCACCATCACCCGCATCACGGACGACGACGTCGACCTGGAGATCGCCGACGGTGTGGTGACCACCTGGATGAAGCTGGCCGTGCGCGACAAGATCGAGCCCGAGGAGCTGACGGCCGAGGCCGCAGTCGAACAGGCCGTCGAGGGCGCCTAACAGCGCTCCGCCGCCGGGTGTGGCGGGTCACTGCCATCCGATCGGCCGGCTGACACGCCCCGACGCGCGGAACGTCCGCCCAACGATCATCCCGGCCGGCCGGGCACGTACCCTTTTGCGGGTGCAGTGGTACTGATCGCCGCGGGCGGTCCGAGCATGGGCCAGCCCCGACGATCATGAGAGCGCATTGCGCAATGAGCGAAGGAGACTCAACAACGTGGCATCGCCTTCGGCGCCGGTGCACCCTGCCCGCAACCTGGCGGTGTTCCTGGCATTGCTCATCGGCGTCTACCTGCTGGTATTCCTGACCGGAAACAAGCTCGCCGAACCCAAACTCGGCATCGACCTGCAGGGCGGCACCCGCGTGACGCTCACCGCGCGCACCCCGGACGGCTCCACGCCCACCCGTGACGCGCTCAACCAGGCGCAACAGATCATCAGCGCCCGGGTCAACGGGCTCGGTGTCTCGGGCTCTGAGGTCATCATCGACGGCAACAACCTGGTCATCACGGTGCCGGGCAGCGACGGCAATGAGGCCCGCACCTTGGGCCAGACGGCCCGGCTCTACATCCGGCCGGTGATCAACGGTGTGTCGGTGCAGGAAGCTCAGGCAGCCGCCCGGATGCCCGGCCTCGGCGGTGGCGGTATGCCCGGCGTCCCGGGCTTGCCGCCCGGCGGTGGCGGTGTGCCCGGTCTGCCTCCGGGCCTCGGCGGTGGCGGTGTGCCCGGTCTGCCTCCGGGTCTCGGTGGCGGCGGTGTGCCCGGTCTGCCCCCGGGCGCCGGGGGTGGTGCTCCGGGTCTGCCTCCGGGCTTCGGTGCGGGCGGACAGGGCCTGTTCGGCGGGAACGGCGGGGCGCTTCCGCAGCAGCCGCTGACGCCGCCGGCCCAGCCGCGGCCCTTCCCGCAGGAGCCGACCCCGACCCCGGGAACCACTTCGTCGAGCCCCGGCTCCGAAAACACCAGCGAGACTGGCACTCCCGGCACCTCGACCGTACCGGCGCCGACGGCGCCGGGATCGCCCGCCGAGTTGCCGGCTTCCCCCGGGGCGCAGATGCCCGCCTTGCCCGGACTGCCCGGATTGCCCGGCATGCCGGGTCTGCCCGGTCAGGGTGATCAGGCCCAGGGCCTGGCCGCCCGTATCGCCGCTGAGAAGCGGTTGCGGCAGAGCGACAACAAAGTCGTGCAGGCGCTGGCCCTGCAGATTCAGGCCGGACGGTGCGACAAGGAAGACATCCTTGCCGGCAACGACGACCCGGATCTGCCGTTGGTGACCTGCTCACAGGACCAGCAGACCGCGTACCTGTTGGCGCCGTCGATCATCAGCGGCGACCAGATCGCCGACGCCAGCTCGGGCATGGACCAGCGCAGCGGCTCCAACGTCGTCCAGGTGCAGTTCAAGAGCGGCGCGGCCGACGTCTGGGCCGACTACACCGCCGCCCACATCGGCACGCAGACCGCCTTCACGCTGGACTCGCAGGTCGTCAGTGCCCCGCAGATCCAGGAAGCCATCCCCGGTGGCCGCACCCAAATCACCGGTGGCTCACCGGGATTCACTCCGGATGCGGCACGCCAGCTGGCCAACGTCTTGAAATACGGATCGCTGCCGCTGTCGTTTGAGGCCTCGGAAGCCGAAACCGTCTCGGCCACACTGGGAATGACCTCGCTGAAGGCGGGCCTGATCGCCGGTGCGATCGGTCTGGCCCTGGTGCTGATCTACTCGTTGCTCTACTACCGCGTACTCGGCGTGCTGACCGCGCTGTCCCTGGTGGTGGCCGGAGCCATGGTCTACGCGATCCTGATATTGCTGGGCCGGTATATCAACTACACGCTCGACTTGGCCGGTATCGCCGGTCTGATCATCGGTATCGGCACCACCGCAGACTCTTTCGTGGTGTTCTTCGAGCGCATCAAGGACGAGATCCGCGAGGGCCGGTCGTTCCGCTCGGCGGTGCCACGCGGGTGGACGCGGGCCCGCAAGACGATCGTGTCCGGCAACGCGGTCACCTTCCTTGCGGCGGCGGTGCTGTACTTCCTGGCGGTCGGACAGGTGAAGGGCTTCGCGTTCACGCTGGGTCTGACCACCATCCTCGACCTGGTGGTGGTGTTCCTGGTGACCTGGCCACTGGTCTACCTGGCGTCCAAGTCGCCGACGCTGGCCAAGCCGTCCTACAACGGTCTCGGCGCGGTTCAGCAGGTCGCACGGGAGCGGCGGGCGGTCGCCAGATCGGGAGGCGCAGCGGGCGGCAAGTCCGGAGCCAAAGCGCGCACGCGGGTAACCGCCCAGTCGACGGAACAGGGATAGCCAGATGGCCAAACCGAGCACCAGTAGCGGCACCAAGCGCGCGACGAAGTCCGCTAAGAACGACGCGGCAGCCGTCAAGGACACCAAGAGCCGGACCGCCGTGCAGGCCAAGCCTCGCAAGACCGCTGGAACCCCCAAGGCGCCCCAGCATGGGTTCCTGTCGAGGCTCTACACCGGTACCGGCGCATTCGAGGTCATCGGTAAGCGGCGGATGTGGTACGCGATCAGTGGCGCCATGGTCGCCATCGCGATCGTGAGCATCTTGGTTCGCGGCTTCACCTTCGGTATCGACTTCGCCGGCGGCACCAAAGTGTCGTTCCCGCGCGGCGACACCAGCGTCACCCAGGTCGAAGAGGTGTTCCGCAAGAGCGTCGGCAGCAGTCCCGAGTCGGTGGTCGTGGTCGGCAACGGCAACTCGGCGACGGTGCAGATCCGCGCCGAGACGCTCACCAACGAGCAGACCGAGAAGCTGCGCGACGACCTGTTCGACGCCTTCCAGCCGGTCGGGCCCGACGGTGAAGCCAGCAAGCAGGCGATCAGTGACTCTGCGGTGTCGGAGACCTGGGGCGGGCAGATCACCAAAAAGGCCGTGATCGCCCTGGTGGTGTTCCTGCTGTTGGCGTCGCTGTACATCACGGTGCGCTACGAGTGGTTCATGACCCTCTCGGCGATGATCTCGATGGTCTTCGACATTGTCGTGACCGCCGGGGTGTATTCGCTGGTCGGATTCGAGGTCACACCGGCCACCGTCATCGGCCTGTTGACCATTCTCGGGTTCTCCATCTACGACACCGTCATCGTGTTCGACAAGGTCGAGGAGAACACCAGCGGCTTCGAGCACAAAACCCGCTACACCTACGCCGAACAAGCGAACCTGGCCATCAACCAGACCTTCATGCGATCGATCAACACCAGCCTGATCTCGGCCTTGCCGATCATCTCGCTGATGGTGGTCGCCGTGTGGCTGCTGGGTGTGGGAACGCTGCAAGACCTCGCGCTGGTGCAGTTGGTCGGTGTTGTAGTCGGCACCTATTCGTCGATCTACCTGGCCACGCCGCTGCTGGTCACGCTTCGCGAACGGACCCAGCTGGTGCAAAACCACACCCGCCGGGTGATGCGGCGGCGAAGCGCCACGGCCGGTTCGAAGCCGGCGGCAGCGGGCGCGGAGGACCCGGGCGACTCCGAAGACACCGTCGCCGATGGCGACGAGGGCACGGTGGCGACGGCGCCGGGCACCCCGGCGACCGGTGCCAAGCCGGTCCGCCCCACCAGCCGGCGCAGCCAGGGTCCGACCGGCAAGCCGGGCGCTGGTCGGTAACCGGCGATGGCGGCCCGCTGGCGGCACGCTGCGACGTGGGTGGTGGCGATCGCCATCAGCCTCGGTATCTGGTCGGTACCGGCGTGCACCAGCGCCACTGTCGATCAGATCGACTATGCTGTCGACGGCGGTCTGATCACCTATAACAGCACCACCGTCGCCGGTGCCGCGTCGGCTGGGCCCCAGGCGTTCTCGCGAACCCTGATCGGATTCGGCTACCACGGGCCGGACGGCCAGATCGTCACCGATCACGACTTCGGCAGCATCTCTGTGGTGGGCCGCGCCCCGCTGGTGCTGGACTATCAGATCGCCGACGCCGCGGTGTACTCCGACGGGAAGCCCATCACCTGTGACGACCTGGTGCTGGCGTGGGCGGCCCAGTCCGGTCGCTTTCCGGGCTTCGATGCCGCGAGCCGCGCCGGCTACCTCGACATCGAGAACATCGAGTGCCAGTCCGGTGCCAAGAAGGCCCGGGTGTCGTTCTTTCCCGACCGCAACATCGTCGACTACGAGGAACTGTTCACCGCTACCTCGATGATGCCCTCGCACGTCATCAGCGAGAAGCTCGGCGTGAACATCACCGACGCCGTGCTGGGCAGACTCGGGCCCGCCGACGAAGTCATCGGCAGGATCGCGCAGGCCTGGAACACCATCTGGCAGCTAGACCGCGGTGCTGACCTGCGTTATTTCCCGTCGTCGGGGCCCTACAAGATCGACTCGGTGCTCGACGGCGGCGCCGTAGTGCTGGTGGCCAACGACCTGTGGTGGGGTGCCAAGCCGGTCACCAAGCGGATCACGGTGTGGCCGCAGACCGCCGACATCGCCGACCGGGTGAACAGGCGCGTCATCGAGGTCGTCGACGTGGCGACCGGATCCGCCGGGTCGCTGATCACCCCGGATGACTATCAGAGCAGCGACAGCCCCTCGGGCGGCATCGAGCAGCTCATCTTCGCTCCATCCGGGCCGCTGTCGGAGACTCCCGCACGCCGGGCGGTGGCGCTGTGTACCCCGCGTGACGTCATCGCCCGCGACGCCGGGGTGCCGGTGGTCAACTCCCGGCTCAACACCGCCATGGACGACGCGTTCGACCAGGCCGAGAACGTGCCCGAGGCCGAACAATTCGCCCGGGCAGACCCCGACGCGGCACGCGAGACGCTGGGCGGCACACCGTTAACGGTGCGTATCGGCTACCGCGGTCCCAACACCCGGTTGGCCGCGGTGATCGGGGCGATCAGCAGCTCGTGCGCTCCCGCCGGCATCACCGTCACCGAGGTCGCCTCCGACGCCATCGGCCCGCTGGCACTGCGCGAAGGACAGATCGACGTACTGCTCGCCAGCACCGGGGGATCCACCGGAAGCGGGTCGAGCGGGTCGTCGGTGGTGGACGCCTACGAGTTGTTCAGCGGCAACGGAAACAACCTGTCCGGCTACCACAACGACCAGATCGACGGCGTGGTGTCCGCGCTGGCCGTCACCGCCGACCCCGCGGAGATGGTGCGGCTGCTTGCCGAGAGCGCGCCGGTGCTGTGGGCCGATATGCCGACATTGCCGCTGTACCGCCAGCAGCGCACCCTGCTGTCGTCGAAGAAGACCTACGGTGTGGCCGCCAACCCCACCCGATGGGGTGCGGGCTGGAATATGGACCGCTGGGAGTTGCAACAGTGAATCAGGCCGAGCCTGCCGCAGGCGCCGGTCAGATCATCGCGTCGCTGATCCGCGAAGTGGCGGACTTTCCCACAGCGGGAATCGCATTCAAAGACCTGACCCCGGTGTTCGCCGATGCCACCGGACTGACCGCGGTCACCGAGGCGCTGGCTCGTGTGGTTGCCGGCGCAGATCTGGTGGCCGGCGTGGACGCGCGCGGGTTTCTGCTGGCCGGGGCGGTCGCCGACCGGCTCGGGGTGGGCGCGCTGGCGGTCCGCAAGGGCGGCAAGCTGCCCCCGCCGGTGCTCTCGGAGCGCTACCAGCTCGAGTACGGAACTGCCGCGTTGGAGATTCCGGCCGACGGAATCGATTTGGCCGGGCGCCGGGTGGTAATACTCGACGACGTGCTGGCCACCGGCGGTACCCTGGCCGCAACGCGGCGCTTGTTGGACAGGGCAGGAGCAGAGGTGGTTGCGGCCGCGGTGGTGCTGGAGCTGGCGGGGCTCGGCGGACGCGCCGCGGTGGCACCGTTGCAGCTGCACAGCCTGCACCTGATTTAGTCGATATTCTCGTGGTCGGAGGTGAGCACAGTGGGTCCTGAACAAGGCTTGGCGCAGGGCCCTGAACACGGCTTAGTGCCGGGCTCAGATCCCGAGAGCTACAGCGCCGACAGCAGCCAGAGCACGGCGGCGTCGGAGACGATTGCCCAGGACTCGCCGTCGGAGCGCACCGATCTGCTGAAGGTCCCGACCAGCGCGTCGCGGCGGGTGCGAGCCCGCATTGCCCGCCGCATCACCTCCCAGCGTGGCGCCCTGAGCCCGGTGCTGGAGCCGCTGGTGGCGGTGCACCGGCAGTACTACCCGAAAGCCAACCTGGCGCTGCTGCAACGCGCCTTTGAGGTCGCCGAGCAGCGTCACGCCTCGCAGCTGCGTCATTCGGGGGATCCCTACATCACCCACCCGGTCGCTGTTGCCACCATCCTGGCCGAGTTGGGCATGGACACCATCACATTGGTGGCGGCGCTGCTGCACGACACCGTCGAGGACACCGGGTACACCCTCGCCGCGCTGGCCGCCGAGTTCGGCGACGAGGTAGCTCACCTGGTCGACGGGGTAACCAAGCTGGACAAGGTGGTGCTGGGCACCGCGGCCGAGGCCGAGACCATCCGCAAGATGGTCATCGCGATGGCACGTGACCCACGTGTGCTGGTGATCAAAGTCGCCGACCGGTTGCACAACATGCGCACCATCCGCTTCCTGGCGCCCGAGAAGCAGGCGCGCAAAGCGCGCGAAACACTGGAAGTCATTGCACCGCTGGCACATCGGCTGGGTATGGCGACAGTCAAGTGGGAGCTCGAAGATCTGTCGTTCGCGATCCTGCACCCCAAGCGCTACGAGGAGATCGTGCGGCTGGTGGCCGACCGCGCGCCGTCCCGCGACACCTACCTGGCCAAGGTGCGAGCCGAGATCGTCAACACGCTGGCGAAGTCGAAGATCACCGCGACCGTCGAGGGGCGGCCCAAGCACTACTGGTCGATCTATCAGAAGATGATCGTGCGCGGCCGCGACTTTGACGACATCTACGACCTGGTGGGGCTGCGGATCCTGTGCGACGAGATCCGGGACTGCTATGCCGCGGTGGGCGTCGTGCACTCGCTGTGGCAGCCGATGGCCGGCCGGTTCAAGGACTACATCGCCCAACCGCGCTACGGGGTCTATCAATCACTGCACACCACGGTGATCGGCCCGGAGGGCAAACCGCTGGAGATCCAGATCCGCACCCGGGAGATGCACCGCACCGCCGAATACGGTATCGCCGCGCACTGGCGCTACAAAGAGGCCAAGGGCCGCAACGGTGTTCCGCACCTCAACACCGCCGCCGAGATCGACGACATGGCCTGGATGCGCCAGCTGCTGGATTGGCAGCGGGAAGCGGCCGACCCGGGTGAGTTCCTCGAGTCGCTGCGGTATGACCTGGCGGTCAAAGAGATCTTCGTGTTCACCCCCAAGGGCGATGTGATCACGTTGCCCACCGGATCCACGCCGGTGGACTTCGCCTACGCCGTGCACACCGAGGTCGGCCACCGCTGTATCGGTGCCCGGGTCAATGGCCGGCTGGTGGCGCTGGAGCGCAAGCTCGAAAACGGGGAAGTGGTCGAGGTTTTCACCTCGAAGGCGCAGAACGCCGGGCCGTCGCGGGACTGGCAGCAGTTCGTGGTGTCGCCCCGGGCGAAGGCCAAGATCCGGCAGTGGTTCGCCAAGGAACGCCGCGAGGAGGCGCTCGAGTCCGGCAAGGACGCGATGGCCCGCGAGGTGCGGCGCGCGGGTTTGCCGCTGCAACGACTGGTCAACGGCGAGTCGATGGCGGCGGTGGCCCGCGAACTGCACTACAGCGATGTGTCGGCGCTCTACACCGCCGTCGGCGAGAACCACATCTCGGCGCACCACGTGGTGCAACGGTTGGTGGCCCAGCTCGGCGGTGTCGACCAGGCCGAGGACGACTTGGCCGAGCGCTCCACACCGCTGACCATCTCGCGGCGCGAGCGCCATACCGACGATGTCGGCGTCGCGGTACCGGGCGCCACCGGTGTGTTGACCAAGCTTGCCAAGTGCTGCACTCCGGTGCCCGGCGACGAGATCATGGGTTTTGTCACCCGGGGCGGCGGGGTGTCGGTGCACCGCACCGACTGCACCAATGCCGATGCGCTGCGTCAGCAGGACGAGCGGATCATCGAGGTCAAGTGGGCGCCGTCGCCGTCCTCGGTGTTCCTGGTCGCCATTCAGGTCGAGGCGCTGGATCGGCACCGGTTGCTCTCGGACATCACCAAGGTGCTCGCCGACGAGAAGGTCAACATCTTGTCGGCTTCGGTCACCACCTCACGAGACCGGGTGGCTGTCAGCCGGTTCACCTTCGAGATGGGCGACCCGAAGCATCTGGGCCACCTGCTCAACGTGGTGCGCAATGTCGAGGGCGTCTACGACGTCTACCGGGTGACGTCGGCGGCTTGACGGCCCGAGCCCGGCATCGGCCCCCGCAAGCGGGGGCCGCGCCCGGGTTAGTCGGCCCGCACCGACTTGACGGTCACCTTGGTGGCCGGCGGGCCGTCATCGCCGCCGCCCTGCACGCCGGCTGCGGCGATTTTGTCCAGGGTGGCCAGACCGTCGTCCTGAATCTTGCCGAACACCGTGTATTGCGGCGGCAGCATCGAATCCTTGTAGACCAGGAAGAACTGGCTGCCGTTGGTGCCGGGCCCGGCGTTGGCCATCGCCACCGTGCCGCGCGGATAGGTGACCGGCCGCTGCGCGGCCGGGTCGCCCAAGGAGTACTGGTCGGTGGGGTATTCGTTGTCGAATTCGTAGCCCGGGCCGCCAGTGCCGTCTCCGGCGGGATCACCGCATTGCAGCACGCTGAGCATCGGTGACGTGGTCAGCCGGTGACACTGGGTGTCGTTGAAGAAGTCCTTGGCCGCCAGGCTGATGAAGCTGTTGACGGTGCAGGGGGATTGGGCGTTGTTGAGCATCAAACCGATGGGGCCCTGGTCGGTCATCATCGAGACGCTGACCTCGGCGGGGTCGGTCGGGACTTTGCCGGTCCGCGGCGGCTCGACAGCCTTGGTGGCCGGACGCGCCTTCGGGTACTGACAGTCGGCGCCCAGCGCAGGCGATGCGGTGAATTTCGGCAGCTGTCCGGCGCTGGCCGCCGGTGCCCCGGAAGCGTCAGCGGAGTCCGCGGACTCCGATGTGCTCGACGCCGACGAACCGCTCGCGTTGACGTTGCCGGGGTCGTCGTCGCGCAGCACCACGAACACCACACCCGCGATCAGCAACACCGCCGCCACGGCGCCGACGATCATCAGCAGCCGACGCTGCTTGCGGGCCGCCTCGGCACGCTGCTGCACCTGTTGCTCCAGATTGCGCTTGGCGGCGGCACGCCGCTCTGAGTTCGTGGGCACCGGCGGTAACCTCCTGGCTCGCTGACTGAGTCGGGCCTCAAGTCTGCCAGAGCGCGCCTGCACCGCCCGCGTCACCGCCGACCCGGCGTGCAATGGGAAACTGGTCGGCGTGTTGGTCACCGGATTCCCCGCTGGAATGCTGGCGTGCAACTGTTACGTGTTGGCGCCACGGCAGGGCTCTGACGCGATCGTCGTGGACCCCGGGCAGCGCGCGATGGCCCGGCTGCGGCGTGTGCTCGACGAGAATCGGCTGACGCCGTCGGCGGTGCTGCTCACCCACGGCCACATCGATCACATCTGGTCGGCGCAGAAGGTCTCCGACAGCTACGGCTGCCCCACCTACATTCACCCCGAGGACCGCTTCATGCTCACCGACCCGCTGCGCTCGCTGGGCACGGTCCCGGGGCAGGCGCTGTTCGGTGTGTTGAGCAAGGCGATGTTCTCCGAGCCCAAGCAGCTGATCGAACTGGACCGCGATGGGGACAAGCTCGGCTTGGGCGACACCACGGTGACTGTCGACCACACCCCCGGCCACACCCGGGGTTCGGTGGTGTTCCGGGTCGAGGGGGACGCAGCCGAAGTTGTGTTCAGCGGGGACACCCTGTTTCAGAACTCGGTCGGCCGCACCGACCTGCCCGGGGGCAGCGGCCGCGACCTGCTGACCTCGATCGTCGACAAGCTGCTCTGCCTCGACGACGCGACCGTGGTGCTGCCCGGCCATGGACCCAAGACCACCATCGGCGCGGAGCGCCGTTACAACCCATTCCTGGAAGGGCTGAGTGCGTGAGCACGTTTGCCGCACCCAAAGGGGTGCCCGATTACGTTCCGCCGGCCTCGGCCGGCTTCGTCGCGGTCCGCGACGGGCTGCTGGCGACCGCTCGCCGCGCCGGTTACGGCGACATCGAGCTGCCGATCTTCGAAGACACCGCACTGTTCGCGCGCGGGGTTGGGGAGTCCACCGACGTGGTGTCCAAGGAGATGTACACGTTCGCCGATCGCGGGGAGCGGTCGGTGACCCTGCGTCCCGAGGGCACCGCGGGGGTGATGCGTGCGGTGATCGAGCACGGGCTGGACCGCGGTCAACTGCCCGCCAAGCTCTGCTACGCGGGGCCCTTTTTCCGGTATGAGCGCCCGCAGGCCGGCCGCTATCGGCAGCTGCAGCAGGTGGGCGTCGAGGCGATCGGGGTGGACGATCCCGCGCTGGATGCCGAGGTGATCGCGGTCGCCGATGCGGGTTTTCGCTCCCTGGGATTGGAAGGTTTCCGGCTGGAGATCACCTCCCTGGGCGACGACACCTGCCGCCCCGCGTATCGAGAGTTGCTGCAGCAGTTTCTGTTCGGGCTCGACCTCGACGAAGAGACCCGGCAGCGCGCGCAGCTCAACCCACTGCGGGTGCTCGACGACAAGCGCCCGCACGTGCGTGAGATGACCGCGGACGCCCCGGTCATGCTGGACCATCTGTCGGCGGGCGCCCGCATGCACTTCGGCACCGTGCTGGCACACCTGGACGCACTCGGGGTGCCTTACGTGGTCAATCCGCGCATGGTGCGCGGCCTGGACTACTACACCAAGACCACCTTCGAGTTCGTGCACGACGGTCTGGGTGCGCAGTCCGGAATCGGCGGCGGGGGCCGCTACGACGGGCTGATGCGCCAGCTTGGCGGCCAGGATCTGTCCGGGATCGGCTTCGGCCTCGGCGTGGACCGCACCCTGCTCGCTCTGGCCGCCGAGGGCAAGACCGTGGGGACGACCACCCGGTGCGAGGTGTACGGGGTGGGTCTGTCCGAGGCCGCCAAATTGCGGCTCGCCGTTATCGGCGCGCAGTTGCGGGCCGCCGGGGTGCGGGTGGACCTGGCGTACGGGGATCGCGGCCTCAAGGGAGCGATGCGCGCCGCCGACCGTTCCGGAGCCGTCATCGCCCTGGTGGCGGGGGACCGCGACCTGGAGGCGGGCACCGTCGGCGTCAAGAATCTGACCACCGGGGAGCAGGTCGACGTGGCGGTCGACGACGTTGTCGCCGCGGTGCGCACGCGGTTGAGCGGCACCCGATAGGCGGGACCGGTGCGGTATGAGGCGCTGCCGCCGGCCCTCGTCGGAGCCGGCCCTCCGGTAGCGTGGCGCGGTATGACGATCATGCGGAACGTGACAGTCAAGTTCGGGACGGTGTTGCTGATGGCAGCCGCCGGAATGGCAGCCAGCCATGCGACGTCACTTGCGGACCCTGAGACCAGCCCAGCATCGCCAACCGAGAGCCCGGCGGCATCGCCCACCGAGAATGCGGGGCCGTCGCCGTCGCCCACTCCGGCAGAGAACGCGACCGAGCCGTCGGCCGACGCCCCGAAGAAGAGCGCGACCGGTGGCCACGAGGTCACCTACACCATCACCGCGACCAGTGACCTGACCGGCAACATCTCCTACATCAAGACCGACCCGCCCAGCATGGCGGCCTACAACGCCAACTCTTCGGAATACCTCGAGACGGTTCGGGTGCCCATCGGCGGGGGACAGCCGGTGGTCTACACCACCACGCTGGCCGACCCGAGTCAGTGGGCGCTCGTCACCGCGAGCGGAGGCTTGCGGACCAACCCGGAGTTCCACTGCGAGATCGCCGTCGACGGCGAAGTGGTGGTGTCGCAGCAGGGCGGTAGTGGAGTGTCCTGCGCCACCCGGCCCTGGTGATCGATCCGGCTCACTCGGCGAACACGTACACCCAGGCTCGCGCACCCGAGCGCAGTGGCACCGAGATCCGCCGGTAGGCGTCGACCTCGTACTCGTCAGCGGCCGCCAGTTCGGCGGGCGTGATCGCGAAAACCGTGCCAGGGACTGTGGCGTCATGTGCATCTGACGGGCGCAGGATCGGATGACGGTCGCTGCCGCTGACGGCCACCACGTGGGGATCGGTGATCGTCACATAGTCCAGGTCATAGCCGATGATCGCGTCCGGGCGACCGTCGGGTTCGCGCCCGAAGGTGCTGCGTTGTACCTCCGGCAGTTGCAGGGTGCCGTAGGAGAACAGCAGTTCGGTGCTCACTGTGCGCCACCTGCTTCGTCTGCTGCGACGACGACGACCTCGGCGAGGTGGTCGCCCACCGAGCGGAGGCGATGGCTGATCGAGGCGTCGAAGTAGGCGCTGTCACCGGTGCCCAGCGTCAACGTCGCATCGCCGTACACCAACTCAACGGTCCCGGCGTGCACGAAGAGGAATTCCTGGCCTTGATGTACCGGGTGCAGCCGATGTCCAGCACGCTCGGCGTTCCCCGTAGGACGAACCACGAACGGGGACATCGACTTTCCCAGCATGTTTGCGGCCATCGCCCGGTAGCGCTGCCGATCCTCTCTGCGGTCTGAGGCCCGGTCCACCGCGATCTTGTCTTCGTCGCCCCGCTCGGAGAACAGCTGTGCCACATCGACGTCCAGGGCCTGCGCCACCTTGATGGCCACCGCGATGGACGGCGTACTGCGACTCCGTTCGATCTTGGACAGGTAGCTCTTGGTCAGCCCGGTCCGCTCGGCGAGGCCTTCGAGGGTGAGCCCTCGCTGCTTGCGGACGGCGCGCAGCAGTTCCGTCATGCGTCCATAATGACATAACCATGACACCATGTGTCCTATCAGATACAGTCGTGTCATCCACTTCAGGCATCGAGGAGCTGCCATGGGCACCACGTTCGACGATTCCAAATCCGATCTGATGCAACGCGCGGAGCACCGCTTCGCGGAGAACTTCACCGGAACCCAGTGGACCACTCGCCAGAAGTTGGCCCTGACCTGCCGGGCGCTTTCCGACCGCGGTCATGACTCCGGCCTGGCCGGACAGATCACCGCCAGGGCCGAGGCGCCGGGCACCTACTACACCCAACGGCTTGGTCTGGGATTCGACGAGATCACCGACACCAATCTGCTGCTCGTCGACGAAGACCTCAACGTCATCGAGGGCGAGGGGATGGCCAACCCCGCCAATCGATTTCACAGCTGGATCTATCGGGCCCGCCCGGATGTCCAGTGCATCGTGCACACCCACCCGTTTCACGTCGCCGCACTGTCCATGCTCGAAACCCCGCTGATCGTCTCGCACATGGACACCACACCGCTCTACGACGACTGCGCCTTCCTGCCGCTGTGGCCCGGTGTCCCGGTCGGAAACGAGGAGGGCGAGATCATCTCCGAAGCCATCGGCGACAAGAAGGCGATACTGCTGGCGCACCACGGCCAGATCGTGGCCGGCGCCAGCGTGGAGGAGGCCTGTTCGCTGGCGGTGCTGATCGAGCGTGCCGCCGCGCTGCAGCTGGCCGCCATGGCCGCCGGGACCATCAAAGAACTTCCGGAGAAGCTGGCCCGTGAAGCCCACGACTGGACCCTGCTGCCCAACCGCAGCCAGGCCAACTTCGCCTACTACGCCCGCCGCGCCTTGGCCGGCCACCCCACTGTGATCAATCAGTAAAGGGATCACCCGATAAGCAAGGAGTCTCTCGTGGCAGCACAGTTATCTGGAGTCATCGGCTACCCGGTGACGCCGTTCCGCGACGGCGGAATCGACACCACGGTCCTGACCACCGTCATCGACCGGCTCGTCGAGGCCGGGGTGCACGCCATCGCTCCGCTGGGCAGCACCGGTGAACTCGCCTATCTCGACGAGGTCGAGTTCGAGACCTGCGTCGACGCCTCGATCGCCGCGGTCGCCGGACGCCTGCCGGTGCTGGTCGGGGTCTCGGATCTGACCACCGCGCGTACCGTGCGCCGCGCCCGCTATGCCGCGCAGGCCGGTGCCGACGCGGTGATGGTCTCGCCGGTGTCGTACTGGAAACTGTCCGAACGCGAGATCACCGCGCATTACCGGGCCGTCTCCGATGCCATCGATATCGACATCGTGGCCTACAACAATCCGGCTACCTCCGGGATCGACATGAGTCCCGACCTGCTGGTGGCCATGTTCGAGGGCATCGAGCACGTGACCATGGTCAAGGAGTCCACCGGTGATCTGAGCCGGATGCTGAGGATCGCCACCCTGTCCGACGGGCGCCTGCCGTTCTTCAACGGCAGCAATCCGCTGGTGCTCGAGGCGCTGCGGGCCGGTGCGGCCGGTTGGTGCACCGCGGCACCCAATCTGCGTCCGCAGCACTGCCTGGACCTCTACACCGCGGTCATCGCGGGTGAGTTGGACAAGTCTCAGGCGTGCTACGACAACCTCAAGCCGCTGTTGGAGTTCATCGTGGCCGGCGGGCTGCCCACCACGATCAAGGCCGGCCTGGAGATGCTCGGGGTGCCCGCCGGGGAACCTCGTCGCCCGTTATTGCCGCTGGACGAGGCGGGGCGGTCCGAACTGCGCGGGCTACTGTCGCTTTGACCCGGGGCTAACCGAGGTCGGCAGCGGCGAAGGTGTCGCACTTGTTGGGTTCGCCGCTCTGATAGCCGACGGTGAACCACTGCTGACGCTGCGCCGACGCACCGTGGGTCCAGGACTCCGGATTGACTCGACCGGTGGCGGCCTGCTGAATACGGTCGTCACCCACCGACGCTGCCGCGGACAATGCATCGCTGATGTCTTGGTCAGTCAGCGGCTGCAGGAACGGCACCCCGGTGCCCTCCTGCTTGGTCACCGACGCGTAATGCGCCCAGACCCCGGCGTAGCAGTCGGCCTGCAACTCGGTACGAACTCCGGCGCCCGTCGCACCCTGCGCGCCGGTTTGGGCCCGGCCGAGCACGCCGAGCAGGTTCTGTACGTGGTGGCCGAACTCATGGGCGACCACGTACTCCTGGGCGAGCGGGCCGCTGCTGGAGCCGAACCGGTCGACGAGCACCTTGAAGAAGTCGGTGTCGAAGTAGGCGGTCTGGTCCGCGGGGCAGTAGAACGGTCCGACGGCGCTGGTGGCCGCCCCACAGGCGGTGGACGTCTGTCCGCTGAACAGCTCTACCCGGGGACGCGTGTACCCACGCAGCAGGTCCGACCACACCGCGTCCACCGAGTTGGCCGTGGCGACCACCCGGCATTGCACGTATTTATTGGCGTCCTTGCCGGTGCGGCATTTGTCGAGGTCGAAGCCCGGTGACGTGTACTGGCCGCGGTCCACGGGCTGCTGGCTGAGCACCTCACCGGGATCGGCCCCCAACAGCAGCGCCACGACCAGGATCACCAGCCCGGCGACGCCGCCGCCGATCGCGATCCCACGACCGCCGCCGCCTGATGAGGTGGTGCTGGTGTCGATCTGCATACCCTCGTTGAAGGTCATCGCACGCTCCGTGGAGTTGTCCGTAGTTGGATGGTGGCCAGCCGACCGAGTGGGGCACCCTAGCTTCGCATACCGGCACCCGCCCCCAGGCCCGGTTTAGCGCGGTTGCACCTGTTGAATCCCGCGCCTTGGCTAAGTGAATAGAGCTTTGTCTGACCAGATCCCAAAGCTTTACTGAATGTTTGTAGCGGCGCTGTACCCCGAGGTCGAGCCGGTGTTACGTTCTGCATCCGGCCGCAATGGGACGCTTCCCGCGACGGCCGCCGCAGCTACCTGCCCCAAGGATCCAAGAGAGGTCGTCTGCTCGGTGAACGCTTCAACTCGTGTCTCCAGGACCCCGTGGTGCGCTGGCCACGAGTTGTTGTTCGCCTCGGGCGCCCCAGCTTTATCAGACCGTTATTACAACTGTCCGCTAGAGTGACGTACGTCAAGTATTGACGCAGACTTCGAGTATCAAACACTTCCCCGAGACGCTTGCACGACCCCCAGGAGGAACAATGTCGTTCGTAACCGCGCAGCCAGAGGTTCTGACGGCGGCCGCCGGAAGCCTTTCCGGAATCGGCGACTCGATGACCGCGGGGGTCACCGCCGCTGCTGCTCCCACCACCGGTGTGATCGCGCCTGCCGCCGACCTGGTGTCGGCCATTACTGCTGCACAGTTCTCGGCGCACGGATCCCTGTTCCAGGAAGTCAGCGCGCAGGCGGCGTTGGTGCACCAGCAGATCGCGGCCACTTTGGGTAGCAACGCCAACGCTTACGCCGTCACTGAGGCTGTAAACGCCACGGCAGCTGGCTGAAGCGGGGAGCCTCGATGAGTTTCAGTATCTTTCCGCCCGAGATCAACTCCGGGCTTATCTATACCGGCCCCGGCTCGAGTCCGTTGCTCGAGGCCGCGGCAGCGTGGACTCAGCTGTCGAGCGAGTTGATGACCTCGGCCACCGCGACCCACTCGGTGATTGCCAATCTGGACTCGACGTGGACGGGAGCCGGTTCGGCTGTCGCGACAGCCTCGACCGCCCCCTACGTGGCATGGCTGGAGCAAGCCGCGGTCACCGCTGCCAACAACGCTGCCCTGGCAACTCAGGCCGCCGCGCTGTTCGAGGCGGCGCGGGCCGCGTCGGTGCCGCCCGCGGTGATCGCCGCCAACCGCGCGATGCTGCTGGCGCTGATCTCGACCAACTTCTTTGGCCAGAACACTCCGCTGATCCAGGCCACCGAGCACCAGTATGAAGTGATGTGGGCGACCGACGGCGCCGCGATGGACACGTACAGCGGGTCTGCGGAGGCCAATAACAACGCGCTGCAACAGGTGTCGAACCCGCCGCAGGCTGCGCAGGCGACGACCCAGGGGACACCGGGATCGGCTGAGGGCGGTCCCACCCCCGGCACCGGCACCGGTGTACCGACCACGCCCGGCTACGACTTTGCCACCGTCGGTGGACTGCTCGACGCGGTCGGTCTCCCGTCGACGATGCTCGGCGCCAAGGCGGGGGCCACGACGATCAGCTCAGTGATGTCACCCATCAGCTATGGGTCTATGCCCCTGATGATGTTGGTGCGTTTCCTGCCGATGCTGATGCAGTTCGCCCGGATGGGCGGTGCGGCCGGTGCCACGGGGGCGTTGGCAGGGCAGACGGCCGCCGGGGGCGCCGGCACCCTGATGACTCAGATCGGCGACTTCGTCAACGACAAGCTGCAGGGCGCGGTCGGCGTGCTCGCGGGCCACTTCAGCTCGGCCACCAACGCGATCTCCGCCAAGCTCGGCCAGGCCGCCTCGATGGGCGCGCTGAAGGTGCCGGGAGCGTGGTCGATGGCCGCCGACGGTATGGTCCGTGCCGCCCCGGTGCTGCCCGCCACTACGGTCAGCGCCCCCATCCAGACCATGTCGGCAGGCTCCGGGCTGCCCGGCGGCCCCTTCGGCCACGCCATGATGGGCGCGATGGCCGGACGTGGCATGGGCGCGATGGCCGCCAAGGCACCCAAGGTTATGCCCCGTTCGCCGGCCGGCGGGTAGCGGAAGGGGCCTGAACACACACACGTGTCTGCCGGGTCGGCGCCCGGCTACCACAACGAATTCCGAGCAAGAGAGAGAAAATCATGGCAACACGTTTTATGA
>NZ_AUWR01000057.1 GCF_000455125.1 Mycobacterium sp. UM_WGJ
GGCGTGTTGTTTGAGAACTCAATAGTGTGTTTGGTGGTTTTTGTTTGTTGTTGTTTTTGCCATGCCTTCGGCGCCCCGTGTTGGGGGTGTGGCGTTTTTTTGATGTCAGTTTTTGACTGATGTTTTGGGATTGTTTCCAAATGGTTTTTGTTTGGAGAGTTTGATCCTGGCTCAGGACGAACGCTGGCGGCGTGCTTAACACATGCAAGTCGAACGGAAAGGCCCTTTCGGGGGTACTCGAGTGGCGAACGGGTGAGTAACACGTGGGTGATCTGCCCTGCACTTTGGGATAAGCCTGGGAAACTGGGTCTAATACCGAATAGGACCACGCGCTTCATGGTGTGTGGTGGAAAGCTTTTGCGGTGTGGGATGGGCCCGCGGCCTATCAGCTTGTTGGTGGGGTAATGGCCTACCAAGGCGACGACGGGTAGCCGGCCTGAGAGGGTGTCCGGCCACACTGGGACTGAGATACGGCCCAGACTCCTACGGGAGGCAGCAGTGGGGAATATTGCACAATGGGCGCAAGCCTGATGCAGCGACGCCGCGTGGGGGATGACGGCCTTCGGGTTGTAAACCTCTTTCAGTATCGGCGAAGCTCCAGGATTCTTCTTGGGGTGACGGTAGGTACAGAAGAAGCACCGGCCAACTACGTGCCAGCAGCCGCGGTAATACGTAGGGTGCGAGCGTTGTCCGGAATTACTGGGCGTAAAGAGCTCGTAGGTGGTTTGTCACGTTGTCCGTGAAAACTCACAGCTTAACTGTGGGCGTGCGGGCGATACGGGCAGACTGGAGTACTGTAGGGGAGACTGGAATTCCTGGTGTAGCGGTGGAATGCGCAGATATCAGGAGGAACACCGGTGGCGAAGGCGGGTCTCTGGGCAGTAACTGACGCTGAGGAGCGAAAGCGTGGGGAGCGAACAGGATTAGATACCCTGGTAGTCCACGCCGTAAACGGTGGGTACTAGGTGTGGGTTTCCTTCCTTTAGGGATCCGTGCCGTAGCTAACGCATTAAGTACCCCGCCTGGGGAGTACGGCCGCAAGGCTAAAACTCAAAGGAATTGACGGGGGCCCGCACAAGCGGCGGAGCATGTGGATTAATTCGATGCAACGCGAAGAACCTTACCTGGGTTTGACATGCACAGGACGCCGGTAGAGATATCGGTTCCCTTGTGGCCTGTGTGCAGGTGGTGCATGGCTGTCGTCAGCTCGTGTCGTGAGATGTTGGGTTAAGTCCCGCAACGAGCGCAACCCTTGTCTCATGTTGCCAGCACGTTATGGTGGGGACTCGTGAGAGACTGCCGGGGTCAACTCGGAGGAAGGTGGGGATGACGTCAAGTCATCATGCCCCTTATGTCCAGGGCTTCACACATGCTACAATGGCCGGTACAAAGGGCTGCGATCCCGTGAGGGTTAGCGAATCCTTTAAAGCCGGTCTCAGTTCGGATTGGGGTCTGCAACTCGACCCCATGAAGTCGGAGTCGCTAGTAATCGCAGATCAGCAACGCTGCGGTGAATACGTTCCCGGGCCTTGTACACACCGCCCGTCACGTCATGAAAGTCGGTAACACCCGAAGCCGGTGGCCTAACCCTTGTGGAGGGAGCCGTCGAAGGTGGGATCGGCGATTGGGACGAAGTCGTAACAAGGTAGCCGTACCGGAAGGTGCGGCTGGATCACCTCCTTTCTAAGGAGCACCTTTTTTCCCCCGTCCCCGCAATCAGTGCGGGATCCGATGGTTGGGATAGT
>NZ_AUWR01000058.1 GCF_000455125.1 Mycobacterium sp. UM_WGJ
CCGCCAAGTGGGGCTGACCCCAATGATCCGCTCGATGAGGGAAGGCAGCGATGGTTACTGAACCCAACGCTGCCGAACTGACCGTCGAGCAAGCCTGGTACATCGCGGAAACCGTGGGTGCCGGGTCTTTTCCGTGGGTTTTGGCAATCACCATGCCCTACACGGACGCCGGGGAGCGAGGCGCGTTCATGGCGCGCCAGCGCGACGAGCTCACCCGGATGGGAGTTGTCTCGCCAGAGGGCACGGTCAATCCGGCCGTGGCCGAATGGATCCGGGTGGTGTGCTTCCCCGACCGGTGGCTGGACCTGCGCTATGTGGGTTCGGCCGCCGGCGGGGTCCCCGAGATGTTGCGCGGCATCGTCGCGCGCCGTGACCAGAACACCGGCAAGCCCGGCCGGACGGTGGTGGCACTGCGCAATGCACAACTGGTCACCTTCACCGTGATGGACATCGACGACCCGCGCCTGCTGGTCCCGGTGCTCGGAGCAGGCCTGCGGCAACGCCCACCGGCCCGGTTCGACGAGTTCACCCTGCCGGCCCGGGTCGGTGCGCGCGCCGACGAACGACTGCGGGCCGGTGCCCCGCTCACCGAAGTGCTTGACTACCTGGGCATTCCCGCCTCAGCGCGGCCGATCGTCGAGTCGGTGTTCACCGGACCGCGGCACTACGTCGAGGTCGTCGCGGGATGCGCCCGAGACGGTCGGCACACCACCACCGAAGTGGGGATGAGCCTGGTTGACGCCGAGGCGGGCCGCATCCTGGTCACCCCCTCGCGGGCCTTCGACGGCGAATGGGTCTCGACCTTCCGGCCTGGAACCGACTTTGCGACTGCCGTCGCGATTGAACAGTTGACCGCCACCCTGCCCGAGGGCACGTGGTTCCCCGGTCAGCGCCTGTCCAGAGATTTCACCAACCAGCTGTCCTAAGACAGCGAGAAGATCGTCCTCGCAGAAAAGAGTAGGAAACACCAATGACCGAAGCCCCGGCGCTGACCAGCGCCGTCATGCCGATTGTCCGCATCGCGGTCCTGTCCGACAGTAGGCTGACCGAGATTGCCGTGCCCGCGGAGTTGCCGCTGCGCGAAATCCTGCCGGCGGTGCAACGCCTGGTAGCCCCGGACGCCGGCGACTCCGTGGATTCGGCCGAGCCTGCCGGTGCGACGCGGCTGAGCCTGGCGCCGGTCGGCGGTGCACCGTTCAGCCTGGACGCCAACCTGGACACCGTCGGGGTCGTGGACGGCGACCTGCTGGCCCTACGCCCGGTGCCGGTCGGTCCGGCCGCCCCGGGCATCATCGAGGACATCGCCGACGCAGCCGTCATCTTCTCGGCATCTCGGCGTAAGCCCTGGGGGGTCAAGCACATTCAACGTGCGTCGTTGGCTGCCGGGACGGGGCTGATCGTCGCCGCCACCGGGCTCGCGGCGGCGCACCGCGCCCTGACCGGCGAACCCACCGGTCTGTTCGCGGCTGGGGCCATCGCCCTGCTCACGGTGCTCGCTGCGCTGCTGTGCCGCACGCGTTCGGCCGAAGCCGCACTGACCCTGTCGATTGCGGCACTGGTGCCGCTCGCCGCGGTGGGCACCCTGGCGGTGCCTGGAGTATTCGGTCCGGCGCATGTGGTGCTGGGCGCCGCCGCGGTCAGCGCATGGTCGCTGATCTGCCTGATCCTGCCGCCGGGTGGTCGTGGCGAGCGCGGGATCGCGTTCTTCACCGCCGCGGTGGTCGTGGGTGTCGGAGTGCTGGCGGCGGCTGCCGTCAAGTCCTTCTGGGAGTTGCCGCCTCTCACCCTGGGCGCTGCCCTGATCACCGCATCCCTACTGCTGACCATTGCCGCACCGCAGGTTTCGGCATTGTGGGCGCGGCTGCCGTTGCCGGTGATCCCGGCGCCGGGTGACCCGACGCCGTCTGCGCTGCCGGAGAGCGTGCTTGAAGACCTGCCTCGCCGGGTCCGTGTCACGGACGCCCACCAGACCGGATTCATCGCCGGTGCGGTGCTGCTCGCTGTGCTCGGTTCTGTTGCTATCGCCTTTGTGCCCGAAGGTCTTTCGGGCTGGGCATGGTACGTGGTCGCGGGCATCGGGGTGGCCTCGGTGCTGCGGGCCCGGGTGTGGGACTCGGCGTGGTGCAAGGCCTGGCTGCTGGCCGAGCCGCACCTGACGGCGATTGCCCTGCTGGTCGGTTACGCGGCCACCGGCCGATTCGCGGCCGCCTTCGGCGCGGTACTGGTGCTGGCCGCCTTGGTGGCGGTATGGGCAGTAGTCTCCCTGAGCCCGTCTGTGGCATCGCCGGACAGCTACTCACTGCCGGTGCGTCGCCTGGTGGGCTTCCTGGCTTCCGGCGTCGACGCCACCTTGATCCCAGTCATGGCCTACCTGGTCGGCATTTTCGCCTGGGTTCTGTCTCGATGACCGTTGCCGTAGAGCGCAGCCGTAGCCGCACGGCGGTACGCGGTGCCGGGATCGCGGTGCTGGCAGCATTGCTGACCAGCGCGCCGGCTCTGGCAATCACCCCGCCGACGGTCGACCCGACCGTGCCGCCGCCCAGCGGAACGCCCGGCCCCGTCGCGCCGATGGAACAGCACGGCGACTGCGTCAGTTCAGGTTTGATGCCCGGAAGCAACGTCAGCAGCGCGCCCGCCGGACAGCGCCTGCTCGACCTGCCCAGCGCGTGGCAGTTCTCCCGGGGCGAGGGCCAGACGGTCGCCGTCATCGACACCGGCGTACGGCCGGGTCCTCGCCTTGGGGCGGTGGATCCGGGCGGCGACTACATCGGCACGACCGACGGCCTGACCGACTGCGACGGGCACGGAACGCTGGTTGCGGGGATCGTGGCCGGCCAGCCCGGTGATGACGGCTTCTCCGGCGTGGCCCCGGCCTCCCGGCTGCTGTCACTGCGGACCGCCTCCGCGGCGATCTCGCCGCGGCTGGGCGGAGACGACCCGCGGACGACCCGGGTGATCACCGACATCACCGCGCTGGCGCGGGCCATCGTGCACGCCGCCGACCTCGGTGCGCGGGTCATCACGGTCTCCACCACCACCTGCCTGCCCGCCGACCGCAACGTCGACCAGACGGCGCTGGGTGCGGCGTTGCGCTACGCATCGGTGGAAAAGGACGCGCTGATCGTGGCGGCCGCCGGAGACGCCGGCCAGACCGGCTCGGTCGGCGGTGGCGGGGAGGCGTGCGAGTCCAATCCGCTCACCGACCTGAGTCGCCCGCAGGACCCGCGCAACTGGGCGGGAGTGACGTCCCTGTCGGTACCGTCGTGGTGGCACCCCTACGTGCTGTCAGTGGCCGCACTGTCATCGAGCGGACAGCCGTCCGGATTCACCATGGCCGGACCGTGGGTCGGTGTGGCCGCCCCCGGCGAGGAGATCGTCTCGGTGAGCAACCGCGACGACGGTGGACTGGCCAACGCGCTGCCGGGCAACCAAGGTCGGCTGGTGCCGCTCAGCGGTACCGGGTACGCCGCGGGCTACGTGGCCGGCGTGGCCGCGCTGGTTCGCGGCCGTTACCCGGACCTGACCGCGATGCAGGTCGCGCACCGGATCGTGGCGACTGCCCACAACTCCGCGCGCGCACCGTCCGCTCTGGTGGGCGCTGGGACCATCGACCCGGTGGCCGCCCTGACCTGGGAACTGCCCCCGGCTGCTGACCCGGCGGCCGCACCCGCGAAGAAGATCTCCCCACCCCCGGCACCGCAACCCGAGGACCCGGCGCCGCGGATCGTGGCCTTCGCCGGAACCGCGCTGCTGGCCGGGTTGGTCGCCGCCGTCGCCACTGGCGCCGCGGCTGCTCGCCGACGAAAGGAAAACCAGCTGTGAGCTCGCACCGAACCACCATTCCCCGACCCGGACCGGCCCGGATCGCCTTGGTGCTGTTGGCCGTTGTGCCCGCGGTGATGGCGAATCCCTGGGAGACCACCGCGCAGCGCTGGGCGCTCGCCGTGGGCATCATCGTGACGATCCTGCTGCTCGGCTGGTGGCGTGGCCTGCACTTCACCACGATCGCTCATCGCCGGTTGTCGATGCTGCGCTCACGCGGCGGCGCGCACACCGACCGTAGGAGCGCTGCCGGCGCCCGCGCGACCGCGGCGCTGCGAATCACGGCCTCGGCGGCCGGGAACGCGGTACCGGTGTCGCTGATCGCGAGCTACCTGAACCGGTACGGCCTACGGGCCGACGCGGTGCGCATCACCACCCGCGCCGGGGCGGGAACCACCGACACCTGGATCGGCCTTACCTACGCGGCTGCGCCGAACCTGGCGGCGTTGCAGGCCCGGTCGGCGTCAATCCCGCTGCAGCGGACCGTTGACATCGCCGTGCGGCGCCTCGCCGACCACCTCCGCGAAATCGGTTGGGACACCGCGATCGTCGCCGACACTGAGATTCCGTCGCTGATCGACGCGGGTGCTCGGGAGGCGTGGCGGTCGGTTGTCGACGGCTCGGGTGACCACGTCGCCGCCTACCAGGTGGGGATCGACGCTGCGCTGGCCGACACGATCAGCCGAATTCAGGCGGTCAACGCCAATGAGACCTGGACGGTGCTGGAAGTCGCCGAGGCCGACGGTCAGCAGACTGTGGCGGCGGCTTGCGCGCTGCGTACCGGCCCGGCACCCGACGGTAGTGCACCGCTGGCCGGATTGCTGCCGCAGCAGGGTAACCATCGCAATGCGCTGCTGGGTCTGCACCCGCTGTCCGGCGTCCGGTTGGACGGCCACACCACGGTGTCGGGCGACGAGATCGCCGGCCTGCGGTGGCCTGTCACGACGGCAGTTGCGGCCGCGCACTAGCGGGGTCGCCGCCGTAGGGCCGGCGGGCTAGAACATGTATGGCCGCAGGAACGCGGTCATCCTGCGCAGGTAGGCCGGTTGGCTGACGTGCAGCACATGGTTTCCCGGAAACCAGTGCAGTGCGCACTTATCCCAGTGGTGCCAGAGCATCTCGGACTGCTCCGGCGGTGCCAGCCGATCCCCCAGGCCGGTGATGATCAGTCGCCGTTCCTTGGCCACCAGCGGGGAATAGTTCAGCGGCGAGTGGTAGGCGGTCGCGGCGACGAACTCGTCGCCGGCGACCTGCCCCAGCCGTTGGCCGCCCTGGAGCACCAGGTTGGCCGGAAACCAGTCTCGGATCTCCGATTCCACGGCAACCACCGGAACGTTGGGGATGACCGCCTGCAATCGAGGTTCGACGGCAGCCAGCAGGGCGCTGGTGTAACCGCCCAGCGACAGACCGGTCAACGCGAAGCGGTCGACGCCGGTGGACTCCAGATAGTCGATCATCGATCGGAAGTCGTAAACCGCTTGGGCCATCGCCTCGGCGAAGCCTGACATGCCGTGCGAGAAGTAGCCGTATCCGCTGAAGGGGGAGTACTTTTCAGCACGCCGCCCGTGGAAGGGCAACGTGAACAAGGCCACGTCGTAGCCGGTTCTATAGAACCACGGCAGCGAGAAGAACAGGCCATTGAACAGGTAGGGCGACCCCATGAATCCGTGGATGACGCACAGTGTCGGCCGCGGCCCGTCATCGTGCCGCCAATGCTGAAACCGTGCGGTGTTGTTGTTCCCCAGGGCACGCCACGAGTCGCGCATCGCCGGATTGACCGCCTCGAAACCGCTGCGAAACGAGACGTTTTCGACCGTGCCGCGGGCGATCCGCTCCGCGATCGGATTCGCCCGCCGGGCCGAGACCCTCGGCAGCTCCGCAGGCGCGGGAAAGGATCGCATCGGGTCATGGTGTGACGCCAGCTCGGCGTAGTACGCCAGCCGTTCCCGCTCCTGGCGGGACTGCTTGCGGCCCACCGCGGTGGTCAGCACCGACGGGACCATCGCCGCGGCAACCATGGAAGCGACCGCGGTGCGCAGGCCGATGTCGGCGAAGGCCGACACATCCACGATCGCCTTCTCCCGCAACGACAACTCGCTGCGGTGCGGCAAGCCATGTTCGCCGGCGTCGGCACCGGGGACATCGGGAATCGGGATGGGCGGATTGAGCGGGGTGACGTCAGTGCTCACGGTGGCCGGCCTTTCGCGGGTGTTGGTCGCCCCGGTCCTGCGGACCCCGGTGCGACGTCAACCGGATGGTAACTCGGTTGCGAACAGCCGTGCGGCATTGTCGTGCAGAACCCCACGTAGCCAGGCGTCGTCGATGCCCGGCAGCGCGAGGATGGCGTCCAGTGCCTCGCGGTAGCCGTAGGGGATGTTCGGAAAGTCGCTGCCGAACAGAATCCGCTCACCCGCGGTGCGTAAACGCGGGTCAGCGCCGGTCGGGAACGGCATCAGCTCGTCAACGAACGCGGTGAACGCCATCGTGGTGTCGAGGTGTACCGCTTCGGATTCCAGGCAGATGTCGAGGAACTCGTCGTACTCTGGCATGCCCATGTGCGCGACGATCAAGGCCAGCCGGGGGTGGCGGCGTAGTAACCGTCGAACCGGTTCGGGCCCGGTGAAGCGGCCGGGCCGAGGACCGGAGCCGCAGTGAATGACGACCGGAATGCCGCAGTCCTCGATCACGCCCCAGGCTTCGTCGAGCAGCGGATCAGTCGGGTCATAGTCGCCGACCTGAATGTGTGCCTTGAAGATCCGGGCTCCGGAATGGATGGCGGCTTTAACGTAGTCGGCCGCGCCGGGTTCCGGATAGAACGTCGCCGTGGGCAGGCAATCCGGTGTGTCGCGGGCGAATTGGGCTGCCCACTGGTTCAGCCACGCCGCCATCTCCGGCTTGTGCGGGTACACCAGCGAGGTGAACCGGCGCACCCCGAATGCGCGCAGCGTATCGACCCGATCGGACTCAGCCATGCGGTAGTTGATCGGCCAGGGCCGGCCGACCATCGGGCCGGCCGAATCGAAATACTTCCACACCTTGTCCATCACCGACTTGGGCATGAAATGGGTATGGATGTCGATGATTCCCGGCAGTCCCAGCGCCGACCAGACTTGGCGGACCGCGGCGGCTTCGTCGTGGCGAGTCATCGGCCGAACGTTACCTCGGCGTGGTGTTCCGTGATCCGCGGGAGTCACTGGCTGAGACGGTTGCCACGATTCGGACATGGCCGCCTTCGCCCGACCACGTGCGCGGCCCGGGGTCCGGTTGGCGCCTGGCCCCGGTGGTGCGGAATCGGTCTCGATATGCCTTCGGAGAAATGCCGAAGTGGCTGGCGAAAACCCGCCGCAGCGTCTCGGTGCTGCCGAAGCCGGCCAGGCGTGCAGTGTCTGTGACGCTGTGACCCGCGTCGAGCGCTGCCCGGGCGATGTCGATCCGGATCGTTTCGACGTAGCGGGCCGGGGTGAATCCCAGTTCCGAGTGAAACAGTCGGGTGAGCTGACGTGTGCTCATCGATGCTCGTGCGGCAAGGGCTTTCACGCTGTGTTCGGCACTGGGATCAGCCGCGATCGAATCGAGAACGCCACGTAGCGCCGACCCCGGTGGGGGATCGCTCTCCACGAGGACCGAGAACTGTGATTGCCCGCCAGCACGTTTGAGGTATACCACCAGAGCGCGGGCGACTTGACGGGCCAGTTCGGTGCCGTAATCCTGCTCGACCAGGGCCAGTGCCAGGTCGATGCCCGACGACACACCCGCCGAGGTGAAGACGTGGCCGTCACGGACGAAGATCGCGTCCGGCTCGACGTCGATGTCGGGGAACGCGCGCGCCAGCCGCGCGGTGTGGCGCCAATGGGTGGTCGCGCGACGTCTGCTGAGCAGGCCGGCCCGGGCCAGAATGAACGCGCCCGTACACACCGACGTGAGACGAGTTCACCGTCGACGGCGTCACCGCCGCCACCGGTGTGGGCACTGGGGATCTGCCCGCAATCGGCTCGGTGTATGACGTGCTCAACTTCGGTGGCGGCTTCGTCAACGTCTACACCGCAATCCCGGGTCTGGAGGGCGCCGAGGGCACCGTTACCGACATCTTGGTGACACCGTTGGGGAACGTGGACCTCAGCGCGCTGTTCGAGGGCTTCGACGCCTCCGCGCTGATGGATCCGGGGGCCGCGTTCCTCGGTCTGGACATCTAGGTAGTCCAGTCGTCACGACGGCCCAGGCGGAAGGCACCTACCGCCTGGGCCGGGTGCTTCTCATCGCAAGATGCTGCGCCCGCGCCGGTCCGGAGAATCATTGGACGCTGGAATCCGGGTGTAATGCGGTTGTTTCCCAGCTATTTTCGGCAACAAACTCGCCCAAGGGCTGGCGGTAGGCCCACTCGTCGATCTCCAGCGCCGGCCGGTCCGGGAACTCCGGGACCGGACCCAGGCACAGGATCGCCACGGGCTCCGCATCCGAGGGCATGCCCAGCAGCTGCGCCAGCTGCGCAGGTTCGAAAAGCGACACCCAGCCCATGCCCAGCCCCTCTGCGCGGGCCGCCAGCCAGAGGTTTTGAATGGCGCACGACACCGACGCCAGATCCATCTGCGGCAAGGTACGGCGACCGAAGATGTGTGCCTGCCTGCCGTCTCGCAACGCCACCACCCAAAGTTCGGCGCACTCGCGGATACCTTCCACTTTCAGCGCCAGGAACTCCTGCTCGCGGCGGCCCAGTGCCTCGGCGGTGCGATGACGTTCCTCATCGACCAAGGCGTGGATCCGCTGCCGAAGGGCGCCGTCGGTGATTCGGATGAACCGCCACGGCTGCATGAGGCCCACACTCGGTGCGGCGTGGGCCGCCGCCAACAGGCGCGCCAGGACGTCGGGCTCGACAGTGCTGCCGGGCACGAATCGGCGCATGTCGCGCCGCTCGGCGATCACCCGGTACACGGCTTGGCGCTCCTGCACGGTGAACGATGGATCAGCCACGGGATCATGGTAGGAGCCACACGAAGGGACGCTCGTCATGAAACGTTCGCAACTGCTCGACCACTTCTCAGCCGGTGCCGCCGCAGACCTTGTCTACGGCGAACCCCACCAGACCGCGGATGGGGCGACGGTGATCACCGCTGCACGGGTGACCGCGTCAGGCCCGGACGGGTCGAAAGTGAGTGCGACACCCCTCGGGGTGATGGTGATTCGCGGCGAGCAGGCCAAGTGGGTGGCCGCGGTCGACGCGAATCGGATCGCACTGGTCGGGGTGCTCACCGGGTTGCTGTCCGCGGTCATCGCGTCTCTGGCAGTACTGCGCCGCCCACCCTGGCCGGACCTACGCGGTGGCGAAACTTCCCGCGGCGGGAACTAACTGGTGTCGCCTTCGACCGCGCGTGCCGCGGCACTGATCTCGATGGCGGCCGCGGTGGCGGTCTACGTACTGATGTTGGTGGGGTATCGGCAGGGCTGGACCTGGCTGGCCGAGGTCGACAACGCCGCCCTGGACGCGAGCTACGACGTCGCCGTCAAACACCCGATCTGGGTCCGGTTCTGGGATGGCATCTCCACGGTTTTCGCACCGGCGGTGTTCCGGGCGGTGGGCATGGTGGTGACCCTGGTCGCGGTGCTGCGTCACCGGCTGCGCGCCGCACTGTTCCTCTTGGTTTCGGTGGAGGCCAGCGGTCTGCTGACGGTAGTGGCCAAGGGCTCGGTCGGGCGGCCGCGGCCGGTGACGGCTCTGGTCTCGGCGAGCTCGACCTCGTTTCCGTCCGGGCACGCACTGGGAGTGATGATCGGTGTCGGCGCGCTGGTGCTGTTGGCGCTGCCCACCCTGCGGCGCAATGCCCGGGTGGCGGCCGTGAGCGCCGGCGTGCTGGTGGTGGCGGCGGTCGGTGTGTCTCGGGTAGCGCTCAACGTGCACCACCCCTCCGACGTGTTGGCCGGCTGGGCGCTGGGCTGGGCTTATCTGACGGCGTGGGCTCTGGCCCTGCAACCGTGGCGGCGACCGGGGTTGACCGGATCCGCCGGCGCGCCGCAGGATGGCCATCATGACCAGCAGTAACGCCGACCCGGTCGATGTGCTCGTGTGCTCCCGCAAGGGCTGCAGCGCCGACGCGGTGTACGGCATGCTGTGGAACAACCCGAAGCTGCACACCCCCGAGCGGCGCAAGGTTTGGCTGACGTGTGCTGAACATCGTGAGTACTTCCGCGACTATCTGTCGTCCCGTGGCCTGCTCAAAGCCGAGGCGCCGGTCGAAGACCTGCCGCGCCGGCAGGGGTCGTGAACACCGCGTCGTGAAAGCGGCCACCTGAACCCCGGCACGCCGTGAGCGGTGTTTGACCCGGTCCTGACATGCACAGATGATGAGTGAATGCGCCGACTTGTGAGCGTGTTCAGCGCTGCCCTGTGCACGGTTGCTGCGGCGCTGGCCGCGGCCCCGGGAGCCCAAGCCGACGTCATTCCCTGGTTTGCCCGGTCGGTAGGCAATGCCAATCAGGTGATTTCGGTTGTCGGAGTGGGCGGTTCGGACGCCAAGATGGACGTCTACCAGCGCAGCGCGACGGGCTGGCAGCCGGTGGCCGCCGGCATACCGACTCATGTCGGTTCGGCCGGCATGGCAGCCAAGGCGAAGAGCGGTTATCCGGCCACCCCGATGGGTGTATTCACCTTGCCGTATGCGTTCGGCACCGCGCCGAACCCCGGTGGGGGACTGCAGTATGTACAGGTCGGACCGGATCACTGGTGGGACGGTGACGACCACAGCCCGACGTTCAACACCATGCAGGTGTGCAAGAAAGCGCAATGTGCGTTCGACACCAGTGAGAGTGAGAACCTCGAGATCCCGCAGTACAAGCACGCTGTGGTGATGGGGGTCAATACCGCTCGTACCCCCGGGGACGGCGCCGCCTTCTTCTTTCACACCACCGACGGCGGCCCGACCGCGGGCTGTGTGGCGATCGACGATGCCAAGCTGGTGCAGATCATTCAGTGGCTGCGACCGGGCGCGGTCATGGCGATCGCAAAGTAGTCCGTCAGCCCTCTTCGCAGTAGGACGCTCGGGCGATGCTGACGAACTGCGACGCCCGGGTCAAGGTCAGGCTGGGATTGGCGTTCTTCACGGCCTTGGCCGCCTGATTGGGCGAGTGCCCCCCGGCCAGGTATTCGCACACCGAATGCCCGCCGGCGACGGCGTCGGCGGCATCGGGGTAGGAGATGCCCATCTTGTCGAGGGCACCGAGGAAGCCGTTGTCATCGGTGTCGGCAACCGCCGGTGCAGCCAGGCCCAGCAGGCCGGCCACCGCGAATGCGCTTACGGCGAGTGTGCGGGGCATGCGAATGGCCATCGTCTTCCTTGTCGTCAATCGGTGATCGAGTCGGGGCAGAACGCCACTTGGGAGAACGTCACGAACCGGGCGGCGTTCTTCACCGACATGCTGCGATTCGAGATCCGCACGGCGCGTGCCGCGGAATCTACGTGATGGCCGGTCCCGAGATAGGCGCAGACTTCCCGGCCGACGGCGACCGCGTCGGCGGCGTTGGTGTACTCGATCCCCGCCTGTTCGATGGTGCTGATGAATGTGGCATCGGGATCGGGTTCGGCATAGGCCGTCGGGGCCAGACCTGTCAGGGCCGCGGCGGTCGCCGCGGTCACGATCCATCGGGCGTGTTTCACGTGCCAAAGCATTCTCGCCCGGGATTAATCCGTCGCAGCGACGACATGAACGCCAGATGAATACCGCCAGCCTGGCAAGTGCCTGGAAAGTAGCTGGAGAAATCACAATTCACAGATGTTCTCCCGTTTGAACGCCCAACCTTAACCTCCGATTCACCGACCAGGCGTTTGCTCATTCCCAGCAAGCTAACAATCAGCTGGCCACAAAACGGCTCGCGCCGAGGGGGTGTGATGTTCCTGGACTACGGTGTGCTTCCGCCGGAAATCAATTCGGGGCGCATGTATTCCGGACCCGGATCGGGTTCGTTGCTGACCGCGGCTACGGCCTGGGAGAACCTGTCCGCCGAGCTGCAGACCGCCGCGTCCAGCTACGACTCAGTGACCTCAGGACTGGTCACCGGGGGGTGGACCGGCCCGTCGGCTGTGGCGATGGCGGCCTCTGCTGCGCCGTATGTGACCTGGCTGCGTGGTGTCGGCGTTCAGGCCGAAGCCACGGCTCGCCAGGCAACCGCCGCGGCGGAGGCCTACTCGACGGCGGTGGCCGCCGTGGTGCCGCCACCGGTAATCGCCGCCAACCGAGTCCTGCTGGCGCAGCTGGTCGCCACGAACTTCTTCGGGCAGAACTCCCCGGCGATCGCCGAAGCCGAGCGTCAATACGCCGAGATGTGGGCGCAGGACGCGGCCGCGATGTACCGCTACGCCGGCTCTTCGGCGGCCGCCGCGAACCTGGCCGCGTTCAACCAGCCGCCGCAGGCCACCAACAGCGCCGGGCTGGCCGCACAGTCCACCGCGGTCACCCAGGCGGCTTCGGATGCCGCGGCCGCCGGCCCGACGGATTTCATGAGTTGGCTGACTTCGCTCATCGGGCAGGTATCGCCGTTCACCGGGTTGGCCACCCAGGGCATGAGCGCGACGATGACCAGCTGGTCGGGAACGGCGAACATGCTCAGCAACGTCAACAACGGGATCGGTCTGGCGGCGTTTCAGGCGGAGAACCCCGGCGGCCTCGACGAAATCCTGCACCCACCCAAGATCGGCCCGGCCGGTTTGGGGCTGGGCGGCCTGGGGCTGGGCAAAACCGGACTCGGCAGTGCCGGGTTGGGTGCCGGACTGGGCGGTGTCGGGTCGTCGGCAAGCGCCGGTACCGCGCTCAAGATCGGGGCGTTGTCGGTGCCGCACGGCTGGGCGATGCCGGTCACGCTCACTTCGGCGGGAGCACCGCTACCGGCCCCCGCCGTGTCGGCGGCGCCGGCCTTTGCCACCGGGGTGCCAGGTGGAGCGTTCGGTGAGACCATGCTCGGCACCTTGGCCGGTCGCGGTCTGGGTGCGGCGACGTCGCGCGCGGCCGCTGCGCGCCGGACCGTCGTGCCGCGTCCGCCGGCTGCCGGCTAGTGGCCGCCATGGACTTCGGGCTGCTTCCCCCGGAGATCAATTCCGGCCGGATGTATAGCGGCCCCGGCGCGGGACCGATGCTCGCCGCGGCGGCGGCCTGGGACGCTGTGGCCGCCGAATTGGAGACCGCCGCGGGCGGCTACTCCGGAGCGATTTCGGCTCTGCTCGGCCAGGCATGGGCCGGTCCGGCGTCGGTCGCGATGGCCGGCGCTGCAGCGCCCTACGTGGCGTGGCTGCAGGCCGGCGCCGCCAATGCCGAACAGACCGCGAGCCAGGCCAAGGCCGTCGTCGCCGCCTACGAGGCCGCGTTCACCGCGACGGTTCCGCCGCCGGTGATAGCCGCCAACCGGGCGCTGCTGGCCGCCCTGGTCGCCACCAATTTCTTCGGTCAGAACAGCGCGGCCATCGCCGCCACCGAGGCTGCGTATGCCGAGATGTGGGCCCAAGACGCCGTCGCGATGTACGGCTACGCGGCGGCGGCGATGCCGGCCAGCGCATTGCCGGCGCTCGACCACGCCCCGCAGACCACCAACCCGGTCGGACCCGGTGCGCAGTCGGCCGCGGTCGCCAAGGCGGTCGCCGACGGTCACGCCGCGGCCCCGCTCAACGGTGCCCTGCAGACGGCCCTGCAGCAGGTGCTGCATCCGGCGGCCACCGCCACCGACCCGCCCTCCTGGTGGCAGACCCTGGTCGCCGATCTGGGCCAAGTGTCGCCGTTCACCAGCGTCGCCTCCAGTGGGCTCAGTTTCGACTCCAGCCTGTACACCGTGGTGAGCAACGGCGCCGGCTGGGGGCGTCTGGTGTATGTCCGCGGTGGTGCCGAGGGTGCGTTGACCTTCGAGGGGATCGGACCGCGCGGGGTGCTGTCGGCATCCACCACGCCGGCGATGGGTCCCGGTGTCGGCAGGGCGCTCCCGGTCGGCGGGCTGTCGGTGCCGCCGAGTTGGGCGTCTGCTGCCCCGGAGATGAAGCCGGTGGCCTTCACGCTGGCTGCCGCCGAAACCCCGTTGCCGGTCGCCGGCGGGCTGCCGCCGGGAATGGCATGTCAGGAGGCGATGATGGGAACGACGGCGGGCCAAGGCGCAACGCCCGACTCCAACGCTCGCCGCAATCCGAAGACCAACGGCAAAAACGACGATCAGGACGGTAAGCCGATCACGACGCTGACCAATGGCAGTGGCTGGCTGGCGTCGTCGTGGGCGTATCACACCCGGCAGCGTGAGGGTCAGCCGCTTCCGGCCCACTGGCGGACCGGCTAACGCTCGATCGGCTGACCGCGATCACGTTGCAGGTAGTGGGCGACCATGTCGAGCAACACCCGTCGCTCGGTGTGCCAGTCGACGGGACCGCCTATCAGCATCTGCGCCAATATGATTCCCCGCAGCGCTGCCCAGATCACCTCGGCCACACCGGAATCCGCCGGGTCGTCGGAGACCAGCCGGCCTAGCCTGTTGATCGCGGTGTTCATCTGGATCAAGTGCTCGTGGGACTGCTCACCTAAGCTGCCGCGGGTGGCCCGCAGGATCTCGAACGCGGCCAGCGAGGTCGGGCTGGCGTAGCAGCGCCACGCGGTGTCGACAACGGCTTCGATGCGCTGCCGCAGTCCCAGCTCGCTGACGTCGACGGCGGACAGGCTCGTCAGCAGTTCGGCCACCCCGTCGTCGACCACGGCCATCAACAGGCCGTTGCGGTCCCCGAAGTGGTACTGGATGACACCCCAGGTCACGCCGGCCCGCTCGGCGACATGTTTGGCGGTCGCTGCGCCGAAACCCTCTTCGCTGATGCAGCGCACCGTCTCGTCGATGATCCGGGCACGGGTGTCGTCGCCGCGCTTGCGGGGCGAGCTGGTCCGCCGGGTCGGCCCAGCGGGCCCCGAAACCCGGGCGGAACCAGCAGGAATAGACATTGTTGACTTTATAACATAGATCCAACTATTTTTTAGCGCGTGACCGAATCCAGGTATGCGTCGCTGTCCCGCGACGAGTTGGCTGTGCTCGTGCCCGAACTGCTGCTGATCGGGCACATGATCGACCGGTCCGGAATGGCCTGGTGCATCTCGGAGTTCGGCCGCGAGGAAATGGTGCAGATCGCCATCGAGGAATGGGCGGGCGCCAGCCCCATCTACACCCAGCGCATGCAGCGCGCGTTGGGCTACACCGGCAACGACGTTTTCACCATCTTCAAAGGCCTGCAGTTCGACATCGGTTCCCCGCCGCAGTTCATGGACTTTCGTTTCACCGTCCACGACCGCTGGAACGGCGAGTTCGAGTTGGCCAGCTGCGGTGCGCTGCTCGACGTGGAGCCGATGGGCGACGACTACGTCTTCGGCATGTGCCACACCATCGAGGACCCGACCTTCGACGCCACCGCGGTGGCCACCAATGTCCACGCCCAGTGCCGTCCCGTACACCGGCCACCTCGCACGCCATCGGACCGGCAACCGCACTGTCACTGGACCGTCATCATCGACGAGTCTTACCCGCCGGCCCAGCCGATTCCCGCGCTGGCGGTGATCAGTGAAAGCCGGGCCGCCACTTGGCAACTCGACGACATCGATGCCGCCGACGAAGGCCTAGCGGACTACTCCGGACCGCTGCTGACCGACGTCGACTTCAGCGCGTTCTCCCATTCGGCGCTGGTCCGCATCGCCGACGAGGTGTGCTTGCAGATGCACCTGCTCTACCTGTCCTTCGCGCTCGCGGTCCGCGCCCGGGCCAACTCCGACGAGCTGGCCGCATCGGTGGGGCGGCGCCAACTCACCGGCCTGGCGGGGCTGGGCGCCCAGCGGATCAAGAACGCGCTGAAACTGCCCGCAGACATCGACGGCGCGCTGCGCACCTTTGAACTGCACCCACTGCTCAACCCGACCGGCTACGTGCGCGCCGACTTCGGCGAGAACACCATCGCGGTGCACCCCTCGCCCGCCCACGACGACCATGCCTGGATCACGCTGTGCTCGCCGCAGAACGTCAATCCGCTGCAGGCCATCGCGACCGCCGTGAACCCGCGTCTGCGGGTCGAGATCGAGGGGGCAGCAGATCAATGGACGGCTCGACTGACCGAGACCGATGTCGAGGCAAAAGAACTGCCCGAGGTGATGGTGACCAAGGTCAGCAGCGGTGCGGATTTCGTGTTCCGCACCCGCAAATCGTTACCGCTGACCGTGGTGTGAATCCGCTGATAGCCCGCCGACCGCCGGTGTGTCGGCGATCCTGAACGGTTCGGCCCCGCCTATGGTGAGGCCATTCCAGCCGTTGTCGATCCAAGGTAGTCAGCTATGTATGACCCGCAGGACGACGAGGCCACCAGGGAAGCAGAAGCCGTCGACGCGACCGACATGGCGCCGACCGTGATGTCTGCTCCCGGCTCCGGCGCTGTGGTGGACGCGTTCGCCTGGTCGCAGGAGGACGGCAGCGCTGTTGCCGAACCGGTGCCCTACGTCCCTTATGCCGAAGACCCCTACTACGACCAAGATCCGGGTACCGGATGCCGTCCGACAGTTGCGGTGCCCGCTGCGCCGATCTCAGGCCGTCGAGCGCCTTCACGGCTACCGCGGTTGGTGTTGATGGTGGGCATCGTGGTGGCGCTGATCGCCGTTGCCGGGGCGCTGTACAGCTTGACCCGCGGCCAGGACGACGAGACGCCGGTTGTTCCTGAAACCAGCGCCGTGGTGCCACCGGCCCCGAAGCCCAGCGCGCCGCCGCAGCCCAGCGCTCCCGCACCGCCGCCGGTGGCCACGACGTCAGCGCCGCCGCCCCAGACCACCACCGCGCCGCCGCCGACCACCACGACGGCGCCACCCACCACGACGACCACCACCGCGCCGCCGACCAGCACCACCACAACCACGACGGCTCCGCCCACGACGACCACGGCGCCGCCGACCACGACGGTTCCGCCGACGACCAGCGAACCACCCACCACCACGGTGCCGCCGACCACCACCGTGCCGATGACCACCGAATACCTGCGTATTCCGTTGGTCCCGATTCCCATTCCGATCACGGTTCCGGAGAACTAGCCACACCGGACGGTCTCGCCGAGACCGTGGCCGGATCTGCCCCGCGCAGGCACACTGGGGTGTGGCGACCACGGTGAAAGGGGCTCGCGATGGGCGACAACGGCGCCTTCGGATTCGATTCCGAGGATTTGGATCGAATGATGCGTGAGGCCGGCGAGGGACTGCGTGCCGCATTCGACCGCTTCTCGGGCACGTTCGGCTCTGCCGGGAGCAACCGGGCCGGCTGGGGTGCGATCTTCGCCGACCTTGCTCGGGCTGCGCGGGCTGAGCCGGCGACCACCGGCGAGACCGGCGATGGAGTCTGGGCTATCTATACCGTCGGCGACGACGGAGCGGCGCGGGTCGAGCAGGTCTACGCCACCGAGATCGATGCGCTGCGGGCCAGCCAGCGCAATCCCGACCCGAAACGCCGGGTGCGGTTCCTGCCCTACGGGATCGCAGTGGGAGTGCTCGACGACGGTGCCGACGGCAGCGAGCCAACTCAGAGGTGACATAGGCCACGCAGGCGGGCTTGTGTTGTTTGACACCGGTGCGCTGTGGGTTAGATTGCCACCGTGCCCGAGATGAACCGCCGCCAGATCATGATGATGCTGGGTGCCGGCGCATTGGCTGCCGCAGCCCCCACCCCCCAGGCCAGAGCCGTTCCGGCGGGTCCTGGAGCGCCGGGCGACCCGGCTCAGGCGCCGTCTGCCCCGGCTGATCCCGCTGCGCCTGCCGCGCCTACGGCCGCCGCCAAGCCCGGGGGCTTCATCTGGCATGACGAGTTCGACGGACCCGCCGGCTCGGCGCCCGATCCGTCGAAGTGGACGATCTCCAACCACCGCACCCCGATCCGTCGCCCCGTCGGCTGGGACCGGCCCGAGTACTTTCACCAGTACCGCGACAGCCGCAAGAATGTTTTCCTCGACGGCAAATCCAACCTGGTGATCCGCGGCACGCAGGAGGGCACCAACTACTTCGGCGGTTTGGTGCACGGCAACTGGCGGGGCGGCATCGGCACCACCTGGGAAGCGCGTATCAAGCTGGACTGCCAGACCTCCGGTGCCTGGCCCGCATGGTGGCTGTCCAACGATGACCCGGGCCGCGAGGGCGAAATCGACCTGATGGAGTGGTACGGCAACGGCGAGTGGCCGTCGGGCACCACTGTGCACGCCAACCCGTATGGCACGGCGTTCGAGACCTTCGCCTACCCGGTCGACAACAACTGGCACACTTGGCGGGTCACCTGGAACCAGAGCGGGATGTATTTCTGGCAGGACTATGTCGAGGGCAAGGAGCCGTACTTCTCCGTTCCGGCCGTCGGCATCGAGAACATCGAGGAACCCGGCCGGGAGTGGCCGTTCAACGACCCCGGCTACACCGTGTTCCCGATCCTGAACCTGGCCATCGGCGGATCCGGCGGCGGCGACGCCCGGGCGGGGAACTACCCGGCGGACATGCTGATCGACTGGGTGCGGGTGTTCTAGGAACGGTTCGTCACTTGACGCCAGCCGGTCGGGGTGATCCCCGGCCGGCTCGCTCGTTCTATGGGAGCGGTAACGCTTCCATTGATGCCCCGGCCGGGTAGTGGTTTCATGCGAAGGTGGCCGAGATAGATCGACGCAGCCTGATGTTGACGACCGGAATCGGCATGCTCGCCGCCGCGATGCGCCTGCCGGAGGCCTGGGCCCGACCCGGGCCCGTCGATCCACTGCCCTCGGCCCCCTCGCAGAACTACCTCTTCAGCGACGAGTTCGACGGTCCGGCCGGTTCCGCGCCGGATCCGGCGAAGTGGGCGGTGGCACGGGCGCGGGAATCAATGAAGGACCCGACGTTTTGGGAGCGCCCCGAGAACGTCGGCCAATACCGCGACGACCGCAAGAACGTGTTCGTCGACGGCAAGTCGAACCTCGTGTTGCGCGCCGCCAAAGACGGCGATACCTACTACAGCGGCAAAGTCCAGAGCCGGTGGATGGGCGGTATCGGGCACACCTGGGAAGCCCGGATCAAGCTGAACTGCCTCACCGCCGGGGCTTGGCCCGCCTGGTGGATGGGCAACGAAGACCAAGGCGAGATCGACGTGCTGGAGTGGTACGGCAACGGCAATTGGCCGTCGGCGACCACCGTCCACACAAAAGCGAACGGTGCCGAATGGGCGACCCAACAGATTTCGATGGACAGCGCCTGGCACACCTGGCGGTGCCGCTGGGACGCCGACGGTATCCGGTTCTGGCGCGACTACGTCGACGGTGCGGCACCCTACTTTTCGGTTCCGGCGAATTCGATCGCGGACTGGCCGTTCAATAACCCTGGATACCAAGTATTTTCGGTGTTCAACTTGGCGGTGGCCGGTTCCGGTGGCGGCGATCCACGACCGGGCAGCTATCCCGCGGAGATGCTCGTCGACTGGATTCGGGTTTTCTAAAGCGGGCTTGTGTCCCCGGTCTTGGCGGGATCGGCGCCGCCTTCGTGGGCCTCGAGCCACGCCACGCCCTGGTCGGCCGCTCGAATCAGTGCGCCCCGTTCGCCGAAATAGGCTGCGAACAAACCGAAGCCGGGCAGGGATCCCAGGCGCTGGTAGAGCTTCTTCGGGTGCGGGCGCTTGCTCACCTCGTCGAACGTTGCCCGCAGGATGCCGGCCAGCTGCCAGATGGTCCGGGTGATCACCACCGGGGTCGATGACGAGATCGACTTCAGCGGCTTCCACCCCGGCGGCGGCGTCTGCGGCAGTGGCGCGGGATCGGGCTGTGTGGGCACGTCGACGTTCTCGGGCAGATGCCGCCCGCACAACACCTCGGCAAGCAGCCGCACCTGCACACGGCGGTCGGTGACGCCGTATTCGCGGGCCAGCGCGCACAACACGATGGCGTGGTTGATGAATCCCGCCAGCTCGCCCACCGGGACCACTCGAGTCAGCCAGCCGAAGACCCCGGGGGAGGCGACCACCACGGTGTTGAGCGCGCCCACCCGGTGCACCCACCAGTGCACGCGTTGCTCGCGGCTCATCCGCTCCCAGGCCGCGGTGCCCGGTAGATCCGCGGCGTTGATCAGCTGGGCCCCGGCGTTCAGGGCGCGGTGGGTGACGCTGGGGCCGCGACCGGCCTCGTTACGGCGCCGCCGCAGCCGAATTCGGCGGAGGCGATCGGACAGGCCACGAGGCGGCGTGAGCAGGCGGCGGGTGCGTTTGCGCAGCCCGATCGGATCGGCCTCGGCGAGCAGGTCGAGCAGCGGGTCGATGACCGCGACCGCGCGGCCCAGAGCGTCGGCGACCTCGACGTCGGTCAGGGTGGCGTGCGACTTCGGAAACAGGCCCATACCGGTGATTGTGGCGGGATCAGCCGGCGCCGGGGGCGTTTAGGGCGAGTGCGCCGCGCAGCGCGACTTCAGCCAGCCGCCGCGCGTGGTGCTCGGTGAGCGGGCAATGCCCGGTCATGCGGCGAAATATCAGCGGACCGAACAGCAGATCGATGACGTCGTCGATGGCGATGTCGGCGTCAACATGGCCGCGGGTGACTCCCCGTTGCCATAGTTCGGTGATGGCGGCGCGGCGACCATCGAGAAAGTATTCGCGGAAATAGACCGCGCCCGCCGCATCCTCCACGCAGGCGGCAAGCAACTGTGCGAAGACGTCACCGCGGCTGCTGGCGTAGAACGCCGAGACGCGCACCATTTGTTCGGCGAGGTCGCCGACGGCGCTTCCGGTGTCCGGCAAGGGCAGATCCTGGGCCATCATCGCGCCGAAAGCCTCGGCGGCGACCGCAGTTCGTGACGGCCAGTGTTTGTAGATGGTGGCCTTGCTGGCCCCGGACCGGGCCGCGATCGCGTCGACCGTCGTGGCGGCATAGCCGCCCTCGTCGAGGAGTTGTGCGGTCGCATCCAAGATGGCCTGGTGGATGCGGTCGCTGCGCGGGCCGGTGGGGCGGGCGAAGATGTATTCGCCGGCCCCACCGACGGTTTCAGGCGGCATCGTCGAAGTCGGTCGAGGACGAGACGTCGCGCCACTGGGCCAATTCGGCTTGCACGTGGGCGAGCTTGCCCTCGACCGCGGCGATGGTGTCGTTGCCCAGCAGCAGGCGCACCGGGGGCCGCTCGGACTCGACGACGTCGATGATGGCTGCCGCCGCCTTGACCGGGTCGCCAGGCTGGTCGTGGTTGCGGTCGGCTGCGGTCGTGCGCATCTTGCCCGCCGGCCCCTCGGCGTAGTCGTCGATGGTGTTCTGCTGGATCTGCAAGCTCGAGGAGTCCAGGAAGTCCGTGCGGAAGTAGCCGGGCTCGACCACCATGGCGTGGATTCCCAGGGGTTGCAGCTCGGCATGCAGCGCTTCGGAGAGTGCTTCGACGGCGAACTTGGTGGAGGCGTACACGCCCCACCCCGGGGAGCTGACGAACCCGCCCACCGAGGAAATGTTGACGATGGTGCCGGATCGCTGTGCGCGCAGCACCGGGGTGACCGCGCGCGTGACGGTCAACAGGCCGAACACGTTGGTCTCGTAGACGGCGCGCACCTCGGCGTCGGTGGCTTCCTCGACGGCGCCCAGCAGCCCGCGGCCGGCGTTGTTGATCAGCACGTCGATACGGCCGAAGCGGTCCACCGCGGCCTGCACGGCCTGGCGTGCTTGGGTCTCGTCGGTGACATCGAGGGCCACGGCAAGCACGTTGTCGTTCTCGCCGAGTGCCTCGGTGACGGTGGCCGCGTCGCGTGCGGTCGCGACCACCTGATGGCCGCGGTCCAACAGATCGCGTGCGATCTGCAGGCCGAACCCGCGGGAAGCTCCTGTGATGAACCAGACGCTCATGTCGTCGCCCTTCCGTAAATGAACTGTACGGTCAGTTTAGATAGCGCACCGGGGGAGCGCAAGGGTCAATCTGGAGCGAGATGCGGGCCTCACCAGATTTCATTTGCTGTTGCACAGGGAAAACATCGTTGACACACGGCGAAGTTAGTTTTGCGGCCATGAGAATCGCCTCCGCCTCGATCGTGCTTGCTGCTGCGCTCACGGGCGTCGCTACACCCGCAACCGCCGCCGCTGCCGAGCCCGTGCCCACCCCCGACGAAGTGCTGGCCGCGATGGCCGAGCTGACCAACCCGGACATCCCGGCGGCGAACAAGGGCAACATCGTCACCCCCGGCTTCAGTCCCGAAGAAGCCCAGACGATCGATCAGCGACTGCGCGAGACCCAAGAGGCCGGATTATTGCCGTACCACTTCGTGGTGACCGATATCCAGCCCGCGCAAGACAACTTCGCCGGTGCGACCGTGGCCTCGGTCGGGGGCTTTCACGAGGAGAGCGCGCCCGAGCCCATCGTGCTGTCCGAGCAGGGCGGCCGCTGGCTGATCACGCACGACACCGCGGTGACGGCTCTGGAGCACTTCTGGCACAACGCCAACCGGCCCTTTGTGCCCATCGTGCCGTGGGTCAAGTGAGCCGTTTTCCCGAGGGCGCTGGTAGCCGATAAAAGCGTGGAGCCGATGACGGGAATCGAACCCGCGTATTCAGCTTGGAGCCGAAGCGTCTGTCGCAGTGCGCTGAGATTCGTTAAGGTGTTGCCGCTCAGTGGGATTCGTTGGAAATAGGTCTGTGTGGATACAGGCGAGTATGCGGCGTGTCGCGGACGTTTATCCGGGGAAAATACGGAGTAGCAGCAAACGGGCTGCGCTGGAACTACTGCGGACGCACTGCGGACGGCGGGGCCGTGCGACGCCTACTCCGTCGCCTTCATCTCGACGTAGACCTGGATCATCTGCGGAGCCACGTCATCAACTCTGCATACCCATGCATGACTTGCGAAAAAAAAAGACCGCTCCCTCTATTAACGCCAATGGAGTGGCGCTTGACCCTGCGGCCGGGGTCACTCCCCCACCCATCTCCGCAGGTCAGAGCGTTATCGCGTGGCTCGCGGCCGGCTGGCGATGCGTCGACCGACCGTCCTGGCCGCATAGTTATGCATGAGTGCGGCCCGGCGCCCTGGCTGACGGACAGGGCGCCGGGCCGACTTCCGCCACAACCCCTACAGCCCTCACTAGCCGGGGGTCGGCGTCACCGGCTCGGTCGAGGAGTTGGGCGACCAGCTGGTGGTGATTGAGGTCCGGCCGGCGGGCGGTATCGGCGTGAACTTCCGACGGCCGGACCGGTCCTTAGCTGCCGCCGTCGTCGCTGGCGATGGTGAACTTGCCGACGCGCTCGGGCCGTACCAGGTTCCAGCCGATGCGCCACGTCGCCCTCACGGCAACCGAGTCGGAGTCGAAGTACCGGTCGTACGAGTTGGCGATCCGCACCTGGCCGACCGCGGCCGCGATGGCGTTGCGGTCGATCACCAGACCGGAGTACGGGGTGACGTGGCGGTTGACGATGACCGGGATGCCGAGCAGCCGGGGCTGCGCGTCGTCGGTGCCGGCTCCGAGCAGGCTGGCGCTGAAGTCGGTGCCAAGCTTTAGCTTGCGCAGTTCCGACCAGCCCTTGGGATCGAGCACGATGGCACTCGGGTTGGCCAAGTTGCCCTGCAACTCGGCGATCAGGTCGGCCAGGACATCGAGGTCGGTCGCCAGTTCGCCGCCGTCCACGGTGCCGGCCAGGTTGAGTAGGCCGGCCGGCGGGGTGACCGCCGGACTGACCGGCGCGGCCTGGCTGATGAATGCTTGGTCAGCCTTGTAGACGATGCTGCGGGCGACGCTGGTGGCCAGCTCGCGCGCGGTGCCTTCCTGGCTGAACTGCTCGTCGGTCACCTTCACCAGTTGCGAAATCTTGCCGGTGTGGACAACGACCTCGGACAGGTCCGGCGGGTTGTCGGAGATGGTGTCACCTTCACCGACGAACGTGGCGGCGGCATCGTCGATGTAGGCGACGCGCACTGCGGGCTGGTCACCCTGGACGGCGCCGACAACGTTGGCACACTGCAGGACTAAAGCGTTCGGGACGACATCAGCCGGCGCGAACGCTTGTACATCTGGCCGCCACGGATACGCGGCGGTGGTGGTGTCGATGGTTGCCATCGAGTTACCTCCTGGGGAAACGGGTGCGGCCCGGAAGCGCGCACATCATCAAAGTGAGTGATGGCGCGGCTCCGGGCCGCATCCGATTCGCTCCGCTCCGGGCGAAGGCTTAGAGGGATTCTACCTCTCAGGGGGCGCGAATGCCGATTGCCAGCGATTCGGTGTGGATTGCGGTGCGCCGGTTCCGCTGGTCAGTCCACCCCGCGACAGAAGGGGCTGCGGGCGGCCGGTGACGCCGAGCTCCTGGCGGGCGCGGGTCACCGCGGCGTTGACCTTCTCGGCGTCTACAGTGCCGTCGTCGGCGATCAGGTCGGCCAGTTCCGTCACCGCGAACACTGCTGCCGGTTTCACCCCGGCGGCGTCGATGAGCCGTTCGGCGTGCTGCTGCTGTAGTGCGGCGACCGCGGCCTCGGCGGTAGTGGCGCGCTCGCGGTATCCGGCAGATTCCCGGCGGAGCTTTTCCACGTAGCTGCGGGAAAACTCTTGCGCGTCATCGGCGGTCGGTTCTGCCGCGTCGGTGTCATCCGCCGGGTCCGGCGCCTGCTCGGCGGACTCAGGTTCGGGCTGAACCTCGGTCGTCGGGGTGTCGGCCACCTCGGTTTCGGTGGCGGCTTCGGTGTCACTCATTCGAGATTTCTCCTTCAGTTCGCGCTACGCCATCGCGCAGCGTTTGGACAATTTGGTGGGGGCCGGTCTCGGTGAGTTCGCCGATGCGGCGGGCGAATACCTCGGTGACGCTGAGCAGTTGCCTTAGCAGCACACCGGCGTTGTCGGTGTAGTTGCCGACGATCAGCTGCGCGGCCGGATTGTCTCCGGACAGCGCTGCATCGACCAGGGCTAGCGCGTCTCGGGCGGCGTCGATTTCCTCGGCGGCTTCGGGATTCAAGATGCTGACCGTCCTTCCTTGGTGGGGGTGGTGATGATTCCGGCGACGACACCGGGTGGTCGTTTTCGGGCGGGCAGATCGGCGTACCACTGCTGGCAGGACGCCAACGCTGGGCAGACCCTGCACAAGCCGATGGCCTGCTGGTGACGCTGCTCGGCTACTTCGGGCGGTTCATCAACGCCGCGTTCATCAAAGAGATGTGATCGGTTGCGGCACCGGGCACCGGGCAACGAGGGGGCGCCGGCCAGCACGGCGGCCAGCACCTCGACAACCGGGTCACCGGAGGTGTCTGGGCGGACGCGGGGCGCCTGGGGGCGGTCCCTATGCCACCGCTGGCCGTAATGCGGGCCGCACATACCCACCGCACGCACCGGGCGGCCACAATCGGCGACAGAGCAGACAGGGCGGGCGCTCACGATGCCTCCTTCGGTCGGCGTGGCTCGGAGTAATCAACCGCCGTTGTGATGCTGGTGGTTGGCGCGAGATCGGCGGCGGCGACCCTGCCGACGCACGGCACCCGCGAGATGCGACCGTCCGGCTTGGTGCAGGGGTTGCCGGCTTCGGCTCCGCAGTGCGGGCAAGGGATGGTTGCTGCGCCCGTGTCTCGGTAGGCGGCCAGGATCACTCGACCCTTCACGAGGTGGCCTCTTCTGCGATGATCGACCAGGTGGCGCTGCGGCCATCTGACGCGATCACGCTGATATCGGAATTGGCCGACGCTGCGGCCCGCAACGAGTTAATCGAGTAGCCCGCCGCCTGCCCTGCTTCATACACAGCAAACGAATTGGCGGTGGTGTGGCCGGCTTCCTGTAGGTCCGCAACGTGGTTCGCGAGCCACTTGGTTGCGGGCAGCTTCGGCCGCTCGGGTTCGTGCGACCTGCGGGAATCCAGATTCGTGACAGCGTGGTTGGCGCCCTTCGCGCGGGGGGAATCTGCCAACCTGCCATCCTTGCCATCCTGGGGGTGGATGGCAGGGACAACGTGCAGGTCAGGGGCTGGATGGCAGGATGGCAAGCTTCCCGTTGTCTGGGTGTCATTCTGGTTGCCATTCGGCGGTACGAACGGCAACAATTTCCAGTAGTACGGGCCACTGCCGCCGTCGCGGAACGGCCTGCCGATCCGGCAGCGCTTGGCTAACTCTTCACGGGCGCGACGGGTCTGGTCGGCGCTGTATCCGGCTTCGGCCATCTGGGCGACCGCATCATCCTTGGTCACCGCCAGCAGGGCGCCATTGGGTCCAGTCAGGATCTGCACCAGCATGGCGGCCTTGTCGCTCATCGGCTTGTCTCCTGGGCCTGCTGGCGGGCCACCTGACGCCGCTTCACGTAGCGCGTCAGAAACGGTCCGGTCGGTCTCCTCACCGAGCACGAATCGACTCACGGTCGCCGTCTTACCGCTGTCGGTGGTCACCTCTACCGGCTCCAGCGAGTACGTGTAAGACAGTGACTCGGGGCCGATGCTGCTCTTGGCGTGTGACATCAGCCGGGTGCCGTCGTCGGCGTTGTCGTCCTTGGCGAATCCGAAGATGGAGCGGGCGACCTCTCCGAACGCGCTGGAGCCGTTCAGGGCGGCCACCACGTCACCGGTGAAGGACTTCTTCAGGTGCGCGATGCCGATCACGACGCCATCGATGGCCTCGGCGAGCTTCACCCACGGCTCCAGTCGTGCCCGGACCTCGTTCGACCGGTTCACATCAGTCCGTGATCCGACCGCGGACATCAGCGGGTCGAGCACCACCACTTTGATGCCCGCCGAGTTGAACTCACTGGCGAGACCGTCCATGTCGAGGTGGTACAGGATCGGCACCACCGTGGCGCCGTCGTCATCGTGGTGGTGAATCTCAACTTCGGGGATCACTACCTTGTCCAGGTCTGCGCCGGCAGCCCGTAAGCCTGGCTTCATCATGTAGATCTCGGACTCCTCGGTCCCGATCCAGGCCGCACCGACGGGCATCCCTCGCCAGGCACCGGGGAGTGTGCCCTTGGTTGCCTCGGCGACAAACCACCGTGCGGAGGTGGACTTGCCCGCTGCTGGCCGGCCGCCGAAGATGACCAAGGTTCCGACGGCGATACCGGGGTATCCGGGCTTCGGTTCCCACGCCAACGTCGGAACGTCGTCTTTCACGTTGGACATGGGGCGCAGGTTGATTCGTCTCTGCCGAATCTCTTCTGCTGTCAAGATGCCCTCCTTTGGGCGCTCTGAATGGTCTGCGAGATCTCGTGTGCGCTCAAGCCGATCTGGTGGCCGGCCGCTGCGAGCGCGGAATAGACCGCGGCCGGCGCGCTGTCGGCTGCAGCTCGCGCCGCTGCCCAGAACAAGGCCGCATTGCGACCGCCTGGCTGCGCCTCTTGCACCGTGCGGATTAGGCCGTCCCAGCGGTCCCCGGATGAGCTTCCGGGTGCAGCTGGTGGTGACCATGCCGGTTGGACGATCAGTGTTGTCAGGTGGTCGGGCACCTGGGCTATCTCGGCATCGCAGTGCAACCGGTACGGCTTCCCGGTGCCAGGGTGGATGCTGCCGGGTGCGACCGTGTAGCCCTTCCCGCCGCACTTGATGTCGATACCGGGAATGCCGTCGACCTTGCCGCGCGCCGAGCCCGACATCCGGTAGTAAAAGTGCCAACCGCCACTCCCGGTATGCACGCACAAGGTGCGGTGTTCCGGGCGTAACTTCAAGGCGCTGACGGAACCGCCGTTGCGCGGGTCGACATCGAGGACGATCACGCCGGGTTGCGTTGCGCCCCAATTACAGCCGGGGTGCCGTTCAGTCCATCGTGCGATGACGGCAGGGTCTCGGGTGAAGTCGTTGACCCCGTGCGCGGTGAGCGGGATCTTGCCGTCAAGCGGGCCGACAGAGAATCCGCGGTCGAGCATGATGTCCAAGTCAGTCACCGGCTGCCTCCAATTGGGCGCAGCGGGCAGAGATTCCGGCCATCACTGACCTCGGGCTGGTCAACCACGCGCCGCAGCGGCGGCAGGGGACGGCGACACGCCAATCGGGCAGTTCGGTGGGGATACCGGCCCGAAGGCCGGCCCCCTCCACGCTGTTCATCGCGGCCATCAGGAACCGGCCCCGGCGATCTGGGCCAGCAGCTTCACCGCCAGCTCGTCGGCCGTGGCCTGTAGAGCTGCGGCCTGCTCGCTAGCCTCCCGGAGAGCTGCGGCCAGCGCCACCGCCTGAGACGGTAGTGCCCCGTTTCCGACCCCGGCGACCGGCGAGATGAGATAGACGCACGTCACCTCGCTGCCATCGTTCGCGACGTACTGATGGCCGGTGACGCGTGCCCCCAGCCAATTCCGACCAGGCAGGGCCGGGAAGAACTCGCCGGCGAACTCTCGGAACGTGTAGGTGTGGTCCGCAGTGTCTGACCAGTCGCCGACCACGAGGGCGCCAGGTGGGGCGGGCACGGTGGCCAGGCGGGCGCACTCCTGGCTGTGCAGGCCGTGATCAACGTCGTCGGCCGGATCTGCCAACACGTACTCGATGGGGTTGTCTACACTCACGGTTAGGACTCCTGTTCTTGCATGGGTGGGTTGTTCTGCAAGCCCTCGGCGGTGTTCCAGCACCGACCGGGGGCATTTCTCTTGGTGAACCGAAGATCTTCGGTCCTGTCGTTCTCGACCAGGCCCAAGTCGGCGTGGTCGATCTGTGGGAGATGCCGCATCAAGCCGCGTCTCCGCCGGTCTTCCGTTCCAGGCGCTGGACGAACTCGTCGATCTGCTTGTCGGTGCTGAACCGGCGCTTGCCGATCTTCACCGAGCCCAGCTCGCCCGAATACCAGAGCCCGAACACAGTGGATCTGCTGATCCCGCCGAGCCTGTCGCTCGTCGCCTGCCAGTCGTTCACTCTGACCCATCCTTCCGTTTTGTGTGTGGTAGACGCGTATGAGCGTGTCTGCGTCTGTTTCTAACATGCGTTGAGTTTCAGCGCAAGAGGGGGCATTCTGTGTTTCGTGGACAAATGGGAGTTCGAACAGGCTCACCGTGTGGGTCGCGAAGTTCAGCGGCTCCGGAAGCTCGCGAAGTTAACGGCGCAGCAGCTTGCGGACGAGACGGAACGGTGGGGGCTGAAGATGACGCGGCAGTCGATCTCCGACCTTGAGAATGGCCGCCGCAGGTACGTCACAACTGCTGAGTTGGCAGTTCTCTCGGCCGCGCTGTTTACCCCGCCGGTGGCCCTTATGTTCCCAGGACCATATGACGAGGAGATCGAAGTTCTACCAACACTACAATCGTCGCAATTCGATGCAGCGCAATGGTTTTCAGGACTGAGCAACGAGACGTTCGGTGTGGAGTCGGATGAGCTGAAGACCGCGAGAAGGCTCGTCGCTAGAGATACGGAGTCCATCCGGCAGCAGGCGGAGTTCATCCGGCAGCAGGCGGAGTCCGCCCAAGCGGAGGCGGCGGCCACGCGAGAAATCGCCCTTCGGGCGCTCGAAAAGTTGGACGAGCTCCGGCAGCGAGTTGATGCAGCAGAAGCTCGGGCCCGAATTGTGGATGAGTATCCAAGGACTGCCGACGGTGCCTAGGCAACGAATGGCTCCGGGCGAGCACGGGAAGATTGCCGAGCGTGTCGTCACGGAGAACCTGCCTGGCGGTAAGAAGCAAGAGATCTTCTACGCCACAACGTATTTGCGACTCCACAGTGGGAAGCTGCGCGAGCGTGAGGCGTCGTCCAGGAAGTCCGCCGAAGATGCCCGACGCGAGCTTAAGCGCCGCATCGCTGTGGAACTGGAAGCGGGAGAGCCAACAGGTGTAATCAACCGTCGCACGACACTGTCGGAGCTATTCGAGGCATGGCTGCCGGCGAAGATCGCCGAGGACCGCATCGGGGAGCGCACCGAGACCATCTACCGGGATACCTGGCGGCTGCACGGTGATCAGCAGCTGGGCGCACTTCGGATCGCGGAGCTTACGACGAGCCGCGCCGATGCCCACCTGAAGGCGTTGCCGTCTTCGTCGGCTATCTACATGCGCATCATCCTGTCTGGCATGTACAGCCTGGCGGCCCGGTTCGACGTGGTGAAGCACAATCCGATCCGCGAGACCAAGACTGCCAAGCTGGAACGCAAGCCAGCGCGTGCCCTCACCGGGATCGAGCTGGAGCAGGTGCGTCGGGCCGTTGAGGTGTGGTGCGGGCGGAAGGGTCCGGGGCCACGGCGTGGGCTGATGCTGCCGGCGTTCGTGGAGCTGCTCGCGGCGACGGGCGTGCGGCCGGGGGAGGTGCTGGCAATCCGCTGGGATGAGGTCGACCTACTCGGCACGCCACCAACCGTCACCGTCACTGGGACTGTGCAAGACGCGGGGCGTGTGGCCGGCAAACCACTGCACCGGCAGGACGGCCGCAAGGGTGGCGCGCCGCCGCACACGGTGACTCTGCCGAAGTTCGGTGCCCAGGTGCTCGCTGACCTCTATGCGCTCACGGGGCCGGATGGAACGGTTCTGAAGAACCGGGACGGCGGCCTGGTAAGCCTGTCGAACATCCGTTCATCGCTGCGGGAAGCGCTCGCGCCGCACGAGGAGCTGAGGTGGGTGACACCGCACAGCTTCCGGAGGTCGGTGGCCACGGTCGTCAGGGACGGGCTCGGCGTCGAGGCGGCCCAGCAGCAGCTCTCGCACGCCCAACTGGCGACCACCGAAGGGCACTACGTCCAGCGGATCACGGCAGGGCCGGATACCCGCGCCGTATTAGAGGAGTGGGCCAGCAACGGGAACGGCTGACCCAATTTGCGGGGAAAATGCGGGATTTTGCGGATGTGAGTTTGCCAGCAAACTTCAAAAATGCCCTGACCTGCATGTATGGAGCCGATGACGGGAATCGAACCCGCGTATTCAGCTTGGGAAGCTGATGTTCTGCCATTGAACTACATCGGCACTGGTGCGCTAGCAGGCTAGCATCCGGGCGCCCACCCGCTCCGCGAGTGTGCGGAATCGTTGGCCGATCGGCCGCAAGCCGAATCTATGCGCACACTCGGTGGCCACCACCGGCTTGGTCATCCGGCCCAGCCGGCGGGCCGAGCGATACGCTCGTGCCGTGCTGCTCTCCGATCGCGATCTGCGGGCCGAAATCGCTGCTGGCCGGCTGGGCATCGACCCGTTCGACGACGCGCTGGTCCAGCCGTCCAGCGTGGACGTCCGCCTCGACAGCCTGTTCCGGGTGTTCAACAACACCCGCTACACCCACATCGACCCGGCTCAACAACAAGACGAACTGACCACGCTGGTCGAACCCAAGCCGGGCGAGCCGTTCGTGCTGCACCCCGGCGAGTTCGTGCTGGGCTCCACCCTGGAGTGCTGCACCCTGCCGGAGGATCTGGCCGGCCGGCTGGAGGGCAAGTCGAGCCTGGGCCGACTGGGTCTACTGACCCATTCCACCGCGGGATTCATCGACCCCGGCTTCTCCGGGCACATCACGTTGGAGCTGTCCAACGTGGCGAATCTGCCAATCACGTTGTGGCCCGGCATGAAGATCGGCCAGCTGTGTCTGCTGCGGCTGACCAGTCCGGCGGAGCACCCTTACGGCAGTACGCGCGTAGGGTCGAAATATCAGGGCCAGCGCGGGCCGACGCCGTCCCGCTCGTACCAGAACTTCATCAAGTCCGGTTAGCCCTCGGACCTGACGCCGCCTCGCGGCTGCGATGAAGCCGGTATCGGCCAGCCCTGGTGGGGGTTCGGCCCGCATACCTGGCCGATAAGCAGTGGCAGGGGAGGTTTCGTGGAGATCGTACTCGGGGTGTCGGTGGCGCCCTCGGCGGTCCGCATGGTGCTGGTGGAAGGCGAGCACGCCGACGGGGTCACCGTGGAGCACGACGACTTCGACGTCGTAGACGGTGCCCAAACCGCGCCGGAACGGGTGGTGTCGGCGATCCTGGGCACCCGCGAGGGCGCCCGGGAGGGCGGTTATGAGCTCAGCTCCACCGGTGTGACCTGGAGTAATCCGGCCGAGGCGAACGCGCTGCGCGAGGCGCTGGCCGGCCGGAAGGTCGAGAACGTGATGCTGGTGTCGGCGTTTCTGGCCGCAGCGGCGCTGGCCCAGTCGGTGGGCAGTGCCACGCGCTACGCCCGGACTGCTCTGCTGTTCGTCGAGCCGGAAGCCGCCACCTTGGCCGTCGTGAACTCTGACGACGGCTCGATCACCGAGATTCACCGGCAGCCGCTGTCCAACGACGACGAGAGCGCGGTCGGTGAGATCACCGAACTGGCGGCCGGTGCGCAACGGCTTGAGTCGAACCCCGACGGTCTGTTCGTGGTGGGCTCGGGCGTCAACGTGGCGATGATCAAACCGGAGTTGGACAAGGCCACCCAGCTGCCGGTCAGCGTGCCGGAGGAACCGCACATGGCGTTGGCGCGCGGCGCGGCCCTGGCCAGCGCGCATGCCCCACTGTTTTCGTCCTCCACCCGGGCGCAGGCCTGGGCGCAGGACCCGGGCACCGGTGAGCTGGACCCGGCGCTGGCCGGTGTCGGGTACGCCTACATCGCGCCCGGCGGGAACGCTTACGACGAGGTGGACTACAACGCCACCAGCGACAATGAGCCGCTGGCCTACAGCGCGCTTCCGGACAGCGGTGTGGTTCTGGGCGGCGCGCTTCCGGGTCTGGCCGACGATCCCGAACTCGTCGACTCCCGGATGCTGGACTTCGGCACCGGGATCCAGCCGCGGGAACGCAAGCCGATGCTGGTCACCGGCGGGGTCGCGGCGCTGTTCGTGATCGGCGTGCTGGGCTTGGCGGTCGCCTTGGCTGTGGGAATGCGGGCGGCCAATCAGGACCGCCCCGACGTGCGGGCCAATGTCGTCACCCCAAAGGCACCGCCGCCGGCGGCTGTCGTCACCCCGGCGCCCGCTCCGCCGGCGGCCCCGCCTGCCCCGGCCGGCGAACCGGCTCCGCCGCGGGCTCCCGCTCCGGCCCCGCAGGCACCGGCCCCGCGGGCGCCGGCGCCCCTGCCGGTGGCACCGCCTCCGCCGCCGCCGGCACTCCCGCCACCACCGCTACCTAACCTGGGGATTCCGGGGTTGCCGGGCGGTCCACCGCTCTTCGGCCCGCCCCGGGGCGGGTGGGGCCCCGGCGGTGGGGGCCCAGGACCCGGTCACGGTCGCGGTGGCGGCCCCGGCGGCGGCCATGGACGCGGTGGCGGCGGGTTCCCGTTCAAGATCCCCGGCCTTCACTTCTGAGTGGCATTCACATCCGACAGTCGTAAGATGGGCTAATAATTCACCGGTCCTAGTGGAGGAGGTGCGGTGGACATCGTTCTGGGGGTCTCGATGGCACCGCCATCGGTACGCATGGTCCTCGTCGAGGGAGAGCGCGCCGGTGGCGTGACCGTCGATGAAGACGGCTTCGAGGTGGACGCCGACGAGGTGGCGTTCCCCGACCAGGTCGTGTCGGCCATCCTGGGCACCCAGGAAAGCGCGCGGGAGAGCGGCTACCGGCTGGCCTCGACCGGGGTGACCGTCGCCAACCAGCTGCAAGCCGGCCAACTGCGTGACGCGTTGGCCGGTCACCGAGTCGAGAACGTGATGCTGGTGTCGGCCTTCTTGGCGGCCGCTGCCTTGGCGCAGACCGTCGGCGGTTCGGTCGGCTACGAGCGGACCGCTCTGATGTTCATCGAGCCGGACGGGGCGACCCTGGCCGTCGTCGCCTCATCGGACGGTTCGATCGCCGAGGTGCAGCGGGTGGCGCTGCCGTCCGATGACGCCGCCGCAGTGGGCGAGCTGACCCGCCTGGCCGCCGAGGCCGGTCGTCTGTCGCCGCGACCCGACGGCTTGTTCGTGGTCGGTTCCGGCGTCAACGTCGGCTTGGTCAAGCCCGAGCTGGACGCCGTCAGCGCCATCCCGGTCAGCGTGCCCGAGGAGCCCGATACCGCGCTGGCGCGCGGCGCGGCGCTGGCCAGTGCCCATGCGCCGCTGTTCGACTCATCGACCTCGGCGCTGGCGTGGGCCCGCGACCCGGGCACCGGCGTGATCGACCCGGACCTGGTCGCGCTCGGCTACTCCTCTCAGGCCTACCGAACCGACTATGACGCCACCATGGGCGAGTACGCGCTGGCCTACAGTGCGGTCCCCGACGACGCCGGCGACAGCGGCTATCTGAACCTGGTCGACGCCACCGGCTTCGACGGCACCGTGATCGAGGACGACGAGGACTACCTGCCGAGTTCCGGTGTGGATCAGTTCGACGACAGCAAGCACCAACAGCGCCGCAGCCCCTTCCTGTTGGCCGGCAGCGGCCTGGCGGCGTTCTTCGTCGTCGGGGTCTCCAGCCTGGTGGTGGCGCTGGCCGTCAGCATCCGGCCCACAGCCGCAGATCGCCCGCCGCCCACCGGGCACATCGTGGTCCCCACCCAGCAGGCGCCGGCCCCGGCGCCCGCCCCCGAAGCGGCGCCCGCACCTGCCCCCGCGCCGCCGCCCGCCGCCCCCCCAGTCACCGAGGTCCCGGTAGCGCGGCCGGCGCCGGCCGCACCTGCTCCTGCTCCCGCCCCGGCGGCTCCGGCTCCCGCCCCCGCGGCGCCGGCTCCCGTGCCGGTGGCTCCGGCGCCGATACCGATTCCGGTGCCCATCCGTGTGCCGGCGCCGATCGAGGCACCGGCCCCGGCTGCACCGGTCCCGGCACCACCGCCGATCCAGCAACCCGAGCTGCCGCCGATCTTCCGGCCACCGTCCAACAACGGCGGAAACCCGTCGTGGCTGCCGGGCAACAACAATGGCGGCGGCAAGAAGGGCGGAAACCCGTCGTGGCTGCCCGATAACGATGGTGGCGGCAAGAAGGGCGGCAACCCGTCCTGGCTGCCTGATAACGATGGTGGCGGCAAGAAGGGCGGCAACCCCTCACCCTGGCTGCCCGGCATCGGCAGCAACGGCGGCGGGAACCCGTGGTTCCCGGGCCTCGGCGGCGGTGGCGGCGGTGGCGGTGGCGGCGGCAAGGGTGGCAGCCGCGGCGGCGGTGGCGGCGGCTCCTGGTTCCCGGGCTTCGGCAGTGGTGGCGGTGGTGGGGGCAAAGGTGGCTGGCCCTTCTGAGCCCGCCCGGAATCCACTAGCCTGACGGCGTGGACTACGCCGCAGCATTACTCGATGAGACGCGCGCGTTCGGGAAGCTGATCCGCGCCGGCGATCCGCAATTGCCGATCCCCACCTGCCCGGAGTGGAATCTCACCCAACTGTTCCGGCACTTCGGGCGCGGAAACCGTTGGGCCGCACAGATCATCACCGATCGTATGGACGGCCCCCTGGACCCGCGTGACGTCGTCGACGGCAAGCCGCCCGCCGAGGCGGACGCAGCGATCGACTGGTTGCACGACGGCGCGCAGCGGGTGTTGGACGCCGTCGCCCACAGTGGGCCGGACATCCCGGCGTGGACGTTCATGGGTCCCCGCCCGGCTTCCTGGTGGGTGCGTCGCAGGCTGCACGAGGCGACCGTGCACCGCGCCGACGCCACGCTGGCGCTCGGCGGCGACTTCGCGCTGTCGCCGGAGCTGGCCGCCGACGGGATCGGCGAGTTGCTGGACCTGATCCCCGTACTCATCGCGCGTAATGACCACGTGATGCCGCTGGCCGACGGCCAGAGTCTGCACTTGCACGCCACCGATGACGGCCTCGGGGCGGCAGGGGAGTGGACCATCAGCCGTCCGGCCGGGACCGACGCGGTGAGCTGGTCACATGAGCACGGCAAAGGATCGGTGGCTCTACGGGGCTCGGCACGCGACCTGTTCCTGGCGGTGATGCGCCGGATACCGGTGGGCGATATCGACATCGCGATCTTCGGCGACGCCACGGTGTGGCAGAACTGGATCGACCACACCGCCTTCTGATCGGGCGGTAGTTTTGGCGAGCATGAGCACATCGGAGATCGCAACGGTCCTCGCCTGGCACGACGCCTTGGCTGCCGGTGATCTGGACACCCTGGAAAAGCTGTCCAGTGACGACATCGAGGTGGCCGACGCCAACGGCGCCGGGCAGGGCCATCAGGCATTACGCGGGTGGGCCGCTTCGGCACAGGTGAATGCCGGACTCGGCCGGATGTATGTGCACGACGGTGTGGTGGTGGCCGAACTGACCCCCGCGGGAGCAGGCGCTGCCCAGGCGGTCGCCTTCCGGGTGGTGCACGACCGCGTCACCGCGGTATTCCGGCACCAGGACCTGGCCAGCGCCTTGGCCGCCACAGACCTCACCGACGCCGATCTGGTCGACTAGCCGCCTGTCGCCCACTGGCGGCGACCCGCGTCGCCCGGCTGCGCCGCGCTCGCGATCGCCGCGGTTAGGCTGAGCGGCATGCGCGGGATCATCCTGGCCGGTGGCTCCGGCACCCGCCTGCATCCGATCACCATGGGTGTGAGCAAGCAGCTGCTGCCGGTATACGACAAGCCGCTGGTCTACTACCCGCTGTGCACGCTGATGCTGGCGGGCATTCGGGACATTCAGGTGATCACCACTGGTCACGACGCGCCCGCCTTCCGGCGACTGCTGGGCGACGGCAGTGCATTCGGGGTCGACATCAGCTACGCCGTCCAGGAACAGCCCGATGGTTTGGCGCGGGCTTTCGTGATCGGCGCCGACCACATCGGCACCGACTCTGTCGCGCTGGTGTTGGGGGACAACATCTTCTACGGACCCGGCTTGGGAACCAGCCTGCGGCGTCACCAATCGCTTTCCGGCGCGATCATTTTCGCCTACTGGATGGCTGACCCGTCGGCCTACGGTGTGGTCGAGTTCGATGAGCACGGGTCAGCGGTGTCGGTGGTGGAGAAGCCTGCCGCGCCCCCATCGCACTTCGCGATACCCGGGCTGTATTTCTACGACAACGATGTCGTTGAGATCGCCAAGGGTCTTAAGCCTTCCGCGCGCGGCGAGTACGAGATCACCGACATCAACCAGACCTACCTCGATCAGGGCCGGCTCACGGTCGAGACCCTGGCTCGGGGCACCGCCTGGCTGGACACCGGGACTTTCGACTCACTGCTGGACGCCGGCGATTACGTACGCACCGTGGAGCGCCGCCAGGGCCTCAAGATCGGCGTGCCCGAAGAGGTGGCCTGGCGGATGGGTTTCATCGATGATGACGCGCTCGTGGCCCGTGCCGCGGTGCTGGGCAAGTCCGGCTACGGCGATTACCTGACGGGGTTGTTGGACCGGCGGTGACGGGGGCTCACTCCCGGATCGCGGCGGCCGCC
>NZ_AUWR01000059.1 GCF_000455125.1 Mycobacterium sp. UM_WGJ
GCCGGTCGCAAGCCCGGCAGTGTGCGGGCATTGCAGCTGGTGTGGCCAGATGAGCGTGGCCATCGGCCGTGGTGCCCCGAATTCGACAACGGCGGTGTCCGGCAGCCGGTGCTGGGGGTGCACCCCGATTTGGCCGCATAGCGCGGGTCGCTCCCTACTATCGACGGATGGATGTCACCGTCGTCGGTAGTGGACCCAACGGCCTGGCCGCCGCCGTCATCTGTGCCCGCGCGGGCCTGTCGGTTCAGGTTCTGGAAGCCCAACCCACCTTCGGCGGCGGTGCTCGCACGGCCGCCGATCCAGAATTCAGTGACGTCGCCCATGACATCTGCTCAGCGGTTCACCCGCTCGGCCTGGCGTCGCCGTTCTTCACCGAGTTCGACCTCGCGGCCCGCGGCGTACAGCTGACCTCTCCCGAGATCTCCTACGGCAATCCGCTGGATGACCGGCCCGCGGCGATCGCCTACCGCGACCTTGAGCGGACCTGCGCGGAGCTCGAGCACGGCGCGTCCTGGCGCCGGCTGCTGGGTCCGCTGGTCGCCGACAGCCGGTCGGTCGTGGAATTTCTGCTGGGCGACAAGCGGTCGGTGCCGTCCGGGATCGCGACGGTCGCCCGACTGGGGTTGAGGATGGCCGCGCAGGCCAGCCCGGCCTGGAACGCGACGCTGCCCGGCGAGGACGCCCGCGCCCTCTACACCGGGGTGGCCGCGCACACGATCTCGCGACTGCCGTCGGTGACCTCGGCCGGCGCGGGCATGATGCTGGCAACGCTTGGTCACACGGTCGGCTGGCCCATCCCGGTCGGCGGCAGCCAGGCCATCACCGACGCGCTGATCGCCGACCTGACCGCCCACGGCGGCCGGCTCTCCACCGATCAGCCGGTGAGAAAGCCGCCGGGCGGCGCCGTGCTGTTCGACACCGCGCCGACCGAACTGCTGAAGGTCTACGGCGACGCCCTGCCCGCCCGCTACGCCAAGGCGCTGCGCCGTTACCGTTTCGGCTCTGCGGCCGCCAAGGTCGATTTCGTGCTCTCCGATGAGGTGCCGTGGAGCGACTCGCGCCTGGCGCAGGCGCCCACGCTGCATCTCGGGGGTGACCGCAAACAGATGGCCCGCGCCGAGGCGGAGGTCGCCGCCGGCCGGCACGCGCAGCAGCCGATGATCCTGGCGGCGCTACCTCATCTGGTAGATCCCTCTCGCATCGACGCTGCTGGACGCCGCCCGATGTGGACTTATGCCCACGTTCCGGCCGGATCGACCGTCGACCAAGCCGAGACCGTCACCGCCGGCATCGAGCGATTCGCCCCCGGCTTCCGCGACATCGTGGTGGCGGTGCGATCCGTGCCCGCGGCCCAGCTGGCTAACCACAACGCCAACTACGTCGGAGGCGACATCTCCGCCGGAGGCAACAGTGCGTGGCGGGCTCTGTCGGGGCCAACGCCACGGATAAATCCTTGGGCCACAGCGATTCCCGGGGTGTATCTGTGCTCTGCAGCCACACCCCCAGGAGCCGGTGTGCACGGCATGGCCGGCTATTACGCCGCGCGCACCGTGCTGCGACGTGAATTCGGAATTGGCCGGCTGCCGAGCCTGGCGCCCTGACGGACCTCGTCCACATTCGGCGCCAGCGAAGGCGTCAGCTTTGCGGGAATCTATATTCCGCACATAAATTTCCCAGTTAACTAGAGACACATTGCCAGCTTTGGTGTAGCCTCAGCTAACTTGTGTTGGGCGTTACACAAACCCCTAATCGTGACACAGGCCACAATCTAGTTTAAGGAGAAACCGTGCCCACCATCCTTCGTCCGTTAGCCATGGCGGGCGCCGCGCTCATCGGCGCCAGCGCCATCGCCGCCACTCCCGTCATCGTCGCCCCGACGGACGTGCACATGCCAGCCATCGAACTCACCGCTGATGGCAGCGGTGTGTTCGGCGATGGTCTCGGCAGCATCGACTTCGCCGGCATCTTCGCCGGACTCGGCGACTGGCTGAACAGCATCGACTTTTCCGCGATCTTCAGCGACCTGTTCGCCAACCTCGACCTGTCCGGCATCTTCAACGATCTGTTCGCCAATATCGACCTGTCGGGGATCTTCAGCGGACTCACCGACTTCCTGGCTAACTTCGACCTCTCCGGCACCCTCAGCAGTTTCTTTGACAACTTCGACTTGTCAGCCATCTTCGGCGGCCTCGGCGACATCTTCGCCAACTTCGACCTCTCGAGGATCTTCAGCGGCCTGACCGACCTGCTGACCAACTTCGACCTGTCGGGGATCTTCAGCGACCTAACCGACCTGCTGACCAACTTCGACCTGTCGAACCTGTTCGACAGTTTCGACCTGTCGGCGCTGTTCGACAGCTTCGACCTGTCGGCCATCTTCGACGGCTTGGACCTGTCCGGCTGGCTCGACGGGTTGCTCGGCAGTCTGTAACTACCGCAAACGGCGAGTGGCCCCTTCCAGGGAAGGGGCCACTCGTCGTGGTAGGTCTTCTTCGCGATAACCGTTGCGGCCAACGGCTACCGCGTCGAAATCAGCGGCGACGGCTCAGGCGGTCTCGGTGATGGGCCGGTCCACCCAGCTCATCAGGTCGCGCAGCTTCTTGCCGGTGACCTCGATGGGATGCTCGGCGTTCTCCTTGCGCAGACCCTCAAGTTCCTTGTTGCCGCCTTCGACGTTGGCCACCAGGCGCTTGACGAAGGTGCCGTCCTGGATGTCGGAGAGGATGTCACGCATCCGCTGCTTGGTGTCGGCGTCGATCACCCGCGGACCGGACAGGTAGCCGCCGAACTCCGCGGTGTCGCTCACCGAGTAGTTCATCCGGGCGATGCCGCCCTCATACATCAGGTCGACGATCAACTTGAGCTCGTGCAGCACCTCGAAGTACGCCATCTCCGGGGCGTAACCCGCCTCGACCATCACCTCGAAGCCAGCCTTGACCAGTTCTTCGGTGCCACCGCACAACACGGCCTGCTCACCGAACAGGTCGGTCTCAGTCTCCTCTTTGAAGGTGGTCTTGATGACGCCGGCCCGGGTGCCGCCGATGCCCTTGGCATACGACAAGGCCAGCGCCTCACCCTCGCCATTGGGGTCCTGCGCGATGGCGATCAGCGAGGGCACGCCCTTGCCATCGACGAACTGCCGGCGCACCAGGTGACCCGGGCCCTTGGGCGCGACCATCCCGACGGTGATGTCGGCGGCCGGCTTGATCAGGCCGAAGTGGATGTTGAGGCCGTGACCGAAGAACAGCGCGTTACCTGCCACAAGGTTCGGCTCGATGTCGTTCGTGAAGATCTCGGCCTGGGCGGTGTCGGGCGCCAGCACCATGATCACGTCGGCCCACTTGGCGACCTCGGCGGGGGTGTCGACCTCGAGGCCCTGCTCGGCGACCTTGGCCCGTGACTTCGACCCTTCCTTGAGGCCCACCTTTACCTGCACTCCAGAGTCGCGCAGGCTCAGCGAATGCGCGTGCCCCTGGCTGCCGTAACCGATCACGCCGACCTTGCGGCCCTGGATGATCGACAGGTCAGCGTCGTCGTCGTAGAACATCTCAACTGCCACTTTGTGTCACTTCTTTCTATCTCTTCTAGGGGACTATTTGGTCGTGCCGATGCCGCGCGGACCGCGAGACAACGATACGAGACCCGATTGCACGATTTCGCGGATGCCATAGGGCTCCAGCACCCGCAGTAGCGCATCGAACTTGGCCGGGGTTCCGGTGGCCTCGATGATCAGCGACTCCGGAGAAACGTCGATCACCCGGGCGCGGAACAGGTTCACCGCCTCCACGATCTGTCCACGCGTGCCGGCGTCAGCACGGACTTTGATCAGTGCGATCTCGCGGGAGACGGAGTTGTCCTCCTCCTGCTCGACGATCTTGATGACGTTGATCAGCTTGTTGAGCTGCTTGGTGATCTGCTCCAGCGGGGTGTCCTCCACCGAAACCACGATCGTCATGCGCGACATGTTCTTGGTCTCGGTGGCGCCGACGGCCAGTGACTCGATGTTGAAGCCGCGCCGGGAGAACAGCGCCGCCACGCGCGCCAGCACACCGGGCTTGTCTTCGACCAGCACCGAGAGCGTGTGGGTCTTCCAACCTGTCGCCATCACGCGTGCCCCTCGTTGTTCTCGTCGTCGAACAGCGGCCGGATGCCACGTGCCGCCTGGATCTCGTCGTTGCTGGTGCCGGCGGCCACCATCGGCCACACCTGCGCGTCTGCGCCGACGATGAAGTCGATCACCACCGGCCGGTCGGTGACCGCCCGGGCCGCGTTGATCACCTCTTCGACGTCTTCTTCACGCTCGCAACGTAATCCGACACAGCCCAGGGCCTCGGCCAGCATCACGAAGTCGGGGATGCGGCGCGAGTGGGTGGCCAGGTCGGTCTGGCTGTAGCGCTCTCCGTAGAACAGCGTCTGCCATTGCCGCACCATGCCCAGGTTGCCGTTGTTGATCAACGCCACTTTGATCGGGATGCCCTCGATCGCGCAGGTGGCCAACTCCTGGTTGGTCATCTGGAAGCAGCCGTCGCCGTCGATCGCCCACACCTCGGCGTCCGGGCGGCCCATCTTGGCGCCCATGGCCGCCGGGATCGCAAAGCCCATGGTGCCCAATCCCCCGGAGTTCAGCCAGGTGCGCGGCTTCTCGTACTTCACGAACTGCGCGGCCCACATCTGGTGCTGGCCGACGCCGGCAACGTAGAGCGCGTCGGGCCCGGCGATGCGGCCCAGCGTCTCGATCACCAGCTCCGGCGACAGGCTGCCGTCGCTTTGCGGCCCATAGCTCAGCGGGTAGGTGGAACGCACCCCGTCGAGGTAGGTCCACCAGTCGGTCAGATCCAACGACAGCTTCTCGTGTCGAAGCGCCTCGAGCAGCTCGGTGATGACGGCCTTGACGTCACCGACGATCGGGACGTCGACGTGCCGGTTCTTGCCGATCTCGGCGGGATCGATGTCGGCGTGAATCACCTTGGCGTCCGGGGCGAACGAGTCCAGTTGGCCGGTGACCCGATCGTCGAATCGGGCACCCAGGGTGATCAGCAGATCCGAGCGCTGCAGCCCGGCCACCGCCGCCACCGTGCCGTGCATGCCGGGCATGCCCAGGTGCTGACGGTGACTGTCCGGGAACGCACCGCGGGCCATCAAGGTGGTGACCACCGGGATGCCGGTGAGCTCGGCCAGCTCGGCCAGTTCCCCGCAGGCCTCCCCACGGATCACGCCGCCACCGACATAGAGCACCGGCCGGCTGGCGGCCGCGATCAGTTTGGCGGCTTCGCGGACCTGCCGGTTGTGCGGCTTGGTGGTGGGCTTGTAGCCGGGCAGGTCCAACCGAGGCGGCCAGGCGAAGGTGCACTGGCCCTGCAGCACGTCCTTGGGGATATCAACGAGAACTGCGCCAGGTCGTCCGCTTGCCGCGATGTGGAAGGCCTCGGCCAACGCGCGCGGGATGTCGTCACCGTTGCGCACCAGGAAGTTGTGCTTGGTGATCGGCATGGTGATGCCGGAGATATCGGCCTCCTGGAAGGCGTCGGTGCCGATCAGTTGGCGGCCGACCTGGCCGGTGATCGCGACCACCGGGATGGAGTCCATCTGCGCGTCGGCCAGCGGAGTCACCAGGTTGGTGGCGCCGGGACCGGAGGTGGCCATGCAGACCCCGACCCGTCCGGTGGCGTGCGCGTAGCCGCTGGCCGCGTGCCCGGCGCCCTGCTCGTGGCGGACCAGCACGTGGCGCAGCTTCTTCGAGTCGAACAGCGGGTCGTAGACCGGCAGAACCGCGCCGCCGGGGATGCCGAAGATCACGTCAACGTCGAGTTCTTCCAGTGACCGGATCACCGATTGGGCACCGGTCATCTGCTCCGGCGGGACCCGCTTGGCGGGTGGTTTGGCCTTGTCTGAAGCTGCGTCCGAGGCCGAAGCCCCGTTGGCGGCTTGAGACGGTGCCGACCGCTCCGGCGGTCGCGTGGTGGGTGCGCTCACGGTTTCCTCTTCAATTCCTCTGGTGCTATAGAACTGGTGGCAACAAAAAACCCCCGCCAGCTCAGCTGCTGCACGAGGGTTGCGCGTCGGTGTTGGAAGTTCAGGCAACAACCAACGCGCAGTGGGCTACTACGAGCATGCCGTTGTCCATAGCAGACGACGGTAGCCGCTGGACCGAGCGTGCGTCAAATGAGCGAGCGCTCAGTTCAGGTGGTCGACCAGGGAACCCTGCTCGCCGAACAGCTCGGCCTCCCAGTGCTGCAGCAGCGCTGTGTTGTCTTGGTCGTCGGGATGGAATCCCGGGCGCATGTACTCGGCCAGCCGGCTGAAGACGGCGCGGGTCAAAAACGGCGATCGCCGCAGGGCCGCAAAGCTGCGGACGGTTCGCACCGGGTTGTAGGCAGCCCGGTCTGCGAAGAGCGAGATGATGGTGTTCGCCACGACGGCAAGGGGAAAGGTGAACCGGATCACCTTCATCACCTTGATCCGGCGGGCCTCATCGCCTCCGACCGACCGATAGACATCGAACGCCACCGAGCGGTGCTCGGATTCCTCGATGGCATGCCACAACAGCATGGACCGTACTTCGGTCGTGCCGAGCAGGGCCTGGGCCCGCTCGTCCGAGAGCAGGGTCTCAGCGAAGACAGCGGTGAAATGCTCGAGCGCGGCGGTGATCGCCAGGCAGGTCAGCGGGGAGAACCGTGCTTCGATGGCCTTCTGGCGGCGGTTCACCAGCCGGTCGATCCTGCGGGTCGGGTAACCCATCTCGTGCAGGCGCTCATTGAGCGCACGGTGCTCACGCCCGTGGGTGACCTCCTGGCCAATGAATCCCTTGACCTGGTCTTTGAGTTCGGGGTCGGTGATCTGGTCGGCGTAGCGACGCACCGAACGGATGAAGAAGTCCTCGCCCTCCGGGAACACCGCCGACAGGTGCGCGATCAAGTGGCTCATCACCAGGTCGCCCTGAACGAAGTGGCGGTCCAGGGCCGCCACCGGGTAGTTGAACCGGATGCGACGCGGCTGTACCGCCGGTTGGCGGTTCTCGTTGGCGGTCATGACTCTCTCTCGGGTTGTGGGTCTGCAATGCCGGTCGCCAGCGGCCGAACCAGCATTTTGAAAGTGTCGAGAATGTCGTTGGTGGCCACCGGTTCGTGACCGTCTATCGACCGCGACATCGCCAGGCCGTTCATCAGCACGAAAGCCATTTGCAGGCCGATGCGCGACCGTGGAGCGGCGACAGCGGCCGGGTCGGCCGGGCCGAGCAGTTGGTCGTAAACCCGCTCGCAGGCTTCCGCGAACTGCCGATCGGTTTCGATGACCGCCGGCGCCAGCTCCCGGTCGGTGCGCGCCGCCACCCACAGTTCGTGCGTTGCGGTGAAGGTCGGACCGGAATACATCGACCACAGCAGGTCGAAAGCCTCATCGAGCTTGTCGGCGGACGGATCAAGCCCGGCCATCAACACCTCGAACTCTTCGATGCGGCGATTCAGGGAGAACTCGATGGCGGCGGTCAGCAGCCCGACCTTCGTCGGGAAATGTCCCTGCAGCGCCCCGACCGAGACGCCGGCGCGGCGGGCGACCTCGGTGGTGGTGGTTCCCTTGAAACCGACTTCCACCAGCGCGTCGAGCGTCGCGTTGAGCAGCGCATGCCGGGTTTCGGCAGTGCGCTCCGCCTGGGTCCGGCGGGGCTTTGTCGGCGACACGCGACAATCATGCAATACATAAAATAAGTAGTCAATATTTATTTTTACCGGGCGCTGCGTACCACCGACCGGTCCGCCGACGCCGACGGTGACATCATGCGGGGGTGGCCTCTCCTTCCTCCGCTCCCGCGCCTCTGGTGATCCGCATCTCGCCGATGGCCCACTTCGCGGTCGGCTTTCTGGCCCTCGGCCTGCTGATCCCCGTGTTGACCTGGCCGGTCACCGCACCCCTGTTGGCGCTGCCGATCCTGCTCTCGGTGCTGATCGCTCGGTGGCGCACGGTGGCCGACGCTCAGCAGATCACCGTCCGGACCCTGACCGGCAGCCGCTCGATGGGTTGGGATGCCATCGACGGACTGGGATTCACCCGGGGATCGTGGGCACAGGCCCACCTGCGCGACGGCGAGATTGTGCGGTTGCCCGCCGTAAGTTTCGCCACCCTGCCGCTGCTCACCGAGGCCAGCGGCGGGCGGGTGCCCAACCCGTATCGCTGAGTAAGCAGGGCGCGGCGACGCGCCACTGCCGTGCTAACCCAGCGGGTTGGCTCCGTTGAGGAACACCCACATCGCGATACCACCGGCGATTCCGAGCACCAGGGCCGCGATCGATCCGATGAAGGGCCGCCGAGCCCAGCCGCGGTCGCCGTCGAGGCCGTACCGTCCGGGCCCGACCAGCACGATCGCCACCGCCACCACGATCAGCATGACGTGGTACTCGTGGCCGTCGGGCAGGAAGAGGTCAAACCGGCCCTGGTTATGCGACGCGACGCCGGTGAGCACGCCGTTGATGAAGTACGCCAGCGCGCCGGCGGCGGCCAGCGGGGTGAACAACCCGAGCACCAGCAGCAGGCCGGCGGCGATCTGCCCGCCCCCTGCCGCGTAGGTCAGGATGTCGGCGTGTTGGTAGCCGGCCGCGGCGATGGAGCTCTTGAAGTCGGCCAGCCCCTGACCGCCCCACCACCCGAACAACTGACGCAGCCCGTGGGCCACCAACAGCACACCGAGGCCCAACCGCAGAACCAGCAGACCGAGGTCCTGGGTGCCGCGCCGGTCCACCGCCCGGAACGGTTCATCGCCGTCGGTGTCGCCGCCGATGGCAACTCCGACGCGGCCGGGGTTGGCCTGCGGCTCGGCGTAGGGCAACGGGTGGTAGCCGGCGCCTACCGGGCGAACACCGGTGGGGTCGTAAGCCGGAATGGCCGCGGTCTCGAAATCACCGGTGTAAGTCGGTGATGGCATGTCGTCCTCCGGATCTACCAGACGTGCCGACTTCGGACGTCCTTTTCCTGCGTCGGCAGTCTCACCCGGCCGACGCCAGTGTGAGCCCTCACCATGACTGGTCACCCTGTCAGAGTAAGTGCAACCCCGGCGGGATTGGGGATTTGAACGGCTTCGTTAGCGAATCGAATCCGGCCCGGTGCAGCACTGCGGCGGGCGTCGTGGCGAAACCCAACCAGGTGTCCGTAACCTGACGGGCATGCGGATGCGCGGGGTGGTTCACCGGGTGCCTGTCGTACTGTGCGCGGCGCTCCTGGTTCTGACGGGCTGCGCACACTTCGATGACGCCCAGTCTCAGCCGTTCACCACCGTGCCGCGGCGCGGGATGGCGCCGCCCACGACTCCCCCGCCGCCGCCACCGCTGCCCGCCAACCCGTTCCCGAAACAGTGCCCGGCACCCGGCGTGATGCAGGGCTGCCTCGAGAGCACCAGCGGCCTGATCATGCATGGCGACAGCAAATCGGCCCTGGTCGCCGAACGGACCACCGGCGCGGTCAAGGAAGTCTCACTGTCCGCCGAGCCCAAGGTGAAAACCGTCATCGGCGTCGACCCGGCCGGTGACGGCGGCCTGATGGACATCGTGCTGTCACCGACCTACACGCAGGACCGGTTGATGTACGCCTACATCAGCACGCCCACCGACAACCGGGTGATCCGCATCGCCGACGGTGACGTCCCGAAGGACATCCTGACCGGAATCCCCAAGGGCGCGACGGGCAATACCGGCGCGCTGATCTTCACCAGTCCGACCACCCTGGTGGTGTTGACCGGCGATGCGGGCAATCCCGCCGCGGCCGCCGATCCCGGTTCGACGGCCGGCAAGGTGCTGCGCATCGAGCAACCCACCACCATCGGCCAAGCCGCGCCCACCACCGCACTGAGCGGGATGGGCGCCGGCGGCGGGTTGTGCATCGACCACGTCGACGGCTCGCTCTACGTCACCGACCGAACGCCGAGCGGCGACCGGTTGCAACGCATCACCAAGGATTCCCGGGTGTCGACCGTGTGGACGTGGCCGGATAAGCCCGGCGTCGCCGGTTGCGCCGCGATGGACGGCATCGTGCTGGTCAACCTGGTCAACACCAAGCAGACGGTGGCCGTGCGACTGGCCGCGGGCACCGGATCGGTCACCAGCGAACCCGAGGTCATGCGCCAGGACACCCACGGCCACGTCTGGGCGGTCAAGATGTCGCCCGACGGCAACGTCTGGGGCGCGACGGTGAATAAGACCGCCGGGGATGCCGAGAAGCTCGATGACGTGGTCTTCCCGCTGTTCCCGTCTGGCGGCGGGTTCCCGCGCGCCAACGACGACAAAGACTAGACGCGCGTCGGGCGCCCTCCGCGCCACCAACTAAGCGCCCGCGAGGCCCGCTTCTGTCAGCTTCGCGCTGCCGAGCCATCGGTTCATTCGCGGCCGCAAGGCTCCCAGACACCACTTTGGTCCACTCGCAGCCTCCGCTCTTCCGCTGGACGCAACTAAGTTTCTGAGAATTCTCTGTCAATCATTTTTCTCGGATCTAAATAACCCCAGTTCATGCAGGGCGTGCTTGAGGCGACCTTGGCATTTGTTAGCAGTCAGTTCATTTGCACATAAGCTACTTTCAGGTAGCCTTTCGTTGCCGTGGCAGCCGTCACGCTTACGTAACTAGGAGACCAATGCAACACTTTGCCCCCGCTCCGTGGGTCGCAGCAGGCGTCGCGCTCATCGGCGCCGGCGCCGTCGCCGTTACCCCGGTCACCGTTCCGCTGCCCGGTCTGAGCCCTTCCCACTCGGCCGCTGTGGCCCTGACCGCCGACTTCGACCTGTTTGGCGCTTGGCAGGACGTCTTCGCCACCGCCAAGGACAACGCCAGCACGCTGTGGGACCACATGTCCGCGGTGCCGGGCGTGGCCGCCCAGCAGCTGATCGCCGACCTCATGAATGGCACGTCCATCGACCCGCAGGCGGTCCTCGAGGCGATCGTGCAGCCCAACATGGCGACCGACCTGACGATGTCGCCGCTGCTGCTGAGCAACGACGCGCTGCAGGCGCTGGTCACGCTGGTGATGCCCCAGTACATGCCCGAGGACTTCCCGCTCACCACCGACGAGCTCACGCCGATTCTCTCCTTCCTGGCGTCACCGCTCAGCGGGGTGCTGATCGGCGCGCTCGGCCCCTCCATCAGCCCGCTGGTGGCACTGGGCAACAGCGTCAGCGAGATCAGCGCCGCTCTGTCCGGCGACGAGCCGGACTGGACCGCGGCGTTGCAGGGCGTGGCCAACATCCCGGCCAGCATGGTCGGCGGGCTCCTCAACGGGGCCACCCTCAACCTGGATGCGCTGCTGCCCAGCCTGACCGAGGCCGGCTTGCTGCCCGCAGACCTGGACGTCACCGCGCTCAGCTACACCTTCGGCGGGCTGCTGTCGCCCGGTGTCACCGGCACCGACGTCGAGGGCTTCATCAAGGAGATCTCTGACGGCAGCTCCCCCGGTATCGGCGGCTCGATCATCAACGGCCTGGGATTGACCACCGGTCTCATGGGCTTCCCGCTGGAGATTGAGGGCCAAGGCGTCGGACTGCTGGGCGCGTGGCAAAGCCTGCAGGAGATCATCGCCATGACGCTCGGCTGGGACGGCGTGGGCAGTCCGTTGAGCGACGGCGCCGACACGATGGCCTCGCTGGCGACCGACATCTTCGCCATGTCCGGGTAGAACCCTGCAATGCAGAAGTGGCCCCCTTCACCGCGAAGGGGGCCACTTCGACATTTCCGCGTCAGTGCAGTGGATGGGCAAGCAATAACTCGCAGTTGCGATCCGCCACGGCACCCAGGCGGGCATCTTTGCGATGCAGATCGTTGTAGGACAGCTCGCGATACAGGCTCGCCAGACCGGTGGGAGTGAGGTCGCTCGGATCTGCGGTGAACGGTGCCTGGGCCTCGACCAGCGGGGTGAACAGGCTCAGCGTGCCGTCGCGATTGTCGGTGACTTCGATGATCCTGGCCAGCTGCGGGTAGTCGATATGGCTGGCCGTGTTGATCTCCCAGAAGCTCTGCTTCGGGGTGGCCCCCTTGTGGGGAATCATCTCGTTGGTGTGAGTGTGCCCGTTGACCCACGCGATCACATTCGGCCGCTCCAACAGCGCCGCAACGAGCGCCGCACCGGTATACACCTTCTCCCCGGGATGATTCGGATCCGGCAGGCCGAAGTTCATCGTCCGCGAGGTGTGGTGGCTGAACAGAATCACCAGTTGGTCCGGATGCGCGTCGATCTCGCCGAGAACGAACATCAGCTGGCTTTCGTTGATCGAGCCGGTCGCCAAGCCGAAATCGTTGGTGGTGTTCATCGCGATACCGAGCACACCGGGCGCGACCTGGAAGGTGTACCAGGTGGGCCCGTCCGGATCGGTGAAACCATGCCCGACCGGACCGGGACCGGTGGCGGCGGGCTCGAAGTGCCGACGAACATACTGGCTCAACGTGAATGGCAACCGCCGCTGGTCCACTGTCGAGGGCAGGAAGGGGCCGCCGGACTTGAGCTGCAGCAGGATCGGGCCGAGCTGCGAGGGATCGGCGCACAGCGCCTTGGCGATGGCGATCGCCGAGGGATCGGTATGTGGCAGGTCGAATTTGATCGGCGAGGTGTACATCCAATCCAGCAGGCCGTTGGGGACGGTGCCGAGCAGCTGCTCGTCGTGGTTACCGACCACCGAGTACCAGGGCATCCGCAGACCCGGGCTGACGTGTGCGGAGATCGCGGCAGACAGAAAGCCGGGAATCTGCTGAAATCCCTTGCCCTTGTAGCTGTCCCAGTAGGGCGACTCGGCCAGCCAGTAATCCGACGAGCCGTGTACCTGGACCCCCTCATAGCGATTCAGGGCACCGGTGTTGGGGATGATCGAGCCCCCAGACATCACGGTCAGAAACCAGTCGAGTTCGATCAGCTCGCGGTTGTCGGTGTTGTCGCCTGTGCAGACCAAGCAATCGAATGGTCGCCCGGTGAACGGCCCGCCGGGAAGCGCGTTAAGTTGCTTCACCAGCGAGACCGCGCCCTGGGTGGTCAATGTCTCATGCGGCCGGTAGGCCGACGAGATGAACGGGTGGACGAACTCGAACCGGGCTGGACTCTGCGCGTCCGTGAGGTGCAGATCGGTGACCTGAACGAACGACGTCAACGCGGTGCGGGCCATCTCTCGCGCGGGGCCCGCGGTGGCCAGCTCCTGGCGGATGTACAACGGCCAACCGCTGCCGGCGACCAGCGGCCGGTATCCACCCGCTTGCGCCATGCCCGGAGTGCTGACCACGTCCAAGGTGGTGCCGGTTGGATTCGACGCCAGCAGCGCCGCCGGCTCGGCATGCGCCCAGCGAGAGGGCGTGTCTCATTGAC
>NZ_AUWR01000060.1 GCF_000455125.1 Mycobacterium sp. UM_WGJ
AGGTGCGGAGGAGTCCGGTGAAGAAGACAGCGCGAACCGCCCCAGCATGAGCCAGGCCAGCGCCATCATCACCGCGCCGGTGGTGGTCATGGTCAGGGCCACCGTCGCGAGCCGCGACGGCAGGTTCAGCAGCCGGACTCCGAAGGTCGGGTCCTGCACCACCGGCCGTGCACCGGCCCCGAGCGCACCGATGGCCATCAGCACGGTGCCGGTGGCGCCGAACCGGCGGGTTCTCCGCAATGCGACCAGTTCAGCGGCGTTAAGCGGGGAGCCGACGGTGCGCTCATCGCCGTGCAGGTGCGCGATCGACGAGCTCAGCGAGTGCCGGCGGAGGGCCATCACAGCAGCGTAACGGCCGCTCTTCGAAGCCTGGGGACGCCCGGCGCCGCGCCGGATGTGATCAGCGCAACGGCCGATCCGGGCTGAACTGAGGTAACCCTTTCTAGACCGAGCTCTGGAATTGCGTCACACTGGTGTTGTGAAATTCGAGGCCTCCGAAATGGGGGAGGTGGACACCGCAACCGAAACCGCCGGGCAACGCCCCGGCGGTGCGGTTACGGCGGACACCCCGGCCGAAGTCGCCGGCGGCCACGACACGCGTCACGCGGTGGTACGCCTGCTGATGGAATCCGGATCGATCACCGCGGGGGAGATCGGCGCCCGGTTGGGTTTGTCGGCCGCCGGGGTGCGTCGCCACCTCGATGCCCTGATCGAGATGGGTGACGCCGAGGCACATGCGGCGGCATCCTGGCAGCAGGTGGGACGCGGGCGTCCGGCGAAGCGGTTCCAGCTCACCGACGCCGGCCGCGGCAAGCTCGGCCACCGCTACGACGACCTCGCGGTGGCCGCCATGCGCCAGCTGCGCGAGATCGGCGGCGAGGACGCGGTGGTCGACTTCGCTCGACAGCGCATTGACGCCATCCTGGCCAAGGTGGCGGCCGTCGCAGCCGGCAGCGGCACGGGCGACGACGGCGACCTGGAGGCCACCGCCCAACGCATCGCCGGCGCGCTGACGGAGGCCGGCTATGCCGCCACCACGGCTCGGGTGCAGGGAGGTGTACCCGGGGTGCAGATCCTGCAGCACCACTGCCCGGTGGCCAACGTCGCCAAGGAGTTCCCGGAATTGTGCCGGGCCGAGCGGCAGGCGATGGCCGAAGTGCTGGGCACTCACGTGCAACGGTTGGCGACCATCGCCGACGGCGGCTACGTCTGCACCACCCATGTGCCACTGACCAACCGGAGCGCCAAGATCGCCAAGGCCGGCAAGTCCGGCGCCGCCGCGACCGTCAAAAAACAGCATTAGCAGCACCGACCGACCTTCGGCGCACACCCTGCGCCGAAGCCATCACGAGCACCGAAGGAGTGTCACCATGACACTGACGCCGGAGGCCACCACAGCAGCTGTGGAGCCGACCACCCAGGAAGAGACGATCGCGTCGCTGGGCCGGTACGAATACGGTTGGGCCGACACCGATGCCGCGGGCGCCGCCGCCCAGCGCGGGCTGTCCGAAGCCGTGGTGCGCGACATCTCGGCGAAGAAGAACGAGCCGGAGTGGATGCTCGAAGCCCGCCTGCGGGCCTACCGGACCTTCATGAAGAAGCCGATGCCCAACTGGGGTTCGGATCTGTCCGGCATCGACTTCGACAACATCAAGTACTTCGTGCGGTCCACCGAAAAGCAGGCCCAGACCTGGGACGACCTGCCCGAGGACATCCGCAACACCTACGACCGGCTGGGTATCCCGGAGGCTGAGAAGCAGCGCTACATCGGTGGTGTGGCGGCCCAGTACGAGTCCGAGGTCGTCTACCACAAGATCCGCGAAGACCTGGAAGCCCAGGGCGTCGTCTTCCTTGACACCGACACCGCGCTCAAGGAACACGAGGAACTGTTCCGCGAGTACTTCGGCACGGTGATCCCGGCGGGCGACAACAAGTTCTCCGCGCTCAACACCGCGGTGTGGAGCGGGGGATCGTTCATCTACGTGCCCAAGGGCGTGCACGTCGACATCCCGCTGCAGGCCTACTTCCGGATCAACACCGAGAACATGGGCCAGTTCGAGCGGACGCTGATGATCATCGACGAAGACGCCTATGTGCACTACATCGAGGGCTGCACCGCGCCGGTCTATACCTCGGACTCGCTGCACTCCGCGGTGGTGGAGATCGTCGTCAAGCCGGGCGGCCGGTGCCGCTACACCACCATCCAGAACTGGTCGGTCAACGTCTACAACCTGGTCACCAAACGGGCCCGGGCCGAGGCCGGAGCCACCATGGAATGGGTCGACGGCAACATCGGCTCGAAGGTCACCATGAAGTACCCGGCGGTGTGGATGACCGGCGAGCACGCCAAGGGCGAGGTGCTCTCGGTGGCGTTCGCCGGCGAGGACCAGCACCAGGACACCGGCGCCAAGATGCTGCACCTGGCGCCCAACACGTCGTCGAACATCGTCTCCAAGTCGGTGTCGCGCGGCGGCGGTCGGTCCTCATACCGGGGTCTGGTGGAGATCCACAAGGGCGCGCACGGGGCGAAGTCGAGCGTGAAATGCGATGCGCTGCTGGTCGACAACGTCAGCCGCAGCGACACCTACCCCTACGTCGACATCCGTGAGGACGACGTCACCGTCGGCCACGAGGCCACCGTGTCGAAGGTCAGCGAAAACCAGCTGTTCTACCTTATGAGCCGTGGCCTGACCGAGGACGAGGCGATGGCGATGGTGGTGCGCGGCTTCGTCGAGCCGATCGCCAAGGAACTGCCGATGGAATATGCGCTGGAACTCAACAAGCTGATCCAGCTGCAGATGGAAGGCTCGGTGGGCTAGGTGACCTCGACTGGTTTGACGTCCGCCCCGGCGGCCAACCTGACCGCAGCGGTCGAAGGCGGCACCAAGGGCACCGCGTTCACCTCGTTCGACGTCGAGGCATTCGAGGTGCCGCACGGTCGCGATGAGATGTGGCGGTTCACCCCGCTGCGCCGGCTGCGCGGCCTGCACGACGGTTCCGCGGTCGCCGACGCGTCCGCAGGCATCGAAGTCCGCGGTTCGGACACGGTGCGGATCGAGACGGTCGCACGCGGCGACCACCGGCTCGGTGCGGCTGGCGTGCCCGCGGACCGCATTGCGGCCCAGGCCTTCTCGGCGTTTCGTGAGGCGACGGTGGTAACCGTGCCCAAGGAAGTCAGCGTCGAGGAACCCATCGCGATCACGGTCACCGGCCCGGGGGCCGGAGCGACGGCCTACGGCCATCTGCAGGTGCGCGCTGAGGAACTGTCGCGGGCAACGGTCGTGATCGACGTGCGGGGCGGTGGGACCTACGCCGACAACCTGGAACTCGTGGTCGGCGACGGCGCTGCGCTGACCGTGGTGTGGATCGCCGACGCCGACTCGGATCTGGTGCACGTCACCATGCATCACGCGGCGCTGGGCAAGGACGCGGTGCTGCGCCACAGCGCCGTGCAGCTGGGTGGCGAACTGGTGCGTCTGACCGGACGGGTCCGCTTCGACGGCCCGGGGGGCGACGCCGAGATGCTCGGCCTGTACTTCGCCGACGACGGCCAGCACCTCGAATCGCGGCTGCTGGTCGACCACGCTCAGCCCAACTGCCGGTCGAACGTGCTGTACAAGGGTGCGCTGCAAGGTGACCCGGATTCGGCCCTGCCGGACGCCCGCACCGTCTGGGTCGGCGACGTGCTGATCCGCGCGACCGGCGTCGGCACCGACACCTTCGAGGTGAACCGCAACCTTGTCCTGGCCGACGGTGCCCGGGCCGACTCGATCCCCAACCTCGAAATCGAGACCGGGGAGATCGTGCAGGCCGGACACGCCAGTGCGACTGGACGATTCGATGACCTGCAGTTGTTCTACCTACAGGCGCGCGGCATCCCGGAAGAGCAGGCCCGACGCCTGATCGTGCGCGGCTTCTTCGGCGAGATCATCGGCAAGATCCCCGTTCCGGCTGTGCAGGAACGCCTCACCGAGGCCGTCGAGCGTGAACTCGCGGTCACCGAGAACCAATAACCCCGAACTCATCATCTAAGGACACGCATCAGCAATGAGCACACTGGAAATCAAGGACCTGCATGTGAGTGTGTCGCCTGGCGGCACCGGCGACGACGGCACGGCCGACATCCCGATTCTGCACGGCGTCGACCTCACGGTGAACTCCGGTGAGACGCACGCCTTGATGGGCCCCAACGGGTCGGGCAAGTCCACCCTGTCGTACGCGATTGCCGGGCACCCCAAGTACACCGTCACGTCCGGGTCGATCACCCTCGACGGCGAAGACGTGCTGGCGATGAGCATCGATGAGCGTGCGCGTGCGGGACTGTTCCTGGCCATGCAATACCCGGTCGAGGTGCCGGGGGTGTCGATGTCGAACTTCCTGCGCACCGCGGTGACCGCCGTGCGCGGCGAGGCGCCGAAGCTGCGGGCCTGGATCAAGGAGCAGCGCGCGGCCTTCACCGAATTGGGCATCGACTCCGCGTTCGCCGAGCGCAACGTCAACGAGGGCTTCTCCGGTGGTGAGAAGAAGCGCCACGAGATCCTGCAGCTGAGCCTGCTCAAGCCGAAGATCGCGGTCCTCGACGAGACCGACTCCGGCCTGGACGTCGACGCGCTGCGGGTGGTCAGCGAAGGGGTGAATCGCTACCAGGAGGCGGAGAACGGTGGCGTGCTGGTGATCACGCACTACACCCGCATCCTGCGCTACATCCAGCCGCAGTTCGTGCACGTCTTCGCCGGCGGCCGGATCGTCGAGTCGGGTGGGCCGGAGCTGGCCGACGAGCTGGAGGAGAACGGCTACGAGCGCTTCACCGCCGAGGCGGCAGTGGCGGAGGCGTAGGACATGACACTTTCGGTCAGTCGTCCGGCGGTGCCGGACCTCGATGCGATTCGGGCGGATTTCCCGATCCTGAACCGTGTCATGCGCGGCGGAAGCCGGCTGGCCTACCTGGACTCCGGGGCCACCTCGCAGCGTCCGCTGCCGGTGCTCGACGCCGAGCGGGAGTTCCTGCTGAACTCCAACGGTGCGGTGCACCGCGGGGCGCACCAGCTCATGGAGGAGGCCACCGACGCCTACGAGGACGGCCGGTCTGCGATCGCGCGCTTCGTCGGCGCCCACCCGGATGAGCTGGTGTTCACCAAGAACGCCACCGAGTCGCTGAACCTGGTGTCCTATGTGCTCGGCGACGACCGCTTCGAGTCGGCCGTCGGCCCCGGCGATGTCATCGTCACCACCGAATTGGAGCACCACGCCAACCTGATTCCGTGGCAGGAGCTGGCGCGGCGTACCGGTGCGACCCTGCAGTGGTACGCGGTGACGCCCGATGGGCGCATCGACCTGGACTCGCTGGAACTCGACGAGCGGGTCAAAGTCGTTGCGTTCACTCATCACTCCAACGTGACCGGTGCACTGGCCCCGGTCGCCGAGCTGGTGTCGCGGGCCCGCGCGGTGGGTGCATTCACCGTGCTGGACGCCTGCCAGTCCGTTCCGCACCAGCCGGTCGACTTCCACGCGCTGGGGGTGGACTTCGCGGCGTTCTCCGGGCACAAGATGCTGGGGCCCAACGGGATCGGGGTGCTCTACGGCCGGCGGGAGCTGTTGGCGACGCTGCCGCCATTCCTCACCGGTGGATCGATGATCGAGACCGTCACGATGGCTTCGAGCACCTACGCGCCGGCGCCGCAACGTTTTGAGGCCGGTACGCCGATGACCTCGCAGGTCGTCGGGCTGGCTGCGGCCGCTCGCTACCTGGACGCGATCGGGATGGAGGTGGTGGCCGCCCACGAAGGTGAGCTGGTGGCCGCCGCGCTCGAGGGCCTCGCCGGCATTCCCGGGGTGCATATCGTCGGGCCGACCACGACGGTCGACCGCGGCTCGCCGGTGTCGTTCGTGATCGACGGGGTGCACGCGCACGATGTCGGGCAGGTACTCGACGACGACGGTGTCGCGGTCAGGGTGGGCCACCACTGTGCCATGCCGTTGCACCGCAAATTCAATGTGGCGGCCACCGCGCGCGCCTCATTCGCGGTGTACAACACCCACGAGGAGGTGGAGCGCCTGCTGGCGGGTGTGCGCCGAGCCGTGGAATTCTTTGGGGGAGTGTGAGACTTGCGTCTTGAGCAGTTCTATCAAGAGGTGATCCTCGATCACTACAAGCATCCGCAGCATCGCGGTCTGCGGGAGCCCTACGGCGCGCAGGTGTATCACGTCAATCCCACCTGCGGTGACGAACTGACCCTGCGGGTGGCGCTGTCGGCCGACGGTACGCAGATCGCCGATGTCTCCTACGACGGGCAGGGTTGCTCGATCTCGCAGGCAGCCACCTCGGTGCTGGCCACCCAGGTGATCGGCTTGACGGTGGAGCAGGCGTGCGCGACATTCGATGCGTTCCACGAAATGGTGTCGTCGCGCGGCAGCGTGGAAGGCGACGAGGAGGTGCTCGGCGACGGTATCGCGTTCGCCGGAGTGGCCAAGTACCCGGCGCGAGTCAAGTGCGCGTTGCTCGGCTGGATGGCGTTCAAAGATGCTTTGGCACAGGCACTCGCGAAGACATCGGAACAAACGCTGGCATCAGTCAGTGGCACAACCCAGGAGATGAATCGATGAGCGAATTGGGACCGGACGAGCTGCTCGCCGAAGTCGAGGAATCGATGCACGACGTCATCGACCCCGAGATCGGCATCAACGTGATGGACCTGGGCCTGGTGTATGACCTGTCGATCCGGCAGGACGAGGACGGGGCGGCCGCGGTCGTCACCATGACCCTCACCTCGCCGGCCTGCCCGCTGCAGGACATGATCGCCGAACAGGTCGAGAACGCCACGGTGGGTGCCGGCCTGGTCAAGAAGGTCGACCTGTCCTGGGTCTGGGAGCCGGCCTGGGGACCGGACAAGATCACCGACGAGGGCCGCGAGATGATGCGCGCAGTCGGTTTCACGGTCTGACCGTGCCGGCATCCGAGTTCTGGCTGTGCCGGACCTGCGGTGTCGAACACGATGCGACGCCGCAGGTGTGTGCGATCTGCGAGGACGACCGGCAATGGGTGCCGCAGGACGGCCAGCACTGGGCCACGTTGGACGGCTTGGTCGCCGAGGGCATGCGGTCCTACGCCTTTGAGCTAGAACCCGGATTGATCGGGATCGGCAGCAACCCGCCCCTGGGTATCGGTCAACTGGGCAAGCTGGTGTGCACGCCCAGCGGCAACATCCTCTGGGATCCTTCGGGATTCATCGATGAGGCCGGGGTCGCTGCGGCGCTCGAGCAGGGCCCGGTGCTCGGTGTGGTAGCCAGTCACCCGCACATGTTCGGCGCCCAGGTGGAATGGGGCCGGCGACTCGGCGGGGTACCGGTGTACGTCAACGCCGCGGACAAAGAATGGGTGATGCGTCCGGATCCGGCGATCCGATACTGGTCCGGGCGGTTGGAGATCGCACCCGGATTGACCCTGATTCAAGTCGGCGGGCACTTTCCGGGCAGCTCCGTCGCCTGCTGGGACGCCGGTGCCGACGGTCGCGGAGTGCTGCTGGTCGGCGACACCGTATTCCCGAACCCGGACCGGCGCACCGTGGCCTTCTTGCGCAGCTACCCGAACCGGATACCGCTGTCGGCCGCTGTCGCCCAGCGGATGGCCGAGACGATGGAACAGTTGCGCTTCGACCGCATTTACGGCCTGCACACCAACACCATCGACACCGATGCGGTGGCCGCGGTCCGGTTCTCGGCGGACCGCCACGCAGCCTGGGCCCGCGGCGACCACGACGACCTCACCTAGCGCGGGACCGGTCAACGTTGTCATGTGTCCCGGCCGGCGGCCCGGGAGGCGGGCGCTGCCATACTCGTCGCGTGACTGCGACCGAAAACGAGCGGACACGGTGACGACAAGCAGACGACGGTTTATGGCCGGGATGGCTGCCGCCGCGGCCGGCACAGCCGTCGGTGGGCTCGCCGGGTGCGGATCACGAGGGCCGGGGGCCGACACGATCTTCGTCGGTGGCCCGGTGGTGACAGTGGCACCCGGCGCCCCGGAAGCCGAAGCACTCGCCGTCACCGGCGGACGGATCAGCCAGGTCGGCGCAGCCGACGACGTGCTGCGACTGCGCGGGTCGGACACCACCGTCATCGACCTGCGCGGCCGGGCGCTGCTACCGGCGTTCGTGGAGCCGCATGGGCATCCCTTCGAAATGGGCTCCACCCTGGCCCCACCGGCCATCGACGTGCGGCCCTTCACCGTCCCCACCGCCAACGGGGTATTCGCCAAGCTGGCCGAGGCCGTGGCAGACACCCCCAAGGGCCAGCCGATTCTGCTCAACGGGGTGGATCCGCTGCTGCAGACCGGGCTACAGCCCTTCACCCGGGCCGAACTGTCCCGGCTGGCCCCGAACAATCCCGTGGTGATCATCTCCAACAGCGGCCACGCCGCTTACGGCAACACCGCCGCGTTCACCGCGGCCGGCATCACCAAAACCACCCCCAACCCGGCCGGAGCGCAGTACCTCCACGGCCCGGACGGACAGCTGACCGGCGAGGTGCGTGAGGCGGCGGCGGTGATGGCGTTGATCGCGCCGTTCTCCGGGGCGATCATGGCCAACGCCGGGGATAACCTGCGCTGGGCCTACGCGCAACTCGCGCGCGCGGGAATCGCCACGGCCACCGAGCATTCCTATGACGCACGTGCCCAGTCTGAGGTGTTCGGCAAGCTCGCCCAGCAGGCCGACTGCGCGGTGCGGGTGCGGGCCTATGAGATCGGCACCGCAGATCTGGCTGCGGATTCGAAGAATGTGCGCGGCAAGCGAGCCCGCGCCGACGTGCTGTTCGACAAGATCGGGATGAAGATGTGGGCGGACGGTTCGCCCTGGCAGGGCAACATCTTCACCACCTTCCCGTATCTGACCAACGCCACCACGGCGAACATGGGGCTGGGACCCGACCACCGCGGCAGGATGAACTACTCGCCCGAGCAGATCCAGGAACTGACCAAGGCCTTCGTCGATCAGCATTGGCAGGTCTCCTGCCACGTCCACGGCGATGCCGCGATCGACGTGGTGCTGGACGCGTTCGAACAGGCGCGCACACCGCCGGCGCTACGGCCCCGGATCGAACATGTCGGGGCCATGCGGCCCGATCAGTTCGCGCGGGCCGCCAAGCTGGGAATCACCCCCAGCCTGTTCATCGAACACCTCTATTTCTGGGGAGATGTGTTGGTGGACAAGCTGTTCGGTCCAGAACACGGCTCGCACTGGATGTCGGCGCGGTCGGCCCTGGACGCCGGCTTGCACCTGTCGTTCCACAATGACGGCACCGTCACCCCGCCCAATCCGATCGGCAACATCGCCACCGCGGTGAACCGGATCGCCAAGGGCAGCGGCCGGGTGCTGGCCCCCGAGCAGCGCATCGGCGTCGACGCGGCGATCAAGGCGCAGACCCTCAACGCCGCATGGCAACTGCGGCTGGACACCGAGATCGGCAGCCTGGAAGCCGGCAAGTACGCCGATCTGGTGGTGCTGTCGCACAACCCCCGCCGGGTTCCGCCGGACGAACTGCGTGACGTGGCTGTGGAGGCCACTTATCTGATGGGTCGGCAGACCTACGGGAAGGTGCTGGGGTAGGGGTTGGCGAGCGGGCGCCTCGGGCCCGCTACGCGGGCCGCTCGAGGCAATCGCCGTTGGCCGTCCACACGGTGACCCGGCGTGCCTGCAGCACACCGTCGCCGTCGGTGGTGCCACCGGCGGCGACACACTTTCCGGGGCTGATCGACGGCGCGCTGACGGCGACCATCCGGCGGAAGCGGGTGCTGTCGTTGAGCGTGACGGTGGTCGGGCCGGACGGGCCGCTGACGGTCAGGGTGTCGCCGGAGACCGACTCGACCACACCGCGTACGCCATGGTGCGGCTTCGCCGGTGCCGGAGCGTCGGCCGCGGCGGCGGGCCGCTGCGGGCACTGGCCGTCGACCGTGGTGCTGATCGCCACGAACTTCGCGGTGATGGCGCCGTCGTCGGCCGGGGCGCTGTCGCGACCGGCACCGGCCTTGATGCAGGTGCCGGCGGTGATCTCGCCGCGCTGGGCGGGCACCGATTCGAAAATCCGGGTGTCATCGGCCAACGAAACGGTGGTGGTGCCGGCCGAGCGGGCCACCTCGAAGGTGTCGCCGGACACCGAGGAGACCGAACCCATCACGTGGTCGCCCTGGGCGTGCGCCAATGCCGGGACGAACATCCCGGCCGCGAACAGCGCGGTCACTCCGGTCAGGGCGCGGATCGTGTGGGTGGGTGTGCTCGGGCGGGGGGACATCGGCAGTCTCCGTTCGTTGATATCGGCGACGGTGGATACCGCCGACCGGTGCTACCACCGTCGATGGTCGAGTTAGCGGGCAGCTAGCTCTGAGCTGTGAGCCCGCTGTGTAGACCACTCGGCACCTGCGCGACGGCCGCCGGGAACACCGGGAGGCGTCCGGGCGTTACCCCAATCATGGCAACCCAAGACCTCACCGCAGCGAAGTTCGAAGAAACCATCGCCGACAACGACATCGTGCTCGTCGACTTCTGGGCGTCCTGGTGTGGACCGTGTCGATCGTTCGCGCCGACGTTCGCGGCTGTCTCCGAGAAGCACCCCGACGTGGTGTTCGCCAAGGTCGATACCGAAGCCGAGCAGCAGCTGGCCGCTGCCGCCCAGATCCGCTCCATTCCGACCCTGATGGCGTTCAAGAAGGGCACCCTGGTGTTCAACCAGGCCGGCGCCCTACCCGCTGCGGCGTTGGAGAACCTGGTCCAGCAGGTCAAGGACCTCGACGTCGAGGCCGCCCTGGCCGAGCAGGCCGCTGCCGGCAAGCCCGAGCAGGTCTGAGTGCGCGCACGCGATAGCGTGCATCCGTGTCTTCCGAATCCGAATTCGTCCTGGTCGAGCGCCCACGCCCGCACGTCGCCCTGATCACGCTGAACCGCCCGGAGCGGATGAACTCCATGGCGTTCGACGTCATGGTTCCGCTACGCGACGTGCTGGCAGAAGTCAGCTACGACAACTCGGTGCGGGTGGTGGTGCTGACCGGGGCGGGCCGCGGGTTCTCCTCGGGCGCTGACCACAAGTCCGCGGGTTCGGTGCCCAATGTGGCCGGCCTGACCCGGCCCACATTCGGGCTGCGCTCGATGGAACTCCTCGACGACATCATCCTGGGCCTACGGCGCCTGCACCAGCCGGTGATCGCCGCGGTCAACGGGGCGGCCATCGGGGGCGGACTGTGCCTGGCGCTGGCGGCCGACATCCGGGTCGCCGCGTCGGGCGCCTACTTTCGGGCGGCCGGCATCAACAACGGGTTGACCGCCAGTGAGCTGGGCCTGAGTTACTTGTTGCCCCGAGCGATCGGGGCGTCGCGGGCGTTCGAGATCATGCTCACCGGCCGCGACGTCGACGCCGCCGAGGCCGAGCGAATCGGCCTGGTCTCGCGCGTGGTGGAGCAGCGCGACCTGCTGGACACCTGCTACGACATGGCCGAGCGGATCGCCGGCTTCTCCCGGCCGGGGGCCGAATTGACCAAGCGGACGCTCTGGAGCGGACTCGACGCCGGTAGTCTAGAGGGGCACATGCAGGCCGAGGGGCTCGGACAGCTCTACGTGCGCCTGCTGACCAGCAACTTCGAGGAAGCCGTCGCTGCGCGCGCCGAGAAGCGCCCGCCTGCCTTCACTGACGATAAGTAGCAATAACCACGACAGGAGTACGCGCGCGTGATTACCGCAACGGGCCTGGAGGTCCGCGCCGGAGCGCGCACCCTGCTCGACTCGGTGGACTCGGTGCTGCGGGTGCAACCCGGCGACCGGATCGGTCTGGTCGGCCGTAACGGCGCCGGCAAGACGACGACGCTGCGCATCCTGGCCGGTGAAGGTGAGCCCTACGCCGGCACCATCACCCGCACCGGCGAGGTGGGCTACCTGCCGCAGGACCCTAGGGAAGGCAACCTCGACGTCCTGGCGCGCGACCGGGTGCTGTCAGCCCGAGGCCTGGACGCCATCCTGGCCGACCTGGAGAAGCAGCAGGTACGGATGGCCGAGGTCGTCGACGAGACCGAGCGCGACCGTGCCATCCGCCGCTACGGCCAGCTCGAAGAGCGCTTCTCCGCCCTGGGCGGCTACGCCGCCGAGAGCGAGGCGGGCCGGATCTGCACCAGCCTGGGCCTGCCCGACCGGGTGCTGACCCAGCCGCTGCGCACTCTGTCCGGCGGACAGCGCCGCCGCGTGGAACTGGCCCGGATCCTGTTCGCCGCCTCAGAAGCGGGAGCGGGCGGCTCGAACCAGACCACCCTGCTGCTCGACGAACCGACCAACCACCTCGACGCGGACTCCATCGGCTGGCTGCGGGACTTCCTGAAGAACCACAGCGGGGGACTGGTCCTTATCAGCCACGACGTGGACCTGTTGGCCGACGTGGTCAACCGGGTGTGGTTCCTCGATGCGGTGCGCGGCGAGGCCGACGTCTACAACATGGGCTGGCAGAAGTACCTCGACGCCCGAGCCACCGATGAGCAGCGTCGCCGCCGGGAGCGGGCCAACGCCGAACGCAAGGTCGCCGCGCTGCGCAACCAGGCCGCGAAGCTGGGCGCCAAAGCCACCAAAGCCGTTGCCGCGCAGAACATGTTGCGTCGCGCCGACCGGATGCTGGCGGCGCTGGATGAGGAACGGGTCGCCGACAAGGTCGCCCGGATCAAGTTCCCCACCCCGTCGGCCTGCGGGAAAACCCCATTGATGGCATCTGGGCTGACCAAGGTCTACGGCTCGCTGGAGATCTTCACCGGTGTCGACCTGGCCATCGACCGGGGCTCGCGCGTTGTCGTGCTGGGCCTCAATGGGGCCGGCAAGACCACCCTGCTGCGACTGCTCGCCGGCGTCGAAACCCCCGACGCGGGTCAGTTGGAGCCCGGATACGGCTGCAAGATCGGCTACTTCGCCCAGGAGCACGACACCATCGACAACGCCGCGACGGTGTGGGAGAACATTCGGCACGCGGCCCCCGACACCTCCGAGCAGGATCTGCGGGGACTGCTGGGCGCGTTCATGTTCACCGGGCCGCAGCTGGAGCAACCGGCCGGCACGCTGTCCGGCGGTGAGAAGACCCGACTGGCGCTGGCCGGTCTGGTGGCATCCACCGCGAACGTGCTGCTGCTCGACGAGCCGACCAACAACCTCGACCCGGCGTCACGTGAGCAGGTACTCGACGCGCTGCGCAGCTATGCCGGTGCGGTGGTGCTGGTCACCCACGACCCGGGCGCGGCCGAGGCGCTCGACCCGCAGCGGGTGGTGTTGCTGCCCGATGGCACCGAGGATCACTGGTCGGCGGACTACCGGGATCTGATCGAGCTCGCCTGATTCAGTCAAAGTCGCCCGGTGGCGGCACCGTCTTCTTACGCTGAACCCGTTGGGCCGGCGAGGGGATGGTGGGACGTGGCGACAACGACGAAACCGAACAAGCAACGCGATCGTCAACTGGTCGAGTTGCGGAGCGCCTACGAGGGCGGGGCGAGCATCCGGACCCTGGCGGCCTCGACCGGCCGATCGTACGGATCCGTGCACAGCATGCTGCGCGAGTCGGGTGTGGCGATGCGCAGCCGCGGTGGGCCCAACCACCGCACCCGATCTCGCTAGCCACTGCGCAGCCGCGCGTCACTGCGCAGCGAAATCAGCTCTGCCGCACCGAATCCTCGACCAGGTCGAGGACCGCTGACAGTCGCTGTGGATCTTCGCCCGAGGCCAGTCGCGCGACCAGGCCGTCGAGCACCAGATCCAGATAGCAGTGCAGCACATCCGCCGCGACATCGTTGCGCAGCCGGCCGGCCTGCTTCTGGCGGCGCAGCCGATCGGTTGTCGCAGCGGCCAATTCGGCTGATCGCTCCGCCCAGCCACGGCTGAACTCCGGGTCGTGGCGCAGCTTGCGGGCGATCTCCAGCCGGGTCGCCAGCCAGTCGAACTGTTCGGGCGCGGCCAGCATGTCCCGCATCACGGCGATCAGGCCCTCACGTGAGGTCAGATCGGCCATCCGCTCGGCGTCCTCGCGGGCCAACTCGAAGAACAGGGTGTCCTTGTCGCGGAAGTGATGGAAGATCGCCCCGCGCGACAAGCCCACCGTCTGTTCGAGTCGCCGCACCGTCGCCTGGTCGTAGCCGTAGGCGGCGAAGCACCGCCGTGCGCCATCGAGGATCTGACGGCGCCGGGCCGCCAGGTGATCCTCGCTGACCCTGGGCATCAGGTGATCGCCGTCTACGCGGTCGTAGCGGACTTCAGCATGTTGCGCAGCACGTACTGCAGGATGCCGCCGTTGCGGTAGTAGTCGGCCTCGCCGGGTGTGTCGATGCGCACCACGGCGTCGAAGGTGACCTTCTCGCCGGTCTCTTTGGTGGCGGTGACCTTGACCGTCTTGGGCGTCTTGCCGGCATTGAGTTCTTCGATACCGACGATGTCGAAGGTCTCGGTGCCGTCCAGGCCCAGCGACTGGGCGCTCTCGCCGACCGGGAACTGCAGCGGGATCACGCCCATGCCGATCAGGTTCGAGCGGTGGATGCGCTCGAACGACTCGGTGATGACGGCCTTCACACCCAGCAGCGTGGTGCCCTTGGCCGCCCAGTCACGCGACGAACCGGAGCCGTACTCCTTGCCGCCGAGCACCACCAGCGGAATGCCGGCCTTCTGGTAGTTCACGCAGGCGTTGTAGATGAACTCCTTCGGGCCGCCCTCCTGGGTGAAGTCGCGGGTGTAGCCGCCCTGGGTGCCCTCCAGCCCGATGGTGTCGAGCACCCGGTTCTGCAGCCGGATGTTGGCGAAGGTGCCGCGGACCATGACCTCGTGGTTGCCGCGACGGCTGCCCAGCGAGTTGTAGTCCTTGCGCGCCACGCCGTGGGAATCCAGGTAGTCCGCAGCCGGGGTGCCGGGCTTGATCGGGCCGGCCGGGCTGATGTGGTCGGTGGTCACCGAGTCGCCCAGCAGGGCCATCACCCGGGCGCCCTTGATGTCGGAGACCGGCTCGGGCTCGAGCCCCATACCGTCGAAGTACGGCGCCTTGCGCACGTAGGTCGACGCGTCGTCCCAGGCGAAGGTGTCGCCGTCCGGGGTGGGCAGGTTGCGCCAGTTCTCGTCGCCCTTGAACACGTCGGCGTAGGACTTGCGGAACATGTCCTGGTTGATCGCGGACTTGATGGTGTCGTCGATCTCCTGGGCCGACGGCCAGATGTCGCGCAGGAAGACGTCGTTGCCGTCCGAGTCCTTGCCCAGGGAATCGGTCTCGAAGTCGAAGTCCATGGTGCCGGCCAGGGCGTAGGCGATCACCAGCGGCGGCGAAGCCAGGTAGTTCATCTTGACGTCGGGGGAGATGCGGCCCTCGAAGTTGCGGTTACCCGACAGCACCGCGGTGACGGTCAGGTCTTCCTCGTTGACCGCCTTGGAGATCTCCTCGGGCAGCGGGCCGGTGTTACCGATACAGGTGGTGCAGCCGTAACCGCCGAGGTAGAAGCCGAGCTTCTCCAGGTAGGGCCACAGGCCGGCCTTCTCGTAGTAGTCGGTCACGACCTGGCTGCCCGGCGCCATGTTGGTCTTCACCCACGGCTTGGACGACAGGCCCTTCTCGACGGCGTTGCGGGCCAGCAGGGCCGCACCGATCATCACCGAGGGGTTGGAGGTGTTGGTGCACGAGGTGATACCCGCGACCGCGACGGCGCCGTGGTCGAGGATGAACTCGCCGCGCTCGCCCTTGACCCGCACCGGCTTGCTCGGCCGGCCCTCGGCGCCGTTGGCGGCGGACTGCACGTCCACGGCACCGTCGTCGGCGAAGGACAGCGAGACCGGGTCGGAGGCCGGGAAGGATTCCTCGATGGCTTCGTCGAGCTTGGTCTCCGGCGTCGGGTGCTGCTCTTCGACGTAGTTGTGGATGTCTTTGCGGAAAGCGACCTTGCTCTCCGACAACAGGATTCGGTCCTGCGGACGCTTCGGGCCGGCGATCGACGGGACCACGGTGGACAGGTCCAGCTCCAGGTACTCGGAGAAGGCCGGCTCGCGATCGGGGTTGTGCCACATGCCCTGGGCCTTGGCGTAGGCCTCGACCAGCGCGAGCTGCTCGTCGGTGCGGCCGGTCAGCCGCAGGTAGTTGATGGTCTCGGCGTCGATCGGGAAGATCGCGCAGGTCGAGCCGAATTCGGGGCTCATGTTGCCCAGGGTGGCGCGGTTGGCCAGCGGCACCTCGGCGACGCCCTTGCCGTAGAACTCGACGAACTTGCCGACCACCCCGTGCTTACGCAGCATGTCGGTGACGGTGAGCACCACGTCGGTGGCGGTGACGCCCGGCTGGATCTCGCCGGTCAGCTTGAAGCCGACGACGCGGGGGATCAGCATCGACACCGGCTGGCCCAGCATGGCGGCCTCGGCCTCGATGCCGCCGACGCCCCAGCCCAGCACGCCCAGGCCGTTCTGCATGGTCGTGTGGCTGTCGGTGCCGACACAGGTGTCGGGGTAGGCCTTCCCGTCACGGACCATCACGGTGCGGGCCAGGTACTCGATGTTGACCTGGTGCACGATCCCGGTGCCCGGCGGGACGACCTTGAAGTCATCGAAAGCGCCTTGGCCCCAACGCAGGAACTGGTAGCGCTCGGCGTTGCGCTGGTACTCCAGCTCGACATTGCGCTCGAAGGCGTCGGCGGTGCCGAAGACGTCGAGGATCACGGAGTGGTCGATGACCATCTCGGCGGGCGAGAGCGGGTTGACCTTGTTGGGGTCGCCGCCCAGGGCGGTTACGGCTTCACGCATGGTGGCCAGGTCGACGACGCAGGGCACACCGGTGAAGTCCTGCATGATCACCCGGGCCGGGGTGAACTGGATCTCGATGCTCGGCTCGGCGGCCGGGTCCCAATTGGCGATCGCGTTGATGTGATCTTTGGTGATGTTGGCGCCGTCCTCGGTGCGCAGCAGGTTCTCGGCCAGCACCTTGAGGCTGTAGGGGAGTTTCTCGGTGCCGGGGACGGCATCGAGGCGGTAGATCTCATAGTCCTTCTCACCCACGGTCAGGGTGGCGCGGGCTCCGAACGAATTCACCGAATCTTTGCTGGTCACTTCAACTCCCCGAGATCGAGTTCTCATCCATCGACGGGTCCGCGCCGACGGGCGACACAACCCTAACAGTACGATTGTCCTGTATAAAGTAAGGTTCACCTCACCTGGGCGGGGTTGATACCGTCAACACCCGTGACGATCCAGCACCCGCCGGCCTACATCCCCGGCGAGCTCTGCCTCACCGTCGGCCTTGACCCGGCCACCCCGCCCGACGACTGCATGGCGCTGGTCAAGGTTGCTGTCGCCGCCGACGGGGTGAGCGCCCCGGCGGCCGACGTACCGGCACTGCGCGAAGTGGTGGCGCAGGCGGGCCGCGACGGCATCGACCTCAAGATCGTCGAGGTCGCCCGCAACCCGGGCATGGACACCGCACTGCGCGACGTCGCCACGGTGGTCGGCTACGACTATCCGGATTCCACGGTCCTGGTCGTCAGTACGAACTATGTCGGCAGCTACAGCGGCCAGTTTCACCGGTCCAAGCTGGAAGCCGCCGAGGATCATGCGAAAACCGGTAATCCGGTGACTTCCGCGCAGAATTTCCTGCACGAATTGACCGCTCCGGATCTGCCCTGGACGGGCATGACAGTGGTGCTGCTGGTGGGGGTGGCCGCGGCAGCCGTCGGGACCCGCTTCCTGCAGCGACGCAGCAAACAGGCTGCGGAGCGCTCCAGCGTCCCCGACTAGCGGCCTTACCGCCGAAAACACGGAAACCGGGCGATCAATTGTCGCCCGGTGGCGGGCTGTCGCAAATAATTAGGTCACCGTAGGGTCACAACGCGCTTAACTACAATAATGTAGTTTGTTACGAACGTTTCTCCAGTGACTGATGTGACGTATGGTCTCAAAAGGCGCAGCTGTTGTACCTGTTGTTTCTGTGCTTTTGCCACCGGCCGAAGTGCGGCGCCGCCTGCTCAGAGTCCGAGGAGATCCAAGCCGAATGAGACGCATCCGTTGTGGCTCCGATGGCTCTGTGTTCCGTATGGCGATCCGGTTCGCCCAACCTGCGACGGTGTCGGTGCTCAGTGCCGCGATGGTGCTGGGCACCCCGGGGCTGGCGGCGGCTCACCCCGGCCAGGATCCCGACGGCATCGCCGCGCTGATCGCCGACGTCGCCGACGCCAACCAGCAGCTGCAGAACCTGGGCGCGCAGATCGCCGAGGAGAAGGAAGGCGTCAACAAGGCCCTGGTGGATCTGCAGACTGCGCGCGAGGACGCGGCTGCCGCCCAGCAGGAGGTGGAGTCCGGCCGGCAGGCAATCGCCGACGCCGACGCCGCGATCGCCGCCGCGCAGCGCCGGTTCAACACCTTCGCCGCGTCCACGTATGTCAACGGACCCTCCGATAGTTACCTGACCGCCGCCAACCCCTCGGAGATGATCGCCACGGCCGCGGCCGGCCAGACCCTGGCGCTCTCCTCCCAGCGGGCGCTGGACCAGCTCAAGCAGGCCCGCACCGAACAGCTGAACAAGGAGTCGGCCGCCCGGCTGGCCAAGCAGAAGGCCGATCAGGCCGTCGCCGACGCGCAGTCCAGTCAGGACGCCGCGGTGGCTGCGCTCACCGACACCCAGCGCAAGTTCGGCGAGCAGCAGGGCGAGATCGACCGGCTGGCCGCACGACGCAACCAGGCGCAGGCCAAACTCGCCGCGGCCCGTGGCCACGAGCAGCCCCAATCCGGGCCGGCTCCGGCCGGTGCTCCCGCCGGTGACCGGTGGGGAAACCCCGCCGGTCCGGTCGTCGGCCCCACCGTCGGCAAGCCCGCGCAGTGGGACGGCCCCTGGGACCCGACCCTGCCGATGATCCCCAGCGCCGACGTCCCCGGCGACCCGATCGCGGTGATCAACCAGGTGCTCGGGATCTCGCAGACCTCGGCGCAGGTGACGGCAAACCTGGGCCAGAAGTTCCTGCAGTCGCTGGGACTGGCCAAGCCCGACGACACCGGGATCAACAACGGCAAGATCCCGCGGGTTTACGGGCGGCAGGCCTCCGAGTACGTGATCCGCCGCGGTCTTTCGCAGCGCGGCGTGCCCTACTCCTGGGGCGGGGGCACCGCCGCGGGGCCCGGCCGCGGTATCGGTTCCGGTTCGGGCACGGTCGGTTTCGACTGTTCCGGGCTGATCCTCTACGCCTTCGCCGGGGTGGGCATCAAGCTGCCGCACTACTCGGGTTCGCAGTACAAGATGGGCCGCCAGATCCCCTCGGCGCTGGCGCGTCGTGGCGACGTCATCTTCTACGGGCCCGGTGGCAGCCAGCACGTGACGCTCTACCTCGGCAACGGCCTGATGCTGGAGGCCCCCGACGTGGGTCAGACGGTAAAGGTGTCACCGGTCCGTAAGAGCGGGATGACGCCCTATGTAGTCCGATACATCGAGTACTGACGGCGGTGCAATGCAACTGAGTTCTCTACGACTATCGCGCCTCATCGGGTCGCTGCTGGTGGCGATTCCGGTGATGGTGGGCCTGGCCGGATCGGCCGAGGCGGACCCGGGGTGGGACCCCACGCTGCCGGCGACAATCAGCGCCGGTGCGCCTGGTGACCCCTTGGCGATCGCCAACGCCTCGTTGCAGGCCACCGCACAGGCCACCCAGACCACCATGGACCTGGGCCGCAAATTTCTGTCCGGCCTCGGCTTCAACGTCGGCGACGAAGCCACCGGCAACGTCTCGCCCGGGCAGCGGGTGCACGGCAAGCAGGCCATCGAGTACGTGATTCGTCGCGGCGGCTCACAGATGGGCGTGCCCTACTCCTGGGGCGGTGGCTCGCTGACCGGTCCCAGCAAGGGCGTCGACTCCGGCGCGGGCACCGTCGGTTTCGACTGTTCGGGCCTGATGCGGTACGCGTTCGCCGGCGTCGGCGTGCTGATCCCGCGGTTCTCCGGTGATCAGTACAACGCCGGTCGGCACATTCCGCCCAACCAGGCCCGTCGCGGCGACCTGATGTTCTACGGCCCCGGTGGCGGCCAGCACGTCACCATGTACCTGGGTGGCGGGAAGATGCTGGAGGCCTCCGGCAGCGCCGGCAAAGTCGTCGTCAGCCCGGTGCGGACGTCGGGAATGACGCCGTATCTGACCCGCATCATCGAGTACTGACGCATTCGGGACGGCCCTTACGTCGACGGATGCTGCTAACCCTGGAATAGTGAAACGCGGGCACAACGCTGCCCCTCGGCCGTGCGCCGTGCAAGCAGTTGTGTCTGACCGACCTTTGTGGAGGATTTGTCGATGACGTCATCGGATGGGACGCCCGCGGGCGCCAGCGGTTTCCCCGGCTCGGCCGGTGCCGAAACAGGCACAGTCGGCGGTAGCGGGCTCGCCGCCGACGTACACGCGCTGGAGCGGGCCATCTTTGAGGTCAAGCGTGTCATCGTCGGCCAGGACCAGCTCGTCGAGCGCATCCTGGTCGGCCTGCTGGCCAAGGGCCACGTGCTGCTCGAAGGCGTGCCCGGTGTCGCCAAGACCCTCGCCGTGGAGACCTTCGCCAAAGTGGTCGGCGGGAGCTTCGCCAGGATCCAGTTCACCCCGGACCTGGTGCCGACCGACATCATCGGTACCCGCATCTACCGTCAGGGCCGCGAGGAGTTCGACACCGAGCTCGGCCCGGTGATGACCAACTTCCTGCTGGCCGACGAGATCAACCGCGCACCGGCCAAGGTGCAGTCGGCGCTGCTGGAGGTCATGCAGGAGCGCAAGGTCTCCATCGGCGGCAAGAGTTTCCCGCTGCCCAACCCGTTCCTGGTGATGGCCACCCAGAACCCGATCGAACACGAGGGCGTCTACCCGCTGCCTGAAGCGCAGCGTGACCGCTTCCTGTTCAAGATCAACGTCAGCTACCCCTCGCCCGAGGAAGAGCGCGAGATCATCTACCGGATGGGCGTGACCCCGCCGGAGCCCAAGCAGATCCTCGGCACCGGCGACCTGGTGCGGCTGCAGACGCTGGCGGCCAACAACTTCGTGCACCACGCCCTGGTGGACTACGTGGTGCGAGTGATCACCGCAACGCGCCAGCCCGAGCAGTTCGGCATGCCGGACGTGAAGAACTGGCTGTCGTTCGGTGCCTCGCCGCGTGCCTCGCTGGGCATCATCTCGGCGTCCCGGGCGCTGGCCCTGGTCCGTGGCCGCGACTACGTGATCCCGCAAGATGTCATCGAGGTCATCCCGGACGTGCTGCGGCACCGGCTGGTGCTGTCCTACGACGCACTCGCCGACGAGATCACCCCGGAGATCGTCATCAACCGGGTGCTGCAGACGGTGCCGCTGCCGCAGGTGAACGCCGTTCCGCAGCAACAGCATTCGTCGGCACCAGGTGCCCCGACCGCAGCGGCAGTGGCCGGCGGTCGGTGAGCGACCCCGACACCGGGGCTGGATCGAATCAGCCACCGGGAACCAGCACCGCACCGCCGTCGATGCTGCGCGGCGGAATCCGCGACCCCAAGCTGGCGGCGGCACTGCGCACCCTGGAGCTCACGGTCAAGCGCAAGCTCGACGGGGTGCTGCACGGGGATCACCTCGGCTTGATCCCCGGCCCGGGTTCCGAGCCGGGCGAATCCCGGCTGTACCAGCCCGGCGATGACGTGCGCCGGATGGACTGGTCGGTCACGGCCCGCACCACCCATCCGCACGTCCGCCAGATGATCGCCGACCGCGAGCTGGAGACCTGGCTGGTGGTCGACATGTCGGCCAGCATGGATTTCGGCACCGCCACCTGCGAGAAGCGTGACCTGGCGGTGGCGGCGGCCTCGGCGATCGTCTACCTCAACAGCGGCGGCGGCAACCGGCTGGGCGCCCTGGTGGCCAACGGTGACCGCCTCGTGCGGGTACCGGCCCGCTCGGGGCGCAACCACGAGCAGACCCTGCTGCGCACCATCGCCACCATTCCGCGGGCCCCCGCCGGGGTGCGTGGTGACTTGGCGGCGGCCATCGACGCCTTGCGCAGGCCCGAACGTCGGCGCGGGATGGCAGTCATCATCAGTGACTTCCTCGGACCGATCAACTGGATGCGCCCGCTGCGAGCGATCGCCGCCCGCCACGAGGTGCTGGGCATCGAGATCCTCGACCCGCGTGACGTCGAGTTGCCCGACGTCGGCGACGTGGTGCTGCAGGACACCGAGTCCGGGATCACTCGCGAGTTCACCATCGACGCCAAACTGCGCGACGATTTCGCCCGGGCCGCGGTGGCCCACCGCGCCGACGTCGCACGCGCGTTGCGCAGCTGCGGCGCGCCGTTGCTGGGGTTGCGGACCGACCGGGACTGGATTGCTGACATCGTCCGTTTCGTCGAGTCACGCCGGCGCGGGGCGCTGGCGGGAACGCCGTGACCTCGACCCGTACAAAGACAGGTCTGTTATGACATTGCCGATACTCGGGCCGATGACGCTTACCGGCTTCGCCCACCCGTGGTTCTTTCTGTTCCTGTTGGCGATCCTGGGTCTGATCGCGCTCTACATCCTCATGCAGGTGGCGCGGCACCGGCGGATCCTGCGGTTCGCCAACATGGAGCTGCTGGAGAGCGTGGCGCCCAAATCGCCGACGCGCTGGCGGCACCTGTCAGCGATCCTGCTGATCAGCTCGTTGCTGCTGTTCACCGTGGCGATGGCCGGCCCCACCCACGACGTCCGGATTCCGCGCAACCGCGCGGTGGTGATGCTGGTGATCGACGTCTCCCAGTCGATGCGGGCCACCGACGTCGCGCCCAGCCGGCTGGCAGCCGCCCAAGAGGCCGGCAAGCAGTTCGCCGACGAACTGACCGCAGGCATCAACCTGGGCCTGATCGCCTACGCCGGCACCGCGACGGTGCTGACCTCGCCGACCACCAACCGCGAAGCCACCAAGGCTGCTATCGACAAGCTGCAATTGGCCGACCGCACCGCCACCGGTGAAGGCATCTTCACCGCGCTGCAGGCGATCGCCACGGTGGGTGCGGTCATCGGCGGCGGTGACACCCCGCCACCGGCCCGAATTGTGCTGCTCTCCGACGGTAAGGAGACCGTGCCGTCCAACCCCGACAATCCCAAGGGGGCGTTCACCGCAGCGCGCACCGCCAAGGACCAGGGCGTTCCGGTCTCGACGATCTCATTCGGCACGGCCTACGGCTATGTCGAGATCAACGAGCAGCGTCAACCGGTGCCCGTCGATGACGATTCGCTGAAGAAGATCGCCGACCTGTCCGGCGGCAGCGCCTACACCGCCTCCAGCCTGCAGCAGCTCAAAGAGGTCTACGCGACCCTGCAGGACCAGATCGGCTTCGAGACCATTCGCGGTGACGCCAGCACCGGCTGGCTGCGCCTCGGTGCTTTCACTCTGGCGGTGGCCGCGCTGGCGGCACTGCTGCTCAACCGGCGGCTGCCCGCCTAGGTCCCACCCCACCTCTTCCGCGTTGACTCTGCGTTCCCGGCGCGCAAGTGCGAGTAGCCCGCGCCCTGTGCGCAGAGTCAACGTGTCGATTCGATAGGTTATGCCGGTGACAGACAGCGAAGCCCCCGCAGCAAAGCCCGCCTTTGTGTCCCGTTCGGTCCTCGTCACCGGTGGAAACCGGGGCATCGGATTGGCGATCGCGCAGCGACTGGCCGCCGACGGCCACAAGGTGGCGGTGACGCACCGCGGCTCCGGTGCACCCGAGGGGCTGTTCGGGGTGGTGTGCGATGTCACCGACAACGACGCCGTCGACCGCGCCTTCAAAGAGGTCGAGGAGCACCAGGGCCCCGTCGAGGTGCTGGTGGCCAACGCCGGCATCTCCAAAGACGCGTTCCTGATGCGGATGACCGAGGAGCGCTTCGAAGAGGTCATCAACGCCAACCTCACCGGCGCTTTCCGGGTCACCCAACGGGCGTCGCGCAGCATGCAGCGCAAGCGCTTTGGCCGGATCATCTACATCGGATCGGTCTCTGGCATGTGGGGGATCGGCAACCAGGCCAACTATGCGGCCGCCAAGGCGGGTCTGATCGGCATGGCCCGCTCGATCTCGCGCGAGCTGTCCAAGGCCGGCGTCACCGCCAACGTGGTTGCGCCCGGTTACATCGACACCGAGATGACCCGCGCCCTCGACGAGCGGATCCAGGAGGGCGCGCTGGACTTCATCCCCGCCAAGCGGGTGGGCACCGCCGAGGAGGTCGCCGGCGCGGTCAGCTTCCTGGCATCGGAGGACGCGAGCTACATCGCCGGCGCGGTCATCCCCGTCGACGGCGGCATGGGCATGGGCCACTAGCGACTCGTTCAGTTCAAGATAGGGGACTTTTCATGGCAGGCATTCTCGAAGGCAAGCGGATCCTGGTCACCGGGATCATCACCGATTCCTCGATCGCATTCCACATCGCCAAGGTGGCGCAGGAGGCCGGCGCGCAGCTGGTGTGTACTGGGTTCGACCGGCTGCGGCTGATCCAGCGCATCATCGACCGGCTGCCGGAGCCGGCGCCGCTGCTCGAACTCGACGTGCAGAACGAGGAGCACCTGGGTTCGTTGGCCGAGCGTGTCACCGAGGTGATCGGCGAGGGCAACAAGCTCGACGGCGTGGTGCACTCCATCGGCTTCATGCCGCAGACCGGCATGGGCATCAACCCGTTCTTCGACGCCCCCTACGAGGATGTCGCCAAGGGCATCCACATCTCGGCATACTCCTATGCCTCGCTGGCCAAAGCGGTACTGCCGATCATGAACCCCGGCGGGGGCATCGTCGGCATGGACTTCGACCCCACGCGGGCGATGCCGGCCTACAACTGGATGACGGTGGCCAAGAGTGCCCTGGAGTCGGTGAACCGGTTCGTGGCGCGCGAAGCCGGCAAGGTCGGGGTCCGGTCGAATCTCGTTGCGGCCGGCCCGATCCGGACACTGGCGATGAGCGCCATCGTGGGTGGTGCCCTGGGTGAGGGCGCCGGCGAGCAGATCCGGCTGCTGGAGGAGGGCTGGGACCAGCGGGCCCCGATCGGCTGGGACATGAAGGACCCGACGCCGGTGGCCAAGACCGTCTGCGCGTTGCTGTCCGACTGGCTGCCGTCCACCACCGGAACGGTCGTCTACGCCGACGGTGGCGCGCACACCCAGTTGCTGTAGATAGGACGGCGGATGGATCTAGACGCCGTCTTACTCCTGTCCTTCGGCGGTCCGGAAGGCCCGGAACAGGTTCGGCCGTTCCTGGAGAACGTCACCCGGGGACGTGGCGTGCCCCCGGCCCGGCTCGACGCGGTCGCCGAGCACTACCAGCACTTCGGTGGCGTGTCGCCGATCAATGGGATCAACCGCGAGCTGGCCGATGCGCTGTGTGCCGAAATGCCCTTTCTGCCGGTGTACTTCGGCAATCGCAACTGGGAGCCCTACGTCGAGGATGTCGTCGCGCAGATGGCGGCCGACGGCGTGCGACGAGCCGCGGTGTTCCCGACCTCGGCGTGGGGCGGGTATTCGGGTTGCGACCAGTACGCCGAGGACATCGCCCGGGCGCGAGCGGCGGTGGGGGATCAGGCCCCGGAACTGGTGAAACTGCGCCAGTACTTCGACCACCCGTTGTTCGTGGCGATGTTCGCCGAGGCGATTGGCGCCGCCGCTGACACGCTGCCGCCGGGCCTGCGCGATTCGGCCCGGCTGGTGTTCACCGCGCACTCCATTCCGGTGAGCGCCGACGCGCGCTACGGTCCACAGCTGTACAGCCGCCAGGTCGCCCACGCGACGAGTCTGGTCGCGGCCGCCGCGGGTTACACCGACTACGACCAGGTGTGGCAGTCGCGCTCGGGGCCGCCGCAGGTGCCCTGGTTGGAGCCCGACGTCGAAGCACATCTGGTAGCCCTGGCCGACGCCGGTGTGCCCGCGGTGATCGTGTGCCCGATCGGCTTTCTCAGCGACAACATCGAGGTGCTCTGGGACCTCGACAACGAAGTCCGCACTGCGGCGCAGAAGGCCGGAATCGCCTACGCGCGAGCGACCACACCGAATGCCGATCGACGACTGGCCCGGCTGGCCCGCGGCCTGGTCGAGGAGCTGCGCGACGGCTGCGCACCCGAACGCGTCGCCGGTCCGCCCGGCCTGGGCTGTGGGTTCGGGGTCGACGGCGCGCCATGCGGCTCATCGCACTGCATCGCGGCCGTGACGCCGCCGGCTCGCTAGTTGCGCCAGGCCGACTGCAGAATCTCGGTCACCGCTGCGCTGCGTGCCGCGCGCACCACGCTCGCCAGCGGCGCGACCGCATCCACGGCGCGCTGCACCGCCGCCGACGTCTGAGCGCTGGCGGTCAGCAGATCGGCGCTGACGGTGATGATCGCCTCGACGTGGGCGGCGCTCTGCAGAACACGTACCGCACGGTTCGGCGCATGGTCCGGAATCCTGTGCAAGAGAGCAGCTTCCATCATCTGCTCCACACGCAGTCGCGGATCCGCCACGCCGTAGTCGGCCCACCGCGAACCGGTGGAGCCCAATGCTTCGGCGGCCGTCCGCACCGCCGACCGCAACGAGTACTCGGCGTCACCGAGATCGTGCTGCTCGCCGGCCGGCACGCTGGTCAGCGGGAACACGGTCCAGCACAGTTCGGCGGCGTAATCAGCGTCGGCGTCTTCCGAGTACGCCGGAACCAGCCCGATCGGAGTCGAGGCATCCGAAGAGCCGAGCAAAACGGCTTCGCCGGCGAGGATCGCCTCCTGGGAAAAGACCGTCCCGGCCGGCAGTCCGCGGACGTCGCCGGGGACCGGAAACACCGGGCGGATGCCGGCTCCGGCGGCCGACGGCCCCGCACCCCGCACCAACTGCAGCAGGGCGGCGGCGCCGCCGTCGCACGCGTCCGGCCATGACAGACCAACGCTGCTCGCGACGACCGCGTCGTGGGCGGCCACCGATTGCACTGGCGCCCAGGCCGATAGTGCGTCCAACACATCGTCGGGTGCGGCTCGGCCGGCAAGCCAGGCGTTGGCCCACACCGACAGGGAAGTACTCGGGCACCACATGATGCAAGGCAGTGTAGTTGCCGCCCCTTCGTTGCTGGACCGCATAGGTACGGGCGGTTCTCGGGCTATCCTGACCGCATGCCGACTGCCCTGATCTGGTTGGTCTTCGCACTCGGTCTCGCAGGAGCCGAGGCCCTCACCGGCGACATGTTCCTGCTCATGCTGTCCGGTGGTGCGCTGTCGGCGGCGGCGGCCAGCGCCCTGACCGACTGGCCGCTGTGGACCGACGGCGCGGTGTTCCTGGTGGTTTCGGTGCTGCTGCTGGCGTTGGTCCGTCCCGCGCTGCGGCGACGGCTATGGGCCGAAACAGGCGGCGACACGGGGGTGCTGGCGCTGCAGGGCAAGACCGCCCTGGTGCTCGACCGGGTCGAACAACACGGTGGCCGGGTGAAGCTGGGCGGCGAGGTGTGGACCGCCCGCGCGCTCACCGAAGGCGACGTCTTCGAACCGGGGGAGCAGGTCACCGTGATGCACATCGACGGCGCTACCGCCGTGGTCGGCAAGATCCTGTAACGAAAGGAATCGTCATGGAAGGCGTCACAACCGGGCTGCTGTTGCTGGCCGTGTTGGTGGTGTTCGCGATCATCGTGGTCGCCAAGTCGGTCGCGCTGATCCCGCAGGCCGAGGCAGCGGTGATCGAACGCCTGGGCCGCTACAGTCGCACCGTCAGCGGACAGCTGACCCTGTTGGTTCCGTTCATCGACCGCGTGCGGGCCCGCATCGACCTGCGTGAACGGGTGGTGTCCTTCCCGCCGCAGCCGGTGATCACCGAGGACAACCTGACCCTGAACATCGACACCGTGGTGTACTTCCAGGTCACCAACCCCAAGGCCGCGGTGTATGAGATCAGCAACTACATCGTCGGTGTGGAACAGCTGACCACCACGACGCTGCGCAACGTCGTCGGCGGGATGACGCTGGAGCAGACGCTGACCTCCCGCGAGGTGATCAACAGCCAGCTGCGCGGCGTGCTCGACGAGGCGACCGGACGGTGGGGTCTGCGGGTGGCCCGGGTGGAGCTGCGCAGCATCGACCCGCCGCCGTCGATCCAGGCATCGATGGAGAAGCAGATGAAGGCCGACCGCGAGAAGCGGGCCATGATCTTGACCGCCGAGGGACAGCGCGAGGCCGCCATCAAACAGGCCGAAGGCCAGAAGCAGTCCGAGATCCTCACCGCCGAGGGCGCCAAGCAGGCGGCGATCCTGGCCGCCGAAGCCGACCGGCAGTCCCGGATGCTGCGCGCCCAAGGTGAGCGTGCCGCGGCCTACCTGCAGGCTCAGGGGGAGGCCAAAGCCATCGAGAAGACCTTCGCCGCGATCAAGGCCGCTCGGCCCACCCCCGAGCTGCTGGCGTACCAGTACCTGCAGGTGTTGCCGGAGATGGCCCGGGGAGAAGCCAACAAGGTGTGGGTGGTGCCCAGTGATTTCGGCACCGCACTGCAGGGCTTCACCAAACTGCTCGGTGCCCCCGGCGAGGACGGCGTGTTCCGCTACCAGCCCTCGCCCTATGACGAGCCCCGGCACCGGGCCGAGGACGACAGTGACGAAGTCGCCGACTGGTTCACCACCCAGACCGACCCGGCGATCGCCCAGGCCGTCGCCAAAGCCGAGGCGGATGCGCGTAAGCCGGTCGAGGGCGTGTTGCCGCCGCAGCTCGATCCCGGTCCGGCGTGAGCGCGCTGACGGCACGGCCGACCTACGCGGCGCTGGCCGCATTCCTGGCGGGTGACGCCGTGGCGTCGGCGGTCCCGGTGCCCTACGTCGCCAAGAACATGGATGCCATGCGGATTCCCGAGGAGGTCCGCTGGGCGGTCCCGGTGGCCAAGGCCGCCACCGCGTTGGGGCTGGCATCGGTGTTCCGCTTCCCGGCCGTCGCCCGGCTCACCACCGGCTTGTTGACGTTGTATTTTGCCGGAGCGCTGGGCATCCACCTGCGCGTGCGCAACCGGATCGCCAACATCGTGCCCACGGTACTGCTGCTGATGGTGTTCGCCGCGATGACCGCGCAGGGCCCGCACACCGCTGGGGGCGGGGTACGGGCCCTGGAGTCCTAGCTTTCGGGGTTCCCGGGGGTTTCCGGGGGAGATTCAGCCCCGGCGGGACGCGGCGGTGTGCTCGTCGAGCGTGGTCGCTTTGTAGGCGTAGGCGGCCACTACCGCGCCGAGCAACTGGGCGATCAGGTAGACCCAGAGGAACTTCCAGGCGAAGATCCCCGACAGCATCAGACCGAAGGTGATGGCCGGGTTGAACGCCGCGCCCGAGATCGCGCCGACCGCCACCACGCCCACGGTCACCACGAAGCCGATCGCCAGACCGTAAAAGCTGTTGCCGGCGCTGTCTTTGCTGGTTGCGGTGTGCAAAACGACGTAACACAACGCGAATGTGAATACCAACTCGGCCAAGAATGCGGCCCAGACCGTGCCGGTCAGATCAAGTGTGCCCGTGGCGTACTTGTCATGCCACAACCCGAATCCCACACCGAACGCGGCGAGGGCACCGACCAACTGCGCAACGATGTAGGGCCCCAAGTCGCCCAAGGGCAGTGCACCCCGCAGATAAGCGGCCACGGAGACGGCCGGGTTCAGGTGGCCGCCCGAGATGTGCCCACTGGCATACACCATCACCATCAGCACCGAGCCGATGCCCAGCGCGGTGGCAGCCACGCATTCGGTGCCGGACAAGACGATCCCGAGCACTGCGAACATGAAAACGAATGTGCCGATCATTTCGGTCAAATATTTGCGCACCGAGGCGTTCCGATCAGCCATTGATCCGGTCCCTTCACTCCGTCGGGCACTTGCCCAATTTGTGCTGTGCCAGCACATGGCACTAATCAGGACTGTAACGGCGCAGGGCCTTCAGGCGGCTATTCGCCCACCATTTTTCACCGAATTGTTGCTGGATTAATGAGGGCTTCGTGTTGTTTGCCGCGGCGCTATCGGTTCAGGCGCAATTCGACCAGTGGCAGTGCCGTATTGGGCGGGTTCACGGCTGCGCCCAGCGTCTTCTCGAGCACCGCGCTGAACTTCTCCCAAGCGCGGGGATGGCGCTCGATGTAGTGGCCCAGCACCCGGTCGGCTTCGGTCTGTTCCAGCACTCGGGCGGTGGCCGGTACCGCGGACCTGCTCCCGACGTAGACATGCACCCGGGGGTTGGCGCGGATGTTGCGAAACCATTGAGCGCGGTCGCCGAAACCCGATGCCACCACATAGCTGTCGTCGGCGGGGCGGTCGATGACTTCTAGGACGACGCGGCGGCGCGCCCCCGTCTTGCGCCCGATGTGCTCGAGCATCAACAGGCGCTGGCCGAGGAGGCCGCCGAGTCGTGCGCGGTACAGCCAGATCGGGGCGCGCATCAGCCGGCGCGAACTCAACAATCGGCTGACGGTGTCGGCCAAGGACGGCATCTTCAGCACGCTACCCGCGGCCCGGTCGGCGCGCCGTGATCAGCCGATGGCCACCGATTCGCTCGAGTCGATTTCGCGGGTGTCCGGGCCGGCCACGGGCCGCTGTACGCGGTGCGAGCGCGCTTCGTACACCAGCAGCGCCACCCCGACCGCGGCGGTGCAGGCCGAGACCGCGAACAGCAACGGGCTCACCTCACCGGTCAGGGCGTCGCCGAGCACCACCACGGCGGCCGTGCCCGGCAGCAGCCCGATCAGGGTGGCCACCGTGTACGGCACGAGTCGCACCGCCGAGGCACCGGCGGCGTAGTTGATCACCGAGAACGGGATCGCCGGAATCAACCTCAGCGAGACCACCGCGGGCCAGCCGCGTTGGCGAAGGCGGGTGTCGAGCGCGTCAAGTCGCGGGTGTTGCACCACCCGGCTCAACTGCCAACCGAATACCCGCATCAGGATCAACACCCCCACCGCGCTCAATGCGCTGGCCACCACGGCAAGCAGGACGCCCAGCCACGGGCCGAACAGCAGGCCGGCGGCCAACGTGAAGGCGGTCCGTGGAAACGGGAACACCGTCACGACCGTGTGGGCCAGCAGAAACGCCACCGGAAACCACGGCCCCAACGTCTGCGCCCAGTCCCGCAGCTGTACGGCGGAGGGCACCGGGACCAGCAGCGCCACCGCGACCAAGCTCAGGATGACCGCCGTGGTCAACGCCAATCGTCGCAGCCCCACTTGCAGCGCGGTGGCGAGGACTGCCGACCGGGTGCCACGCAGCACCTGCGCGATTCGGGTCGAGGCGGGCGTCACAGCGCCCAAGACTACGGGCCGTGGGTGAACACCTCGTGTCACTCAGCGGGAGTTTCGCCGCTCGGCACACCTCACCCGTGTCGGCTGATCGGCATCATTTAGCCTGGTTGACACATGTCGGGTAGCGCTTCCACAGTTACTCGCGAGTAACCACAGGAGTCGCCGGTGTCAATCGAGGTGTCCGCCGAACCCGCCGGCATCCAGCAGGCCCGGGCCCGCTGGCGTGCGGCCGTGGCCGGGGTGCTGGCCAAGAGCGCGCGCCGCGAGCCGGCCGATATCGACGCCGAGACCGGCGGTGAGCCGGAGCGGCTGCTGGACACCCCGGTGGAGGGGCTGGCGGGGCAGGGCGGCTTCGCCGTCCGGGCGCTCTACACCGCGCTGGACGCCCGGCCGGAGCCACCGTTGCCGGGCCAGTGGCCCTTCGTGCGCGGTGCCGACGCCCGCCGCGATGTCAACACCGGCTGGAAGGTCGCCGAGGTCTTTCCCATCGGCGGGCCGGGTTCGGCCACTGACGCCAACGGCGCCGTTCTGAGTGCCCTGACGGACGGGGTCAGCGCGCTGACCCTGCGGGTCGGGGACACCGGGGTGCCGGCCGCCGAGTTGCGGGGCGTATTCGACGACGTCTACCTGGACCTGGTTCCGGTACTTCTCGACGGTGCCGGTGCCGGCGACTACGCCACCGCCGCCGAGACCATGCTGGCGCTGGTCGACGCGCTCGACCCGGACAACCGCGCCAACCTGTCGGTGGATCTGGGTGCCGACCCGCTGACCGCGCCCCTGACGGACCGTCCGGCGCCGTCGATCGACGAGGTGGTCGCGGTGGCGGCGCGGGCCGCCGCCCATCCGGGGGTGCGGGCTATCGCCGTCAACGGCCCGGCCCTGCACAACCTGGGCGCGGGTGCGTCGGGGGAGTTGGCTGCCGGCTTGGCCGCGGCCGTGGCCTACCTGCGCGTGCTCACCGAGGCCGGCCTGTCGGTGGCCGACGCCGCCCGCCAGGTCAGCTTCCGGATCGCCGCCGACGACGACCAGTTCATCACCATCGCCAAGATCCGGGCGGCGCGCCAACTCTGGGCGCGGGTCACCGAGGTCGCCGGGGTGCCAGAAGCGGGCGCCGCCGTCGTCCACGCCGAGACGTCTCTGGCGATGATGACGCAGCGTGACCCGTGGGTGAACATGCTGCGCACCACCCTGGCCGCCTTCGGCGCCGGTGTCGGCGGCGCCGACACCGTGCTGGTGTGGCCGTTCGACGCGGTGATTCCGGGTGGGCAGCCCGGCACCTCGACGACGTTCTCGCGGCGGATCGCCCGCAACACCCAGCTGCTGCTGCTCGAGGAGTCGCACCTGGGTCAGGTGCTGGACCCGGCGGGCGGCTCCTGGTTCGTCGAAGACCTCACCGAACAGCTGGCGCAGCAGGCGTGGCGTCAATTCCAGGAGATCGAGGCGCTCGGCGGATTCGAGGCCGCGCGGGAGCACATCGCCGAGCGGATCGCCGAGGTGGCCGCCGCGCGGGCCGACGAGATCGCACATCGGCGCAGCGCGATCACCGGGGTCAACGAGTACCCGAACCTCGATGAGGCGCCGTTGCCGCCATCCGCGACGCAGAATTCCCCGGCCGGTGTGCGGCGCTACGCGGCGCAGTTCGAGGAGTTGCGTGACCGCTCCGACATGTACTTGGCGCGCACCGGCGCCCGGCCGCAGGTATTGCTGCTGCCGCTGGGGCCGATGGCCGAACACAACATTCGGACCACATTCGTGGCGAACCTGCTGGCTTCCGGCGGCATCGCGGTGATCAACCCCGGCACGGTGGACGCCGAGCAGGTGGCCGCCGTCGCCGCCGCCGTCGCCGACGCCGGCTCGCCCGCCGCGGCGGTGCTGTGCGGCAGCGATGCCCGCTACGGTGCCGAAGCGGCCGCAGTCATCGAGGCGGCGCGTAGCGCCGGAGTCGACCGGGTCTATCTGGCGGGCCCGGCCACGGCTCTAGGGGGCCCTGGCGGACCCAACGCCGACACCGATCCGAAGCCGGACGACTACCTGACCATGAAGATCGATGCGGTGCAGGCGCTGTCGGACTTACTGACCCGATTGGGGGCCTGAGAGCCATGACCACGAGCACCTCACACGGCACGCTCGGCAGTTTCGCCGAGGTGGCGCTGCACGGTGACCGCGTCGCCGAACCGGTGACCGAGGCCGCCGTCGCCGAGCACGTCGCGGCCGCCGCGGCCGCGCACGGCTACACACCGGAGCAGCTGGAATGGCAGACCCCGGAGGGAATTGCGGTCAAGCCGGTGTACACCGCCGCCGATCGCTCCGCCGCGGTCGCCGAGGGCTACCCGCTGGACAGCTTCCCCGGTGAAGCGCCGTTTGTACGCGGGCCGTACCCGACGATGTACGTCAACCAGCCGTGGACGATCCGCCAGTACGCCGGGTTCTCGACCGCGGCGGACTCCAACGCGTTCTACCGCCGCAATCTCGCGGCCGGCCAGAAGGGTCTGTCGGTCGCGTTCGACCTGGCCACCCACCGCGGCTACGACTCGGATCATCCCCGGGTGCAGGGCGACGTCGGAATGGCCGGGGTGGCAATCGATTCCATCCTCGACATGCGGCAACTGTTCGACGGGATCGACCTCAGCGCGGTCAGCGTCTCGATGACCATGAACGGCGCCGTGCTGCCGATCCTGGCGCTGTACGTGGTGGCCGCCGAGGAGCAGGGGGTGCCGCCGGAGAAACTGGCCGGCACCATCCAGAACGACATCCTCAAAGAGTTCATGGTGCGCAACACCTACATCTATCCGCCGAAGCCGTCGATGCGGATCATCTCCGACATCTTCGGCTACACCAGCGCCAAGATGCCGAAGTTCAATTCGATCTCGATCTCGGGCTACCACATCCAAGAGGCCGGTGCCACAGCGGATCTGGAGTTGGCCTACACCCTGGCCGACGGAGTGGACTACATCAAGGCCGGTCTGGACGCCGGCCTGGACATCGACAAGTTCGCGCCTCGGCTGTCGTTCTTCTGGGGCATCGGCATGAACTTCTTCATGGAGGTGGCCAAGCTGCGGGCCGGACGGCTGCTGTGGAGCGAGCTGGTCGCGCGGTTTGACCCCAAGAGCTCGAAATCGCTGTCGCTGCGCACGCATTCGCAGACCTCCGGCTGGTCGCTGACCGCCCAGGACGTGTTCAACAACGTTGCGCGTACCTGTATCGAGGCGATGGCCGCCACCCAGGGGCACACCCAGTCGCTGCACACCAACGCCCTGGATGAGGCGCTGGCGCTGCCCACCGACTTCTCCGCCCGGATCGCCCGAAACACCCAGCTGCTGCTGCAGCAGGAGTCGGGCACCACCCGGCCGATCGACCCGTGGGGCGGCTCCTACTACGTGGAGTGGCTGACCCATCAGCTGGCGCAGCGAGCCCGGGCCCACATCGAGGAGGTCGAGGCGCACGGCGGCATGGCCCAGGCGATCAGCGACGGCATCCCGAAGTTGCGCATCGAGGAAGCCGCCGCCCGCACACAGGCCCGGATCGACTCCGGGCGTCAGCCGCTGATCGGCGTCAACAAGTACCAGGTCGCCGAAGACCAAGAGATCGAGGTCCTCAAGGTCGAGAACAGTCGGGTGCGCGCCGAACAGCTGGCCAAGCTGCAAGCGCTGCGCGCCGAGCGTGACGAATCGGCCTGCCAGGCCGCCCTGGCCGAGCTGACCCGGGCTGCCGGCGCCAGCGGCCAGTCGGGGGAGGACGGGCTCGGCAACAACCTGCTGGCACTGGCGATCGACGCCGCCCGGGCCAAGGCAACGCTCGGCGAGATCTCCGACGCTCTGGAGAAGGTATACGGTCGCCACCAGGCCGAGATCCGCACGATCTCCGGCGTCTACCGCGACGAAGTCGGGAAAGGCAGCAATATCGCTAGCGCATCCGCCCTGGTCGAGAAGTTCGCCGAGGCCGACGGCCGTCGGCCCCGCATCCTGGTCGCCAAGATGGGCCAGGACGGGCATGACCGTGGCCAGAAGGTGATCGCCACCGCGTTCGCCGACATCGGCTTCGACGTGGACGTCGGCGCCCTGTTCTCCACCCCCGACGAGGTGGCGCGCCAGGCAGCGGACAACGACGTGCACGTGGTCGGGGTGTCATCACTGGCTGCCGGGCACCTGACGTTGGTGCCCGCGCTGCGTGACGCGCTGGCCGCAGTGGGCCGGCCCGACATCATGATCGTGGTCGGGGGAGTCATTCCGCCCGGCGACTTCGATGAGCTCTATGCCGCTGGGGCGACCGCGATCTTCCCGCCTGGCACGGTGATCGCCGATGCTGCGGTGGACCTGCTGAAGACCCTCGCGTCCCAGCGTGGTTATGAGCTCGCCGACCAGGCAGAACCGGCGGCAGACCCGACGTAGATGGTCGACAACGTGTCTGACACCGTTGCCGAGTTGGCGGCGGCGGTACGCGCTGGTGACCGCTCCGTGCTGCCCCGAGCCATCACCCTGGTCGAGTCTTCTCGGGCCGATCACCGCCAGCAAGCCCAGGAACTGCTGTTGGCGCTGTTGCCGGATGCCGGCGGGGCTCGGCGGGTGGGCATCACCGGTGTTCCCGGGGTGGGCAAGTCGACCACCATCGAAGCCCTCGGAATGCACCTCATCGAGCAAGGCCACCGGGTCGCGGTACTGGCGGTCGACCCGTCGTCGACGCGCACCGGTGGTTCGATCCTCGGCGACAAGACCCGGATGCAACGGTTGGGCGCGGACGAACGCGCCTACATCCGGCCGTCGCCGACGTCGGGCACGCTGGGCGGGGTCGCCAAGGCCACCCGCGAGACGGTGGTGCTGCTGGAGGCCGCCGGCTTCGACGTGATCCTGATCGAGACCGTCGGCGTGGGCCAATCCGAGGTCACTGTGGCCAACATGGTTGACACCTTCGTGTTCTTGACGCTGGCCCGCACCGGTGACCAGTTGCAGGGCATCAAGAAGGGTGTGCTGGAGCTGGCCGACATCGTGGTGGTCAACAAGGCCGACGGCCACCACCTGGCCGAGGCGCGCATGGCTGCGCGGGAGTTGTCGACCGCGATCCGGCTCATCTATCCCCGCGAAACGCTGTGGCGACCACCGGTTTTGACGATGAGCGCGATCGAGGGCACCGGGCTGTCGGAATTTTGGGAGACCGTGGAGCGCCATCGACAGACGCTGATCGACGCCGGTGAATTCGACGCCCGGCGACGGGCGCAACAGGTGGATTGGACCCGCCAGTTGGTGCGCGACGCCGTGCTCGAACGAGCCCTGTCGGACCCGGCGGTGCGAGACGTGCGCACCGAGGTGGAACAGCAGGTACTCAGCGGAGAACTGACCCCTGCGCTGGCCGCCCAGCGCATCCTCGGTGCCATCTGGGATTAGTGGCACGCGCGTGCGGTAATCCGGCTCATGTTCGCCGGTTCGCGCGGTAGATTCCCAACCATGACACAGCATCTCAACATTCGCCGTTCAGGGCTTCCGGCGAATGTGCACGGCGCGGCCGATCCGAACTTCGCCTGTGCTGTGCGCGCCTTCGCCGCGATGTTCCCGGGCCGCCGCTACGGCGGCGGGGCGCTGGCGGTCTACCTCGACGGCGAGCCCGTGGTGGACGTGTGGACCGGGTGGTCGGATCGGGCAGGGCAGGTGCCGTGGTCGGCCGACACCGGAGCCATGGTGTTCTCGGCGACCAAGGGTGCGGCCTCGACTGTCATCCACCGGCTGGTCGACCGGGGACTGCTCGACTACGACGTGCCGGTGGCGCAGTACTGGCCGGAGTTCGGCGCAAACGGCAAGTCGGCGATAACCGTCCGCGAGCTGTTGGGACACCGGGCCGGCCTGACCCACCTCAACGGCGCCAGCAGGGCAGACCTGCTGGACCACGTGACGATGGAAGCCCGAATGGCCGCTGCGGCGCCGGGGCCCGAACGCGGCAAACCGGCCTATCACGCGCTGACCTACGGCTGGCTGGTGTCCGGGCTGGCTCGCGCCGTCACCGGCGTCGGCATGCGCGAGCTGTTCCGCACGGAGCTGGCCGGGCCACTCGGTGTCGACGGCCTGCACCTGGGCCGGCCACCCGCCGGCGCTCCCACCGTCGCCGCGGAGATCATCATGCCGCAGCGCAGCCGCCGGAACCCGGTGATCGACCTGCTGGTGCCCAGGGCCGCCGCGGCGACGCGGTACGGGGGGCTTGGCGCCATCTATTTCCCTGGCGTGACGGACACCGTTCGCGGTGGCATCCCGTTCCTGGACACCGAGGCCGCCTCCCTCAACGGGGTGGCCACGGCCCGCGGCTTGGCTCGCCTCTACGGCGCACTGGCCAACGGCGGGCAGATCGACGGCACCCAACTCCTGTCGCGCCGGCTGGTGGCGGGGCTGACCGGTCCGCGCAGCCTGCAACTGGACCGCACCGTCGGCGTTCCGTTGGCGTTCCACCTGGGTTATCACGCGGTCCCGTTCGCGCCGGTGTTGCCCGGCTTCGGCCACGTCGGCCTCGGGGGGTCGATGGGCTGGGCGGATCCCGCCTCCGGGCTGGCGATCGGCTTCGTGCACAACCGGCTGCTGACCCCGTTCGTGGCGCTCGACCATGCCGGTTTCGTCGGCACGGCCGCCTTGATCCGACGGGGCGTCGCCCGAGGACGCCGGCACGGCTACACCCCGATCCCGCAGCTGGGGGAGCCGTTCGCCGCGCCGGACGCCGCGACCGGCTAGTGCACCGGTCCGCGCGCGGGAGGGGTCCGCGGCGTCTTGGCCCGCCGGTAAGGTTGCCGAGTGACTGACCGTACGCCGAAGCTCTACATCTTCCCGCACGCCGGCGGATCGCCGCAGTACTACGTTCCCTTCTCCAAGACGTTCACCACCGACGTCAAGCGCATCGGAGTGCAATACCCGGGCAAGGGCGGAACTCACGACCTCGGCGCCTTCACCAGCATCGAAGACCTTGCTGACCAGGTCTGCAAGACCGTCGCGCCGCCGGCCCCGTCCGACGGGCCGGTCGCCTTTTTCGGGCACAGCATGGGTGCGCTGCTGGCGTTCGAGGTGGCCCGCCGATTCGAGGCGGACGGACACCGGATTGCCGCGTTGTTCGTGTCGGCGGCGGGCGCCCCGGGACGAGCCGGCTACGACAACATTCCCGAGTCCGACCGCGGCCTGCTGGACGCCGTCAGCTCCATGACGGGAGTCAACCCCGAATTCTTGGAGAACGAGGAGTTCGCGGCCAAGATTCTGCCGACTCTGCGCGGCCTCAAAGCCATCGCGAACTACGACTGCCCGCCCGAGGCGCAAGTGTCGTGCCCCATCTTTGCGTTCCATGGTGACGAAGATGACGTCGCCACCGCCGAGAAGGTCGGGCCCTGGGCCGAGCGCACCACCGCCGAATTCAGCGCGCGAGTGTTCACCGCGCCCGGACACCACTTCTACCTCAACGATCACCTGCCGGAACTGGTCGGCGATATCGAGCAGAAGATCGCGCGGTACGGCCAGGGCTGACCCGGCCGGCCCGGTCTGGATTGTTAATGGGCTCTTGGTGCCGAAGTTACTCGTGATGCACGAAATTGACTTCTCCGCTAGTATGGCGGATCTGCTGCGTTTGCGCTGGATGTGGGCCACAAATTGCCTGTCAACAGCGCGTCCGTGGTAGCCTCCGCCGGAGGGAAACACCTGGGATGTCGGGGTCCAAGGAGTTTTAGCGCAGGTTTCAAACATCCAGAAGGGGTAACCCGTGTCGTTGGTCGAATCATCCGCACCGGCCGTGTCGGCCGGTCGATCCCGGCGCTCGGAGGTCCCCGCCCCCGTCTCCACCCGGCAGGGCGAGCAACCGACCTGTGCTGAGGCTGACGTATTCAGCTGAGCAACTCCGCCAGGGATGCCCGCCAGAGCTGATCCCCGCGGGGGGCCCATCCCAAATGTCGCTAATCCAATTGCATACCTCCGCTGTGCAGGGACCTTGCGCAGCGAAACCGTCAGTTCAACAGCAAGCGCAATGACTCTCGACGGGGCCGAAGTACTCAGCAGGTGAGGTCCACGGACCTGACAGCACAAGGAGAAGACAACGCAATGTCGGTAACTGAAACGCACATCCCGACCCTGTTGGCGAACCTCGAACGGGACAAGCCGGACGAGCCTGCGTACACGTTCATCGACTACGACGTCGACCCCGCCGGCTACCGCGAAACCGTCACCTGGTCGCAGCTGCGTAACCGCGTGCGGGTAGTGGCGGCAGAACTGGCAACCTGCGCCTCGCCGGGCGACCGGGTGGCGATTCTGGCCCCGCAGAGCCTGGAGTACATCGTCGGGTTCTACGGTGCGCTGGAAGCGGGCCTGATCGCCGTCCCGCTGCCGGTGCCGATGTTCGGCGTGCACGACGAGCGGGTGTCGGCGGCACTGCGGGACAGCGCCCCGGCCGCGATCCTGACTACCACGTCGGCTGTCGGCGACATCGCCAGCTCAATCAAGGGCCTGGGCGGAAAGCCGCCGGTGGTCATTGAGGTCGACGCCTTGGATCTCGACTCCGAGCCGGCGGCGGCACCGACGGCCACCGCGCACACCAAGATCGCATTCCTGCAGTACACATCGGGTTCGACTCGGACGCCGGCCGGTGTGATGGTGACCCACGCCAACGCAGTTTCGAACATGTGGCAGATGGCTTCGGACACGTTCGAGCTGTCCGGCGGAACGCCGCCCCCGGAACTCACCATCGTTTCGTGGATGCCCTTCTACCACGACTTGGGCCTGCTCGGCACCGTCATCTACCCGATGGTCTTGGGCCTTCACACGGTGCACATGAGCCCGATGGCGTTCTTGGCGAAGCCGGCCCGGTGGATGCAGGAGCTGGCCCGCCAGCCGATCGGCTTCACCGGTGGACCGAACTTCGCCTACGAGTTGGCCGTGCGGCGGACCTCTGATGAGGACATGGCGGGTCTTGACCTGGCCAATGTGCACACCTTCTGTTTCGGCGCGGAACGCATTCACGCCGCGACGCTGCGACGCTTCGTCGACCGATTCGCCAAGTTCAACGTGAACCCGGCCGCGCTGCGTCCGGGCTACGGGCTGGCCGAGGCGAGCGTTTACTTGACGTCCAACACCCCCGGAAACCCGCCACCGACCGCGCGGTTCGACTACACCAAGCTGGCGGCCGGTACAGCTGAGCCCAGTGGCGCCGAAGGCGGCGTCGAGCTGGTCAGCTGCGGTGTTCCTCGGGCCTGCACCGTGCGTATCGTGGACCCGGAGACCCAGACCGAGAATCCGGAAGGCAAAGTCGGCGAGATCTGGACGCACGGGCCCAACGTCGCGGCGGGCTACTGGCACAACCAGCAGGCCACCGAAGCTACCTTCGGCGGCAAGCTCGTCGAGCCCACGCCGGGGACACCGCAGGGGCCCTGGCTGATGACCGGCGACCTCGGTGTCATCTCCGGCGGAGAGCTCTACATCGTCGGCCGGATCAAGGACCTGCTGATCGTCGACGGGCGCAATCACTACCCGGACGACATCGAGGCAACCGTGCAGGAGATCACCGGTGGGCGTGTGGCCGCGGTCTCGATCCCGAACAGCCACTCCGAGCAGCTTGTTACGATCGCAGAGTTCAAGAACAAGGGGGGGTCCGATGAGGAGATTCTGGACAGGCTGACCGAGGTCCGTCGCAAGGTGACCGCTGCGCTGTCCAAGGCGCACGGCCTGGTGAGTGGAGACCTGGTCCTGGTGTCGCCGGGTGCCATCCCGATCACGACCAGCGGCAAGATCCGCCGTTCCAGCTGCGTGGAGATCTACCAGCGTGATGGGTTCGACCGACTGGATGCTACTGCTCGGTCTGTATGACAGATGACGAGCTGCTCGCGCGGCTCTCGGGGAGGTTGAGTTGAGCGAG
>NZ_AUWR01000061.1 GCF_000455125.1 Mycobacterium sp. UM_WGJ
CCCCAGGGGACTTACCCGACGTGTTCGACCGGCAGTGGCCGCTGCGGGTCGCCGACATCGACCGGCTGGGCCGCCTGCGGATGGACGCGGCTGCCCGCCACATCCAGGACATCGGCCAGGATCAGCTGCGCGAGGGCGGATATCAGGAGACGCACCCGCTGTGGATCGTACGGCGCACCATGATGGACCTGATTCGTCCGATCGAGTTCCAGGACATGCTGCGGATGCGCCGGTGGTGTTCGGGCACCTCCAACCGCTGGTGTGAGATGCGGGTCCGCATCGATGGCCGCAAGGGCGGGCTGATCGAATCCGAGGCGTTCTGGATCAACATCAACCGTGAGACGCAGGGGCCGGCGCGGATCTCCGAGGACTTCCTGGCCGGGCTCAAGCGCACCACCACCGTCGATCGGTTGCGCTGGAAGGCCTACTTGAAGGCCGGGGGTCGGGAGGACGCGGACGAGATCCACGAGTACCCGATCCGGTTCACCGACATCGACCTGTTCGACCACATGAACAACTCGGTGTACTGGAGCGTGGTCGAGGACTACCTGTCGAGCTATCCCGAACTGCTCGCGGCGCCGCTGCGGGTCAACCTGGAACACGAGGCGCCGGTCGCCCTGGGGGACAAACTAGAGATCGTCTCCCATGTCCACCCGGCCGGATCGACCGATCAGTTCGGCCCCGGACTGGCCGATCGCACTGTTAGAACGCTCACATACCTGGTGGGCGAAGAGGTCAAGGCCCTCGCCGCGATCTTCCCGCTGTAACACGTTCTAGTCAGTACGGGCGTACTGCTAAAACGGGCGTTGACCTGTGCGGATATGTTACCGGCCGGTAGCTTTCCGGCGGATTTCGTGACGGGCTTTCCCGATGGTTCTTCGCAAACTTTGCAATTTGGCCGTGATGCATGGCGGAAATTGGCAAAGGAAACGGCTGGACCAGGGCAGATGTCCTGTGCCAAGGTCGCGTTAACACACCAGTGAATTGATCGGGGTGTTAGCAAAGCCGAGAAGCAATTCTCGGCTCCGGCGACCCCGACCGATCGAGAACGCAAAGGAGCGCATCCTATGTCGACCGTTGGCACGCCGAAGAGCCCCGAGCAGATCCAGCACGACTGGGACCACAACCCGCGGTGGAAGGGTGTCACCCGCACCTACTCCGCGGAGGATGTCGTCGCGCTCCAGGGCCATGTCGTCGAGGAGCACACCCTGGCCCGTCGTGGCGCCGAGGTGCTGTGGGAGCAGCTGCACGACCTGGACTACATCAACGCCCTGGGCGCGCTGACCGGCAACATGGCCGTCCAGCAGGTTCGGGCCGGCCTGAAGGCCATCTACCTGTCCGGGTGGCAGGTCGCCGGTGACGCCAACCTGTCCGGCCACACCTACCCCGACCAGAGCCTCTACCCCGCCAACTCGGTGCCGCAGGTGGTGCGCCGGATCAACAACGCGCTGCTGCGTGCCGACGAGATCGCCAAGGTCGAGGGCGACACCTCGGTGGACAACTGGCTGGCCCCGATCGTGGCCGACGGCGAGGCCGGCTTCGGTGGCGCGCTCAATGTCTACGAGCTGCAGAAGGCGATGATCGCCGCCGGTGTCGCGGGTTCGCACTGGGAGGACCAGCTGGCCTCGGAGAAGAAGTGTGGCCACCTCGGCGGCAAGGTGCTGATCCCCACCCAGCAGCACATCCGCACCCTGACCTCGGCTCGTCTGGCCGCTGACGTCGCCGACGTGCCGACCGTGGTGATCGCCCGGACCGACGCCGAGGCCGCCACGCTGATCACCTCCGACGTCGACGAGCGCGACCGGCCGTTCATCACCGGTGAGCGGACCGCGGAGGGCTTCTACTACACCAAGAACGGTCTGGAGCCGTGCATCGCGCGTGCCAAGGCCTACGCGCCCTACGCCGACCTGATCTGGATGGAGACCGGTACCCCGGACCTGGAGCTGGCCCGCAAGTTCGCTGAGGGCGTCAAGTCGGAGTTCCCGGACCAGATGCTGGCCTACAACTGCTCGCCGTCGTTCAACTGGAAGCAGCACCTGGACGACGCGACCATCGCGAAGTTCCAGAACGAGCTGGGCGCCATGGGCTTCAAGTTCCAGTTCATCACGCTGGCCGGCTTCCACGCCCTGAACTACTCGATGTTCGATCTGGCCCACGGCTACGCCCGCAAGCAGATGAGCGCCTATGTCGAGTTGCAGGAGCGCGAGTTCGCCGCCGAGGAGCGCGGCTACACCGCCACCAAGCACCAGCGCGAGGTCGGTGCCGGCTACTTCGACCGGATCGCCACCACCGTGGACCCGACCTCGTCGACCACGGCGCTGGCCGGTTCCACCGAAGAGGGCCAGTTCCACTGAGCCGAGTGGCGCCAGCCACGAGGCGAGGTGGAACCGAAGGTGTGAGCCACTGAGCCGCTGACATTTCCCGCGGTGGAAGTCGGATTGCACCGCGGGGGAGTTGACAGCGCAGGCCCCGTCCAGCCAGCCTGGGCGGGGCCTGTTGCTGCCGTTGACTGAAAGGGAGATCGTGTCGATCCAACGTGTAGGTGTTATCGGAGCCGGGCAGATGGGCGCCGGAATCGCCGAGGTGTCGGCGCGTGCCGGCGTCGAGGTGAAGATCTTCGAGACCACCGACGCACTGGTCACCGCGGGCCGCAACCGAATCGTCAAGTCGCTGGAGCGCGGCGTGAGCGCCGGCAAGATCACCGAGCGCGAGCGCGACGACGCGCTCGCGAACCTGACCTTCACCACCGACCTCGGTGACTTGGCGGACCGTCAGCTGATCATCGAGGCCGTCATCGAAGACGACACGGTCAAGTCGAAGATCTTCGCCGAGCTGGACCGGGTGATCACCGACCCCGACGCCGTGCTCGCGTCGAACACCTCGTCCATCCCGATCATGAAGATCGCCGCTGCCACGCAGAACCCGCAGCGGGTGTTGGGCCTGCACTTCTTCAACCCGGTTCCGGTGCTGCCGCTGGTCGAGCTGGTCAGCACGCTGGTCACCGACCCCGCCGCCGCGGACCGCACCGAGGACTTCGCCAGTGCGGTGCTGGGCAAACAGGTGGTGCGCTGCTCGGACCGCTCCGGCTTCGTGGTGAACGCCCTGCTGGTGCCCTACCTGCTGTCGGCGGTGCGCATGCTCGAGTCGGGTTTTGCCACCGTCGAGGACATCGACAAGGCCATCGTCGCCGGCCTGTCGCACCCGATGGGCCCGCTGCGGCTGTCCGACCTGGTCGGCCTGGACACGCTGAAGCTGATCGCGGACAAGATGTACGAGGAGTTCAAGGAGCCGCTCTACGCCGCGCCGCCGCTGCTGCTGCGCATGGTCGAGGCCGGCCAGCTGGGCAAGAAGTCCGGCCGGGGCTTCTACACCTACTGATCCGCTAGTGCGTGGGGGTCACGCCGAAGACGAACCAGCACGGCTTGCCCTCCATGGGAGAGTCGAACGGCGTTGCGGTGCGGGACAAGCCCTCCGGCGGTAGCAGGGTTGGGGCCCCGTTGAAGATGACGCACTTCGTGCTGGTGATCAGGTCCTGCGGCGGACGGTCCCCGGGCGGGGTGTTCTGACCGTTCTGGCCGGCGGCGCGCGCTGCCTGGTCGGCGGCTTTCGGCGCCTCGCCAATGGCGCGATTGGCGATACCGGCACCGCATGCCTGCGGATCCTGCGGTTGCTGGCTTTGGTCGCCGCTTGCGCAGGCGTCCTGCCCTTGCCCGCCCGGCTGATCCGGGTCGTCCGCGCCGGCCAGTGACGCACCGCTGAGGAATGCTCCGGCAGCGATCAGCGCCGACACGACCGTCTTGGCGGCCTGCCGGTAGCCCGTTGTGGCCATGGTGAGGCACCTGCCTTCCGTCGATGGGACTGCGCGTCACAACAGGTCGGTTCTGACGTCCCGTTTGCGACGGTAGGAGATTGCGCCGTCGAGAGATACAGGGATTTCCCTGGTAATCGGCAGTGTCCGATGGGGGAGGCCAGGTCAGTGCGCGGACCGCGCCGATGCGTCGGCGGTGCGCGCCTGCACGCTGGCCGCCCGCCGCCACGGCAATATCGGTGACGGGTGCGGCCCGGCGTTGAACTTTTCCAGCGATCCGCCCACCTCGACGATCCCGCACAGCGCGTTCCAGGTCATCATCGTCAGGTAGTCGATCAGGTCGCCGGCGCTCATCCGCGGGTCCAGCAGCCACGAGTGAGTGGCCAGCTGCACTCCGCCGACGGTCATGTACGCCCACGGCTCCACCCCGCGGGTGTCCATCCCGACCGCGTTCATGCGGCGGCGCAGCATCACCGCGAGCATCCTGGCGATGATGCGCTCGGAGTCGGCGATCACCTTGCTCTTGCTGGCCGAGCTGTTGGCCATCACGAACCGGTAGGGCTCGGGTTCGTTGGCGACGGTCTGCACGTATACCCGGATGATCTCGCGAACCAGGTCGAATCCGTCCAGGTTCGCCGACAACGCCGACGCCATGTTCGGGATCAAGGTGGTCTGCGCGAAGCGCATCATCACCGCGGTGGTGAGGTCGTTCTTGTCGACGAAATACCGGTACAGGACCGTCTTGGACACGCCGATCTCTGCGGCGATCTCGTCCATGCTCACATAGCGGCCGCGGCGCCGGATCGCCTCGATCGTTCCGTCGATGAGGTCGTTGCGGCGGTCGACCTTGTGCTGGTGCCAACGCCGCTTACGACCGTCTGTCTTGGCGGTGCCGGCTTGGAGCTGCTCTGCCACTATCGCGGATTCCCATTCCCTAGACGCAATAGATAATACGGGCTGGTGCAGCAAACTCTGTGGTCCGGTAACAGTTACCGGCGGTTTGGCGAGGCTCGCCGGAGGTGAGGCGAAGCTGGAACTGCCGCATACATCCGGCGGTTTGGCGAGGCTCGCCGGAGGTGAGGCGAAGTTGAAACTGCCGCATATGCCCAGCCGCGTAGTTGGCGGATGATGGTGGTGTGGTGCATCCAGAGAACCAGTCGAGTTGGCCGGGCGCCGCGCGAACCGTGCAGTCGTTGGCGGAGTCGTTCGCGGGCGCTGATCCGGACGCGGACGCGGTCCGATTGCGTGATCTGCGCCGGATGAAAGTGGTGGCGCTGAGCTTCCTGCTCGGCGCCACTGTGGTCTTCCTGCTGTGTCGGTGGGCGCAGGCTGACGGTACAGCTCCCCTCTGGGTGGGTTACGTCGGCGCCGCCGCCGAGGCCGGCATGGTCGGCGCGCTTGCGGACTGGTTTGCGGTCACCGCACTGTTCAAGCATCCGCTGGGTATACCCATCCCGCACACCGCGATCATCAAGCGCAAGAAAGACCAGCTCGGGGAGGGGCTGGGCACTTTCGTGCGGGAGAACTTCCTGTCACCGCCGGTGATCGAGACCAAGCTGCGCGACGCGCAGATCGCCGGCCGGGTGGGCAAATGGCTGTCGGAGCCGACGCATGCCGAGCGGGTGGCCGCCGAAACCTCGACCGTGCTGCGGGTCCTGATCGAGATGCTGCGCGACGACGATGTCCAGGATTTGATCGACCGGATGATCGTGCAACGCATCGCCGAGCCGCACTGGGGCCCGCCGGTCGGCCGGGTGCTGGGTTCCCTGCTGGCGGAGAACCGGCAGGAGGCGCTGATCCAGCTGTTGGCCGACCGGGCCTTCCAGTGGTCGCTCAATGCCGGCGAAGTCATCCAGCGGGTCGTCGAGCGTGACTCGCCGACCTGGTCGCCGCGATTCGTCGACCACCTGGTCGGCGACCGCATCCACCGTGAACTGATGGATTTCACCGACAAGGTGCGACGTAATCCTGATCACGAACTGCGGCGCAGCGCGACCCGATTCCTGTTCGAATTCGCCGATGATCTGCAGCACGACCAAGCGACCATCGCGAAGGCCGACGCGGTCAAAGAGCAGCTGATGGCCCGCGAGGAAGTCGCCAAGGCTGCGGAGACTGCCTGGCGGACGCTCAAGCGACTGGTGCTCGAAGGCGTCGACGACCCGTCCAGCGCGCTGCGGACGCGGGTGGCCGCGACCGTGGTCCAGGTCGGAGAATCGTTGCGTGACAAGGCCGAACTGCGCGACAAGGTCGACAACTGGATCGTGCGGGGAGCCCAGCATCTGGTGGGTCGCTACGGGGTGGAGATCACCGCAATCATCACCGAGACCATCGAGCGCTGGGATGCCGCCGAAGCGAGCCGGCGAATCGAACTGCACGTCGGGCGTGACTTGCAGTTCATCCGGATCAACGGCACGGTAGTCGGCTCGCTGGCCGGCCTGGCGATCTACGCCATAGCTCAACTTATGTTCTGACCTGCGCTAGCAAGTGCTTGCAAAAGTTAGCACTAGGCCGTATCGTGGCACGTGCCAGCAATCGCAAGTCCACGAAAGGGGTCACCGGTGTCGCAGGATGACAAGCTCGCCGCGGTGGTCTCCACGGCAGCGGCGGATATCGGTAGCTTCATCCGGTCCCAGCGCGAAGCCGCGCAGGTGTCCATGCGTCAGCTGGCCGACAAGGCCGGCGTCAGCAACCCGTATCTGAGTCAGATCGAACGTGGACTGCGTAAACCTTCCGCTGACGTCCTCAACCAGATCGCCAAGGCCCTCAGGGTTTCCGCCGAGGTGCTCTACATCCGGGCGGGAATTTTGGAGCCGAGCGAGAAGAGCGAGGTCCGTGACGCCGTAATTGCCGATGCAGCGATCACGGAACGGCAAAAGCAGGTTCTGCTCGACATCTACACGTCTTTCGTCCAGCAGAACGAAGCCGACGGTGAGGAGATGCCACCTGACTGATCCTCTGTCGTTCTCCTGACCGAATTACCTACGCACGATTTCAACCTGAAAGGAACCCGACATGGCCGAGAACCCGACCATCGATGAACTGAAGGCCCCGCTGCTCGCCGCGCTCGGCGCCGCCGACCTGGCGCTGGCCACCGTGAACGACCTCGTCGCCAACCTGCGCGATCGCGCCGGCGAAGCGCGCGAGGACGCCAGCACCCGGGTTGAGGAGAGCCGCGCTCGCCTGAACAAGCTGCAGGAGGAACTGCCCGAGCAGCTCGCCGAGCTGCGGGAGCGCTTCACCAGCGAGGAGCTGCGCAAGGCCGCCGAGGGCTACGTGGAGGCGGCCAGCGAGCGGTACAACGACCTGGTGGCGCGCGGTGAGGCCGCCCTGGTGCGGCTGCGCAGCCAGTCCGGTCTGGACGACGCCTCGGCGCAGGTGGAGGGCTATGTCGACCAGGCCGTCGAGTTGACCCAGGAGGTGCTGGGCAACGTCGCGTCGCAGACCCGTGAGGTCGGCGAGCGCGCCGCCAAGCTGGTCGGCATCGAGCTGCCCAAGAAGGACGAGCCGGCGCCGGCCCCCGCCAAGAAGGCTCCGGCTGCCAAGAAGGCTGCTCCGGCTGCCAAGAAGGCTCCGGCCAAGAAGGCCGCCGCCAAGAAGGCTCCGGCCAAGAAGGTCACCCAGAAGTAGTCGCAGTTCGACGCCCGGGACGGTGCCCGCCTAGGCTTGCAGCGTGATCGCTGCGAACCTGGTGGGTACCGTCCTTGGCGTTTTGCAGATAGCTGTCTTCGCGACGTCGGTGTACGCCTTTGTGCACGCCGCGATGCAACGCTCCGACGCCTACCCCGCCGCTGACAAGCTCACCAAGCCGGTCTGGCTGGTGATCCTCGGGGTGTGCGGGCTGCTGGCATTGCTGTTGCAGGTGATGGGGATGGCGATCGCGGCCTGCGCGGCAGGGGTCTACCTGGTGGACGTGCGGCCCCGACTCCTTGAGGTCCAAGGCAAGTCCCGCTAGCCCCATGCTGCGTGCGTTCGTCCTTGCGGCCTCGGGTGCCACAGCCGCGGTGTTGGGCGCGGCGCCGGCCACCGCTGACACCACGTTGTCCGGCTATGTCGACCACACCGAGTGGGTCAGCTACGACGGCCAGTCGAGTCTGCGGGTGTACCCGACCCCCTCCGCGCGGGCGGCGGCGCTGCGACTCGACACCGACGGGGCGGGTGAACAGGCTTGGCGCGAGGTGCTCGCCAGCACCCCCGAGGCCGATACGCCCGGCATGCGCGACCAATTCCTCTGCCACTGGAGCTACGCCGAGTTCGCCCGACCCGGCAAGACCAGCTGGAACCTTGAGCCGTGGCGCCCCGTCGTCGACGGCGTGACCATGCTCGAATCCGGGTGCAATCCCGGCGCCGCCGAGGAGGCCTTCTGATGTCCGTGACTGCCGCCGGCCGCTGGGGCCGTGACCAGGTGGCGCGACTGGTCGATCACACGCTGCTCAAACCTGAAGCCACCGCGCAGCAGGTGGTGGCCGTCGTCGCCGAAGCCGCCGAACTCGGTGTGGCCGCGGTGTGCGTATCGCCGTCGATGGTGGCGATTGCGGCTGAGGCCAACCCCTCCGGCGTCCCGATCGCGGCGGTCGCGGGCTTCCCGTCCGGCAAGCATCTGTCGGTGGTCAAAGCACAGGAGGCGGCACTGGCCGCCGCCGACGGGGCGGCCGAGATCGACATGGTCATCGACGTCGGCGCGGCACTGGCCGGTGATTTCGCCGCGGTGGGCGCCGACATCGCCACCGTGCGGGCCGCGGTACCCCAGGTGGTGCTCAAGGTGATCGTCGAATCCGCCGCGCTGCTGGAGTTCGCCGGCGACGCCGCCCTGATCGCTGTCTGCCGGGCCGCTGAAGATGCCGGCGCCGACTTCGTCAAGACCTCCACCGGATTTCACCCATCCGGCGGCGCGAGTGTGCACGCGGTGGCGCTGATGGCCGCCACGGTCGATGGCCGGCTGGGAGTCAAAGCCAGCGGCGGTATCCGCAGTGCGGAGGATGCGCTGGCCATGCTCGAGGCAGGAGCGACGCGATTGGGGCTGTCCGGCACCCGCGGGGTGCTCGACGGATTGGGGTAGCCCGCCTGGGTGACTACCCAAGTCCGCAGACCGCCGATAGCCTTTGCGGCTATGCCCGATGTGCGTGGTGCATTCGCCGACGCCGCGCGTGCGCGCGAGCAGGATTTGGTGCAGCGCCTCGCGACGGCCGTCGAGGTGGACCGCGCGTTCGCCGAGGCGCTGCGGGGGGCATGTCGAAAGGTGGCGTGGGGCCGCGGGCGCCTTGATGCCATTGAGGGCGAGATCAGCGACGTCGTTGCCCGGCAAGGCCTGCTCGGCCTCGACACCCCGGCCGGCGCTCGGCAGTTCCAGGCGTTCCTTGCCGCCAAGGCCAGGGAGATCCACCGGGTGGTCGGCGAGGTCTCCACTGACAGCACCAGCAGGACGGGGATGCTGCAGTCGCTGCGGTATCCGATGGGCGTCGGCGCGCCCCTGTCTCCCGCGATCGGCGCGGGCGCCGGCGAGCGCCGGTGGACCGACAACGATCTCTACCCGCATGATCCGACCGCCGCAGACGTGAAACAGGACAGCGTCGGGGACTGCTATCTGGATGCCACCATGGGCGCCATCGCCAACGCCAACCCGCAGTGGATCAAAGATCGCATTCATTTCGACGACGGCACAGGCAATTTCGATGTCACCCTCTGGGACGGGCATGCGTGGAAACACGTGGACGTCACGCAGGCCGACATCGACACCGACATCAAACACAACGGCGCAAGTTGGCTCGACAATGGCCGCCCCGACGCCGCGCTGTGGCCGGCGGTGCTGGAGTCGGCGTACGCGAAACTCAAATACCCGGGAACGGATCTCGCCGATGCCCTTGGCAACGAAGTGGGGATCGGGCAGGGCGGCTATGCCAAGGACGCGATGGAGGCGCTGACCGGCAATCGCGGCACCGTGATCAACCCGCAGAGCGTCTGGTTCACCAATCAGCATATCGACCAAGCGATTTCCGGGGCCCTGACCAATCATCAGCCGGTGACGATCTCAACTTCTCCGGAAGGAGCACCCTTGACGCAAAGTCATGTGTATGTGGTCGAAGGCATCAGCGGTACCGGCAGTGACGCCATGGTGACGCTGCGCAATCCCTGGGAGAACAATACCGGCACGCCGATCGACACCCCCGATGCGCTGGTCACCGTTCGGCTCGGCGACCTTATCGGGTCCGGGCTGCCCGGCCCCCTCGGCACGCATCCGATGTCGGGCGTCAACATCGGTTCACTCGGATGAAGGCAAGCAAGGCGATGGCAATAAGCGCAGCAGTGGTGATGGGGCTCGTCATAGCCCTTGCCGGATATGTCTTCTGGCAATACCGAAGCGCTGCACCACCCGCGCTGGCGGATATTCGGGAGTATGCCCAGAGCGCTGATGTCCCCGTCACGTCGGTGCCCGATCACGCCGGAGCCGAGCAGCAGCTACGGCAATTCGCCGACGGCATACAACCCGGCTACCGGGTCGCTGAGGAGCGGTTTCTCGCTTCCGGTGCCCCGCTGGTCTGGGATGCGTTGCGGCACTTCGTTGGGCCCTGCCTCGCGCCCTACGGCTATGAGCTGACGGCGGACGGCTTCTCGAGCGACTTCGCCGTCGAATACAGCGTGTACGGACACAGCGGCGGGCTTCGGAGTTGGTTCAACGACGACCTGATCCTGGTCGCCGGGCTCAACCCCGCTGGGGTGCCGGGAGCGGCACACCCGGCCGCTTATCTGTACGGGTACTTCCGGCTGGTCCGGGTCTGACGCCTTACAGCGAGTCGAAGCAGCGACTCGACGAGGTCCCCTGCTGGATGGCGGCATTCTGGGTTGAGAACTTAACCACCACACCGGAATCGGTGACTTCCACGCTGTCGAGGTGGATGCCCAGCGGAAGGTCGTCGGTCACCTTCGCGGTGAGCTCATCGAGATTGCGCTGCACACTGTCGCGGTCCAGATCACGGCCCAGCAGTTCCAGCTCGGTCACCTGCAGCGACAACCCGTTGTTCACCAGCTGCGGTTTGACCGTCGCCTTGTTGAGCAGGCCCTTGAGCTGCACGGTGCCGGCGTCGGGATCGGCGGTGACACTGCCGGTGACGATGCTGCCGATCACCGGGACGACTTCTTGGATGGACTCCTTGATGCCCTCGGCCGGCCAGGTGATGGTGCCGTCCAGTGACCCGATAGTGCCCTTGGAGTCCGAGGCGCCAGCGTCCTTGTTCAGCCGGACGTTGCGGATGTCCAGATCGAGGCGCATGCCCTTGGCCTGCCGGATCTGATTGCCCGCGGTCTTGACCGAGATGTGGGAGTACTCATCGTTGAAGTACTGCGCCAGCACCGGGGGAGTGGTCCCGAAGGACACGGTGGCACTGTCCTGCGCCTCGCATTTGACGGCTTCGGCGACCAAGGTGTTCGCCCGGTGGCGCGCGTAAAGCTCACCGCCGAGCATCCCGACCAGTGCTATTGCGAGCACCGCGGTCAGGGCCAGCATGATCGCCGGCAGGCCGGAAAACCGATGGGTGGGTCCGGGTGCGCTCATTGTGCAAGGTTACAGATGAGCGAAGCAGGGGTCATCCGACCGTGGAATGGAGGCGTTGCTGGTGGAGAACCGCGCCACCACACCGGTATCGGTGACCTCGATGCTGTCGGCGCGCAGACCGAGCGGGTAACGCTTGGTCAACTCCGAGGCGAACCGGTCCAACTCGGGCTGCAGGGACTCTCGCGGCAGGGTCAGAGTGCCCAGGCCGGTCAGCTTCTGCACTTGCAGGGACAGGCCCCCGTTGACGACTGCGGGCTTGACCACAACGGTGGCCAGACCGAACGCACCGCGCAGTTCGACGGTGCCGTCCTGCGCATTGGTCTTGAGGTCTGAGACCAGGTTGCCCAGAATCGGCACCATGTTCTGAACGGTCTCTTTGATCCCGGCTGACGGCCAGGTCAGCGTCGCCTGCAGCGAACCGATAGTGCCACGCGAGTCGCCGGTGCCGTGCAGATCGACATCGGAGATGCTCAGGTCGGCCGTCATCTGTTTGGCGTCTTTGACCTGGTTGCCCGCGGTGTGGATGGAGATGTTGGTGTAGTTGCCGGTGATGTGCTGCCACAGGAACGGTGGCGTCACCCCGAACGAGGCGCTGGCCTTGTCGTTCACCACGCACTCGGTCGCCTTGGCCACCTTGCTGTCGCCGATACGTCGGGCGATCAGTTCGGCCCCGATCAACCCGGCCAGCGCCAGCGCGATCACCGTGACCAGGATCAGGACCACGGCCAGCGGATCACGCAGCATCGACGCCGACCGCGACGGGGAATCCGTGGTTTCGATCACGGTGGTGGGCGCCTCACCGGCGGTTCCCGGCCGCGGGTCGGCGGGCGGCGGCGCGGCGGCCTGCGCGGTTGGCGGGGCCTGCGGGGGCACCGGAGGTTGTGCGGGCGCTGCGGGGATTCGACTGGTGGACTCTTCATGACCGCCCGCCGGCATCTGCTGGGTGGGCGATGCGGACGGCTCCGGTGGGCGAGACGGTGTAGCGCCGTCTTGCGGTTCGGGTTGGTCGGCGGGGCGAGCCCAGGGGGACTCGCCGGGGGGAGGTCCGGGCGGATTGCTCACCCGCGCGATTCTGCCTTACCGACCTGAAGGAAGGCCGCACGATTGCTCAACACGGCCAGCGTCCGGCGGGCCGCGGAGACCGCGTCGAGGTCGATGTCGCATACCAGTAGCTGCGGCGATGCACCGGCCGCCGCGATCACCTCGCCCCACGGTGAGACGACCATGCTGTGGCCCACTCCGGTCGGCGCCCCGGAGGGATCCTTCGGAGCGCCCGGGTCGGCTTGCCCTACCGCGACGACGTAGCTCGTCGAATCCAGCGCTCGGGCCCGAGCCAGCAGCTCCCACTGAGACAGCTTCCCCGGACCGGCGCCCCACGAGGCGCCGACCACGATCAGCTGCGCGCCACGGTCGGCCAGCTCGGTATACAGCGCCGGGAACCGGATGTCATAACAGGTGGACAACCCCACGCCGACTCCGTTGACATCGATCACCGCCGGCTCGGATCCCGGTGCCACCGTGCGTGATTCAGTGAAACCGAAGGCGTCGTAGAGGTGGACCTTGTGGTAGTGCGTGTCGGTTCCGGGGCCGACCGCCAACAACGTGTTGGTGACGCGTCCATCCTCGGCCGGAGTGAACATCCCGGCCACCACGGTGATCTGAGCCCGCGCGGCCATTTCTCGCACCTGCGTGGCCCACGGCCCATCGAGCGGTTCGGCAACCGGGCCCAGCGGCACCCCGAACCGGCACATCGCTGCCTCCGGGAACACCACCAGCGATGCTCCCTGATCGGCGGCCCGCTCGGTGTAGTCGGTCACCAGTTGAAGATTCGCGGCCGGGTCGGCGCCGCTGAGTATCTGCGCACAAGCAATCCGCATGGATCCAGCCTATGCCGTCGGTGTGGTGCCGCCCTGGCTCAGCCACGTGGAGGTGAACCGCTGCTCGGTGGTCATCAGCTCGGCCAACTGCCCGCCGATGAAACTCTCGATCTTGCCGCCCACCAGCGGGATGTCGACCTGCACGGTCGCGGTCAGCCGCAGCTCACAGCCGCCGGCCGCCGGCGCCAGGACGGCATCGCCGGACAGCTTCGCCGGTGCGCCGACGACCTTGCCGGTCACCTGGGCGCGTGCCCTCCCGTCGCGCACCGGATGCCAGGTCTCGTGCCGCGCGACATCCAGATTCCCGGGATGGAACTGGGCCGCCAGCGCGGGCAGCTTCTCCCGGTGAATGCCCTGCGTGGTGGCGACGTCGACGCCGCCGTCGGGGCCGACGGTCATCGAGACCAACGCCACCACGTCGGCTCCGGATTCGGCCAAGCGGGACCGCCAGTAGTGCTCGTCGGCGAAGACGGCATACACCTGCTCGACGGTTGCCGGGTAGAGCTCGGAGAGCGTGAATGTACGCGGCATACCTGGTCACGCTACCGTTACCGGCCGTGGCGGGTTCCAGGTTCGCGGGCGCGCGTGTCGCTGAGGCGGTGCCGCTGGCGCCCTTGACCACCCTGCGGGTGGGACCGATCGCCCGGCGGGTCATCACCTGCACCGACACCGCACAGATCGTGGCGACGCTGGGCGAACTCGACGCGGCCGGTGACCGCCCGTTGCTGCTGGCGGGGGGCTCCAATGTGCTGATCGCCGACGACCTCGAAGACCTGACCGCTGTCGTGCTGGCCAACGACGGCATCACCGTGGACGGCAATCTGCTGCGGGCTGAGGCCGGCGCCGTCTGGGATGACGTGGTGGCCCACGCTGTCGCAGCGAAGCTGGGCGGACTGGAGTGTTTGTCGGGCATTCCCGGCTCGGCCGGCGCCACGCCGGTGCAGAACGTCGGGGCCTACGGTGTCGAGGTCGCCGACCGCCTGACCCGGGTTCGGCTGCTGGATCGGCGCACCGGGGAGGTGCGCTGGACACCGGCCGACGAGTTGGCGCTCGGCTACCGCACCAGTGTGCTCAAGCACTCGGATGCGGCGGTGGTGCTGGAGGTCGAATTCGCACTGGATGCGGCCGGGCGCAGCGCGCCGCTGCGGTACGGCGAGTTGACTGCTGCGCTGCAGGCCGCCGAGGGCGAGTGCCGCGAGCCGGCGGCGGTGCGCGCCGCGGTGCTCGCGCTGCGCGCGGCAAAGGGCATGGTGCTCGATGCGAATGACCACGACACCTGGAGCGTCGGTTCGTTTTTTACCAACCCTGTTGTGCCGCAAGATGTCTACCGCAGCATGGCTGATCGGGAGGACGGTTCGGTGCCGCATTGGGAAGCTCCCGATGGGGTGAAGCTGGCCGCCGGCTGGCTGGTGGAGCGGTCCGGCTTCGGCAAGGGCTACCCCGGGCCGGATGCGCCGGCGCGCCTGTCCACCAAACATGCCCTGGCACTGACCAACCGGGGTGGCGCCACTACCGCCGACATCGTGAGCCTGGCCCGCATCGTGCGGGACGGGGTGCGCGATGCGTTCGGCATCACCCTGCATCCCGAGCCGGTGCTCGTCGGCTGCGCGCTGTAAACCCGGCGCAATCTTCCCGCAGGTGGTCAGGCGACTGGGCCGGTATCTTGGAATGCCGTGACCCTGAACCGGCGGCGTGCCTTGGCGGCGCTGGCTGCCGGGGTGGTGGCGCCGTCCGCGCTGGCCGGGTGTTTCGGCCGGCCCGGGAAGAGCGCCGAGAACGCGCCACAGGCTGCGCCCGCTCTGACGTTCGAGCCCGCTCTGGAACACGGAGCGGTGGCCGACGTGCTGCCCACGGCCGCCGTCGGCGTCACGGTCCGTGACGGCTGGTTCCAGCGGGTGGCGCTGACCAGCCCCGCCGGAAAGGTGCTCACCGGAACCTTCAATCGGGAGCGCACCCGTTACACCGTCACCGAACCACTGGGCTACGACTCCGTCTACACCTGGAGCGGGTCGGTGGTGGGCCACGACGGCAACGCGGTGCCGGTCAGCGGCAGCATCACCACGGTCGCGCCCAGCACCGTCATCGACGGGGGCTTTCAGCTGGCCGATGGACAGACGGTGGGGGTCGCCGCGCCGGTGATCCTGCAGTTCGACGGACCGATCGCCGACAAGGCGGCCGTCGAGCGGGCCCTGACCGTCGTCACCGAGCCACCGGTGGAAGGCAGCTGGGCCTGGCTGCCCGACGAGGTGCAGGGAGCCCGGGTGCACTGGCGCAGCCGGGAATACTTCCCGGCCGGAACCAAGGTCAGCGTCAACGCCAAGCTGTACGGACTGGCGTTCGGCGACGGCGCCTACGGGGCCCAGGACATGTCCCTGGACTTCGCGATCGGCCGACGCCAGGTGGTGCGCGCCGAAGTCTCGTCGCACCGCATTCAGGTGGTCCGCGACGAGGGCGTGATCATGGACTTCCCCTGCAGCTACGGCCAGGCCGACAAAGCCCGCAACATCACCCGCAACGGCATCCACGTGGTCAGCGAGAAATACGCGGACTTCTACATGTCCAACCCGGCCGCCGGCTACAGCAACATCCATGAGCGCTGGGCGGTCCGGATCTCCAACAACGGGGAGTTCATCCACGCCAACCCCGCCAGCGCGGGCGCGCAGGGCAACACCAACGTCACCAACGGCTGCATCAACTTATCGACCGAGGACGCCGAGCAGTACTTCCACAGCGCGATCTACGGCGACCCGGTCGAGGTGACCGGCAGTTCGATCGAGCTGTCCTACGCCGACGGCGATATCTGGGACTGGGCGGTGGACTGGGACACCTGGGCCTCGATGTCGGCGTTGTCGAGTTCCGAACAGGCGCGAACCTCGCTGCCCAGCGTCGCGCCGGCCACCCCGACGGACGCGCCGACGTTGTCGGGCACGCCTACGACTACCACCAGTACGCCGACGACGACGTCCAGTACTGGGCCCGGCGGCTGACGCGTCAACCCTCCCGGTGGGCCCGGGTCGCCGATGCCTGGTCGCGGGGGCGGATGACGATCTGGTCGAGGTCGACGTGCGGCGGCCGCGAGGCCACGAACCCGATCACCTCGGCGATGTCGGCTGCGGTCAGCGGAGTCAGGCCGGAATAGACAGCGTCGGCGCGGTCACGGTCACCGTCGAAGCGCACCAGGGAGAACTCGGTGTCCACCATGCCGGGAGCGATTTCGGTGAGCCGCACCGGCTTTCCCAGCAGTTCGCCGCGCAAGGTGCGATGCAGTGCGCTCTGGGCGTGCTTGGCCGAGGTGTATCCGGCGCCGCCGTCATAGATTTCGAACGCCGCGATCGAGGTCACCGTGACCACCAGGCCATCGCCGGACGCCACGAGTTTCGGCATCAGCGCGCGCGTCACCTGCAGGGTGCCCAGCACGTTGGTCTCCCACATCCAGCGCCAGTGCTCGAGATCGGCCTGCTCCACCGACGCCAGCCCTCTGGCGCCGCCGGCGTTGTTGACCAGCACGTTTACTGAGCCGCCGACCCGGTCGCATGCCTCGGCCAGTGCCGCGACCGCCACCGGGTCAGTGACGTCCGTCACTATGGCGGTGCCGCCGATCTCGTCGGCCAGCGCCATGAGCCGGTCGGCGCGACGGGCCGCAGCGATCACATGAAAGCCTTGTGCGGCAAGGGTTCTCGCGGTCGCCTCGCCGATGCCTGAGCTGGCGCCGGTGACCACGGCAATGCGCTGATCGCGCGCAGGTGTCGTCATCGCGTCAACCTTAGTGATCGTGATAGATTCTCAGCTATGTCTCGCAGTGCCCGCTTTCTGACAGCGGTCTGTCTGGTCGCCCACGGCGCGTGTTGTCGCGCGTGTTCCTGCGCCTGACCTGCTGCGATTAGCGCTCCTTAGGAGAATCCGCCGGGTCGTAGGCGTAAACGGCTCTCATTCGGATTTTTCTCCAGACAAGGACATCGCGTGCGTACTACCTCTCTCACCGCTCACCTGGCCAGCCACCGCACCGGCCGCCTCCGTTCCCACCCGCGGGTAGTAGCCCCGGCCCTGCAGCTGGCCGACAGCGCCGGTGCCGAGGTCTTCGCCGCGGTTCGCCAGCACGGCCCCGTCGCGCGTGAAGCCATCGCGGGCGCCACCTCGCTGAGTGTGGCGACCGTCAACCGCCAGGTCAGTGCGCTTCTGGAAGCCGGACTGCTGCTGGAGCGCGCCGACCTGGCCACGTCCGGGGCGATCGGACGGCCGCGTCGGCCGGTGGTGGTCAACCACGAACCGTTCCTCACCCTGGGCCTGCACATCGGGGCCAAGACCACCAGCATCGTGGCCACCGATCTGCTCGGCCGCACGCTCGACGTCGTCGAAACTCCGACGCCGAACAACGGTGCGACGCCGGCGCTGGCGTCGCTGGCCGCCAGCGCCAGTCGGTATCTGACGCGCTGGCAGAAGCGCCGGCCGCTCTGGGTCGGCGTGGCGACCGGTGGCGCAGTGGACGGGGCCACCGGCCACGTCGACCACCCGCGGCTGGGCTGGACGGCGGCGCCGGTCGGGCCGGTGCTGGCCGAAGCGCTGGGCCTGCCCGTATCGGTGGCCTCCCACGTGGACGCGATGGCCGGGGCGGAACTTCTGTTCGGAGTGCGGCGGCCCACGGCGAACAGCACCACCAGCCTCTACGTCTACGCCCGCGAAACGGTCGGCTACGCCCTGGTGATCGGCGGCCGGGTGCACAGCCCGGCCAGTGGTCCCGGCACCATCGCCGGTCTGCCGGTCTACTCCGAACTGCTCGGGGGCACCGGACATCTCGAGTCCACCGTCAGCGATGAGGCGGTGTTGACCGCGGCTCGTCGGCTGCGGCTCCTGCCGGAGGGCAAGGGCGCGGTGTCGGCGGCGGTGACCACTCTGGTGCGCGAGGCGCGCGGCGGCGACGAGCGAGCCGTGGCACTGCTGACCGAGCGGGCCCGCGCACTGGGCGAAGCGGTGGCGCTGCTGCGCGACGTACTCAACCCCGACGACCTGGTGGTCGGCGGCCAGGGTTTCACCGAGTACCCCGAGGGCATGGCCGAGGTGGAGCGGGCCTTCGCGCAGCGCTCGGTGTTGTCAGCGCGCAGCATCCGCGTCACCGCATTCGGCAACCGCGTCCAAGAAGCCGGCGCCGGCACCGTTTCCCTGGGCGGGCTCTACGCCGACCCGGTCGGGGCGATGCGGCGTTCCCGCGGGCCGGTCGCCCGCGTGGTCCCGGAAGTGTCCGCCTGACCGAACCTGTAAAGATGACGGGGTGGGCTATGGCGTCGGAGGGGTCGCAGGCAGCAGAGCCGATGTGCACCGGGTAGCGCTGCTGTCGGTACACACCTCGCCGCTGGCCCAGCCCGGCACCGGCGATGCCGGCGGAATGAACGTCTACGTCCTGCAGAGCGCACTGCATCTGGCCCGCCGCGGGGTGGCCGTGGAAGTGTTCACCCGCGCGACGTCGTCGATCGATCCGCCGGTACAACACGTCGCGCCAGGCGTGTTGGTGCGCAACGTGGTGGCCGGGCCGTTCGAAGGCCTGGACAAGAACGACCTGCCCACCCAGCTGTGCGCGTTCGCTGCCGGGGTGCTGCGCGCCGAGGCAGCCCACGAGCCCGGCTACTACGACGTCGTACATTCGCACTACTGGCTGTCGGGTCAGGTCGGCTGGCTGGCCGCGGACCGGTGGGCGGTGCCGCTGGTGCACACCGCGCACACCCTGGCCGGGGTGAAGAACGCCGCGCTGGCCGCCGGGGACGCCCCGGAACCGCCGCTGCGCACGGTCGGCGAGCAGCAGGTCGTCGATGCCGCGGACCGGCTGATCGTCAACACCGACGACGAAGCACAGCAACTCGTCGCCCTGCATGCGGCGGACCCGCGCCGGATCGACGTGGCGCACCCGGGCGTCGACCTGGAGGTGTTTCGGCCCGGCGACAAGCTGGCGGCCCGGCAGACGCTGGGGTTGTCGGCAGGCGAACCGATCGTGGCGTTCGTCGGCCGCATCCAGCCGCTCAAGGCGCCCGACATCCTGCTGCGCGCGGCCGCGAAACTGCCCGGGGTACGGGTGGTGGTGGCCGGTGGTCCGTCGGGCAGCAGCGGTCTGGCCGAACCGGGCGGCCTGGTTCGGCTGGCGGCCGAACTGGGTATCGGTGACAGGGTGACGTTCCTGCCGCCGCAGTCCCGTGAGGATCTGGCGACGCTGTTCCACGCCGCCGACCTGGTGGCCGTGCCGAGCTACTCCGAATCGTTCGGTCTGGTGGCGCTGGAGGCGCAGGCCTGCGGGACGCCGGTGGTGGCCGCGGCCGTCGGCGGTTTGCCGGTGGCCGTGCGCGACGGGGTCACCGGACGATTGGTCGACGGGCACGGGACCGACGCCTGGGCAACGGCTCTCGATGAGCTACTGCGGTTGGGTTCGGGACCTCGCGGATGGGCGATGCGCCGGGCCGCGGTCAGCCACGCGGCGCAGTTCTCCTGGGAGCGCACCGTGGACGCCCAGTTGGCCAGTTATAGCCACGCCATAGCAGACTTCGCCGCGGCTCGGGGAGGGCGGATGCGGGTGCTCGGATCCGCGCGGCGGCCTCGCCGCTGGCCGACGCGGCGCGGGGCGCGCGCGTGAACCGGGGCGACGTCCAGGAGCTCATCGAGCGCACGCTGCAGGCCGCCGAGCTCACCTACTCACCGACGCCGGGCTCCCACGGCGGGCTGCCGGGGCTGGTCGTGGAGCTGCCCGGCGAGCGCAAACTCAAGACCAACACCATCCTCAGCATCGGCGAGCACTCGGTGCGTGTCGAGGCGTTCGTCTGTCGCCAACCCGACGAGAACCACGCCGGCGTCTACCGCCACCTGCTCAAGCGCAACCGCCGGCTGTACGGGGTGGCCTACACCCTCGACAACGTCGGCGACATCTACCTGGTCGGCCGGATCTCGCTGGCGTCGGTGACCGCTGAGGAGATCGACCGGGTGCTCGGGCAGGTGCTCGAAGCCGTCGACTTCGACTTCAACACGTTGCTGGAGTTGGGATTTGCCACTTCGATCCAGAAGGAATGGGAGTGGCGGGTGTCCACCGGGCAGTCGCTGAAGAACCTGCGCGCCTTTGAGCATTTGATCGACGGCGGCGGTGACTGAGACACTGGCGGCCATGTCTGACTCTGCCACCCTGGTGCTATTGCGCCACGGCGAAAGCGAATGGAACGCCAGCAACCAGTTCACCGGTTGGATGGACGTCAACCTGACCGACAAGGGCCGCACCGAGGCGATCCGCGCCGGCTCACTGCTGGTCGAGCACGACCTGCTTCCGGACGTGGTCTACACCTCGCTGTTGCGCCGGGCCATCACCACCGCGAACCTGGCGCTGGACGCCGCCGACCGGCACTGGATCCCGGTGCACCGCACCTGGCGGCTCAATGAGCGCCACTACGGCGCGCTGCAGGGTCTGGACAAGGCCGCCACCAAGGCGCGCTACGGCGACGACCAGTTCATGACGTGGCGGCGCAGCTACGACACCCCGCCGCCGATGATCGAGGCCGGCAGCCGGTACAGCCAGGACACCGACCCCCGTTACGCCGACATCGGCGGTGGCCCGCTGACCGAGTGCCTGGCAGACGTGGTGGCGCGCTTCCTGCCGTATTACACCGACGTCGTCATCCCGGACCTGCGGTGCGGCAAGACAGTGCTGATCGCGGCGCACGGCAACTCGCTGCGGGCACTGGTGAAGTACCTCGACGGAATGTCGGACGAGGATGTCGTCGGGCTGAACATCCCGACCGGCATCCCGTTGCGGTACGACTTGGATGCCGACCTGCGCCCGAAGGTTGCCGGCGGGGTCTATCTGGACCCCGAGGCCGCGGCCGCCGGTGCTGCAGCGGTCGCCAGCCAGGGCGCCAAGTAGCGGTTTTGGGTCCGCCCAGTGTGAATGCCGGGTGGAGACCGGGTGAAATCTTCGCGTTGAATTCACATTCGGCGCACGTCACGGTCGAACGCTGGTCAGCTCACGGTGCCGGACTAAGTACGATTTTGCCGTGGCTGCGACCTCGGCGCTGACGCTTGCTGCGGCGTCGGCGATTCCTGCGCTGGCGGCAGGCGTGGCCGCCGGCGTGTGGCTGTCGCCGCGACTGGCCGAGCGACGCCGCAAGGCGGCGACCGAGCGATCCGGGATCACCGTTGCGGAGATGCTGCGGCAGATCGTGTCGCACGCCTCGCTGGGGATCGCGGTGGTGGATTCGCACCGCGACGTCGTCTACCTCAACGAGCGCGCCACCGAGCTGGGACTGGTGCACGGCCGGCTGCTCGACGACGAGGCCTGGGCGGCCGCGCAACGCGCCCTGGCCGGCGACGACGAAGTCGTCTTCGACTTGACGGTGGCCAAGCGGGCTCCCGGGGCCACCCGGTCGGATCTGTCGGCCGTGCGCGGCTACGCCCGGTTGCTGTCGGAAGAGGATCGCCGGTTCGCCGTGGTGATCGTTGACGACCAGTCCGAGCAGGCCCGTATGGAGGCCAGCCGGCGCGACTTCGTGGCCAACGTCAGCCATGAGCTGAAAACGCCGGTGGGAGCGATGGGGCTGCTCGCCGAGGCACTGCTGGCGTCGGCTGATGACCCCGAGGCGGTACGCCCGTTCGCCGAGCGGGTGTTGGTGGAGGCCAACCGGCTCGCCAGCATGATCGGTGAGCTGATCGAGCTGTCCCGGCTGCAGGGCGCCGACCCGCTGCCGGACCTGGGCGTCGTCGACGTCGACGCGGTGGTCAACGAGGCGATCTCGCGGCACAAGGTGGCCGCCGACAACGCCGAGATCACGATCACCACCGATGCGCCGAGCGGGCTACGCGTGCTCGGCGACGAACCACTACTGGTCACCGCCCTGGCCAACCTGGTGTCCAATGCGATCGCCTACTCACCGCACGGTTCCCCGGTGTCGATCAGCCGGCGTCGCCGCGAGGGGTTCGTCGAGATCGCCGTGACCGACCGCGGCATCGGTATTGCGCCCAAGGACCAGCAGCGGGTGTTCGAACGGTTCTTCCGCAGCGACAAGGCCCGCTCGCGGGCCACCGGGGGCACCGGTCTGGGATTGGCGATCGTCAAACACGTGGCGGCCAACCACAACGGCACCATCACGTTGTGGAGCCAGCCGGGCACCGGATCTACGTTTACCTTGGCGATTCCCGCATACCAAGGCAGTGTGGACCAGAAGAGGGACGAGCAGTGATGACACCCACTATCGATAATGCAGAGGGTAGCTACGGCGAAGGGCAGCGCTGATGACACATGTCTTGATCGTTGAGGACGAGGAATCGCTCGCCGACCCGTTGGCGTTTCTGCTGCGTAAGGAAGGTTTCGAGGCCACCGTGGTGGGCGACGGAACCGCCGCTTTGGCCGAATTCGACCGGGCCGGCGCCGACATCGTGCTGCTGGATCTGATGCTGCCGGGGATGTCGGGCACCGACGTCTGCAAACAGTTGCGCGCGCGTTCCAGCGTGCCGGTGATTATGGTCACTGCCCGCGACAGCGAGATCGACAAGGTCGTCGGCCTGGAATTGGGCGCCGACGACTATGTGACCAAGCCGTATTCGGCCCGCGAGTTGATCGCCCGCATCCGGGCGGTGTTGCGCCGCGGCGGTGACGATGAGGGTGGCGTCGGCGAGGGCGTGTTGGAGTCCGGCCCGGTGCGCATGGATGTCGAGCGGCATGTGGTGATGGTGAACGGCGAGCAGATTACCTTGCCGCTCAAGGAATTCGACCTGCTCGAGTACCTGATGCGCAACACCGGTCGTGTGCTGACCCGCGGTCAGTTGATCGACCGGGTCTGGGGTGCGGATTACGTCGGCGACACCAAAACGCTGGATGTCCACGTCAAAAGACTTCGGTCCAAGATCGAGGCCGACCCTGCCAATCCAGTGCACCTGGTTACCGTGCGTGGCCTCGGGTACAAGCTGGAGGGCTAAGCCCCTCGGGCCCTCCTGCGCCCTCCCGATAGCCCCTTGATGGGGTCTCCTAACTTGCTCGGCGGGGTCGTCGTCGCCGAAAATCACGGACTGGACGCCTGACTCCTTAAGGTAGCCTTAATCAAGGTTGCCTACGGAATCCTTGGGCCCCATCCAGAACCCTTCTTCGCCAGTAACACGGGAGACGCGATCGATGAGCGGGCCGGACAGCACAGTGCATACCCTGCGCACGTTGGTTGACCTGCTGACGCAGCGCGCGGCGAAGTACGGCGAAAATCTGGCGTTCACCTTCTCGCGTGACGGCGACGAGAACGAGACCAGTCAGGTGACCTACCGGGAGCTGGACCGGCGTGCCCGCCAGATCGCCGCTGACCTGCAGAGTCAGGGCGCAGTCGGTGAACGCGTGCTGGTGTTGTGCCCCCCGGGACTGGACTTCCTCGCCAGCTTCTTCGGCTGTCTGTACGCCGGAGCCATCGCGATCCCGGTGCATCCGCCCATGCGCGAACACCTGCTGCCGCGCGTCGAGTCGATCATCGCCGACGTCCAGCCCGGCTACGCCCTCACCACCAGCGAGATCGAACCCAAGATCAAGCCCGCGATCGATGGACTGCCCGGCGGGCAGGCGCTGCGCTGGACGATCACCGACAGCGACGACACCGGCAGCGAGGCGTCCTGGGTGCCGCCGCAGATCGACGGCGACAGCATCGCGATGCTGCAGTACACCTCCGGGTCGACCAGTGCGCCCAAGGGCGTCGTGCTGACCCACGGCAACCTGGTGCACAACCTGTTGACCATCGCCGAGGCCTGGGGAGCCAACCCCGACATGCCGCATGTGACCGGCGTGTTCTGGCTGCCGCCTTACCACGACATGGGTCTGATCGGCGGCCTGCTCGAAACGATCTACGTCGCGGGCCATTCGGTCCTGATGCCGCCGACGGCGTTCATCAAACGGCCGATGCGGTGGCTGGAGGCGATCTCGCGGCACCGCGCGATGATCACTGCGGCGCCGAACTTCGCCTTCGACCTGTGCGTCGAGCTGAGCACCCCCCAGGAGCGCGCCGCGCTCGACCTGTCCAACTGGACGGTGGCGCTGTGCGGTGCCGAACCGGTGCGCACCGCCACCCTGGACGGGTTCGCCGAACTGTTCGGGCCGTCCGGGTTCCGGGCCGAGTCGTTCTACCCGGTGTACGGGCTGGCTGAAGGCACGCTGCTGGTGTCGGGTGGTTCGGACCTGCCGGTGCCGATGGTGCAGCACATCGACCGGGTCGCCCTGGGCGACAACCGGGTCATCGACGTCGCCGCCGATGACCCCAACGTGGCGACCATGGTCGGCTGCGGCAAGCCACGCGGCGGCCAACGGGTGATCATCGTCGACCCCGAGACCCGTCTGCAGTGCGCCGCAGACCAAGTCGGCGAGATCTGGGTCGCCGGAGGCAGCGTTGCGCACGGCTACTGGGGAGCACCGGAACTGTCCGCGGAGACGTTCTCCGCGACGCTGGCCGACACTGGTGAGGGCCCGTTCCTGCGCACCGGCGACCTGGGATTCCTGCATTCCGGGGAATTGTTCGTCACCGGGCGCCGCAAAGATCTGATCATCATCCGCGGCACCAACCACTACCCCAACGACATCGAACTGACCGTTCAGAACACCAATCCGGCGCTGCTGCGCGGCCGCGGTGCGGTGTTCTCGATCGCTCCGGAACCGGGCGCGGCCGAGCAACTGGTCGTGGTCCAAGAAGTGGACCCCAGCCGACTGAGCGGGGAGCAGGCCGACGAGGCCATGCAGATCATCCGCACCGCGGTCACCGAGAATCACTCGGTTCGCACCCACGCCGTCGTGCTGGTCCAGCCGTTGCAGCTGCCCACCACCTCCAGTGGGAAGATCCAGCGCAGCGCGTGCAAGCAGCAGTACCTCGACGGCGAGCTGCCGGTGGTGGCGCAGTGGCCTGCTAAGGCCCCCGAGTCCCCCGCGGCGCCGCAGCCGCAGGCCCCGGCCGAGGCGCCGGCCGAATCGGGCGCCCACGGCGCGGCCGAGATCAGTGCCTGGCTTATCGAGCGGTTGGCCCAAGACCTCGAGTTGCCGATCGCCGAGATCGACCCGGCCAAGCCGTTCGCGTTCTACGGCCTGGACTCCATCCACGCGGTCCGGCTCTCCAGCGCCCTCGAGCAGTGGCTGGGCTGCGAGCTGGCCCCCACCATCGCCTACGAATACCCCTCGATCGACATCCTGTCGGCGCACTTGGCCCGGGTGGCCGGGAAAACTCCGGCGGTCCCGGATGCTGCGGCTGCCGCCGAGCGCGCCGAACGGCCCGCCGCCGACGAGCCGATCGCGATCGTCGGTATCGGCTGCCGATTCCCGGGTGCTGACGGGCCGGAGGAATTCTGGCGGCTGCTGTCGGGCGGGGCGGACGCCACCAGCGACGTCCCGGCCGACCGCTGGGACGTCGACGCCTTCTACAACCCCGACCCCTCGGTCCCAGGGACTGCGGTCACCCGCCGCGGTGGCTTCCTGGGCCAGGTCGACCAATTCGACTTCCAGTTCTTCGGGATCTCGCCGCGCGAGTCGGCGCAGATGGACCCGCAGCAGCGGCTGCTGCTCGAGGTGGCGTGGGAGGCGCTGGAAGACGCCGGCCAGGTACCGGATGAGCTGGCCGGCAGCCGCACCGGCGTTTTCGTCGGCATCTCCACCAACGACTACGGCTTCCTGCGGCTGGGCCAGCCGCAGCTTGTCGATGCCTACACCGGCACCGGCAACGCGCTGAGCATCGCCGCTAACCGGTTGTCCTACACATTCGACTTCCACGGCCCGAGCATGTCGATCGACACCGCCTGTTCGTCCTCCCTGGTGGCAGTCGACCTGGCGTGCCGCAGTCTGCGCGACGGCGAGTGCTCCATGGCACTGGCCGCCGGGGTGAACGTGATCCTGTCGCCGGCGCTGGCGATCAACTTTTCCAAGGCCCGGGTGATGGCGCCCGATGGCCGCTGCAAGACGTTCGACGCCGACGCCGACGGCTATGTCCGCGGCGAGGGCGCCGGAGTGGTCGTGCTCAAGCCGCTGTCCCGGGCGCTGGAGGACAACGACCCGGTGTACGCGGTGATCCGCGGCAGTGCCACCAACTCCGACGGCCGGACCAACGGCTTGATCGCCCCCAGCGGCCGGGCGCAGGAGCACGTGGTCGCCGAGGCGTTCCGCCGGGCGGGCCTGCCGGCCGGCGCGGTCCAGTATGTCGAGGCGCACGGCACCGGCACATCGATCGGCGACGCCATCGAGGCCAACGCCTTGGGCACCGCGCTGGCCGAAGGCCGGCCGGAGGGCAGTCGCTGCCTGCTCGGCTCGGTCAAGACCAACATCGGCCACCTGGAGGCGGCCGCCGGTATCGCCGGCCTGATCAAGGTGGCGCTGTCGTTGCAGCACCGGGAGATCCCGGCCAGCCTGAACTACACCGAGCCCAATCCACACATCGGATTCGACCGCCTGCCGCTGGAGGTGGTCCAGAAGCTGACCCCGTGGCCGTCGGGCAGCCGGGCGATCGCCGGGGTCAGCTCGTTCGGGTTCGGCGGCACCAACGCCCACGTTGTGCTCACCGAGGCTCCGCAGGCCCGGAGCAGCTACCCCGACGACACCGCGGCACCGCGCGCCGAACTGTTGGCGCTGTCCGCACGGTCCCCGGAGGCGCTCACGGCGTTGGTCGGCGAGTACGAGATGGCGCTCTTCTCGGGCGGACTCATGGGCGGCGCCGCGCTGACCGACCTCTGCTACACCGCCGGTGCCCGCCGCAGCCACCACGACTACCGGCTCGCGGTGGTCGGTGACTCCCCGGCGGCGATGTTCGAGTCGCTGTCGGCGTACCGGCAGGGCGAATCGCGGCCCGGGTTGTCGGTGGGTCACTGTGCCCCGAGCCGACCCGGCCCGGGTGTGACATTCGTGTTCTCCGGCCAGGGCTCGCAGTGGCACGGCATGGCTCGACAACTGCAGGCCGACGAGCCGGTGTTCGCCGACGCCCTGGCCGCCTGCGACAACGCGCTGTTCCCACATCTGGGGCACTCGATTCTCAAAGAGCTGGCCGCGCAGGACGGTCCAGAAGAGCGTTCCAAGCTCAAAGACATCGGCATCCTGCAACCGACGATCTTCGCGATTCAGGTGGCGCTGGCGGCGCTGTGGCGGTCCTGGGGCGTCGAGCCCGCCGCGGTGGTCGGCCACAGCCTCGGCGAGGCCGCGGCCGCCCATGTCGCGGGCGCGCTGAGCCTCGATGACGCCGCACGGGTGATCTGCGCCCGTGCCCGGATGCTCCGCGGCGTTCGTGGCCGCGGGGCGATGATGGTCACCGAGACCACCATGGCCGAGGCGCAGGAGCTCATCGCCGGCCACGAGCGTGAGGTGGCCGTCGCCGCGAGCAACAGCCACCGCTCGACGGTGCTCGCCGGTGAGCGCACGGTGCTCGAAGCGCTGATGACCAAACTGCAGCAGCGGGATCGGTTCTGCCGCTGGATCGATGTCGACGTCGCCTCGCACAGCCCGCAGATGGAAGCCCTGGGCGCTGGCCTGCGCGGCAGCCTGGTGAAGCTGAAGCCGACCGTCCCGACGGTGCCGATGTACTCGACGGTCACCGGGGAACTGGTTGGCTCCACGCTGCTGGACGCCGACTACTGGGTGGCGAACCTGTGCTCGCCGGTGCGGTTCTCGCCGGCACTGCGGCGGCTGCTCGAGACCGGGCACGACACCTTCGTCGAACTCAGCCCGCACCCCATCCTGCTCACCGGAGCCCGGGAGGACGCCGAGCATCTGCATCGAAGCGCCACCCTGCTGCCCTCGATGCGCCGCGACGACGACGGGCGTTCCACCATGCTCGGCTCGCTGGGCACCCTGTACACCCTGGGGCACCGGGTGGCCTGGGAGCGGATCTACCCGCCAGGCAGCCGCTGTGTTCCGGCCCCGACTTACCCCTGGCAGCGGGTGCACTCCTGGCTCAACGCCGGCTCCTTCGCGGCGCCGCGGCGTGGCGGCGCCGGCGGCAACGGTGGCGGCTGGCGCGGACCGATCCGGTCGGCCGCGCAGCCTGCCACGGTGCTGGCCGAAGTGGACATCACGGCCGTAACCGCGCTGTCGGCTGAGCAGCTGGGCGAGTTGGCGCTGACCGCGGCGGAGGTCGCATTCGGTCCCGGCACCCGCTCGGTCGCCGAGTTGACCCTGCGTGGCGGTCTGGACCAGGCGCGCACCGTGCAGTTCGCCCTGACCGGAGACGCGTTCGACTGCTATGGCAGCACTGGTGCGGACTGGACGCTGTTGGCCACCGGCACCCTTTCTGCCGACCAGTCGCAGGCGCCGACGGTCATCACCGCTCCGGTCGACCCGCGGGACCGTAGCTACCGGATGCGTTGGCAGCCGGCGTCTCTGCCCGTGGACGGTGAAGGCCGGCCTGCCGAGCCCGGCAGCTGGCTGATCCTGTCCGACGGTCCGGTCGCCGACACGCTGCGCGACCACCTCGAGGCGCAGTCGCAGTCCTGCGTGCTGGTGGAACCCGTCGTGGGGCTCCCCGAGATCGAGCGGGTGAGCGCCGATAGCTACCGGGTCGACCCGGCCCGGCCCGAGCACTTCGCCGAGCTGCTGCGCGCCGCGTTCGGCGGCGACCGGCCGCACTGCCGGGGCGTGGTGCACCTGTGGAACCTGCTGGCCGCGGCTGCGGCGGACACGACAGAAGAGTCGCTGGCGACGGCCACCGACCTCGGATCGCTGAGCGTGGTCCATCTGATCCAGGCGCTGACGCTGGCCGGCTGGCCGGAGTCGCCGCGGCTGTGGCTGGTGACGCGCGGGGCGCAGCCGGCCGGGTGGGAAGACGCTGAGTCCCGCCCGCTGTCCGTCGCACAGGCTCCGGTCTGGGGGCTGGGCCGTTCCATCGACCACGAGTACCCCGAGCTGCACGCCACCGGTGTCGACCTGTCCGTCGCCGGCGGCGGTGAAGAGCTGCGGGGCCTGTTCAGCGAGATCTGGTCGGACAGTTCCGAGACGGACGTGGCCCTGCGCGGTCAGCGCCGCTACGTCGCCCGGCTGGAGGCCTACCCGGCAGCGTCGGCTCCGGCGGCCGAGTTCGACCTGAGTGCGGACGCCACCTACCTGGTCACCGGCGGGCTCGGCGCGGTCGGCGGCAAGGTGGCCGGCTGGCTCGTCGAGCGCGGTGCTCGCCACCTGGTTCTGATGGGTCGCAGCGCGCCGTCGGCGACGGCGCAGGCGACGCTGGAGGCCCTGCGTGCCGCCGGCGCCGAGGTGACCGTCGCCCAGGGGGATGTCGCCAAGTCCTCCGACGTCGCCGCGGCACTTGCCAGCATCGGTGCATCGATGCCGCCGCTGCGCGGTGTGGTGCACGCAGCCGGCACCGTCGACGACGCGATTCTGGCGCGACTGGATGCGGCGAAGCTGCGTGCGGTGATGGCGCCTAAGGTCCAGGGCGCGTGGAACCTGCACAGCCTGACCGCGGATATGGAGCTGGACTTCTTCGTGCTGTTCTCCTCGGCGGCCTCGGTGCTGGGTTCACCTGGTGCCGCCAACTACGGCGCCGCGAACGCCTTCCTGGACGCGCTGGCCTGGCATCGCCAGGCCGAAGGCCGGCCGGCGTTGAGCGTCAACTTCGGCCCGTGGGCCGGGTTGGGCATGTTCAGCAACTCGGAGCTGCACCGGCATTTCTCGCACTACGGCGTGGAAGGGCTGTCGGCGGAGAACTACTTCGCGGCGCTGGCGGCGCTGCTGGCCGATGGTGCGACCGAAGCGATGGTGCTCGACATCGACTGGTCGCGGTGGCGTCCGAGCGCACAGTCGCCGCTGCTGCGCGACCTGCAGGCCACGGTGGACAGCGACCAAGGTGCCGGCGCGTCCGGCGGTGGCGTGGCCGGGGGCCTGTTCGATGCGGTTCAGGCCGCCGACGCGCAGGAGCGCCAGCGGCTGCTGGAGACCTACCTGCGTGACCTGGTCGCCGGGAAGCTGGGCCTGGCTCCGGCCAGCCTGGACATCCACGCGCCGCTGAACAGCCTCGGGGTGGATTCGCTGATCACCCTGGAACTTCGCATCCAGGTCGAGCGCGAGCTCGGTATCGTGGTTCCCGTTGCCCGGCTGTTGGACGGGCCCAGCGTGGTGAGCCTGTCCAGCTGGCTCGGTGAGCAGTTGGCCTCCGGACCGGACCAGGCGGTGGCTGACCAAGGAGCCGCAGCGTCGGAGCTTGCCCCGGAAGCCGGGGGAGCAGCCGCGCCCCAGGAAATGGAGTTGCTGGCGCAGGTCACCGAACTCTCCGATGAAGCGGTGGATGCCTTGCTGGCGAAGATGATGGCCGACGATGGGGGCAGCGCGTGACGGAGCGTCCGGACGTGCCCACCGACATCTCCAGCCTGTCGCCGGAGAAAAAGCGTGAGTTGCTTGCCCAGTTGCTGATGGCCAAGGCGCAGGACGCGGCAGCTGAGCATGAGCTGTCCTACGGGCAGCGCTCGATGTGGTTCATGCACCGGCTCGCGCCCGACAGCGCGGCCTACACCGTCGCCTACGCCGGACGCATCGACGGCGGCCTGGATGTGCCGGCCCTGGAGCGGGCCGCGCAGGCGTTGGTGGCCCGGCACCCGATGCTGCGGACCACCTACACCGAACGGGACGGCCAGCCCGTCGCCCTGGTCCACGCACAGTGGCCGCTGCGGATCGCCACGCATCGCATCGGTGCGGACGCGGCCGAACTCGACCGGTGGGTCCAGGCGGAGATCGACCGGCCCTTCGATCTGCGCACCGGCCCGGTGCTGCGGCTGACTCTCCTGCAGCGGCCGGACGACCACGTGCTGCTGCTGACGGTGCACCACATCGCGGTCGACTTCTGGTCCATCGACATCATCCTCGATGAACTGCGTGCGCTCTACGCCGCCGAACACGGAGCCACCCCTCCAGAAGAGACCGCAGACCGCTACGTCGACTACGCCGCTCAGCAGTCCCGGATGCTGGCCGGGCCCGAGGGCGAGCGGCTTTGGGAGTACTGGCATGAGACGCTGGGCGGCGAACTGCCGACCCTGGCCCTGCCCACCGATCGCCCGCGGCCCGCGATCCAGACCTACGACGGTGCGCTGCACCGGTTCAGCGTCGACGCCCAGGTCACCGCCGGGCTCAAGCAGGTGGCGCGGACCGTCGGAGCGACGCCTTACATGACCCTGCTGGCGGCCTATGCGGTGCTTTTGCACCGCTACAGCGGGCAGGACGACCTCATCATCGGTTCGCCGTTCGCCTGCCGCGACCGGGCCGGGCTGATGGGCATGGTCGGCTACGTCACCAACCCGCTGCCGCTGCGTGTCGACGTCAGTGACGACCCGAGCTTTGCTGCGTTGCTGGGGCAGGTCAAAGACACCGTGCTGGGCGCGATCGGCCACCAGGAGTACCCGCTGCCGCTGCTCGTCGAGCGGCTGCGGCCGGTGCGTGACGCCGGGCGCACCCCGCTGTTCCAGGTGTCGTTCGCCTGGCAGCAGGTCCGGCTGTTCGAAGACAACGTGTCGGGTGGGGACGGCGTCCTGCATCTGGAAACCCTCTACATCGGCCAGGGCGGCTCACCCTTCGACATCACCATGCAGGTCGGCGAGCAGGGCCCCGACGACGCTCGGGAACTTCAGCTTGCCCTGCAGTACAACACCGACCTGTTCGACGCCGCGACCATGCAGGCCCTAGCGCAGCACTTCACGCTGCTGCTGACCGAGCTGGCCCAGCCCGGGGCGGCGCAGCTCCCGGTCTCGCAGCTGAGGTTGCTCACCGACGCCGAGCGCGCCGCGCTGGCAGCCTGGAACGACACCGCGGTCGACTACTCGTCCGCTCCGGCCACCCTGCACGAGATGGTCGCCGCAAGCGCCGCGCGCACCCCGGAGGCCGTCGCGGTCAGCTACGACGGCCGCGATATCAGCTATGGCGAACTGGACCGGCGGGCCAACGGGCTGGCACACCGGTTGCGCCAGTTCGGTGTTGGCGCCGGCCCGGGTCCCGCTGTGGTTCCGGTGCTGCTCGAGCGCTCCGAGGACCTGGTGATCGCGCTGCTCGGCGTGCTCAAGGCCGGTGGGGTATTCCTGCCGCTGGACCCCGCGCAGCCCACCGGCCGGATGGAAGCGATGCTCGCCGACGTCCCCGATGCCCCGGTATGCGTCACGCACCGTGAGCATTTGCCGCATGTGCCAACGGGTTTCACCGGTGCCCGGCTGTGCCTGGATCAGCCGTCTACGGCGCCCGCCGAGGAAATGTCGGCTCCCGAGACGGGCACGACGTCCGCAGACCTGGCCTACCTGATGTACACCTCGGGTTCCACCGGGGCGCCCAAGGGCGCGCTGAACAGCCACGCCGGCATTCGCAACCGGCTGCTGTGGATGCAGGACGCCTACCAGCTGACCGCCGAAGACCGGGTGCTGCACAAGACCCCGATCAACTTCGACCCGTTCGTCTGGGAGATCTTCTGGCCGTTGACGGTCGGCGCCCGGGTGGTGATCGCCAAACCCGAGGGCCACAAGGACGCCGCGTACCTGGCGCGCACCATCGTGGAACAGCACGTCACCACAATGCATTTCGTTCCGTCGATGCTGCGCCGGTTCCTCGCGGAACCCCAGGCGGCCTCCTGTACCGGCCTGCGCAAGGTGTTCTGCAGCGGCGAAGCGCTCACCGCGGACCTGCGCGACAGCTTCTTCGCCACGCTGCCCGCCGAGCTGTACAACCTGTACGGCCCGACCGAAGCCGCCATCGACGTCACCCATTTCCATTGTGTGCGTGGGGAAACCGATCCGATCATCCCGATCGGCCGGCCGATCGCCAATATCGCGATCCACTTGCTGGACGCGGTGGGCAACCCGGTTCCGATCGGAGTACCCGGCGAACTGCACATCGGCGGCGTGGGTGTCGGCCGTGGCTACCTGAACCGGCCCGAGGCCACCGCGGCCGCATTCGTGGAAGACCCGTTCAGCTCTGCGCCGGGTGCCTTGCTCTACCGCACCGGCGATCTGGCCCGCTACCGCCCAGACGGCACCATCGAGTATCTGGGCCGTCGCGACGACCAGGTGAAGATCAACGGCTTCCGGATCGAACTCGGTGAGGTGGAGGCCGCGCTGGCCAAACACCCCGGTATCGCCGAGAACGCCGTCGTGGCACGCAAAGACGCCTCCGGCCACACCCAGCTGATCGCCCATATCGTGCCGGTCGCCGCGGCTCCGGGCACGGCCGAGTTGCGCCGCTTCCTGCTGGACCTGGTGCCGGCGGCGATGGTTCCGGCGGTGTTTCGCGCAGGCGATCTGCTGCCGTTGTCGGCCAGCGGCAAGGTGGATCGCCGGGCGCTGCTGGCCCTCGACAAGGACCTGGACGCCGCGCCTACGGTGTTCGTCGCGCCCCGCGACGCCACCGAAGAGGCACTGGCCCAGATCTGGCGCGAGGTGCTCGATGTGGAGCGAGTCGGCGTGACCGATGACTTCTTCGCTCTTGGCGGCGCCTCCACCCAGGCGCTCGAAGTCGCAGTGCGCGTGGGGGAGCTCGGCCTGGAACTGCGGCCGGAGTCCCTGTTCGTCTACGGCACCATCGCTGAGCTGGCCGCCGAGTTCGGCCCGATCGGCGGGGCCGAGGCCGAGCAGGCAGGCGGGCCGCCCGCGCCACAGCCCGAACCCGTGGTGGTCGCGCCCCAGCCTGCTGCAGCGCCCAAGCCGGCCGCGGCACCGGCGATCAAACCCGTGCAGAACGGTCCGGCGCGCAACGTCGTGATCGAGAGCCTCGGCGTGTACCTGCCGCCGCGGGCGGTCTCCACCGAACAGGTCCTGGCCGACTGCGTCAACGAGGTGAAGATCCCGCTGGAGCGACTCACCGGCATCAAGAACCGGCGGATGGCCGGCCAAGACGAGTTCTCGATCGACTTGGGCCGCAAGGCGATCGCCGACTGTTTGTCGCGGTCGAGCTACGCCCCCGAAGAGATCGACCTGGTGATCGCGTGCAACATCTCGCGCTGCGACGGCCCGGAGCACATGTTCACCTTCGAGCCGAGCACCGCGTCGCAGTTCCGTGACCAGCTGGGGCTGACCAACGCCGTCTGCTTCGACATCAACAATGCCTGCGCGGGCATGTTCACCGGCGTGAGCGTGGCCCAGGACTTCCTCAAAACCGGCCTGGTGCGCAACGCGTTGGTGGTCAGTGGCGAATACATCAGCCACATCACCGAAACCGCGCAGCAGGAGATCGAAAGTGCGATGGACCCGCGGCTGGCCTGCCTGACCGTCGGCGACGCCGGCGCGGCCGCGGTGCTCGAACTCGGGCCCAACGACCGGGTCGGTTTCCACGATCTGGATCTGGCCACGTTCAGCGAATTCGCCAAGCTGTGCATCGCCAAGGCCACCGAAGGTCCGCACGGCGGCGCCATCATGGTCACCGACTCGGTCACCCAGACCGCGATCGCGGTAAAGCACTCGGTGCCGTATGTGGCGGCGGTCATGCAGCGGCACGGCTGGCGTCCCGAGACGGCTGATCAGTTGCTCATGCATCAGACCTCCGAGGCGTCGATCAACGACGCCATCCTGACCATCAACCGGGTCTTCGGTGCCGGGGCCGCAAGCCGGGCCAACACCATCTGCAACCTCGCAGAGCGCGGGAACACCGCTACCACGACGCATTTTGTTGCGCTGTATGACTACATCAACGCTGGGCGTATCAACTCCGGTGACAACGTCGTACTGTCCATCACCGGCTCCGGGCAGACCATCGGAACCGGCCTCTACACATTCGACGACCTGCCCGACCGGATGCGGCGGGCCGGCAACGCCCGCTCCGGCAGCGGCACGCGCGGCGGCCGCTCCGGCGGCGGTCGCCGGGAACTCCCGGCGACGCCGCGCGTGCGCATCGAGGGCATCGGCATCGCTCCAGAGGGGCAGACGCCGCCCAGCTCGATCCAGTTCGCCGTCGACGCCGCTACCGCCTGCCTGGCCGACAGCGGTGTCGACCGCACCGACGTCGGCCTGGTGATCCACGCCGGCATCTACCGCGACGACTTCCTGTCCGAGCCGGCCGTCGCGACCCTGGTCGCCGGGGAGGTCGGAATCAACGCCGAGCCGGAGTCCGCGGACGCCCCCAAGACCTTCGCGTTCGACGTCCTCAACGGCGCGGTCGGTTTCCTCAACGGCTGCCATGTGGCGGCCGGCATGATCGGTGCCGGGCGGACCGGACATGCCATGGTGCTGGCCTCCGAAGTGGAGAACAACACGGCGGAGAGCGGGTACCCGCGCAACGGTATCGCCGAGACGGGTTCGGCACTCATGCTGAGCCCCAGCCACGGACCAGAAGGCTTCGGCCGGTTCGTCTTCGGCCACCACCCGGAGTATCGGGGCGCACTGGCTACCTACACCCAGGAGCGCGACGGCCGGATGTGGCTGCGGATCGACCGCGACCCGAACCTGGCCGCGATCTACGTCAGCTGCCTGCCCTCGTCGGTCAAGGAGTTGCTGACGCTGGAGGGTCTGGCGCCCCAGGACATCGCGTTGGTGTTCCCGCCGTACCTGCCCGGTGCGGCCCTCGATGAGCTGGCCGCGCACATCGATGTGGAACGGTCGCGGTTCGTCGACCTCGAAGCGCAGGGCCAGACCAGTGACCCGTTCACCTCGACGCTGCCCTACCAGATCGTCGACGCCCGCCGGCGCGGCCTGGTCAAGCCGGGCGACATCGCGCTGATCATGGCGGTCGGCTCGGGTGTCGAGGTCGCTTGCACGACCTACCGGTTCTGATCGGCATGCGCGCATTCGTCACCGGGGGAACCGGATTCGTCGGCTCGAACCTGGTCGCCGCGCTGTTGGAGCGGGGCATGCAGGTGCGGGTGTTGCGTCGCTCGACCTCGCCGATGGCCGCGCTGGAGGGTTTGGACTGCGAGACCCGAATCGGCGACGTCAATGACGGCGTCGAGGCACTGACCGAGGCGATGGCCGGCTGCGACTGGGTGTTTCACACCGCGGCGATTTCCGACTACTGGCGTTACCGGACGCAGACCCGGCTCTACCGCACCAATGTCGACGGCACCCGCGATATGGCCACCGCCGCTGCGCGCGCCGGGGTTCAGCGATTTGTCTACACCAGTTCACTTGCCGCACTGGGGGTCCCGGAACGGGGACATGAGCTGGTCGAGACCGATGAATTCAACATCCGCCCGAGGCAGTTCCCCTACGCGCACAGCAAGCACCTCGCCGAGGCTGAGCTGCAGAGGGCCGCTGCTGCCGGTCTGCCGGTGGTGATCGTGAACCCGTCCGCGGTCATCGGTCCTCGCGATGTCAACCGCATCGCCAGCGCAATGCTCGTCGAAGCGCAACATGGGCGGTTGTGGTTCGCCGCACCCGGCGGCACCAACTTCGTCTCTGTCGACGATGTCGTGGCCGGCCACATCGCCGCCGCCGAGCGGGGACGCATCGGGGAGCGCTACATCCTGGGTGGGGAAAACCTACTGTTCCGTGAGGCGTTCACGGAAGCCTGCGCGCTCTTCGGGCGTCCCGGGCCGTCGGTGATGTTGCCGCGCTGGTTCATTCCGGTGGCCGCGGCCGGGGTCAGCGTCGCCCGCGTCGTGGTGGGACCGCGGCTGCCGATCGACGCCCGTCAGATGCGGCTGTCGACGGCCGAGATCTTCGCCGACGCCAGCAAGTCGCGTGAGGAGCTGGGGGTGCCGTTCACGCCTTTCCGCACCGCGCTGCGGGCCGGCTACGAGTGGTACCGCGCCAACGGCTATCTGGACTAGCCCAGTCGCCACGGGCATCTAGTCCTCGTCGTCATCCTCGCCGCTGGAGTCCTTGTCGCTCAACAGTTTTTCTGGGTGGTGGTAGTGGTTGGTGCGGGGTTGACCGTGGTCTAGATGCGGTGGGGGCAGGGTTTGGGTGGTGCCGTCGTGGCGTTTGCGGGTTTTCCAGCCGCCGGTGGTGATGAGTTGGTGGTGGGGGCCGCAGCGCAGGGTGAGGTCGGTGATGCCGGTGCGTCTGGTTTTGGCGTAGTCGTTGTCGTGATGCACTTCGCAGTGGTAGCCGGATATGGGGCAGTTGGGGTGCGAGCATCCGCGTTCTTTGGCGTAGAGCACGATGCGTTGGGCGGGGTTGGCGAGGCGTTTGGTGTGGAACAGGGCGAGTTCTTGGGCGCCTTGGTAGATGCGTAGATAGTGGTGGGCGTGAGAAGCCATCGACACCACGTCACGGATGGGTAGCCAGGTGCCCCCGCCGGTGTGGGCTTTGCCGGTGCCGTTTTCCAGGTCGGCCAGGGTGACCGAGACGATGATGGTGGCCGGTAAGCCGTTGTGCTGTCCCAGTTCCCCGGAGGCCAGGAGGGCGCGGCCCATGGCGGTCAGGGCGTCGTGGTTGCGTTGCGCGGCACTGCGGGTGTCGGTGTCGATCTGGGTTTGGGAGGGGGTGCCGCCGGTACAGGGGGTGTCGTCGTGGGGGTTGCACATGCCGGGGGCGGCCCAGCGGGCCAGGACGGCATCAAGGGTGGCGCGGGCTTGGGGGTCGAGGTAGCCCTTGATCGGGCTCATGCCGTCACGGTCTTGGGGGCCGAGGACTACACCGCGGCGTTTGGCGCGGTCGTCTTCGGTGTAGTTGCCGTCGGGGTGCAGGTGGTCGGCGAGGCGTTGGGCGAGTTTGGCGAGTTCGTCGGGGCGACAATCCGTGCCCAATGCGGTGAGGTGTTGTTCGGCTTGGGTCAAGGTGCCGGCATCAACGGTGTCGGGTAGGTAGTGGAAGAACGAGCGGATCACCGCGATGTGGGCGGCGCCGATCTTTCCCGCACGTTGGGCAGTGGCCACGCTCGACAATGTCGGTGCCAGGGTTTCGCCGGTCATGGACCGGCGGGGCCCCAGCTCGGCGGCCTCGGTGATACGCCGGCCGGCTTCACCGCGGGTCAGATGTAACTCGTCTGCCAGCACCCAGCGGGGTTTGCCGCCCAACTCGGCGGGGTCAGTGGCGGCGAGGCGGTTGACCAGCGGGTGCTCCACCGCGGGAAGGCGCCGTCGCAGCCGCTCGCAGCGCCGCAGCAGGGCAAGGCATTCCCGCGGGGTCAGTGCGTCGAAGTCCAGTTCCAGCGCTCGATCCAGGTCAGCGGACAGGGTGTCGAAGACTTCGACGACCGCTTCCCGGGTATTCGAACGCATGTGCTAATAGTAGCGCCGGCCCCCGACAAGCTGCAGAACTTATCCACAACCAAAAATACTGTGACACAAGTGAATACAGTGAAAAATCGAGCGGTGTTGAGATTGCATCTCGGTCCCATTCGCGGCACAGAGGCTAACTAGATATTGCACGAGCATCGGTGTCATCTGCTCTATCGGGGCGTGTCTCATTGAC
>NZ_AUWR01000062.1 GCF_000455125.1 Mycobacterium sp. UM_WGJ
GGACACCGCCGAACACAATTTAGTGAAACGCCCCCCGACACAGTCGGGGGGCGTTTCCATATTTACGCTCCGCGGGCTGTCGCAAAGATCTGGCCGGCGAGATGCGTTCCCGGTTTTGTTTGCTGTTGCGGGAAGTGGGGCGGAACTATACCGTTAAGCGGCAGTTAAGGTGCTTAACAGGAGGATTCGCGTGCACGCTCAACTTTGCCTGCCACTCGTCGCGAGTGTTGCAGCCGCCGGCCTGGTCGCGGGCGCACCCGTCGCGCCGTCGGCCGTCCCAGCGCACACGTCTGCCTTCACCCTCACGGGCAACGGCACGTCGCTCGGTGACGGTATCGCCTACATCATGGGCGGGACCGGGATGCCGCAACCGTCCGATCGGTATCTCGACGCGGTAGACGCGCTGTACCTGCAGCCCCACGGATTCACCGGGGAGCTGTTCTCTTTGTGGACCCCGGAGAACGTCAGTTCGACCTCCCAGGCGGTGGGCGGCCAGATCCTCTACAACGCGGTCATGGACCAGATCAACGGCGGCGACGTGGACGCCGACAGTCCAGTGGTGGTCTTCGGCTACTCGCAGAGTGCATCGATCTCGGTGCGCCTGATGGAGCGCTTGGCCGATGAAGGCGTATCCGACGACCTGGTGCGGTTCGTGCTGATCGGCTCGCCGGGAACGAGCGGCGTTCCCACTGACCTCTACCACACCGACGTCTACAACTATGAATACGATCCCGTCGCGTTCCAGCCGACGTACTTCAACCCGCTGGCTTATCTCAACGCGGCTTTGGGCTTCCTCTACGGGCATTCAGTGCTGTTGAGTGCGACTCCCGAGCAGGTGGCCTCGGCGATTGAACTGCCGACGTCAGACCCCGATTCGATGGCCAGCTTCTACATGATTCCCTCGGAGCTGCTCCCGATTCTGGCGCCCCTGCAGTTGATCCCCATTCTGGGGCAGCCCCTGTACGAGCTGCTGGAACCCGTCACCCGGATCCTGGTGAACCTCGGCTACGGCAATATCGAGAACGGCTGGCCGCCAGGAGACGTCGATGCGCCCGGCGGTTCCGCACTGTTCCCCAACGTCGACCTCGGCGAACTCATCTCTGCGCTGGGCAACGGTGTGCAGTCTGGAATCACCAACGCCATCGACACCTTGCTGGACCCCGACAACTACCAGATCATTCCGCTGATCGAACACCCCTCGCTGGCGGCGATCATCCAAGAGGGCTACATCGTGGGTGCTATCGACTCGCCGAACCCCACGTTCAGTGAAGCCCTGACTGGTTTGGTCGAGTTCTTCCAGGGTTTCACCGACACCACCGAATACCCGATGCCGGGCTAGGTGGCGAGCCGGCGCTCGAACCCCACCCGGTGACACCCCCGCTGCTCTTGCACGGGTATTTATTGCGCAGTAGCGTTCAGGTCTGACTCAGTAAATTTCTAGGAGGTTGGGCGTGCGCGACTTCTCTTGCCTACCGCTGGTGGCCGGCGTTGCGGCGGCGAGTGTTATGGCCGCCCCTCCGGTGGTGGCGTCGGCGGTGAGCACCCAGGTTCCTGCGGTCGTGCTGACCGGCAACGGAACGTCGTTGGGGGATGGCACCGCGTTCGTGATGGGCGGGACCGGCATTCCGCAGCCACCGCAGGCCTATCTGGATGCGATTGACGAGCTGTACCTGCAGCCCCACGGATTCGGCGGGGAGACGGTCTCGCTCTTCACGCCGGAGAATGTCAGCGACACATCGCGTGAAGTTGGTCTGCAGCTGCTCAAGAACGCGGTGGCCACCGAGCTCAACAGCGGGCAGGTGGACTCCGACAACCCGGTGGTGGTGTTCGGCTACTCGCAGAGTGCGGGAATCTCCGTGGGATTGATGCACTGGCTAGCCGAGAACGACGTCTCCAATGACCTCGTCCGTTTTGTGCTGATCGGCTCTACGGCTACCAACTACGTGCCTACCGACCTGTACCACACCGACGTCTACAACTACGAATACGACCCGGTCGCCTTCCGGCCGACGTACTTCAACCCGTTGTCCGATCTCAACTCCACCCTGGGCTTCATCTACGGGCACTCGGTGCTTCCGAGCGTGACACCCGAGCAGATCGCCTCGGCGATTGAGCTGCCTGTCTCGGACCCTGATTCGCTGACCACCTTCTACATGATTCCCTCGGAGATCTTGCCGCTGTTGGCTCCGCTGCAGTTGATCCCGATCCTGGGCCAGCCGCTCTACGAGCTGTTGGAGCCAGTCACTCGGATCCTGGTGAACCTGGGTTACGGCAGCATCGAGAACGGCTGGCCGCCGGGGGATGTCGATGCGCCGGCAGCTTCGGGATTCTTCCCCACCGATATCGACCTCGGCGAACTCTTCACCGCGCTGGGCAGGGCAGTGTTCGACGGGATCAGCAACTCGGTCAGCAGCTGGTTCGATCCCGACACCTACACGATCTACTCCCTCGAGGACCACCCGTCGTTGGCCGGGATCATCAACACCGGCTACCTCGCGGGCTACCTCGACTCCCCGAACCCGCCGTTGGACGAAGCGCTCGAGGGACTGGCCAACTTCTTGGCGGCGTTCACCGATACCACCCCGTACCCCATGCCCGACCCGGTGGACCTGCTGGGCGGATAGTTCTCTGTCAGAACAGGGTGGCGTGGCTGCGCCGGCGTTCTAGGTCCAGCAGCGATTTCTTACGGTCGATACCGCCCCCGTAGCCGGTGAGGCTGCCGTTGCTGCCGATGACGCGGTGGCACGGCACGATGATCGAGATCGGGTTGCGGCCGTTGGCCAAACCGACGGCACGCGACGCGGTGGGAGAACCGATCTGGCTGGCCAGCTCGCCATAGGACCGTGTCTGGCCGTAGGGAATGGTCAGCAGGGCGGTCCACACTCGGCGCTGGAAGTCGGTGCCCAGCAGCGCGTAGTCCACGTCGAACTCGGTGAGGTCGCCGGCGAAGTATGCCGACAGCTGTTGCGCCACATCGGAAAACGCGGTGTCGGCACGCCGCCAGCCGTTTCGGTCGGGAGCGTGGGCATGATCGAGCATGAGCAGGTGAGTGAGCCTGCCGTCGTCGCCGGCCAGGGTGAGTGGGCCGATCGGACTGTCGATCGTGCGGAAACACGTCATGCGATCTCCTTCGAGGCCGGGGGCCAATGGTTCACGGCGTGATCCAGGCTGGTCCACAGATGCTGGGTGGCATAGGAACGCCACGGCCGCCAGCGAGCACTGCGTTGGATCAGTGCCCGCGGCGTGTGGGGCAGTCCGTAGTGGCGGGCGGCCAGGTGAAGCCCCAGGTCGGTGGTGGGAAACGCGTCAGGGTCGCCCAACCCGCGCATGGCGATCACCTCGGCTGTCCAGGCCCCGACGCCCGGCAGCGCTCTGAGGTCGCGGCGGGCCTGTTCCCAGTCGCAACCGGCACTCAGGCCCAGGCTGCCGTCAGCCAGGCGGGAGACCAGGGTGAGCAGTGTTCGCCGGCGGGCCCGGGGAAGCGCGAGTTGCTCGGGATCGATGTCGGCGAGACGTTCCGCCGACGGAAAGACATGCGTGAGCCCGCCGTCGGGGTCGTCGATCTGTTGGCCATGGGCGACCACCAACCGCTGGGCATGGGTGCGTGCCGCTTTGGTCGACACCTGCTGGCTGAGGACCGCCCGCACCGCCAGCTCGGCTTCGTCGACGGTCCGTGGAATGCGCTGCCCCGGTGCCTTGGCCACCAGGGGAGCCAGGTCGGGGTCGGCGGTGAGGGCATCGACGACGGCTTCGGGGTCAGCGTCAAGGTCCAACAGTCGTCGGCAGCGGGTGATCGCGGCGGTGAGGTCGCGGAAGTCGTCGAGCACGAGTCGGCATCGGACATGGCGGGGAGCCGGGCGCAGGCTGACGATGCCGTTGCCGTGCGGCAGACGCAGGGTGCGCCGGAAAGCGCCGTCGCGTACCTCTTCGCAACCGGGCACCGCACAGGCGGCCAAGTGTCCGAACACGCCCTCGAACGCAAACGGGGTGCGCACCGGCAGGCGCAGCGACAGGGCGCCCGGGCCGGGGGCGTCGCGGTCGGACGAGGCTCGTGAGCGTGCGGCGGCGTTGCTGCGCAACACCGTTGGCGTCGTGGCGCACACGGCGCGGATGGTGTCGTTGAACTGCCGAATACTGGCGAAACCGGCGGCGAACGCGACATCACCCAACGGCAGGTCAGTGGTCTCGATCAGGACGCGGGCGGTCTGCGTGCGCTGGGCGCGGGCCAGTGCCAGCGGGCCGGCGCCGACCTCGGCTTGCAGCAACCGCTGCAATTGGCGGGCCGAGTAGCCGAGGTGGCCGGCAAGCCCGCCCACTCCCTCCCTATCGACCGTGCCGTCGGCGATCATGCGCATAGCCCGGCCCACGATGTCGCCCCGGATGTTCCATTCCGGAGAACCCGGCGCGGCGTCCGGGCGGCAACGCTTGCAGGCGCGGAAGCCGGCTCGCTGCGCTGCGGCAGCGGTGGGGTAGAACTCCACATTCGGTGGCAGCGGCGTACGCGCCGGGCAACTGGGCCGGCAATAGATGCCTGTCGTGCGCACCGCGGTGATGAACCAGCCGTCGAAGCGGGCGTCCTTGGACTGCACGGCGCGATAGCAGCGGTCGAAGTCGTCGTGCACGCCTTCAACGATGGCACGATGCGGCCGGCGACACTAGCGGAAAAACGACAGCGCAGTGCCGGGCCGTGCGCCGTGGCGGGGGCTAGCATCGGTTCGTGGCGGCGCTGGTGCAGCAGTACTTGGACGGGATCCTCGCCGAGCATGCCGGCGCCAACCATGGTGCCCTGGCCAGCTATATCCCCGAGCTCGCCCAGGTCGACCCGACGAAGTACGGCCTGGCGCTGTCGTCGTCGGACGGCTACGTCTACGAATGCGGCGATGCCGAGGTGCCGTTCACCATGCAGTCGATATCCAAGCCGTTCACCTACGCGCTTGCACTCGATCAGCTGGGGCAGACGGAGGTCGACGCGCGGATCGGCGTGGAGCCCTCCGGTGAGGGCTTCAACAAGATCAGCGTGGACCAGGTCACCAATGTGCCGAAGAACCCGATGATCAATGCTGGGGCGATCGTGGCCTGCTCCCTGATACCCGGGAAGACCATTGAAGACCGGTTCGATCTCGTCCGGGATTTCTTCAGCGCCTGCGCCGGACGCAGCCTGGAGTTTGACGACGGCGTATATCAGTCCGAGCGAGCCAGCGGCAGTCGCAATCGTGGGATCGCCTATCTGCTGGAGAGTTTCGGCGCACTGGGCGCCGACCCCGACGATGCCCTGGATCTCTATATCCGCCAGTGTTCGCTGAAGGTCACCAGCACCGACCTGGCTCGGATGGCCGCGACGCTGGCCCGCGGCGGTCTCAACCCCCTGACCGGGCGGCAGGTGACCGATGCCACGGTGGTACGGCGAACCCTGTCGGTGATGGTGACCTGCGGCATGTACGACGCCGCCGGTGCGTGGGTCAGTGCGGTCGGGATGCCGGCCAAGAGCGGTGTGGCCGGCGGCATCGTGGCGGTGCTGCCCGGACAGCTCGGTATCGGCGTCTATTCCCCGCGGATCGACGTCAGGGGCAACAGCGTGCGCGGGATGCTGGTGTGCCGCAGCCTGTCCCAACAGCTCGGCCTGCACTTCCTGACGGTGAGCAGTGAAGCGCATTCGGCGATCCGTGGGGTGTACACCCCACGTCCGGGCATTCGGGTCTACGAGGTGCACGGTGATCTTCTGTTCGCCGGAGCCGAACAGGTGGCTCGCACCGCGACCCGCGAATGTGGGGAGTTCGACACCGCCATCCTCGACGTCTCGCGGCTGCACACGATCAGCGAGCCGGCGCGAGGCCTGCTTGCGGGGCTCTCCGAGGAGTTGCGGGCACTGGACAAGCAGGGTCTGCTCGTCGATCCCAACGGATCGGTGACGCCCGATCCGGCGGGCCATGCCGGGCTGGTGTTCGCCACGGTCGAGGATGCGCTGGCGGCAACCGAGACGTGGGCAGAGTAGCCGGAGCTATAGCGGGCTGGCGAGCACGGTGGGCTGCTCGTAGCCGCGCAACACGATCGACTCACCCACGACCCAGTGGGCCTGCTCGCTGACGCTGGCCGCGTACATGGTTCTCGCGGTGGTCAATAGCTGCACGCGTTGGGTTTTGGCCAATTCACACAACCGGGCGGCCTCGTTGACCGGCTCGCCGATCACGGTGTACTCGAACCGCTCCTTGGCGCCGACGTTTCCAGCAACCACCTGTCCCGCGGCCACGCCGATACCGGCGCGGATCTCGGGCACTTCCTCGGCCAGGCGGTACAGGATGCCCCGGGCCGCGGCCAGGGCCTCATCCTCGGGCTGGTCGAGGTGGTTGGGGGCGCCGAAGATCGCCAGCGTGGCGTCGCCCTCGAACTTGTTGATCAGGCCCTGGTGGCGGTCGACCTCATCGACGACAACGGCAAAGAATCGGTTCAACAGACTGACGACTTCGGTCGCGGGCTTGGCTGTCACGATCTGTGTCGAGCCGACGATGTCGACGAAAATCACTGCGACGTGGCGCTCTTCGCCGCCAAGCTGGATTTGATCGCGTTCCGCGGCGGCCGCCACCTCGCGCCCGACGTGGCGGCCGAACAGATCGCGCACCCGCTCGCGCTCGCGCAGGCCGTGCACCATCGCGTTGAAACCGCTCTGGAGCTCGCCGAGTTCGGTTCCGTCGAACACCACGAGGTCACCTTGCAGATTGCCCTGCTCGACGCGCTTCAGAGCGGCGCGCACCACCCGGACCGGGGTCGCGGTGAGCCAGGACAGAATCAACATCAGCAGGAAGCCGAAGATCAGCGTCGTCACCGAGGCGGTCAGAACGGCGACCCCGAACTGGGTCAACGTCAGATTCTTGAGCACCACAGCGAAAAAGGCCGCTAGCGCGATACCCATGATCGGCACACCTGAGGTGAGAAACCAGACCAGCATCGTCCGGCCCATGATCCCGGACAGGATCCGCCGCGGAGGTGGGCCGGCGGCGAGCGCCTGGGCGGCCACCGGCCGCAAGGCGAACTCGGTGAACAGGTAGCAGGCGGTGGCCACCAGGATGCCGCAGACGCTCATGGTGAACCCGATGATCGGGATGAAGATCCTGTCGGCCAATCCGTAGAGCACGGTGAACATCACCGTCGCGACGCCCCATAGCGCCAGCACGACCTGCGCCACCCGCCACGGGGTCAGGAAGGCGTTGCGTTCGTCCTCGGGCGTCGGCCGCTGTTCCTTGATGGCCCAACGCAATTTCTTGATGGTGCGCCGGGTGATCACGTAGGTCCCGCCGATCAGCGCGGCCACCACGTAGGCCGGCACCAGCCCGAATGTGAGCCACGCCGGGGCGTCGTGGAACACGCTGGGAACCGGGAACGCCACCGTCACCAGCAGCACGTCCACGGCGACGCCCAGCAGATTCGTGCCCACCATGACGACGGTCAGGATGAACTGGATGCGAATCCGCCTTAGGTACTGGCTTTCGGACACCTGGCCCAGCAGCCAGGAGCCGTATTCCGGTGTCTCGGGCAGGCGACCGCTCTGACGGGTGAGCATCTCCAGCGCTCGGCCCAGGCGTTGTGCGGTTGTCTTCGGCGGCTTCATCGTGGCGTAAGAATAATTGCTCAGCGCTGCCCTTAAGGTGGATCGGATGCGACTAGTGATCGCCCAGTGCACCGTCGACTACGTCGGCAGGCTCACCGCGCACCTGCCCTCTGCCCGGCGACTGCTGCTGTTGAAGGCCGACGGCTCGGTCAGCGTGCATGCCGACGACCGTGCCTACAAACCACTGAACTGGATGAGTCCACCGTGTCGGCTCACTGAGGAGGTCGGTGGTGAGCTGCCGGTGTGGGTGGTGGCGAACAAGAGCGGCGATCAGCTCCGTATCACCATCGAGGACATCGAGCACGACTCCAGCCACGAGCTCGGTGTTGACCCCGGTCTGGTGAAAGACGGCGTCGAGGCGCAACTGCAGGCGCTGCTCGCCGAGCACGTCGAGCTGCTCGGCGAGGGCTACTCACTGGTGCGGCGGGAGTACATGACCGCCATCGGCCCGGTGGACCTCTTGTGCCGCGACGAACACGGCCGAGCGGTCGCCGTGGAGATCAAACGGCGCGGGGAGATCGACGGTGTGGAACAGCTCACGCGTTATCTGGAACTGCTCAACCGCGACAGCCTGCTGGCGCCGGTCAGCGGAGTATTCGCCGCCCAGCAGATCAAGCCCCAGGCCCGCACCCTGGCCACCGACCGCGGCATTCGTTGCCTGACACTGGATTATGACGCGATGCGCGGTATGACCAGCGATGAATACCGGCTTTTCTGATCTGCCCGCCGGAATACAAGCAGACGGCGTGGCGTTGCAGCCCGTCATGGCAGTCACCCCCCGATTCCAGGGCCTTTTCCAGCCCCTGACACTGCGCTCGCTGACCGTGCCCAATCGGTTCGCCATGGCGCCGATGACTCGTCAGGCCTCGCCGAACGGTATTCCTGGCGAAGACGTGGCGCAGTATTACCGGCGGCGGGCGGCGGGCGGCGTCGGACTGATCATCACCGAGGGCATCCGGCTGCCCGACCCGGCCGCGGGATTCCCGGCCAGCGTGCCGACGATCGCCGGCGATGAGGTGCTCGCCGGGTGGACTCGCGTGGTCGACAGCGTCCATGCCGAGGGGTCCACGATCGCCGCCCAGCTATGGCATCAGGGGGTGGAGCGCCGCGACGACGACGGGGTCCAGCCCGTCGGCCCGTCGGGCGTCGACGGCCACGGTGAGCCGCGTGGCCGCGCGTTGCACTCCGACGAGCTCGCAGAGATCGCCCAGCAGTACGCCGACAGTGCCGCCACCGCCCGCGACATCGGCTTCGATGCGGTCGAGATCCACGGCGCCCACGGCTACCTGTTGGACGAATTCTTCTGGGAGCGCACCAACTTGCGCACCGACGGCTACGGCGGATCACTGGCAGCGCGCACCCGGTTCCCAGCTGAAGTGGTCGCGGCCGTCCGTGCGGCGGTCGGCCCGGACTATCCGATCCTCTTCCGTTTCTCGCAATGGAAGGGCGTGGACTACGCGGCGACCATCGCCGATGATCCGTCGCAGCTTCAGGAACTGCTGGCGCCGCTGGTCGAGGCGGGCGTGGACGCACTGCATCCGTCGACGCGCAGGTACTACGGGCCCGGATTCCCGGAACATGACAGTGATTTGAGCCTCGCCGGGTGGACCAAAAAGGTCACCGGAAAACCGGTCATCGCGGTGGGATCGGTCGGATTGGAGACCCAGTTCCGCAGCGAGAAGCGGGGGCAGGTGATTGCGCCGGCTCCCATCGACCGGGTGGTGGAGCAGTTCGAGGCCGGCGAATTCGACATTGTCGCGATCGGGCGCGCGCTGCTGGCCGACCCGAACTGGGTGAATCGCCTCCGCGACGGCGAGCTGGACGGCTTCACCGGCTACGACGCGGCGGCCGCACTGTCCAAACTGGCCTGATGCTGGGTCATTAGGCTGGTCGGTATGGCTCGTCGTCGCAGTTCCTCGCGTCGGCAACAGCCGTTAGGGCCATTGCCGCTGCACCAACGCGTGGAGACCGGCCCCGACGGCTACGACTACATCGTCGTGCCGATTGCGGGCTCGCGCGCCCTCAAGGTCTACCGTTGCCCGGGTTGCGACCATGAAATCCGTTGCGGAATCGCCCATGTGGTGGTGTGGCCGGCCGGGCACGGCGGTTCGGCGGACGAGGATCGGCGGCACTGGCACACGCCGTGTTGGGCGAACAGCAGCAACCGGAGTCCGACCCGGAAGTGGTCCTAGTCGCTCAGTGCGCTTCGGCGTTCGCGGCCGGCTCGACCAGCTCGACCAGCACGCCGCCGGCGTCCTTGGGGTGGATGAAATTGATCCGCGAGTTCGACGTGCCACGCCGCGGTGCCTCATAGAGAAGCCGGACACCCTGCTCACGCAGCCGCTCGGAGAGCGCGTCGATATCACTGGTCCGGTAGGCCAGCTGCTGCAGACCGGGGCCGCGCTTGTCCAGGAACTTCGCGATCGTCGAGGACTCGTCGATCGGGGCCATCAGCTGAATCTGTGCGCTGCCGACGGGGGCGCCGCGCACCGCAAGCATCGCCTCGACGATGCCCTGCTCCTCGTTGGTCTCCTCGTGCAGCACGATCATCCCGAGCTTGTCGTGGTACCACTTCTTGGCCACTTCCAGGTCCGGGACCGCGATACCGACGTGGTCGACCGCCGTCACCAAGGCCGAGGCCAGGGCGGGGCGTACCTCACAAGGTTCAGCGACGGATTCGGTGGTCATAACGTAACGGTAACCTGGGCGGAAACATCGTGCTGCGCCGACCGGAAAGATCGGCCTTTCAGACCCGCCCGGGAGGTAGTCATGACGACATCGGTGATCGTTGCTGGGGCTCGGACCCCGATCGGCCGGTTGATGGGTTCGCTGAAGGATTTCTCCGGCAGCGACCTGGGTGCTGTGGCCATTGCGGGGGCGCTGGAGAAGGCGCAGGTACCGGCATCGCTGGTGCAGTACGTGATCATGGGCCAGGTGCTGACCGCGGGGGCCGGCCAGATGCCGGCTCGGCAGGCGGCGGTGGGCGCGGGCATCGGCTGGGATGTGCCGACACTGACCATCAACAAGATGTGTCTGTCGGGAATCAACGCCATCGCCATGGCTGACCAGCTCATTCGCGCCGGCGAGTTCGATGTGGTGGTGGCCGGCGGCCAGGAGTCCATGAGCAAGGCACCGCACCTGCTGCTGGACAGCCGGTCGGGCTACAAGTACGGCGATGTGACGGTGCGCGACCACCTCGCCTACGACGGCCTGCACGACGTTTTCACCGACCAGCCGATGGGTGCGCTCACCGAGCAGCGCAACGACGAGGACAAGTTCACGCGCGCTGAGCAGGACGAGTTTGCGGCCGAGTCGCACCGCAGGGCCGCGGCTGCCTGGAAGGACGGCGTTTTCGCCGACGAGGTGGTGCCGGTGAAGATCCCGCAGCGTAAAGGGGATCCGCTGGAGTTCACCGAGGACGAGGGCATCCGGGCCAACACCACCGCCGAGTCGCTGTCCGGGCTCAAGCCGGCGTTCCGCAAGGACGGCACCATCACCGCGGGCTCGTCGTCGCAGATCTCCGACGGCGCCGCCGCGGTGGTCGTGATGAGCAAGGCGAAGGCGCAAGAGTTGGGTCTGGACTGGCTGTGTGAGATCGGCGCCCACGGCGTGGTGGCCGGGCCGGATTCGACCCTGCAGTCCCAGCCGGCCAACGCCATCAAGAAGGCGGTCGAGCGCGAGGGGATCTCGGTCGACCAACTCGACGTGGTGGAGATCAACGAGGCCTTTGCCGCGGTGTCGCTGGCTTCGACCCGGGAGCTGGGGCTGAACGGCGACGTCGTCAATGTGCACGGCGGCGCGATCGCGGTGGGGCACCCGATCGGGATGTCCGGGGCGCGGATCACCTTGCACGCCGCCCTGGAGCTCAAGCGGCGCGGTTCGGGCTATGCGGTGGCCGCGCTGTGCGGTGCCGGCGGCCAGGGCGACGCGCTGATCCTGCGCGCGGGGTAACGGCTTCCCTACGGTTGCGTAGGTTGCTGGCGCGGGCTGTTTCGGCGCCGCGACACCCGGGTGTGATCTTGGTCATAGCGCGGTGGTTGTGGGCGAAAGCGGCCGTCGGCGGCGCAGCGGGGACGACGTGACAGACTTGACGGCGTGACTCGTCCTCGACCCCCGATCGGCCCGGCGTTGGCCGGAGCAGTGGATTTGTCCGGCCTGAAGAAGCCGGCTCAATCCGGCGCCACCGCCGCGAAGGCCCCGGCTCCCCCTGGTGCCACCGAGATCACCGAGGCCAACTTCGAAGACGAGGTGCTGGTCCGGTCCAATCAAGTGCCGGTGGTGGTGCTGCTGTGGTCACCGCGCAGCGAAGCCTGCATTCAGCTGGCCGACACCCTGGCGGCGCTGGCCCAAGACGACAACGCCGACGGCGCACCCAAGTGGGCGCTGGCAACCGTCAATGTCGACGTGGCCCCGCGGGTGGCGCAGGTGTTCGGGGTGGACGCGGTGCCGACCGTGGTGGCGCTGGCCGCCGGACAACCGATCACCAGTTTTCAGGGGTCCCAGCCGCCGGACCAGCTGCGCCGCTGGGTGGACTCGCTGGTGTCGGCCACCGCGGGCAAGCTCGCCGGCGGCGGCGACGCTGAGCAGCCCGAGCAGGTGGACCCGGTGCTGGCGCAGGCCCGCGACCACCTCGATGCCGGTGACTTCCAAGCGGCGCGAGCCTCTTACCAGGCGTTGCTGGACACCGACCCCAACCACGTCGAGGCCAAGGGGGCGCTGCGCCAGCTCACCTTCCTGGAGCGCGCGACCGGGCGGCAACCCGATGCGCCGGCGCAGGCCGACGCCGACCCGGGCAACATCGAGGCCGCCTTCGCAGCCGCGGACGTGCAGATCCTCAACCAGGACGTCACCGCGGCGTTCGACCGGCTGATCGCGCTGGTGCGACGGACCGCCGGTGACGAGCGGGCCGCGGTGCGGACCCGGCTGGTGGAACTGTTCGAGCTGTTCGACCCCGCCGATCCGGAGGTCGTCGCCGGACGGCGCAATCTGGCCAACGCGCTCTACTGAGCCCGCGTTATGGCCCGCTCGGCGCTACTCGGGTGCCAGCCACACCGCCGACAAGGCGGGTAACACCAGCACCGCCGAGGCCGGCCGGCCGTGCCACGGTTCATCGGTGGCCTCGACGCCGCCTAAGTTGCCCTCGCCCCAGCCGCGGTAGCCGACCGCATCGGTGTTGAGCACCTCACGCCAGCGGCCCGCCCGGGGCAACCCCAGGTGGTAATCGGCGTGGGTGACCCCGGCGAAGTTGAATACGCAGGCCAGCACCGAACCGTCGGTGCCGTAGCGCAGGAAGCTCAGCACGTTGTTGGCCGAGTCGTTGGCGTCGATCCAGGAGTAGCCCCGCGGGTCGGCATCCTGGGTCCACAGGGCGGGCAGGGCGCGGTAATGGGCGTTGAGGTCACTGACCAGCCGCAGAATGCCGGGGGAGTAGCCGTCAGGCTCGATCCGGGGGTCGAGCTGAAACCAGTCGACGCCGCGCTCGTTGCACCACTCGGCGCGCTGGCCGAACTCCTGGCCCATGAACAGCAATTGCTTGCCGGGATGCGCCCACTGGTAGGCCAGCAGGGCGCGCAGACCGGCGGCCCTGTGGTGGTCGTCGCCGGGCATCCTGGACCACAGCGTGCCCTTGCCGTGCACCACCTCGTCATGGCTGACCGGCAGCACGTAGTTCTCGCTGAATGCGTAGAGCATCGAGAACGTCATGTTGTGGTGGTGGTAGCTGCGGTGCACCGGATCGTGGCCGAGGTAGGCCAGGGTGTCGTGCATCCAGCCCATGTTCCACTTCATTGAAAAACCCAGTCCGCCAAGGCTGGTGTCGCGGGTGACTCCCGGCCAGGAGGTGGACTCCTCGGCGATGGTCACGATGCCCGGCGCGACCCGGTGGGTGGTCGCGTTCAGCTCCTGCAGGAACTGCACCGCCTCCAGGTTCTCTCGGCCGCCGTGGATGTTGGGGGTCCATCCGCCGTGCGGACGCGAATAGTCCAGGTAGAGCATCGATGCGACGGCATCCACCCGCAGCCCGTCCACGTGGAACTCGGTCAGCCAGTACAGCGCGTTGGCGACCAGGAAGTTGCGTACCTCCGGGCGGCCGAAGTCGAACACGTAGGTGCCCCAGTCGAGTTGCTCCCCGCGATGCGGATCGGAGTGCTCGTAGAGCGGGGTCCCATCGAATCGGCCCAGCGCCCAGTCGTCCTTGGGGAAATGCGCCGGCACCCAGTCCACGATGACGCCGATGCCGGCCCCGTGCAGCGCGTCGACCAGTGCCCGAAAGTCGTCGGGGGTGCCGAAGCGCGCGGTCGGGGCGTAATACGACGTCACCTGGTATCCCCAAGACCCACCGAACGGGTGCTCTGCCACCGGCAGCAGTTCGACGTGGGTGAAGCCCTGCTGGACAACGTATTCGGTCAGTTCGACGGCCAACTGGCGGTAGCTGAGCCCGGGTCGCCAAGAGCCCAGATGGACCTCGTAGGTGCTCATCGGCTCGCTCACCGGGTCGCGCTTGCAGCGCTGGGCCATCCAGTCCGCGTCGTTCCAGGTGTAGTCGCTGAACGTCACCATCGATGCGGTGCGCGGTGGCACCTCGGTGGCGTAGGCGAACGGATCGGCGCGCTCGGTGACGGCGCCGTCGGCCCCGTGGATACGGAATTTGTAGAGGCCGGCGGTGGGGAAGTCCGGCCAGAACAGTTCCCAGATCCCCGAAGAGCCCAGTGACCGCAGCGGGGCGTCGTCGCCGGTCCAGCCGTTGAAGTCGCCGATCAGGCTCACCCCGGTGGCGTTGGGTGCCCACACCGCGAAGGACACGCCGGACACCTCGCCGTCGGGAGTGGTGAAGCTGCGGTGCTGAGCCCCCATCACTTGCCAGAGACGTTCGTGGCGTCCTTCGGCGAACAGGTACAGGTCGAAATCGCCCAGGGTCGGGGCGAATCGATACCCGTCGGCGACCGTGTGCACCCCGGTGGGTTCGGCGAACTCGGCCGTCTCCGGATAGTGCACCTCCAGGCGGTAGTCGATGAGGTCGGTGAACGGCAGGGCAGCGGCGAACAACCCGGAGCCCAGGTCGCGCATGGTGAAGCGCTCGGTACCGACGAGCACCACCACGCGCCGAGCGCGTGGGCGCAACGCCCGGATGACGGTGGTTTTGCCGTACTCGTGAGCGCCCAGGACGGAGTGCGGATCGTGGTGTTCACCGGCACGTAGCCGAGCCAGGTCGGCAGGGTGGGGTGCCAGGTGTGGGGTCACGGTGCTCATCAGCGGCGCAGCATCTCGGTTCGGGCACCGGCGTTGATCGGCGGCATGGTGACGATGTGGGCGACCGCGTGTGCCGGGTCCAAGCGCACATAGTTGTCCTGGCCCCAGTTGTAGTCCTCGCCGCTGATCTGATCACGTACCCAGAAGCGTTGGTAGTCAGGCATTCCCAGCGCCCACATGTCCAGGTGTAGTGTCGCCTGCTCGGCGCCGAACGGGTTCAGCGTGACCACCACCAGCACGGTGTCGCCGGTGGCCGGGTCGAACTTGCTGTAGGCCAGCAGCGCGTCGTTGTCGACATGGTGGAAGTGCACGGTGCGCAGCTGGTTGAACGCCGGGTGCAGTCGGCGAATCTCGTTGAGCCGCGCGATGAACGGTTCTAGGGAGCGGCCTTCGGCGATGGCGCCGGCGAAGTCGCGGGGCCGAAGTTCGTATTTCTCCGAATCGAGGTACTCCTCGCTGCCTTCATGGACCGCACGGTCCTCGAACAACTCGAATCCGGAGTAGACGCCCCACGCCGGACCCAGTGTCGCCGCCAGAACTGCGCGGATGGCGAACATCCCGGGGCCGCCGTGTTGCAGGCTGGCGTGCAGGATGTCAGGGGTGTTGACGAACAGGTTCGGCCGGCGGAAGTCGGCGAGTTCGGCGATCTGCCGTCCGAACTCGGTGAGCTCGGATTTCGTTGTCCGCCAGGTGAAGTAGGAGTAGGACTGGGTGAATCCCAGCTTGGCCAGGCCGTACTGGCGCGCCGGCGGGGTGAACGCCTCGGACAGGAACAGCACATCCGGGTCGATATTCTTGACGGCGGCGATCAACCACAGCCAGAAGTCCGGGGGCTTGGTGTGCGGGTTGTCCACCCGAAAGATCCTCACCCCGTGGTCCATCCAGAATCGGACCACCCGCAGCACCTCCGCGTACAGGCCGGCCGGATCGTTGTCGAAATTCAGCGGGTAGATGTCCTGGTACTTCTTCGGCGGGTTCTCCGCGTAGGCGATGGTGCCATCGGGCAGTTCGGTGAACCATTCCCGGTGCTGGGTGGCCCACGGATGATCGGGTGCGCACTGCAGCGCCAGGTCCAGGGCAACCTCCAGGTCGAGCCGGTGGGCCGCGGCGACGAAGTCGTCGAAGTCACCGATGTCGCCCAGTGCCGGATGTACCGCGTCGTGGCCGCCCTCGGCGCTGCCGATGGCCCACGGCGAACCCACGTCGCCGGGTTGGGCGGTCGCGGAGTTGTTGCGGCCCTTGCGGTGTACTCGCCCGATGGGGTGAACTGGCGGCAGGTACACCACATCGAAGCCCATCGCCGCGATCCGGGGCAGTGCCGCGGCTGCCGTGGCGAACGTACCGTGCACGGGACGTCCCTCGGCGTCCCAGCCGCCGGTCGAGCGGGGGAACATCTCGTACCACGCGCCGCCTCGTGCCAGCGGCCGATCCACCCACACCTGGTGCTCGACGCCGGCGGTGACCAGCTCACGCAGCGGGTAGCGGGTCAGCAGCTCGTCGAGCTCGGAGGACAGTGCCGGCGCCGCTCGCGACACCGGATCGCCTGAAGCGCGCAACGCCGCGGCCGCCGCCAGCACCGGTTTACGTAGTGCGGTCGGTACCCCGGCCGCGGCGCGGTCGAACAACTCGGCGCCGATCACCAGGTCGTTGGACAGTTCGGCCGCGGCTTGGCCGGCGTCCAATTTGGCGGTCACCGCGTGCCGCCAGCTCTGCAACGGATCCCCCCAGCCCTCGACGCGGAACGTCCACAGGCCGACTGCGTCGGGGGTGAAGGCACCGTGGAAGACGTAGGCGTCGAACCCGGTGTGCATGGGCAGCTGCAGTGCTGAGCCCGCGGCGGCCGGTGGGGAATCACCGGGCAGCGGATAGCGGCGCCCCACGTAGCGCACCACCAACGTCGCCGCGACGGCTTCGTGGCCTTCACGCCAGACGGTGGCCTTGACCGGTACGGTCTCACCGACCACCGCCTTGGCCGGGTAACGGCCGCACGAGACGACCGGCTCGACATCGTCGACCTCGACTCGGCCAGCCACCACACTCCTTCGTCGTTGGGCTGTATGCGCCCACGGTAGCTGTCCAGTGACGTCTACCGGAATCAAGCGAGGTGTTCGCAACCGAATCGTCAGGTCTGTTCGTCAGGCTCCGCTTCGGTAAGGTGGTGAGGCGTGAAGGCCCTCCGCCGGTTCACCGTTCGCGCCCACCTTCCCGAGAGGCTGCTGGCACTCGAGCAGCTGTCGATGAACCTCCGCTGGTCATGGGAGCAGCCGACTCAGGAACTCTTCGCCGCCATCGACCCCGAATTGTGGGACGGGTGCGCGCGCGACCCGGTTGCGCTGCTGGGGGCGGTCAGTCCCGCGCGGCTCGAAGAGCTGGCCGCCGACCCGGAGTTCACCGCCCGGCTCGATGCGCTGTCTGCCGATCTCACGGCATACCTGACGCTGCCGAGGTGGTACCAGCGCCAGCAGGAGGACGGGGCGGCGCTGCCGACGGCGGTCGCGTACTTCTCGATGGAATTCGGTGTCGCCGAAGCTCTGCCCAACTACTCGGGCGGTCTGGGGATCCTGGCCGGGGATCACCTCAAGTCGGCGTCGGACCTCGGCGTGCCGCTGATCGCAGTGGGCCTGTACTACCGGTCCGGATATTTCCGTCAAGCGCTGACCGCCGACGGCTGGCAGCGCGAAACCTATCCGGCACTGGACCCGCAGGGGCTGCCGCTGCGACTGCTCGTCGATACCGACAGCCGACCGGTGCTGATCGACGTGGCGCTGCCCGGCGCCGGCCGGTTGCGGGCCCGGATCTGGGTCGCGCAGGTGGGCCGTGTGCCGTTGCTGCTGCTGGATTCCGATATCGGTGAGAACCCACACCAGCTGCGCGGGATCACCGACCGGCTGTACGGCGGGGACCAGGAGCACCGGATCCGTCAGGAGATTCTGGCTGGAATCGGCGGTGTGCGGGCGATCCGCGAATTCACCCGTCTGCAGAACATGCCCGCGCCCGAGGTCTTTCACATGAACGAGGGGCACGCGGGCTTCCTCGGCATCGAACGCATCCGCGAGCTGATGGCCGAGCAGGGTCTGGATTTCGACACCGCGCTGGCGGTGGTCCGTTCGGCGACGGTGTTCACCACCCACACCCCGGTGCCGGCCGGAATCGATCGGTTTCCCGCCGACATGGTCTGCCGCTATTTCGATGACAGCGGTGATGCTCTGGTCGCCGGGGTGCCCACCGAGCGGATCATGGAACTGGGCGTGGAACCCGATCCCGGCATGTTCAACATGGCCCACATGGGGCTGCGGCTGGCGCAGCGCGCCAATGGCGTCTCTCGGTTGCACGGTCGGGTCAGCCGGGTCATGTTCAACGATCTGTGGCCCGGGTTCGACGGCGACGAGGTGCCGATCGGGTCGATCACCAACGGCGTGCACGCGCCGAGTTGGGCGGCGCCGCCGTGGCTGCAGCTCAGTCGCGACGTGGCCGCTCCCGACTCGTTCAGCGAGCCCGCCGCCTGGCAACGCCTGCAGCAGGTCGATCCCGTCACCCTGTGGTCCATCCGCTCGCAGCTGCGGGCACTGCTCGTCGACGAGGTCCGGTTGCGACTGCTGAAGTCCGGGCTGGAACGCGGTTCTTCAGAGGCCGAGTTGGGCTGGATCGCTTCGGCATTCGACCCGGACGTGCTGACCATTGGCTTCGCCCGGCGGGTGCCGACCTACAAGCGGCTGACGCTGATGCTGCGTGATCCCGACCGATTGGAGCAACTGCTGCTCGATGAGCAGCGCCCCATCCAGTTGATCGTCGCCGGCAAGTCCCATCCGGCCGACGAAGACGGAAAGGCGCTGATTCAGCAGGTGGTGCGGTTCGCCGACCGCCCTGAGGTACGGCACCGCATCGCGTTCCTGCCCGACTACGATATGTCGATGGCGCGTCGGCTCTACGCCGGATGCGATGTCTGGCTGAACAATCCGCTGCGCCCGTTGGAGGCCTGCGGTACCTCGGGGATGAAGAGCGCGCTCAACGGCGGGCTGAACCTGTCGATTCGCGACGGCTGGTGGGACGAGTGGTTCGATGGGCAGAACGGCTGGGCGATTCCCACCGCGGACGGCGTCGCCGACGAGAATCGGCGCGACGATCTGGAAGCCGCGGCGCTCTATGACCTGCTGGCGTCATCGGTGGTGCCGAAGTTCTACGAGCGCGACGAGAGCGGCGTGCCGTCGCGCTGGATGGAGATGGTGCACCACACCCTGCAGACGCTGGGACCGAAAGTGCTGGCGTCGCGGATGGTGCACGACTACGTCCAGCAGTGTTATGCGCCGGCCGCACAGTCCTTGCAGCGGACCTGCGAGCCGATCGACGGGGTGCCCTTCGGTGCGGCACGTCAGTTGGCCGGCTACCGGCGTCGAGCGGAAGCGGCCTGGCCGCACATCCAGATCACTGACGTCGACAGCACTGGGCTGCCCGACGCCCCCTGGCTGGGCTCGGAGTTGACGTTGACCGCCTCGGTACGCCTGGCTGGGTTGCGGCCCGACGAGGTGGTGGTGCAGGCGGTGCTGGGCCGGGTGGATTCCGCTGACACCCTGCTCGGTCCGGTCACCGTGGCGATGTCACACGCCCACACCGACGCTGACGGCACGGAAGTCTTCTCCACGACCAGTCGGCTACCGGTGGCCGGGGCGGTGGGCTACACCGTGCGGGTGCTGCCGTGCCATCCGTTGCTGTCCGGCGATGCCGAACTGGGACTGGTGACCTTGGCCTGAGAGTTGCGGTAAGGGGCAGCGTGAGCTTTCCCGTCGATGAGATTGCGCTCAGGGCTGCGATTCGTCGAAATCTACGACCTTCAGTGCAATCTGAACGGCTTTCCTGCCCGCGGAGAACACAGCCTCAGGGGAAGCGGGCCAGACAGCGATCGAAATCGCCGAGCACCCCGGTGCGGTAGGCGTCGATGCGCGAGAAGCCGGCCGGGACCGACTCGCCGTTGATGTCACCGGCGGCCAGGCCGTTGGTCAGCAGCCCGGCGACCGCCTCGTCCAGATCGCCCGCGGTCAATGCGATCCGGCCGCCGTTGGAGGTGGTGACGCCCTGGGACAGCCGGGTGGTGGCCACCCCGGTCAGGCACGCGGTGCGCAGCGCGGCCGCGGCGTTGTCGAGCACCAACCCGCCGTGTTCGATCTGCACGCGCTGCAGGTACCGCGAGACCAGCGCCGAATAGGCGGTGTTGTCACCGGACAGCGTGGCCAACTTCTGGTCCTTGCTGGGTGTGCCCATGGTCTGCAGGGCCGGCAGGTCGACCGCAATGGTGTTGGAGTCCGGACAGTACGAGACCGGTGGACTGGGCCGAGCGTCCGAGCATGACGATGCGACCGCGGCATCGAAGGTGAGTGTCGGTGGCTGGTCCGGCATGAACGCGATGTTCATCGCGTCGACGACCAGCCGTACCGATTCCTCGCTGACCGGAACCTCGCCGGTCTCGTCCTGTTGCAGTTGCACGGGTAGTTCACCGCGCCGCTGCTCGATCTCATTGGCGTCGATGGCATTACACGAGTCGGCGCCGTCGGTGAACCCGAACTGGAACGCTGAGATCCGCTCGAAGGCCGAGCCATGCTCGTTGTTGCCGATCGACTCGTCTGGACCGAGCAACGGATCACGCAGCGCCAGCATTGCGGCCAACACGCCATTGAGCCCGTCGCCGGTGCTCAGCGTGAAGCGGGGTGAATCCCCCTGAGCCACCCAGCGCAAGTAGACACCCGCCAAGCAGTCGGCCTGCTGCTCGGCCACCAGTGTCGGGGTCTGACGCCGCTTGGTGATGCCGGCGGTGCGGGCAATCGCGTGGCCGTACTCGTGCGCGAGCACCATGGTGATGGCCATGTCGCCATAGGCGCTGCGCAGTGCGGGCAGCAGCAGCCGGCGATCCCAGCCGATGGTGTTGTCCAGGTAGCAGTAGGCAGCGTTGACCAGCAGGAAAGTCCTGCTGTCACAGAACTTTCCGCGTAGCTGCGCCGGATCCCAAGACAGCAGTGACTTCGCCGGCCTGAACTCGCCGTCGAAGGTGTTGGGATAGGTCGTGGTCCAAAACGCCTCGAGGTCGCTGACCGATTGTGCGGCGAGCTGATCGATCCGTCCGCCGTCGGTGCCGTCGACCTCCCGGGTCGGCGGCGGGGCGTCAGGGCGCAGCCCGGTGGGGCCGTCGACCGCCTGCAAGCCACCCACCCGGAAGGGGTCGGCGAAGACCGACACGGGTTCCCCGTCGAGCATCCGGGCGCAACCGCTCAGCAATAACACCAATGTGCAGGAGGTGACGAGGACCCGGCGGGTCAGCGAGCCTCGACGAAGGAGAGGCGAAGCTGGGGCCGCCGCATTAATACGGTGCCGTCGGCGGGCAGGGCGCATGAGGTACCACGATAGTGGGCTTAGCCCCCGCGCAGCCGCTGCAGCGCTAGTTGCACTTTGGCGGCGTCAGTGGTGCCCCAGAACGGCGGCAGCGAGGCGCGCAGATATCCGGCGTAACGGGCGGTGGCCATCCGGGAGTCGAGTACCGCCACCACGCCCCGGTCGTCGGTCCCGCGCAGCAGCCGGCCGGCGCCCTGGGCCAGCAGCAGAGCCGCGTGGGTGGCGGCCACCGCCATGAAGCCGTTGCCACCGCGCGCGGTGATGGCGCGCTGCCGGGCGGTCAACAGCGGATCGTCGGGCCGCGGGAACGGGATGCGGTCGATGAGCACCAGCGACAGCGACGGTCCCGGTACGTCGACACCCTGCCACAGCGACAGCGTGCCGAACAGCGAGGTTTCGGCGTCATCGGCGAACTGCTCGACCAGCGCGCCCGTGGCGTCGTCGCCCTGGCACAGCACCGGGGTGTCGAGGCGCTCGCGCATCGCTTCGGCCGCGGCTCGTGCCGCCCGCATCGACGAAAACAAGCCCAGGGTGCGGCCGCCGGCCGCGGTGATCAGGGCGGTGATCTCATCGAGCTGTTCGGCCGTGCCGGTGCCGTCACGCCCGGGTGGCGGCAGATGTGCCGCGATGTAGAGGATGCCCGACTTGGCGTGCGCAAACGGCGAGCCGACATCAAGCCCCCGCCAGCGCGCGGCCTGGGGATCGTCGCCGCGCCGCAGACCCCAGTCGCCGGCCATGGCGTCGAAGGATCCGCCGACCGTCAGCGTCGCCGAGGTCAGCACCGTCGTTGCGCGGGCGAACAACCGCTCGCGCAGCAGGCCGGCTACCGACAGCGGCGCCACCCGCAGCACGGCCCGCACCGAGCCCCGGTTGTCCTCGTGGCTGAGCCAGACCACGTCGTAGCGGTCGGGGATCGCCGGTTCGAACGAGGTCAGGATCCGGGAAGCGGTGTCGGCGATCTCGGTCAGCGCGGCGACCGACTCCTTGCGTGCCGCGGCGGCCTTGGGATCGGCGGGGGCGGTGTCAATCGCGGCGCGGGCCGCACCGGCGGCATCACGCAGGGCCGCCAGATAGGTGGCCAGCTCGTCGTCGAGGTGATCCATCCGGCCGGGCGTGCCGTCGTGGATCGCCGAGCCGAACGTGAGCGATGCGGCATCGAGGCGCTGAACCAATTCGGGGGAGACCAACCGCGCGACGCGGCGCACCGCGACGCTGAGCATGGTCGCGCTGAGCTCGGCGGTGGCCACCGAGGTCACCCGGTCGGCGAGTTCGTGCGCTTCGTCGATCACCAGCAGACGATGCTCGGGCAGCACGGTGGTGTCGGAGATGGCGTCGATGGCCAGCAGTGCGTGGTTGGTGACGACGACATCGGCCTCGGCAGCGACGGCGCGGGCCCGCTCGGCAAAGCAGTCCGTGCCGTATTGGCAGCGCACGGCGCCCACGCATTCCCGCGCCGAGACGCTGACTTGCGACCAGGACCGTTCCGGTACACCGGGTTTGAGGTCGTCGCGGTCACCGGTGTCGGTGTCTTCAGCCCACGCGGTCAGCCGCTGTACGTCGCGGCCCAGTGCGCTTGCCGCGAACGGATCGAACAGCTCGGCCTGCGGCTCAGCGTCGGACTCTTCGGCGATGCCGGTATGGACCTTGTTCAAGCACAAGTAATTCCGTCGCCCCTTGAGCAGGGCGAAGGTGGGGCGCCGGGGCAGCACCTTTTCCAGGGCGCCGGCCAGCCGCGGCAGGTCACGGTCCACCAGCTGGCGTTGCAGTGCGATGGTCGCGGTCGACACCACGACCGGGTTTTCGTCGGCCAACGCCCGCGCGATCGCCGGCACCAGGTAGGCCAGCGACTTGCCGGTACCGGTGCCGGCCTGCACCGCCAGATGCTCGCCGGTATCGAAACAGCGTGCCACCGCCTCGGCCATACGGACCTGGCCCTCGCGTTCGCTGCCACCCAGTGCGGCTACCGCGGCGGCGAGCAGCTCGGATACGGACGGGTCAGCCATGGTGTGCACACGGTAGCCCGCTTTGGGATCCGCATGCGCATTCGTCAGGTCGTGGCGGCGGACCGGGCGGTAGCCACACCGGCGCCCGCGCCCCACCATTTTCCCACCGACGGCCGCTACCCTGAGGCGATGAGCAGCCAGCGATTGCCAGGCGGCGCAGTGCACGAACTACCGGAAGACCTGCGCGACGGACTGTTGGTCAGCCCCACCGCACTTGAGGCGTGGCTGAGCATTACGACTTTGGCCCGCAACGAGTTCATCTGCTGGGTCGAAGACGCCAAGCAGCAGGTCACCCGCGAGCGCCGGATTCGGCGAACTCGTGAGGAACTCGAGGAAGGCAAGCGGCGCCCGTGCTGCTGGCCGGGGTGCAAGCACCGGGAACGCAACGGCAAGTAGGACCGCGCTCAGGCGCCGCCGGGAACTAGCCGGGTCGGGATCGCCGGCTCGCCGTGCGCGAGTTTGAGCCCCTCCCAGGGCAGGCTGTGCAGGCCGGCCACCACGCGCTCGCGCGCCGCGGCCAGCGCCGTCGCCCCGGTGTCGGTCACCACCTCACCGCCGCGTACCAGTGGCACGGTCAAGGGCCGGGCCCGCGCGTCCGTCGTCGGCGGGTGCCCGGCCGGGTAGACGACCTCGTCGGTGACGATGCCGCTTTCGCGGGCGACCCGTAGCGCCTGTTTGAGTCCGCCTTGGGACTCTTTGCCGGTGCTGCGCTTGGACACCGGCTTGCCGTCCACTTCGACCAGTTTGTAGACGAAACCGGCTGCGGGAACTCCTGAGCCGGTCACCAGCGCGGTGCCGACGCCGTAGCTGTCCACCGGCGCCGCCCGCAGCGCGGCGATGCCGTACTCGTCGAGGTCACCGGAGACCACGATCTTGGTGTTGGTGGCCCCCAGCCGGTCCAGCTGGTGACGGACCTGATGGGCCAACACCCCCAACTCACCGGAGTCGATGCGCACCGCGCCGAGCCCCGGGCCGGCCGCTGCGACGGCGTTGGCCACCCCGGTGGTGACGTCGTAAGTGTCCACCAGCAGCGTGGTGTCGACACCCTGCGCAGCGACCTGGGCGCGAAACGCCGCCACCTCGCCGTCGGGCCCGGTATGCAACAGCGTGAAGGCGTGCGCGCTGGTGCCCAGCACCGGCACGCCGAAGCGCTGGTGTGCCGCCAGATTGGAGGTTCCGGCAAAGCCCGCCAGGTAGGCGGCCCGGGCCGCAGCCACGGCGGCCTGCTCGTGCGTGCGACGTGAGCCCATCTCGATCAGGGGCCGTCCGCCGGCGGCGTTGACCATGCGAGCGGCCGCCGAGGCGATCGCGCTGTCGTGATTGAAGATCGACAGCAGCAGCGTTTCCAGCACGACACACTCGGCGAAACTGCCCTGTACGTTGAGCACTGGCGACGCGGCGAAATACAGCTCCCCTTCGGGGTAGCCGTCGATGTCGCCGCGGAAGCGGAAATCCGCCAGGAAATTGACGGTCTGGCGATCAAGGAACCCCGAGAGCAGGCTCAGCGCGGCGTCGTCGAAGGTGAACCCGGCCAGGGCCTGAAGGAACCGTCCGGTGCCGGCCACCACCCCGTAGCGGCGTGCCTCGGGGAGGCGGCGCGTGAACACTTCAAAGCCGGCCGGTCGAGCCGCCGTGCCGTCGCGCAGCGCCGCGGCGAGCATGGTCAGCTCGTACTTGTCGGTGAGCAGTCCGCCGCCCTGGGCCGAGTGGTTCACCCGCCAACCGTATCGACTGGACTGCACCCCACCTCGGCTCGGTATCCTGACCGGTATGGCCACGTCAGTACCGACGTCCGCCCCGGTGAAACCGCAGGGCACCGGACAGCGGCACGCCGACCCGGTCGAGGAGACGGCTTCGCCCTGGGTGACCATCGTCTGGGACGACCCGGTCAACTTGATGACCTATGTGACCTACATCTTTCAGAAGCTGTTCGGCTACAGCGAGCAGCACGCGACCAAGCTGATGCTGCAGGTGCACCACGAGGGCAAGGCCGTGGTGTCGGCGGGAAGCCGTGAGTCGATGGAAGTCGACGTGTCCAAGCTGCATGCCGCCGGTTTGTGGGCGACCATGCAGCAGGACCGCTGAGACCCAACCGAAGGGAACCGGACTTCACCGTGCAGAAATGGAAGCGGGTCGAGACCGACGACGGACCCCGCTTCCGGTCTGCGCTGGCCCTTCACGAGGCCGCGCTGCTCCGGAATCTGGTCGGCTCGATCGTCGAGATGCTCGACGCGCGCGAGGCTGCTTCTCCGCCAGACGAACTTGAACGGATCACCGGGATACGAACCGGCAACACTCGAACACCCGAAGACGCCACGACACGCCGGCTGCTGCCGGATTTCTATCGCCCGGAGGGTGATGCGGACGTTTCCGCGATCGACGCAGATGGCCTGAACGCGGCGCTGCGCAGTCTGCATGAACCAGGCATCATCGACGCGAAACGTGTTGCGGCACAACAGGTCCTGGCCACTGTTCCGGAACAGGGCGGTCGATTCGAGCTGACCGAGGAGCAGGCCAACGCCTGGATTGCCGCGGTCAACGACATCCGCCTCGCGCTGGGAGCCGTGCTCAAGATAGGTCCCGACGGCCCGGATCAGTTGTCCGCGGGTGATCCAATGGCTGGACAGCTCAACGTGTATCAGTGGCTCACCGTGCTGCAGGAATTCCTGGTGGTCGCGCTGATGGGAAGGCCCAGACGATGACAGGCATGGGTTCGATCACCGATGTCGCCGGCATCCGGGTGGGCCACCACCAGCGGATCGATCCGGAGGCGACACTTGGCTCCGGCTGGGCCACCGGCGTCACCGTCGTGCTGGCGCCACCCGGGACGGTCGGCGCCGTCGACGGTCGCGGTGGAGCACCGGGCACTCGCGAAACCGACCTGCTGGACCCGGCCAACAGCGTGCGCTGGGTGGACGCCGTGGTGCTCTCTGGCGGCAGCGCCTACGGACTGGCGACCGCCGACGGTGTGATGACCTGGTTGGAGGAGCAGGGCCGGGGTGTGGCGCTGGAGGGCGGCGTGGTGCCGATCGTGCCGGCCGCGGTCATCTTCGACCTGCCCGTCGGCGGCTGGGACTGCCGGCCCACCGCAGAATTCGGCTACGCCGCCGCGGCCGCGGCCGCCGGCCCCGACGGTCAGCAACCGTTGTCGGGCAGCGTCGGTGCCGGCGCCGGGGCCCGGGCCGGGGTCTTCAAGGGTGGCGTGGGCACCGCATCGATGACACTGGAGCTCGGGGACGACGTGGTCACCGTGGGCGCCATGGTCGTGGTGAATCCGACCGGTGAACTCATCGATCCCACCACCGGGTTGCCCTGGTCGACGCTGCTCATCGAAGAATTCGGTCTGACGGCACCGCCGTCCGAACAGCTGGCGATCCTGGCCGGCCTGGAGCCCAAATCAATGTCCCTCAACACCACCATCGCCGTGGTGGCCACCGACGCCGCGCTGAGCCCGGCCGGCTGCCGCCGGGTGGCGATCGCCGGGCAGGACGGGCTGGCCCGCACCATCCGGCCCTCGCACACTCCGGTCGACGGCGACGTGGTGTTCGCCTTATCGACCGGGACCGTCGAGGTTCCGCCGCTGCCGGGAACACCGGCCGCGATGTCCCCGGAGACGGGCCTGATTGCCGAGGTCGGTGCCGCCGCGGCGGACTGTCTGGCCCGAGCGGTGCTGTCGGGCTTGTTGTGTGCTGATCCGGTGGCCGGAATCCCGACCTACCGCGGCACCGTGCCGGGCGCATTCGCCGAGCGGCTCGGTGACCGATCGGGAAGGGCGTGAGGTGGGCGTGACTTCCCGCGGGGGAACCGCACCCGCACCGCAACCCGAAGAGAAGTCCGTCTGGCGCACCGGCGGGGCCACCATCATCGCTTTCGTCGGGCTGCTCTACCTGATCGAAGCCGTCGATCAGGTCGGCGGTCACCAGCTGGACCGCAACGGCATCCGGCCGCTGGAGACCGACGGCTTGTGGGGGGTGCTGTTTGCGCCGCTGCTGCACGCGAACTGGGCGCACCTGCTGGCCAACACCGGCCCCGCGCTGGTGCTGGGCTTCTTGTTGACTTTGACTGGGCTGTCTCGGTTTGTGCTGGCCACCGCCATCGTGTGGATTGTCGGGGGACTGGGGACATGGTTGATCGGCAACGTCGGGTCGTCGTGCGGGCCGACGGACCACATCGGTGCCTCTGGCCTGATCTTCGGCTGGCTGGCCTTTTTGGTGGTGTTCGGATGGTTCACTCGCCATCTCTGGCAGATCCTGGTCGGCGTCGTAGTGCTATTCCTCTACGGCGGAATCCTGTGGGGAGCGGTGCCGGTGCTGAACGTATGCGGTGGGGTGTCCTGGCAGGGCCACCTGTGCGGGGCGCTCGCCGGCGTGCTGGCCGCCTACTGGCTGGCGGCTCCCGAGCGTAAGGCCCGGACACTGCGTCGGGGGGCGGGTGCGTGAGCCCGATCGGAATCTTCGACTCCGGCGTCGGCGGGCTGACTGTGGCCCGATCGATCATCGACCAGCTGCCCGACGAGGACATCATCTACGTCGGCGACACCGGCAACGGTCCTTACGGCCCGCTGACCATCCCCGAGGTCCGTGCGCACGCCCTGGCCATCGGGGACGACCTGGTCTCGCGGGGCATCAAGGCGTTGGTGATCGCCTGCAACACCGCCTCGGCGGCGTGCCTGCGCGACGCGCGGGAACGCTATGACGTGCCGGTCGTCGAGGTGATCCTGCCGGCGGTGCGCCGGGCGGTAGCAACCACCCGCAACGGCCGCATCGGGGTGATCGGGACGCAGGCAACCATCGCCAGTCACGCCTACCAGGATGCGTTCGCGGCGGCTCGTGACACCGATATCACCGCGGTGGCCTGCCCGCGCTTTGTCGACTTCGTCGAGCGCGGTATCACCAGCGGCCGTCAGGTGCTGGGGCTGGCCGAGGGCTATCTGGAGCCGCTGCAACGCGCGGGAGTCGACACCCTGGTGTTGGGCTGCACGCACTACCCGCTGTTGTCGGGATTGATCCAGCTCGCGATGGGTGATCAGGTGACGCTGGTGTCCAGCGCCGAAGAGACCGCCAAGGAACTGTTACGGGTGCTCACCGAGCGCGACTTGCTGCGCCCGCGTGAGGCCGCTCCGGCGACGCGGGTCTTCGAAGCCACCGGCGATCCGGAGGCATTCGCTGAACTGGCGACCCGCTTTCTGGGCCCGGCGATCACCGGCGTCGGAGCCGTCCACCGCCACGCCCCATTGCGCTAGCCCGTGATTTCGATGACGAATAGTGAGCAAAGCGCCGGTGTCTTCATCATGGTCGCGGCGAACATGGCACAGTAGGGAACGTGCGACTGACCGTGCTGGGCTGCTCCGGCAGTGTGGTGGGTCCGGACTCGCCGGCATCGGGATACCTGTTGCAGGCGCCGGACTCGCCGCCGCTGGTAATCGACTTCGGAGGTGGGGTTCTCGGCGCCCTGCAACGCCATGTCGATCCGGGGTCGGTGCATGTGCTGTTGTCGCACTTGCACGCCGACCACTGCCTGGATCTGCCCGGGTTGTTCGTCTGGCGCCGTTACCACCCATCGGTGGCGAGCAAGCCGTTCGACAAGGGGCTGCTCTACGGGCCCAGCGACACCTGGTCGCGGATGGGTGCGGCGTCCTCGCCCTACGGCGGCGAGATCGACGACATCACCGACATCTTCGACGTCCGCGCCTGGGTGGACGGTGAGCCCGTCACGTTCGGGGCGTTGCGCGTGCAGCCCGGACTGGTGGCGCATCCAACCGAGTCGTACGGCATGCGGATCATCGATCCGTCCGGCGCGACGCTGGTTTACAGCGCCGACACCGGCTTCTGCGATGCGGTGATCGAGCTGGCGCGCGGCGCCGATGTGTTCTTGTGCGAGGCGTCGTGGACCCATGACGCAACCCGGCCGCCCAACCTGCACCTGTCGGGAACCGAGGCCGGGCGCATCGCCGCGGCCGCGGGTGTCGGACAACTGCTGCTGACCCACATCCCGCCCTGGACTTCGCGCGAGGACGTGATCGGGGAGGCCAAGGCGGAGTTCGACGGTCCGGTGCACGCCGTGGTGTGCGACGAGTCGTTCGACATCAAGCGGTCCTGACACAGCATTTCGCACCCCCCGATAGGGTTATCCGCGTGTCCAAACGAGAAGACGGTCGCCTCGACGACGAGCTGCGCCCGGTTGTCATCACCCGCGGCTTCACCGCCAACCCGGCCGGATCGGTTCTGGTCGAGTTCGGCAACACCCGGGTCATGTGCACGGCCAGCGTCACTGAAGGCGTTCCGCGCTGGCGGAAGGGCTCCGGCCGCGGTTGGCTGACCGCCGAGTACGCCATGCTGCCGGCCGCCACCCACACCCGCTCGGATCGCGAATCGGTCAAGGGCCGAGTCGGCGGGCGAACTCAGGAGATCAGTCGGCTGGTGGGTCGCTCGCTGCGTGCCTGCATCGACCTGGCCGCGCTGGGGGAGAACACCATCGCGATCGACTGCGACGTCCTGCAGGCTGACGGCGGTACCCGTACCGCGGCGATCACCGGTGCCTATGTGGCGCTCGCCGATGCGGTCACCTACCTGTCGGCCGCAGGCAAGTTGTCGGACCCGCGCCCGTTGTCGTGCGCGATCTCAGCGGTCAGCGTCGGCGTGGTCGACGGCCGGGTCCGCGTCGACCTCCCCTATGAGGAGGACTCGCGCGCCGAGGTCGACATGAACGTGGTCGCCACCGACACCGGAACCCTGGTGGAGATCCAGGGCACTGGCGAGGGGGCGACGTTCCCGCGCTCGACCCTGGACAAGATGCTCGACGCGGCGCTGGCCGCCTGCGAGAAGCTGTTCGTGGTGCAGCGCGAAGCGCTGGCGTTGCCGTATCCGGGGGTGCTGCCGGAGGGGCCGGCGCCGAAGAAGGCGTTCGGCAGCTGACCGCGCCGGTGACGCAACTGCTGGTCGCCAGCCGCAACCGCAAGAAGCTGGCCGAACTGAGCCGGGTGCTGGAGCACGCCGGAGTCTCGGGCGTACAACTGGTTTCGCTGGATGAGGTGCCGCCGTATCCCGAAGCGCCGGAAACCGCGGCGACGTTCGAAGAGAACGCCCTGGCCAAAGCCCGTGACGGTTACGCTGCCACCGGATTGCCTTGTGTCGCAGATGATTCGGGCTTGACCGTCGCTGCGCTCAACGGTATGCCGGGGGTGCTGTCGGCGCGCTGGTCGGGCAGCCACGGCGATGACGCGGCCAACACCGCGCTGTTGCTGGCGCAGCTGCGCGACGTGCCCGACGAGCGGCGCGGCGCGGCGTTCGTCTCCGCGTGCGCGCTGGTCTGGGGCACCGGCCCCGAACACGAGGTGGTGGTGCGCGGCGAATGGGTCGGCAACATCGCCCGGGAACCGCACGGCGACGGCGGATTCGGCTACGACCCGGTGTTTGTCCCGGCGGGCACCGACCGCACCGCCGCGCAGTTGAGCCCGGCCGAAAAGGACGCCGCGTCGCACCGCGGCCGGGCGCTGGAGTTGCTGCTGCCGGCGCTGCGCTCGCTGGCCTAACGACGCCGCGGGGCTCAGAGGTTGAACTGGGCCTTGATGTTTCGGGACTGGAAGTGCTCGACGATGATGCCGAGCAGCGGAATGGTGCCCGACAGCAGCACCCCGACGGTCTTGCCGAGGGGCCAGCGGACCTTGACCGCCAGGTTGAACGCGGCCAGCAGGTAGGCGAAGTACACCCAGCCGTGCACCACGGCGATCCAGGTCGGCGGGTTGTCCACCTTGACCACGTAGCGCATCACGATCTCGTAGCACAGGGCGATCAGCCAGACACCCGTTGCCCACGCCATCACCCGGTAGGGCAGCAGCGCGCTGCGGATCTTCCCGACGGGGGCGGCCTGGGCGGGGGAGGAGGTCATGCGGTGTTCCTGTTCTGTCGGGCGTTCTCGGAGAGCTCGGCCAAATAGGCGTTGTACTCGCGCATCGCGGGGTCATCGGTGGGGGCGGCGGGCGCGGGCCGTTCCGGCAGCAGCCCCGCGGGTATCTCGGTCAGCGTGTCTTCGGGGTGCAGTTCGGGCGGCTCTTCTTCGTAGCGGACGAACTTGCGATAGGCGTACACGCAGAACCAGGCGAACAACGGCCACTGCAGCGCGTAGCCGAGATTCTGGAAGGTGCCGTTGACCTCTTGGAACCGGCTCCACTGCCACCAGCCCAGGCCCAGGCACGAGCTGGCGGCGACGATCACCAGCACGACCAGTGCAGGTCTCCGACGCCGTGTAGTGGACACCCCTTGACGGTACCGCGCTTGGTGCGGAATGCCGTCAGGCCTTCGGGCCGACGAACTCGTCGAGTCGCGCCGTGGCGGCTTTGCGATACACGGCGATCTGGTACGTGCTGTTCTGCGTCCACGGAATCCCGAGACGATCTAGCGCCGCACAGAACAGGCCGCGGATATCGTCGGAGCGGTTGGAGAAGTGGTAACGGACGCTTCGCACACCGCGGTCATTGGCCACCGTCCGGCAGCCGTCGCTGTCGATGAGGCCGCGAATGAACTCCTCGGTCGCCTGCTCGACGAGCGCTTGCTGCCACGCTTCCAGCCGGATCGGCCGATGATGCTTCTTGCCGGGGCCGTGCTGGGGGAAAAGGCAGGGCCAGTGTTTCGAGTACAGGTAAACCTCGATGCAATGATCGGAACGATGAAATGCCGCGGCGCGTTGACCAGGCATCAGTACGTCGATCGCGCTGCGGCAACGCTCAACGATTCGCGGGTACTTGGCATCGAGGGTGATCCTGAGACGGCATGCTCGGGCGTATTGGGAGATACAGCCATCGCCCAGGTACAGGCCGAGCAGGTAGCAGTATTCAGCTGCTGGTAGGCGAGAGAAATCATGGCTGCGGCCAGCAGATGCGTGCCGAACCTTGGGGCCATGCCGCCATTGACACACAGTGCGCCGAGGAACAGCGGTCTGGCGAGCGATAGCGCAGTCGCTGAGCCCCGAGGCGATGAGTCGCTGTACAGCGTCGAATTCCTCGGTGGATCGGATGTTCCGGCCTTTCCGCGCGTTGTGCCCAAACGTTAGTTCGGAACACCGACAGATTTTTCGATCGGCTGGCCCAGTAGAATTCGTGCGTCCGCGGGCGTGATGGAATTGGCAGACATGATGGCTTTAGGTGCCATTGCTCGAAAGAGCGTGAGGGTTCGAGTCCCTCCGCCCGCACCATTGGGAACTGGGTTGGCAGGGGGATGCCCCGAGCCCCTACAGCCCGAAGCTGTCCCAGATGCTCGACAGCGAACTCCAGAAGTCGGTGAGGTCACCCGACAGATTCCCGGTTGGGTCGGCGACGCCGAGCAGGTCCGGCCAGACCTGCAGCGGGTTCCACCCACCCAACTCCGTTGGTACCGAGGGAACGTCGACGCCGCTGTCCGGGCCTCCGGTTCCGGTCCAGGGACCCAGGTACCCCGGGTCGGTCATCAGCCCCGAATTGACGAGAAGCTCGGCCAGGTTGGGGTTGATGCTGTTGAGGTAGTCAACGATCTGCGCCTCGGTGCCCGGGTTCAGCGTGAGCACCCCGGTTTGCAGGCCGGCCACGGTGGCGTCGATCTGGTCTTGGGTCGGCGCGTTCGCCAGACCTGAACTGTTGAGGCTGAGCCATTCGCTGATCAGCGGGCTGGGCGGCCCGACGTTTTGGATGGACTGCACCAGGTCCGCCGTGGTGAGACCGAAGGGCGGCGCGAACGGAGGCTGGTCGCACAACGCCGGGCACAGCGGGCTGCCGGGGGAGAACGGGTCGAAGTCCACCACCGCCCCTGCGGCCAAAGCCTTCAGGGCCTCGGATACGTCGTCCGGGCCGACCAGCTGGAAGCCGTTCGGATTGACCGGCGCCTCCAGGCTCTGAAACCACTGTTCGAACGGCCCGAGCGGGTTGAGCTGAACGTTGACCCCTGACCACGGCATCAAGTTCTGCCCGTCGGGTCCGGAGGCGGTGCCCGGGAAGCCGAAGCCCGGTTGAGCCTGACTGCCCGGTACCGCGTCGAGCGGGGCGCCGGGCACCGAACCGCCCGGGCCGATACCCGCTGAAGGGTCCGCGATTCCGGCGGCCGTCGGGTTGGCGGTGTCAGCTGCTGTGCTGGGGAACTGATATCCGTTGAGCAGCTGCTGCAACGGCACCTGCAACCAGTGGCTGAATAGCGGCAACTGGTTGTCGGCATTGGGAAAGTTTGTGAACACCTTCTCGAAGTCGATCAACTTGTCGATCCCGGTGACACCGGTGATCGGGTCCGTCGGCACCATCGGGGCGCATTGGACGGCGTCGCACGAGGCGCTGACGGGGAGCTCGGCTGCGGCCAGCATGGCGAACTGCTGCCCCAGGCCCGCGGTCCCGTTTGCCAGCAGGGTCGGATCGATCTCTGGCTGGTCGAGGCCTGAGACCTGCGGAGCGAACGGAAACAGGTAGTCGAAGATGGCCATGAAGTGCCCCGGGTCGCCGGGGTCCTCGCCCCACAGGTTCGTCGCGCTCGGCGTCCACCAGGTGCCGGTCCAGAAAAAGGAGTCAGCGAGTACATCGGTGGCGGCGACTTCGTTGGCCGGAACATTGAAGAGGTCTTGGGCCAGGTTGAAGGGGACGGCGAGCAGGGAGTCGCCGGCAACCAGGCGCACCGCCCGCTCGACAGCCGACCTCCCCGCCGGCCACGGCGTGACCGGCGCGACGGTGGCCGCGACCACTACGCTCGCCGCGGCCAGCAACCAGCCCGTCCGCGCATGCCGATGGCAGAGTGGTGCGTTGATCATGTCTTCCCCCGATAGTCAGACCACCCAGGTGGTTCGACCGTCCCCCTTGACGGCGCATCAGCCGGGCGGTCCTGCGAAGACGAGCGCGACCTGCTGTACGCGTGAGACGAACGATAGACCGGGTTTCTGATAGGCCCATCCCATCCAGCTAATAAATTCGACGCCGCGCGTCGCGACGCCGTCTTGGGGGATAGAAGGCCTTTGAACAGCTATTCTGTTCCGCGACAGTAGGGAAAATGGTGCGCTCGACAGCCGACTGTCAGCACCCCTACAGCTAATACGGGGGTGAAGCGGCTGTAGTGAAGGACGAAGGTCGGTTCGCCGGCCGCTCAAGTTCGCCCCGCCGGTGCTCCCGCCGGTGTCAGAATGAACGATGCAGTCGTCCGAGGATTGGTGCAACACGATGAAAACGTGGGTGGCCAGCGCTTTCAGCGTCGCGATGGTTGGTGCCGGGGGTCTTGTGCCACTACCGGTTGCCGCAGCGCAACCTGACGAAGACCAGGTGTTCTTCGGCGAACTGCAGCAACAGGGGTTGCATCTCGACTACGACAAACAGATCTGCGGCAGCATCAAGTGCGAGTCGCTGCGCAATCTGATGGTGCAGGAGGGCCACGCGGTCTGCGTGGCGCTGAGCGATTCGCCCCGGCTGGTGCCGGTTTCGGTCATCGCGAATCTGGAAGTGACACCCGACGAGGCGCACGCCATCATCAACGCGGCTCGGCACGCCTACTGCCCGCAGCTGCCGGATCCGTATCTACATGTACCGGGGCGCTGATTGGTTCAATGCTCGGAGACGGCCACCGGTATGGGAGTTTCCCCGAACGTCTCGGAGTCTCGTGCCCTGCGCGCGTAGATCACCACGCCGACAGCGGCCACCGCCCAGACGACGTACTGCATGGTCCAGGCCAGCCGGAACGCGGCGAATGAGTAGCCGCCGGTCATTGCGATGACCACCCCCATCGCCTGCATGATGAGCAGGGTGGCGATGAAGCCGCCGGTATTGACCATGCCTTGCGCGGTGCCCAACGAGGCCGGCGGGTTGTAGGTGCGGGCAAAGTCGAAGGCCAGCATCGACACTGGCTGGCCCGCCGAGATCACCAGGATCAGCACCACCAACAGCCAGTGCGGCGCGGGCTGCGGCAGCGCCAGCAGCACCGTCCAGGTCAGCGCGATCAGCGCCATCATGGTCAGCGCCACCCGCGAACGGTGCCCCGGCCAACGTCCCGAAATCGTTCCGGCCAGCAGTCCCACCACGATGAAGGGCAGTACCGACAGCGTCAGCGCCGCGCCCGCCATGCCGCGCGAAAGGCCTTGCGCGGTCGTCAGGTATGGCACCCCCCACATCAGCGCGAACACGCCGGGGGAGAACGCGTTGCCCATGTGGGTGTAAAAGCCCGCCTTAGTCCCCGGCCGCGACCACACGGTCTTAATCTCACCGAACGCGTCGCCGAAGCTTCGTGCGTGCACGGCGGTCGGCGTTCCCGGCGGGGCGTCGCGGGTGACGGCCAGTGTCAGCATGCCGGCGAACAGGCCCAGCCCTGCGGCCGACAGGTAGGCGGCCGTCCAGCCGCCGTGCAGCAGGATCGCCAGGAACGGCACCGCCGAGAGGAACTGGCCGAACTGGCCGCAGATGCCGGTCAGTTGGGTGAGCAGCGGAACACGCTTGGGGGCAAACCAATTGGGCAGCAGGCGGATGACCGAGATGAAGATGAACGAGTCGCCCAGGCCGATGACGCCGTACGCGCCGACCGCGGTGGGAAGCGAATGGGTCAGTGACAGCGTCAGTTGGGCGGCGGAGAGCACCAGGACGCCGGTGGCGATCATCGCCCGGGGGCCGAAGCGGTCCAAGAGCACTCCGGCCGGAATCTGCATGGCCGCGTAGATGACCAATTGCACGATCACGAACGACGACAGCGTGCTCGGGCCGGCGTGGAAGCGATCGGCGGCGTCGAGGCCCGAGACTCCGAAAGTGGTTCGGTCCAGCACGGCCACCAAATAGGACAGCAGGCCGGTGCCCCACACGATCCAGGGACGCAATTCGGGCCTACCTTGTCTGTCTTTTGCCGGACACCGGCTATGGTCGCACACGATTTCGGCACGGTTTTCGCCGGTGACCGGCCAAAACTGCGCCAAAGTCTGTCCTAGTCTGTGTCGCGTGATGTTTTCACGGCGCGACGTATTCAAACTCACCGCGGCGGCAGGACTCGGCGCCGGGGCTTCGGCGCTGCTCTCCGCGGTCGCCGAGGCGGCGCCGCTGGGCATTCTGCTGGACTACTCGGCCGGGGTTTTGCCGGCCGACGCCATCAAGGCGTCCGGCGCGGCGGGTGCGATCCGCTATGTGTCGGACCGTCGGCCGGGTGCCGACTGGATGCTCGGCAAGCCGATGCAGCTGGCCGAGGCGCGCGACCTGCAGGAGAACGGACTCACGGTGGTCTCCTGCTACCAGTTCGGAAAGCAGGCGACGGCGGATTGGCTGGGCGGCCAAGACGCGGGTGTAGACCACGCCAAGCGTGGCGCGCAGCTGCACACGGCGGCCGGTGGTCCGGACAGTGCGCCGATCTACGCCTCCATCGACGACAATCCGTCCTTCGAGCAGTACAAAGAGCAGGTTGCTCCCTACCTGCGGGGCTGGCAGTCGGTGATCGGGCCGGAGCGCACCGGTGTCTACGCCAACTCCAAAACCATTGAGTGGGCGCTGCAGGACGGTCTGGGCTCGTGCTTCTGGCAACACAACTTCGGCTCACCCGGCGGTGTCGCCCATCCGGCGGCCAACTTGCATCAAGTCGAGATCGACAGGCGCACGGTCGGCGGCATTGGTGTGGACATTAACGAGATCCTGGTGCCCCAGTTCGGTCAGTGGGCCTGACCAAGCTCCGGCCCGCCGTCCGCCCAGCAAACCAGCTCCGAAACGGGCTGCGAAGGCCTGGGATCACCGGGCCCGTTCAGGCTCGGAGCCCCGGGCACCGCCAAACCCAGTTGGCCTGGCTGATTCAAACATAACGATTAGATAACAATGGAGCCTTGATCAGCGTCGTTATGGCTACTCGACCGTAACCCCACGCATGCAGGACGTTTGTCCCGGATCGTTCCGGCCGTGGTCAAGGCCCGTGATATCCGAGGCTGGGTTACCCGAGCGTAGAACTCACCAGTAACCAATTTGCTGCCGAAACGGCACAGGTTCTTATGACACTCTTACGGCTGTAGCGCGGCCGCGAACACGCGAGAACCCGCTGTTAGGCCGGTCATTCCGGCCGGCGTCGAAGACGACGCGACGTTAACCAGGGCAGGGGAGATACATACCGTGACGATCCACGAACACGACCGGGTTTCCGCTGAGGGCGCAGGCTCGGGGCGGTTCCCCAGTGCCTCGTCCGCTCTGGTGGATCGGTTGACGGGCGGCGAGCCGTACGCGGTCGCCTTCGGTGGACAGGGCAGTGCCTGGCTGGAGTCGCTCGAGGAGCTGGTGTCGTCGGCCGGCATCGAGACGGAGCTGGCCACGCTGGCCGGTGAAGCGGACCTGCTGCTCGAGCCGATCGCCAAGGAACTTGTGGTGGTCCGGCCCATCGGCTTCGAGCCGCTGCAATGGGTGCGGGCGCTGGCCGCCGAGGACCCGATCCCGTCGGCCAAGCAGCTGACTTCGGCGGCCGTGTCGGTGCCGGGAGTGCTGCTGACCCAGATCGCCGCTATGCGGGCGCTGGAGCGCCAAGGGCTGGACCTGGCGGCCACCCCGCCGGTCGCTGCGGCCGGGCACTCGCAGGGCATCCTGGCCGTCGAGTCGCTGAAGGCCGGTGGCGCCACCGACGTGCAACTGCTCGCGATCGCCCAGCTGCTGGGGGCCGCCGGAACGCTGGTCGCCCGGCGCCGCGGCATTTCGATCCTGGGCGACCGCCCGCCGATGGTCTCGGTCACCAATGTTGACCCCGAGCGCATCCGGCAGCTGCTGGACGAGTTCTCCCAGGACGTGCGCACGGTGCTGCCGCCGGTGCTGTCCATCCGCAACGGTCGCCGTGCCGTGGTGATCACCGGGACGCCCGAGCAGCTGTCGCGCTTCGAGTTGTACTGCGAGCAGATCGCCGAGAAGGAGGCCGCCGAGCGCAAAAACAAGCTGCGTGGTGGAGCGGTCTTCGCCCCGGTCTTCGAGCCGGTTCAGGTCGAGGTCGGCTTCCACTCGCCTCGCCTGTCCGACGGCATCGAGATCGTGGCGCAGTGGGCCGCCCAGATAGGTTTCGACGCCGAAGGTGTCGCGTTGACCCGCAAGCTGGCCGACTCGATCCTGGTCGGCGAGGTCGACTGGGTCGACGAGGTCACCACGCTGCACGATGCGGGCGCCCGCTGGATTCTGGATCTGGGACCCGGCGACATCCTGACCCGGCTGACCGCGCCGGTGATCCGCGGCCTGGGCATCGGCATCGTGCCGGTGGCCACCCGCGGTGGGCAGCGCAACCTGTTCACCATCGGTGCCGTCCCGGAGGTCGCCCGGCCGTGGACGAGCTACGCCCCCTCGGTGGTGCGGTTTCCCGACGGTCGGGTCAAGCTCGACACCAAGTTCACCCGGCTGACCGGCCGTTCGCCGATCCTGCTGGCCGGTATGACCCCGACGACCGTCGACGCCAAGATCGTCGCCGCGGCCGCCAATGCCGGGCACTGGTCTGAGCTGGCCGGCGGCGGGCAGGTCACCGAGGAGATCTTCAACGACCGGGTCGCCGAGCTCACGACGCTGCTCGAGCCGGGCCGCACCGTCCAGTTCAACTCGCTGTTCCTGGACCCCTACCTGTGGAAGTTGCAGGTCGGCGGTAAGCGGTTGGTGCAGAAGGCGCGTCAGTCCGGCGCGCCGTTCGACGGGCTGGTGATCAGTGCCGGCATCCCCGAGCTGGAAGAGGCTGTCGAGCTGATCGCCGAGCTCAACGAATCCGGCATCAGCCACGTGGTGTTCAAGCCCGGCACCGTTGAGCAGATCCGGTCGGTGATCCGCATCGCCGCCGAGGTCCCCACCACGCCGGTGATCGCCCACGTCGAGGGTGGCCGCGCCGGTGGGCACCACTCCTGGGAAGACCTCGACGACCTGCTGTTGGCGACCTACTCCGAGCTGCGCTCGCAGCCCAACATCACGCTGTGCGTCGGCGGCGGAATCGGCACCCCCGAGCAGGCCGCCGAATATCTGTCCGGCCGTTGGTCGCAGCAGCACGGCTTCCCGTTGATGCCCGTCGACGGCATTCTGGTCGGGACCGCGGCAATGGCCACCTTGGAGGCCACCACGTCGCCGGCAGTCAAGCAGATGCTGGTGGACACCAAGGGCACCGACCATTGGATCGGCGCCGGTAAAGCGCAGGGCGGCATGGCTTCTTCGCGCAGCCAGCTCGGTGCCGACATCCACGAGATCGACAACGTCGCCTCGCGGTGCGGCCGGCTGCTCGACGAGGTCGCCGGTGACGGCGAGGCTGTCGCGGCGCGTCGCGACGAGATCATCGCGGCGCTGGCCGACACCGCCAAGCCCTACTTCGGCGATGTCACCGAGATGACGTACGCGCAGTGGCTGCGCCGCTACGTGGAATTGGCCATCGGTGCGGGCGACTCGACCGCCGACACCGCGTCACCGGACAGCCCGTGGCTGGCCGACACCTGGCGGGAGCGGTTCGGTTCGATGCTGCAGCGCGCCGAAGCGCGGCTCAACGAACTCGAGTCGGGTCCGATCGAGACCCTTTTCGCCGATTCCCAAGGCACACAGTCGATCCTGGAGCGTCCCGAAGAGGCCATCGCGGCGCTGCTGGCTCGCTACCCCGAGGCCGAGACCGTCCGGCTGCACCCGGCCGACGCGCCGTTCTTCACCCAGCTCTGCAAGACGCCGGGCAAGCCGGTCAACTTCGTGCCGGTGATCGACAAGGACGTGCGCCGTTGGTGGCGCAGCGACTCACTGTGGCAGGCGCATGACGCCCGCTACACCGCCGAGCAGGTCTGCATCATTCCGGGCATCACCGCGGTCGCCGGGATCACCCGGGTCGACGAGCCGGTCGGAGAGCTGCTGGACCGCTTCGAGCAGGCGGCAGTGGACCAGGTGCTCGCCACGGGCGTGGAGCCCACCCCGGTGACGGCGCGCCGTCAGGGCCGCACCGATGTGACCGGCCCGCTGGCCGTGCTGCTCGACGCCCCCGACGTGCTGTGGGCGGGTCGCACCGCGACCAACCCGGTGCACCGGATTGCCGACCCCGATGAGTGGCAGGTGCACGAGAATCGCACCGCCACCCACCCGTCGACCGCGGCACGTCTGGAGGTCGCCTCGGACTCGAGCGTCGTACTGAGCGTGCCGTTGTCCGGTGTCTGGATCAACATTCGCTTCACCGTGCCGGCAGCCGTCGTCGACGGCGCCACCCCGCTGGTCTCCACCGAGGACGCCGCCGCCGCCATGCGCGCGGTGCTGGCCATCGCCGCCGGTGTCGACGGCCCGGAGGCCCTGCCGCCGGTGACCGATGGCTCGGCCACCGTCACCGTGGAGTGGAACCCCGAGCAGGTCGCTGACCACACCGGGGTGACCGCAACGTTCGGCGCGCCGCTGGCGCCGGGTCTGTCCACCGTGCCCGACGCACTGGTCGGCCGGTGCTGGCCGGCGGTGTTCGCCGCCATCGGCTCGGCCAGCACCGACACCGGGTTCCCGGTTGTCGAGGGTCTGTTGTCCCTGGTGCATCTGGACCACGCGGCGCAGCTGCTCGCCCCGTTGCCGGCTGAACCGGCCGAATTGCGCGTCACCGCAACGGTGTCGGCGGCCACCGACACCGAGGTCGGCCGCGTCGTTCCGGTCTCGGTCACCGTGGCGGCAGCCGATGGCGCCGTGCTGGCCACGCTGGAGGAGCGCTTCGCGATCCGCGGACGCACCGGTGCCGCGGAACTGACCGACCCGGTCCGGGCCGGTGGTGCGGTCTCCGACAACGCCACCGACACCCCGCGCCGCCGTCGGCGCGACGTCACCGTGACCGCACCGGTGGACATGCGCCCGTTCGCGGCGGTCTCCGGCGACTACAACCCGATCCACACCGACCGGGCCGCAGCCCTGTTGGCCGGCCTGGAATCACCCATCGTGCACGGCATGTGGCTCTCGGCCGCGGCCCAGCACGTGGTGACCGCCACCGACGGCCAGGCTCGTCCACCGGCGCGACTGGTCGGCTGGACCGCGCGCTTCCTAGGCATGGTCAAGCCCGGCGATGACGTCGACTTCCGGGTGGACCGGGTCGGAATCGACCTGGGCGCAGAGGTTCTGGAGATCAGCGCACGGATCGGTTCGGACCTGGTGATGTCGGCTACCGCCCGGCTTACCGCCCCCAAGACTGTCTATGCGTTCCCGGGACAGGGCATCCAGCACAAGGGCATGGGCATGGAGGTCCGTGCCCGGTCCAAGGCCGCGCGCAAGGTCTGGGACTCCGCGGACAAGTTCACCCGTGAAACCTTGGGCTTCTCGGTGCTGCACGTGGTGCGCGACAACCCGACTTCCCTGATCGCCTCCGGTGTGCACTACCAGCATCCCGAGGGCGTGCTGTACCTGACCCAGTTCACCCAGGTGGCCATGGCCACAGTGGCCGCCGCGCAGGTCGCCGAGATGCGCGAGCAGGGGGCGTTCGTCGAAGGAGCGATCGCCTGCGGTCACTCCGTCGGTGAGTACACCGCGCTGGCGTGTGTCAGCGGTGTCTACGAGCTCGAGGCGCTGCTGGAGGTGGTGTTCCATCGCGGCTCGAAGATGCACGACATCGTCCCGCGTGACGCCATGGGACGCTCCAACTATCGGCTGGCGGCCATCCGGCCGTCGCAGATCGATCTCGATGACGCCGACGTCACCGCGTTTGTCGCCGAAATCTCCGAGCGCACCGGCGAATTCCTGCAGATCGTCAACTTCAACCTGCGCGGCTCGCAGTATGCGATCGCCGGTACGGTAGCCGGCCTGGAGGCGCTGGAGGCCGAGGTCGAGCGGCGCCGTGAGATCAGCGGCGGCAAGCGGTCTTTCATCCTGGTGCCCGGCATCGACGTGCCGTTCCACTCCGAGGTGCTGCGTATCGGCGTGGACGACTTCCGGCGTTCGCTGGAGCGGGTCATGCCGCGCGATCAGGACCCGGCGCTGATCGTCGGCCGTTACATCCCCAACCTGGTGCCCAAGCCGTTCACCCTGGACCGGGAGTTCATCCAGGAGATCCGCGACCTGGTGCCGGCCGAGCCGCTCGATGAGGTGCTGGCCGACTACGACACCTGGCGCAACGAGAAGCCGGCCGAGCTGTGCCGCAAGGTCGTCATCGAGTTGCTGGCCTGGCAGTTCGCCAGCCCGGTGCGCTGGATCGAGACCCAGGACCTGCTGTTCATCGAACAGGCCGCCGGCGGGTTGGGCGTGGAACGATTTGTCGAGATCGGGGTCAAGACCGCTCCGACGGTCGCCGGACTGGCCACCAACACGCTCAAGTTGCCCGAGTACGCCCACAGCACCGTGGAGGTGCTCAACGCTGAGCGCGACGCCGCTGTGCTGTTCGCCACCGACACCGACCCGGAGCCGGAGGAGGTGGTTGAGGAGGATTCCGGCGCCGGCGCGCCGGAGGGTGCGCTCAGCCCCGATGTCGCCCCGGCCGTCGCCGCGGCTCCGCCTGCGGCTCCGTCCGGTGCTCCCCGCCCCGACGACATTGCGTTCGACGCCGCCGACGCCACCTGCGCACTGATCGCGTTGAGCGCCAAGATGCGCATCGACCAGATCGAGGCGCTGGACTCCATCGAGTCCATCACCGACGGCGCGTCGTCGCGGCGTAACCAGCTGCTGGTGGACCTGGGTTCGGAGTTGAACCTGGGCGCCATCGACGGCGCCGCCGAAGCCGACCTGTCCGGGCTCAAGTCGCAGGTGACCAAGCTGGCCCGCACCTACAAGCCGTACGGCCCGGTGCTGACCGACGCGATCAACGACCAGCTGCGCACCATTCTCGGACCGTCCGGCAAGCGGCCCGGTGCCATCGCCGAACGGGTCAAGAAGACCTGGGAGCTCGGTGATGGCTGGGCCAAGCACGTCACCGTCGAGGTGGCGTTGGGGACCCGCGAGGGCACCAGTGTCCGGGGCGGCGCCTTGGGCGGTTTGCACGAGGGCGCGCTGGCCGACGCCGCGGCCGTCGACAAGGCCATCGATGCGGCCGTGCAGGCCGTCGCCGCACGCCGTGGTGTCGCGGTCAGCCTGCCGTCGGCAGGCGGTGGCGGCGGCGCGACCGTGGACGCCGCCGCGCTGGGCGAGTTCACCGCCCAGATCACCGGCCGCGACGGTGTGCTCGCCTCAGCGGCCCGGCTGGTGTTGGGCCAGCTCGGGTTCGACGATGCAATGAGCGCCCCGGCAGGTGCCACCGACAGCGAGCTGATCGACCTGGTGACCGCCGAATTGGGCTCGGACTGGCCGCGGCTGGTGGCGCCGGCCTTCGACGGCCGCAAGGCGGTGCTGTTCGACGACCGCTGGGCCAGTGCCCGCGAGGATCTGGTCAAGCTGTGGCTGGCCGACGAAGGCGACATCGACGCCGACTGGCCCCGCCTCGCCGAGCGTTTCGAAGGCGCCGGCCACGTGGTCGCCACCCAGGCGTCCTGGTGGCAGGCCCGGGCACTGGCCACCGGCCGGCAGATCCACGGCTCCTTGTACGCGCGGATCGCCGCCGGCGCGGAAAACCCGGGCCGGGGCCGCTACAGCGACGAGGTGGCGGTGGTGACCGGCGCCTCCAAGGGCTCGATCGCGGCATCGGTGGTCGGGCAGCTGCTCGACGGCGGTGCGACCGTCATCGCCACCACGTCTCGACTCGACGACGAGCGACTGGGCTTCTACCGCGACCTTTACCGTGACCACGCCCGGTTCGGTGCCGCGTTGTGGGTGGTTCCGGCCAACATGGCTTCCTACTCCGACATCGACGCACTGGTCGAATGGGTCGGAACGGAGCAGACCGAAAGCCTTGGACCGCAGTCGATTCACCTCAAGGACGCGCAGACCCCGACGCTGCTGTTCCCGTTCGCGGCGCCGCGGGTCACCGGCGATCTGTCGGAGGCCGGTGCCCGTGCCGAGATGGAGATGAAGGTTCTGCTGTGGGCGGTGCAGCGCCTCATCGGCGGCCTGTCGAAGATCGGCGCCGAGCGTGACATCGCCTCCCGGTTGCACGTGGTGCTGCCCGGCTCGCCCAACCGCGGCATGTTCGGCGGTGACGGCGCCTACGGCGAGGCCAAGGCGTCACTGGACGCGCTGGTGTCGCGCTGGAAGGCGGAGTCCTCGTGGGCTTCCCGGGTCAGCCTGGCCCACGCGCTGATCGGCTGGACTCGCGGCACCGGGCTGATGGGCCACAACGACGTCATCGTCGATGCGGTCGAGGAAGCCGGCGTCACCACCTACTCGACCGAGCAGATGGCGGCCATGCTGCTGGACCTGTGCAACGTCGAGTCCAAGGTGGCCGCGGCCAACGCCCCGATCGAGGCCGACCTGACCGGTGGGCTGGCCGAGGCGAACCTGGACATGGCCGAGCTGGCTGCCCGGGCTCGTGAGGAGATGACGAGCGAAGCCGCGGTCGACGACGAGGCTGATGCCGGCAACACCATTGCGGCACTGCCGAGCCCGCCACGGGGCCACACTCCGGCACCCCCGCCGGCCTGGGCCGACCTCGACGTCGACCTCGCCGACCTGGTGGTCATCGTCGGTGGCGCCGAATTGGGCCCGCTGGGCTCGTCACGGACCCGCTTCGAGATGGAGGTCTCCGGCGAGCTGTCGGCCGCTGGGGTGCTCGAGCTGGCCTGGACCACCGGCCTGGTCAAGTGGGAGGACGACCCGACCCCGGGTTGGTATGACACCGCGACCGGCGAACTGGTCGACGAGGCCGAGTTGGTGGAGCGCTACCACGACGCCGTGGTGGAACGCGTCGGTGTTCGCGAGTTCGTCGATGACGGTGCGATCGACCCCGACCACGCCTCACCGCTTCTGGTCAGTGTGTTCCTGGACAAGGACTTCTCGTTCGTGGTCTCCAGCGAGGCCGACGCCCGGGCGTTCGTCGAGTTCGACCCCGAGCACACCGTGGTGCGCCCGGTGCCGGACTCCTCGGACTGGCAGGTGATCCGCAAGGCCGGCACCGAGATTCGGGTGCCGCGCAAGAGCAAGCTGTCGCGCACCGTGGGTGCTCAGATCCCCACCGGATTCGACCCGACGGTCTGGGGGATCAGCCAGGACATGGCCACCTCCATCGACCGGGTGGCGCTATGGAACATCGTCGCGACCGTTGACGCGTTCCTGTCGGCGGGCTTCACCCCGACCGAGTTGATGCGCTGGGTGCACCCGTCGTTGGTGGCCAGCACTCAGGGCACCGGCATGGGCGGCATGACCTCGATGCAGACCATGTACCACGGCAACCTGCTCGGGCGTGCCAAGCCGAACGACATCCTGCAGGAAGTTCTGCCCAACGTCGTTGCCGCACACGTGGTTCAGAGCTACGTCGGGTCCTACGGCGCGATGATCCACCCGGTGGCCGCCTGTGCCACCGCGGCGGTCTCGGTCGAAGAGGGCGTCGACAAGATCCGGCTGGGCAAGGCCGAGCTGGTGGTCACCGGCGGCTACGACGACCTGACCCTGGAGGCCATCATCGGCTTCGGTGACATGGCGGCCACCGCCGACACCGAGATGATGCGGGCCAAGGGAATCAGCGACTCGAAGTTCTCCCGCGCCAACGACCGGCGCCGGTTGGGCTTCGTCGAGGCGCAGGGCGGTGGCACCATTCTGCTGGCCCGCGGCGACCTGGCCGCCAAGATGGGCCTGCCGGTCCTGGCGGTGGTGGCCTACGCGCAGAGCTTCGCCGACGGTGTGCACACCTCGATCCCCGCTCCGGGGCTGGGCGCGCTGGGCGCGGGCCGGGGCGGCAGGGACTCGGTGCTGGCCCGTTCGCTGGCCAAGCTGGGTGTGGGCGCCGATGACATCGCGGTGGTCTCCAAGCACGACACCTCGACGTTGGCCAACGACCCCAACGAGACCGAGTTGCACGAGCGGCTGGCCGATTCACTGGGCCGCTCTGACGGTGCGCCGCTGTTCGTGATCAGCCAGAAGAGCCTCACCGGGCACGCCAAGGGCGGCGCGGCGGTCTTCCAGATGATGGGCCTGTGCCAGGTGCTGCGCGACGGGGTGATCCCGCCGAACCGCAGCCTGGACTGTGTCGACGACGAGCTGGCCACTGCCGGGCACCTGGTGTGGGTGCGCGAGACGCTGGAGCTGGGGGAGAAATTCCCGCTCAAGGCAGGTTTGGTCACCAGCCTGGGCTTCGGTCACGTGTCTGGTCTGGTCGCCCTGGTGCACCCGGCGGCGTTCCTGGCGGCGCTGGACCCGAGTCAGCGCGCGGCGTACGAGGAGCAGGCCAACGCCCGGGTGCTGGCCGGTCAGCGGCGACTCGCCTCAGCGATCGCCGGCGGCAAGCCGATGTATGAGCGGCCCGCCGACCGGCGGTTCGACCACGACTCGTCGGAGAAGCGCCAGGAGTCGGCCATGTTGCTCAATCCGGCGGCACGGCTCGGCGACGGCGACGTCTACATCGGCTGAGCACATGCGGTCTGTAGGTTTGGGCGCGTGAGCATCGTTGGTGTCGGGATCGACCTGGTGTCGATCCCCGACTTCGCCGAGCAGGTCGACCAACCCGGGACGGTGTTCGCCGAGACGTTCACCCCCGGGGAGCGGCGCGACGCCTCCGACAAAAGTTCGTCGGCGGCGCGGCACCTGGCGGCCCGCTGGGCGGCCAAGGAGGCGGTGATCAAGGCATGGTCCGGTTCGCGGTTTGCGCAGAAACCGGTGTTGCCGGAGGCGATTCACCGGGACATCGAGGTGGTCACCGACATGTGGGGACGCCCGAAGGTGCGACTCTCCGGTGAGATCGCGCAGCATCTGGCCGAGGTCACGATCCACGTGTCGCTGACCCACGAGGCCGATACCGCCGCCGCCGTCGCGATCTTGGAGATCTGACGGCCGAGCAGTCGGGAAAGCGCCCCAAATAGCGCGTCGTAGGGTGCTTTTATGTCTGCTCGTTCTAGTGACCTGATCCAGCGAGTCCGCGACGTCCTGCCGTCGGTGCGGGCTGACCTGGAGGGTCTGGTGCGCATCGAGTCGGTGTGGGCCGACCCCGCGCGACGACCCGAGGTGCACCGCAGCGCCCAGCGCGTCGCAGACCTGCTGAGCCAGGCCGGTTTCCCGCAGGTGCAGATCGTCGCCGAAGGCGGTGCGCCGGCCGTCATCGCGCACTATCCGCCGCCTCCGGGTGCCCCGACTGTGCTGCTCTACGCGCACCATGACGTGCAGCCCGAAGGCGACGTGGCGCAGTGGGATTCACCGCCGTTCGAACCCACCGAACGCGACGGGCGCCTCTACGGCCGCGGCACCGCCGACGACAAGGCCGGTATCGCAACGCATCTGGCGGCATTCCGGGCACACGGCGGCCAGCCGCCGGTCGGTGTGACGGTCTTCGTCGAAGGCGAGGAGGAATCCGGGTCGCCGTCGCTGGGGGCACTGCTCGCCGCGCACCGCGACGCGCTGAGCGCCGACGTGATCGTGATTGCCGACTCCGACAACTGGAGCACCGATATCCCCTCGCTGACGGTGTCGCTGCGGGGACTGGCCGACTGCGTAGTAGAAGTCGCGACGCTGGACCACGGGCTGCACTCCGGGCTGTGGGGTGGGGTGGTGCCCGACGCGCTGACCGTCCTGGTGCGGCTGCTGGCCAGCCTGCACGACGACGACGGGAATGTCGCGGTCGCCGGGCTTCACCAGAGCACCGCGGCACCAGTCGACTACCCACCCGAGCGCGTGCGGGTCGACACCGGACTGCTGGACGGGGTGGCCGAGATCGGCTCCGGTTCGGTGCCGCAGCGGATGTGGGCCAAGCCGGCGATCACCGTCATCGGTATCGACACCACGAGCATCGCGGCATCGTCGAACACGCTGATCCCGCGGGCCCGCGCCAAGATCAGCATGCGGGTGGCTCCCGGCGGGGACGCCGCCGCTCACCTGGAGGCGCTCACCGCTCATTTGCAGCAACACGTCCCGTGGGGAGCACAACTAACCGTCATCCCGGGCGACGTTGGGCAGCCCTACGCGATCGACGCCACGGGCCCGGTGTACGACGCGGCCCGGGCCGCGTTCGCCCAGGCGTGGGGCGTCGAACCCATCGACATGGGCATGGGCGGTTCCATCCCGTTCATCGCCGAGTTCGCCGCCGCCTACCCGCAGGCGACCATCCTGGTCACCGGGGTGGAAGATCCCGGCACCCAGGCACACAGCATCAATGAGAGCCTGCATCTGGGAGTGTTGGAACGCGCCGCCACCGCCGAAGCGCTGCTGCTGGCGAAGCTGGGGGATCAGCCCGCCTGATGACCGGTCCCTGATCGACGGGCCCACAAGGGCCATTTGTGATTGCATGGGGAGATGGCGCTGAGCCCCCGCATGCCCGATTTGCCGGCGTTCGAGATGTTGGTGGCTATCGCCAGAACCGGCAGCCTCGGCGCTGCCGGCCGGGAATTGGGGCTGACGCAGCAGGCGGTTTCGGCACGCCTGTCAGCGATGGAGGCCCAGACCGGTGTGCGACTTGTGAGCCGTAGTGCGCGTGGTTCGCAGTTAACCTCGGCCGGGGCGGTCGTGACGGAGTGGGCAGACCAGCTACTGGATATTGCCAGTCACGTCGACGCCGGGATGGCTTCGTTGCGGTCCGCCAGCCGTAAGAAGATGAAGGTGGCTGCGAGTCTCACGGTTGCCGAACAGTTGATGCCGCGCTGGATCGTGACACTGCAGGCTTCCGCCACGCGAACCGGTCGCCAGGCACCGGAGGTCATTCTGACCGCCACCAACAGCGAGCAGGTCATCGCGAGCGTGCGAGGCGGAGCGGCGGACCTGGGCTTCATCGAGAGCCCGGGAGCGCTGACCGGTATTCGAAGCCGTGTTGTTGCGCGCGACGAACTCGTGGTGATCGTGCCGCCGGACCACAAATGGGCGCGTCGCATCAACGGCGTGACCGCCGCAGAACTCAGCCAGACCCCGCTGGTCGTGCGTGAACAGGGTTCGGGAACGCGTGACTCGCTGACGTCGGCGCTGCGTGCGGTCTTGGGCCACGAGGTGGCACAGCCACGTCCGGCATTGGAACTGTCTTCGTCGGTCGCCGTTCGTGGGGCCGTACTGGCCGGAGCCGGGCCGGCGGTGATGAGCAGGTTGGCGGTCGCCGATGACCTTGCGGTCGGCCGGCTCCGCAGCGTCGAAGTACCGGAACTGGACCTGCATCGTGATCTCAGGGCGATCTGGGCGGGCGGGCGCACACCGCCGGCCGGTGCCGTCCGGGACCTGTTGAGCCACATCGGCGGCGCCAACCCACCGCGCTGAAGCACGTCTCGGCTATGTCCCGTACTGCAACCACAGGGGCAGAGCGCTGTTGAGCCGCTGCATGAACTTGATCAGTCCGATCCGATACTGCCCAGATCCGAACGAGTCGATTCCGTACTCGGGGAAGGCAATCCCGACCCCGAACAGTCCCGGGGCAATGATCCCGGTCACCGGATCGTATTCCAGCTCCCCCCACTGCGGGGTCGCGGGGAGCTGCCGCCGGGTGAACCCGACGGTGTAGACAACGTGGCTACAGGCCTGCAGCTGCTCGGCGAACTCCTTGTCGTCGACCCGATACCGCTCCAGGCGCTCCGGGAAGGTTCCGTCGATGTTCTCGCGGGCCCACGTTGCGGCATTTCCCTTCAGGCCAGTGTCGTCGAACAGAATCTGATCACCTAGGTAGACAGCGTATTTCGTCGGGCTTCGATAGAAGTTGACGATCTTGCGGACCCGGGTGTCCAACAGGTTGGGCAGGGCCACCATCGATGAGTGTGACGAGCCGAAGACGGCCACCGTGGCATCGTCCAACGCCAGCTGTCCGAGCTTGTCGGGGTTCAGCGCCACGTCGATCGGAATCTCTTGCAGGTGGGGGTGATAGAGAGTCTTGGGAACCGAGCCGACGGCCAGAATCACGTTCTTCGCTTCGATCTCGGTGTCCGGGGTGCTCACCAACCAGTGGCGGTTGCGCAGGGTGAGCTCGGTTGCCACCGTGCGAAGGGCGGTGACCCGCTCGGTCAGGTGTTGGGAGATCCACACCAGCGGATCGGCGATCAGGCCGAGTGGGCAGGTCTGCCCGGGATCGATGTCAGTCAGCTCAAAGTGCGGCGCTTCGGCGAAGCGGAACGACGGGGAGCCGTTCAAGTAGTCGAGGAAGAGCGACACATGGGTGTTGCCCGGGACGGCGCGCCATTTGGTGCCGACGTCCCCGGCGGCAAAGTCGGGATCGATCCAGACGATCTCGTTCCCGGGGATGCCATGGTCGAGCAGTCGGCCCACCGCGGCGATGCCTGCGGGTCCAGCTCCGATCACTGCCCAGCTATGCCCAGTCATCTTCCTGCCTTCCAACGGGGTAGGAGTAGCGCGCCGTGTTGGTCGCTCGATCCGGCGGCTACCCAAGCCCGACCGTTGGAAACAATGCTCCGCCCGCCGCCAGCCCGTGACTAGTGGGGTTGTTCTTGTCGGCTCACAATTAGTAGTTGTGAGCTGCGGTCAACGCCCCCCGGCTGCCGCCGAGCGCTGGCCTTTATCGAGGGCGGGGGTCAGACCGACAGATCGCGCCGCAGTTTCGCGACGTGCCCCGTTGCCCGCACGTTGTACTGGGCCTCGGCGATCTTGCCCTGCTCGTCGACGACGAACGTCGAGCGGATGACGCCTTGCACGGTCTTGCCGTACATCTTCTTCTCGCCGTAGGCGCCCCAGGCCGTCAACACCGATCGGTCCGGGTCGGACAGCAGCGGGAAGGTCAACCCCTCGGCGTCGCGGAATTTGGCCAGTTTGGCGGGCTTGTCGGGGGAGATCCCGACCACGTCGAGGCCGGCGTCGTTGAAGTCGCGCAGGTTGTCGCGGAAGTCGCAGGCCTGCTTGGTGCAGCCGGGGGTCGAGGCCGCCGGGTAGAAGTAGACGACGACCCGTCGTCCCCGGTAGTCGGCCAGTGACACGGTGTTGCCGTCGGCGTCGGGAAGCCTGAACGCGGGCGCTTCATCGCCGGGCGCCAGGCGTGCGGTGTCGGTCAACAACTGCCCCTTTCTGCTCGCCGGGGCCTGAGACGAACCCCGGCTGCTCTAGGGTAGTTCGACAGGGTCAGCATCGGACAGGGAGGACGACAGTGGCGGAACGCGATCCCGACACGATCAAAAAGGACATCGATCAGGCCCGCGAGCAGCTGGCGTCGACGGTCGATATTCTCGCGGACCGGGCCAACCCCCGTCGGCTGGCCGACCGCGCCAAGGCCCGGGCGGTCGAGATCGTCACCCAGCCGGTGGTAATGGCGTCGCTGGCCGGTGTCGGCGGAGTGATCCTCATCCTGACCATTCGCCGAATCCGCAACCGCTGAGATCTGCGCGCGCGACCGCGAAACTGGGTCTGGTGGCGCACTGAAGCCAAACGGCCGGGAGGGGACTCAGTGTCCCTTCCCGGCCGTCGGTGCGTTCTACCGCTGCAACCCTGGGGCTTACAACAGGTCGCCGTCGATCTCGGGGACGGGCAGGATTTCCACGGCATTGACCGGCAGATCCGCGGTGCCCACCGTGAGTGCCTCGGCGGCGCGCGCCGGCCAGTCCACCAGCAGCAGGTCGAAGATGCTGTCGTTGTTGATCAGGCCCACGAAGACAGCTTCCGTCTCGGGGACGACATAGCCGTTGACCAACGTGTTCACCAGGTCCGCGGGGGCACTCAGGAGCGCTTCGAAGTCACCGCCGAGGACGTTGGTCAGGGTTTCGGTCAGCTGGTAGAAGACGCCGATCATCGGCGCCATCATGGTCTGGCTGACCGCCTTGATGAAGGCCCACGCGTCCAGGGGGCCGATGAACTCGTTGAGCAGACTCGACATGTTCTCCGCCTCGCGGGCGGGGATGGACAGCACCGGGCCCATCGCCTTGCCGATGTCCTCAATGCCGTACAGCGTCCAGATGTTGAGTTCGTTGAACGCCTCGAACGGGTTTCCGTTGGCGAGAGCCTCGCCCATGCGCTCCAGGAGCACTTCAAGGCCCGGGTATTTCACATCCTGGCCTTCGACGCCGAAGATCATCTTCTCGAACGCCTCACCGATACCGGCAAAGCCCGAAGTGACGAACCGCGGCTCCATGCCCGGGCGGGCGTCCAGCGGGACGTCCTCCATGCCGATGATCAGCTGACCGTAGTCGACCCAGTTGCTGCCCAGCTGGCCGATCACATCGAAGACGTTGGCATCGTTGAACAAGGTGCTGAGGTTCTCCGCGGTGCGCTCGAACACCGAAGACCAGCCGAAGAAGCCCTCGATTCCGGCGGTCAGCTGTACCGCCTGGTGCCGGACTTCTTGCACGGCCGGCGCGACCGGATGAACAGCCACCAGGCCGGCTCCCGCAACAGCAATCCCGGCAGCCGCCAATCGGGTCGTCAGACCGGTCTTGGTCCTGGTCGCATTGGGTTGGACGGCGAAATCCACGGTAGCTCCTTAGTTGTTGTCTGAGCTGCACCCTAGAGTTAGAGAGCAGAAGTCTGCGAGGTCGCTGATAGACATTACCATAGGCAAGGCTAACCTAGCCGGGTAAAAGTGTGATGGCGGTGACGCCGGTCCCCGGGGCGGCGATGCGGTAGCTGGAGACCTGAGCGCGGCCCGTTGGAGGGAATGGACTTCGAAACGGTCAGCTACCCCCGAGGGTGTAGCGGAGTATCGAACATCGTCCGAACTAAGTGCGCCGTCAGGGTTTCGAACCCCGGACCCGCTGATTAAGAGTCAGCTGCTCTACCAACTGAGCTAACGGCGCCGTGCGGTGAAGAACCGCGAAAGAGACAATAACAGGCGCCGCGCCGGGGGACGAAATCGCGACGTCAGAGCGCTCCTGCGGACGGCACAGCGGCAGTTTCGATAACCCACTAGACTGCCTGCGAGCAGCATCAGCACGGTCAGGTGGGAAAAGCATGGGGCAGGTTGGTTTGGCGGAACGCTGCCGGGGGTTCGGGTCCCGGGCAGCTGCATTGCTGATGGTTCCGGCCACGGTAATGAGCTTGAGTGCGTGTGGTAGCAGCGCCGACGCCGAAGCGGCGAAGATCATCACCGACAAGGGCACCCCTTTCGCTGACCTGCTTATTCCCAAGGTCACTGCGTCGGTCACCGACAAGGCTGTCGGGGTCGCGGTGGACGCGCCGGTGACCGTGACCGCCGAGGACGGCGTGCTCGATTCGGTCACCATGGTCAACGAGTACGGCGCAATCGTCGACGGCAAGCTCAGTGCCGACGGGTTGACGTGGGCGACATCCGAGCAGCTCGGCTACAACAAGCGCTACACGGTCAACGCGAAGGCGTTAGGCCTCGGTGGCGTGACCAGCCGGCAGATGACGTTTCAGACGCACTCGCCGCAGAACCTGACCATGCCCTACGTCATGCCGCGAGACGGCGAGGTCGTCGGCGTCGGTCAGCCGGTGGCGATCCGGTTCGACGAGAACATCGTTGACCGCGAGGCAGCCGAGAAAGCGATCACCATCACCACCGATCCTCCGGTGGTGGGCGCGTTCTACTGGCTGAACAATCGTGAGGTCCGCTGGCGGCCGCAGGCCTTCTGGAAGCCCGGAACCAACGTCGACGTACAGGTCAACACCTACGGGGTGGATCTGGGCAACGGGGTGTACGGGCAGGACGACGCGGCCAGCCACTTCGTCATCGGCGACGAGGTGATCGCCACCGTCGACGACGACACCAAGTCGATGGTGGTGCGGATCAACGGTGAAGTGGCCAAGACCATGCCGGTCTCGATGGGCAAGGAAAGCACCCCGACCAACAACGGCACCTACATCGTCGGCGAGCGCTTCGCGCACATCGTCATGGACTCGTCGACCTACGGGGTACCGGTCAATTCGCCCAACGGGTATCGCACCGACGTGGACTGGGCCACCCAGATCTCCTACAGCGGTATCTTCGTGCACTCGGCGCCGTGGTCGGTGGGAGCCCAGGGCTACGCCAACACCAGCCACGGCTGCATCAACGTAAGCCCCAGCAACGCGCTGTGGTTCTATGACCACGTCAAACGCGGTGACGTGGTGCAGATCAACAACACCATCGGCTCGCTGTTGCCCGGCAACGAGGGCCTCGGCGACTGGAACGTGCCGTGGTCGCAGTGGCAGGCCGGCAACGCCAAAGACTCAGTGCGCTAGACACATTAGGCGCCGTCAGGCCGGGGGCGGTCCGGCTTCCTCGCGCAGGTACTCCTCGCTGCCATTGGGGTAGCCCCCGCCGAACGTGGTGATATGCACGTGGTCGTAGTGGCCGTTACCGCCACCGCTGGGTCCGGCCGGTGTGTAATAGGTACCGCGCCAGATCGCGTCCTGCATGGCGAATCGACCGGCGTTCTCCCGGACGTAAGCGACGATCTGGTCTCCCAACGCGATGCCCTCCGGGCTGCCGGCGTTGGGGATCATCACGTCGATGGCCAGTCCGGACGGATGCCAGCGCTGACCATCGGGACGCACCCCGATCATGTCGTGAATCTGCGGGAACGCTTCGCTGATGCTGCGCGCGACGAGGATCGTCTTGACCTGCATGCCGCGCTCGTTGACGATCCCCGGCGGCAGCGCGTGCGGCGCCGGCATGGACCAGTTGGTCACCAGATCGGGTGCGGGCGGTCCCCAGTCCTGCGGAGGAGGCGGAAGGTCTTCCGGTGGCGGGGGCGGCCCGTCTTCGGGTGGCGGGGGAGGCGCGTCCTCCGGTGGCGGAGGCGGCAGGTCTTCGGGCGGCGGTGGCGGCGCGTCCTCCGGAGGCGGGGGTGGCCCGTCTTCCGGTGGTGGCGGGGGAGCGTCCTCGGGCGGCGGCGCATCGACTGCGGCCGGAGGGGGTGGTTCGTCGCTGTCTCCAGGCTCGGCGCCGACGCCGCCAGCCAAGAACACGGCGGCCGGCAACACTGTTGTCGCGGCCAGAACCGAGGATTTCATGCGCAGATCTACTAGTCCTTGCGTGAGCACGCAGGGAACCGTAACCAAAACGTTATCTCGACATCAACCCGGCGCGCGGAAAGGCGCACCCCGGTTGGATGCTTCGCGCTAGGGCGAGGGCGGGCTGAGTGGCCGTCGGGCGAGGTCAGCTCGGTGTGTGACACCAGTCGGCGCAAACGTAGTGGGCGAGTGTTCGCTAGGTCACAGAATCCCGAACATGGCGGCGATTGCCGACTTACATCGGTGAAATCAGCTCGGCGGCCTCGGCCAGCGGCGTCAGGGCCTACCAGGGCTGGAACAGGTCGCTGATCGCGTTCTGGAAACCTTGCTGGGCGCCATCGACTAGTGCTTGCTGGACGGCGGACCAGTCCAGGTCGGTCGGGAACAATCCGAGGGGCGCTACCACGTTTGCCGGTCCCGGGAACCAGCCGTCGGTGATGTTGCCGTAGCCCAAGTTGACCAGGATCCGCATATCGGGCTCCAACAGGTCATAGAGCGGCTGACCGACTACCGGCAGGAGCAGTAGCGGCGACAGCAGCGGCAGGGTCTGCGCCGGAATCATGTAGTAGTTCGTCAGGCCCTCGCCGGTGAGATCCGCGGAGCCCGGCAACAGCACCGCGTTGCTGATCTGCTCTGCATCGACACTCAGATACGCGAGATGCTGAGTGAAGATGCCCATGAAGGCGTTGAGGTCGGACAGCAGGTTCAGCGGATATCGGGGGAAGTCGGCGAAACCGTCGTACTCGAAGTTGTAGATGTCGGTGGGGTACAGATTGTCGGGTGTCGCCGGGAACACCCCCAAGCCGGACCAGATACCGCCGTTGGGGGCAACAGGATCGCCGACCAGCATGAAACGCATGAGGTCGCTGGGCACGCCCTGGGCCTGCAACTGGTCCATGGTCAGCCCGGAGAATCCGGCGCTTTGCGAGTACCCGAACACCACGACCGGATTCTCCGCACTGACCTGCCCGCCGGCGATCTGCTGCGTGATCGCGGACGTCAAGATCTGTGCCCCTTCGATCCGCGATTCGGCCTTGTCGAAAAAGAGCCGTTCGGGCGTGGTCAGGATCTGCATGGTGCCGGTGAAGCCATGCGGCTGTAGGTAGAGCTCGTTGGCCAGATCGGCGTAGCGCTGGCCAGGCGTCGGAATCCCGCTGGGGCCCAGGATCAGGGCGGTGCCACCCCCGAGCGGGGAGCCGGTGGTATCGCTGGCGGTCAACCGAACCTCGGCGCCGTCGTGTTGCGCAAGCGGCACGACTGCGGCGATCAGGCCGGCGGTGACGGCGGTGCAGGCGCCGAAGGCTCGGTGCCGGCCGATGGGGTTAGGCGCGGACCACATCGAGAGTTCCTCCCTGCGGCGTCATCGACGCTGCCCTCTGCCCCCGGTGGCCGAGATGGCCGATTCTCAATATCGGGGACGCAGCGGACGGCGTCAACGCCAGATTCCTCGCAATCCCTGAGCATTGCCTGTGTGGTTGTTAGGGTCGTCGGCAGTCTCGCGCAAACTCCGACGAGGGAATCCGACGTGACAAAGATGAAGCGGTTTCTGTGTGGTGCGACCGTCGCCGGATTGATTGCCGGAACGGGGGCGGTGGTCGGGACGCAGCCGGGGCTGTCCGCGCGGACTGCCGACTGGCTGCTTGCTGCCGAGCACGTGTTGCTGATCGGTACCGACGGCACCAACTTGGACAAGATCCTGGAGTACGCCTACAACCAAGACAGCGGCTTCAAAACCGCGATGGACCAAGGTATTACCGGAACCGCAAGTTTGGTCAATCACACCACCTTCTCCGGCCCGTCGTGGTCGACGATCCTCACCGGAGTGTGGGACGACAAGCATGGTGTGACCAACAACCTGTTCAGTCCCGAGCCGTACAACCTGTGGCCGACGGTGTTCAACCTGCTTGAGTACTACAAGCCGGAGATCAACACCACGGTGATCGCCGACTGGGACTACATCAACGACATCGCTGCCGCGGGCGGCTACCCGGTCGACAACAACATCTTCGTTCCCTTCGAGACCAACTGGGCCGATGCGGACGCGCTGGTCACCGCCCAGACCATCGCCCAGATCATGGCGACCGCGGACAACCCGGAAGACATCTCCAACTTCCTGTTCTCCTATCAGGTGCAGGTCGATGAGGCCGGGCACGGATTCGGTGGGGGGTCGGCCGAATATGCCCAAGCTGTCGTGAATGTCGGTGCCAACATCCAGCAGATCCTAGCTGCGGTAGCACAGGTGAAGGCGATCACCGGTGACGATTGGTCGATCATCATCACCACCGACCACGGACACCAGCAGTCGCACGACATCTTGGGCCACGGCTTCCAATCGCCCAACGAGACATCGTCGTTCGTCATCTTCGATCAGGCCGGCGATCACGCGACCGACGGCAGCCAGAACCTAAATTACTCGATGGTGGACATCACGCCCACGATCTTGTCGCTGTTCGGGGTCCCGCTGCGGTCGGACTTCGACGGCGTCTCCATGGTCAACGACCCCACCATCTTGAACAGCATCGTCACTCCCGCCGACCTCAAGCGGGCGCTGCTCGACGCGCTCGCGATGTACGGCTACCCAAATATCGGCAATGAGATCGCCTTGGCCATTCGCACGGTGCTCACCTCTATCCCGTACGGGCTCAATCTGGTCGTCACCGAGATTGACAAGCTCTTGCAGTCGATCGTCGATCAGGACATCTTCCTGGTCAGTGGACTGGCCCAATTCGCGCAGCAGATCAACGATTTCGTGGGCGGTCTGGTGGTCGACACCAGCGTCGCGCTGGCTCGGGGCGTTGCGTTCCTGACCGGATCGGGAGTCATCTCGCCGTCCGACCCGCCGTTGCCGCTGCCTGGTGCCTCGGAGTTCTCCGACCCGTGGGGGCTGCTCTCCGCGGGCGGCAGCCTGTTCGCACCCGACCATTCGCTCGGGGAGCTCGAACTGCCCTGGCTGCTCGACGCCTGATCCGCCTTGGGCTTGTGGGTGCGCTAGCTCATTGCATCTAGTGTCCTGAGTCAT
>NZ_AUWR01000063.1 GCF_000455125.1 Mycobacterium sp. UM_WGJ
CTCGCTCAACTCAACCTCTCCGAAAGCTGCGCGAGCAGCTCGTCATCGCTCATGTCGTCATAGGCGTCGGCGCTGTCCTGCTCGGCGGCCTCCGCCACCTCGGGCAGCACCGTTGCCAGGTACCCCGTCAGCGCGTCGATCGTCGGGTAGTCGAACACCACTGCGGCCGGCAGAGCTTCGCCCAGACTGTCCGACAGTGACCGCTGCAGGGTGACGCTCATCAGCGAATCCATGCCGGACTGGAAGAACCCGGCGGTCGGGTCCAGCGCGTGACGGGACCCCAGCCCCATGGCGGCGATGACCTGGTCGGTGACGTGTTCGCGCAGCAGCTCCCCGCGCTGTCCGGGTTCCGCCTCAGTCAGAACGCGGCGGAACTCGGTGCTCTGCGCCGCCGGCCCGTCGGCAGGTGCGTCGACGATCAGCAGATCGTCGACGATGTGCAGCGCCGCCCGGGTGCGGTACGCGACGGCAAGCCGCGGCCAGTCCGCCGCGACGACGGTGTGCCGCACCGCATTGTGAGCACCGATCACCAGCGGCAGGGCTCCGATGGCGACATCGTCGGCCATCGGCTCCAGGCCGGAGTCGACAGTCACCTGGCGTTCGGCATCGGATTGGGTGTCGGTCAGGGACTTCCACAACCCCCAGTTGATCGCGGTGGCCGGCAGCCCGGCCGCGCGGCGCGCGTAGGCGAAGGTGTCCAAGAAGGTGGTGGTGGCCGTGTAGTGCGCCAGCCACCGTGACCCGGTGATGCCGGAGATCGACGAGAACAACACGAAGTAGCGCACCGGCTGTCGCAGCGACAGCTTGTGCAGCACCGCGACCACGTCGAGCTTCGGGCGGAACATGGTGGTCACGTCGTCGTCGGTCATGTCGCGCAGGGTCACCGGGCCGCCGGCGAAGGCGGCCACGTGGATGCCTTCCAGCGGCGGCAGGTCGACGCCGAAGCGATCGAACAGCGCACCCATCGCGGTCTCGTCGGCGGCGTCGGCAGCCACTGTCACCAGTGTCGTTCCGGCCGGGGCCAACTCGGCCGCCAATCCGTCGAGCACTGAGCCCGGGCGTCGGGAAACCGCGACGATGGTCTTGGCTCCACTGGCCGCCAGTTGCCGCACCAGCTGCGGACCGATGTTGCCGGTCGCGCCGATCACCAGATGGCAACTGCCGGCATCGAATTCGACTGGTTCAGCTCCGGTAGGACGGCTGCCGAGCAGGCGCGGGACCCGACGAATACCGGCCCGGTAGACGACCTGGTCCTCGGTGTCGGCGGCGTCGGCTTCGGCCACCAGGTATCCGGCGACCAGTGCTGCGGGGACCGACTCGTCGACGTCGACAACCCTGCCCCAGATCTCCGGGTGCTCCAGCGCCAGGCTGCGGCCCAGCCCCCACAGTACGGCGTGCGCGGGGTTGGCCCGGTCGCCATCGCCGACAGGTTGCGCGTTGCGGGTCAGCAGGAACAGCTTCGCCGAGTTCGACGTCTGCTCCGTCATCGCGGTGGCCAGGCGCCGCGCCGCGTTGAACGCCTGGTAGGCCGGTGCGGCGCTGAGATCCGTCGGGTCCGTCGACGGCGCGAACAGCACATGGGTGGCCGCGCCCAGGGCGGTGGCCAGTGCCGCACCATCACCGTCGGCGCTCAGCACCGACGCGTCCAGCGCAGTCACGCCGCCGCCCAGCTTCGCGCCGATCTCGGCGCTGAGCTCCTGGCCGCCGATCACCAGCCAGGACTGCTCGGTGATGGTCTCGCCAGGCGCGGCTTCGGCAGCCGGCCAGGTCAGCTCGCACCACCAGTCCTCGGGCACCGGGCCCGAACTGCCGACGGCCCGCTGTGGCCCGGCACCGGCCGCAACAGCGGCGCCCCGGACTGCCGCGGTGTCGATCCAGTAGCTGCTGTGCTGCCACGGGGTGGCGGGCAGCACCGGGTGCGGCTCGGGCGGATGCGGGGTCAGCGGGGGCTGGGTGGTGTGCGTGCGATTGAGGTTGGTGTGGAAGCTGACCGCGTCGTCAGCGTCGCGCACCAGGGTCCCGACGCTGTGGTGGTGCCCGCCAAGGGCTTCCACCGTGTCAGCAATCGCGTGAGTCAGAATCGGGTGGGCGCTGACTTCCACGAACGTGGTGTACTCGCCGGCCGCGGCAGCGACCGCCTGAGTCAGTAGTGCGGGCTGCCGCACGTTGTTCACCCAGTAGTCGGCGTCCAGGATCGGCATGCCACCGGCCGGCATGGCGGCTTCGGTCACCGTCGAGAAGAACGGGATGGTGGCGACTTCCGGCGTCAGACCCGTTAGGGCCGCTCGCAACTCGGGCAGGATCGGGTCCATCAGCGCGGTGTGCGAGGCTACTTCCATGTTGACCCGCCGGGCGAACTTGTTCTGGCCGCTGACGGTCGCGATGACCGCGTCCACGGGCGCAACCGGGCCGGCCACCACGGTCTGCTTCGGCGAGAGGTAGCCCGCCACACTGACGTCCGGGTAGTCGGCCAGCAGTGCCTCGACGGCATCGGGGTCGAGGTTCAGCAGTGCCACCGCGCCCTGCCCGGCCTGCCTCGACATCAACTGCGAACGGGCCGCGATGACGCGGAACCCGTCGGCCGGGCTCAGCGCGCCGGCTACCACCGCCGCGGTGACTTCGCCCATCGAGTGGCCGATGACAGCGTCGGGATGGACCCCGTACGACCGCCACAGCTCGGTCAGCGCCAGCTGCAGCCCCATCAACACAGGCTGTACCTGCGCGTCGCCGCTGACCGGTTCACCGGCGGAGATCACCTGCCACAGCGAGAACCCGACGTGTTCGACGAAAGCGGGTTCCAGCACTGCCAGCGCCCGGGCGAACGCCGGTTCGTCGGTGAGCAGCGCACGGCCCATGCCGATCCAATGCGAGCCCTGCCCGGAGTAGACGAAGACGGTGCCGGGTCCGCACGGGCCGTCGTGCGGACCGATGACTCCGCACTCCTGGCCCTCCGCCGAGGTACCGGCCGCCAGTGCCCGCAGGCCGCTGACCGCCGCGTCCCGGTCGCGGGCGCACACCGTGCCGAACAGCGGTTGGCGGGCACGATGGTGATTGAGGGTGTGTGCGACGTCGGCAAGTTCCACACCGGCGCCGTCGCCTTCCAGCCAGTCGGCCAGGTCGGTGGCTGTGGCGGCGATCCGTTCCGGCGTCCGGGCGGAGACCACCAGCGTGGTCACAGCCGGATCTACCTCGCGCGCAGTGATCTTGGCGGGCGGCGCCTGCTCGATGACCACGTGAGCGTTGGTGCCACCGAAACCGAAGGACGAGATCCCTGCCCGCCGCGGGTGATCCGACGAGGGCCAATCCTGGTGTTCGGCAACAACCTTCACCCGCATCTGCTCGAACGTGATGTGCGGGTTGGGGGTGTTGAAATGCAGGTTCTTCGGAATTCGCCCGCGCTGCACAGCCAGCACCGTCTTGATGAAGCCGACCATGCCCGCGGCCGCCTCGAGATGGCCGAGGTTCGACTTGGCAGCGCCGAGCAACAGCGGCGACTCCGGAGAACGACCCCGGCCGAGCACCGTGCCCAGCGCTTTGGCCTCGATCGGGTCGCCCAACAGGGTTCCGGTTCCATGGGTCTCGACGTAGTCGACTTCCTGCGGGGCGATACCGGCGTCGGCGTAGGCCGACCGCAGAACCGCCATTTGGGCGGCCGGGTTCGGCGCCAGCAGGCCGTTGGAGTGGCCGTCCTGGTTGATCGCCGATCCCCGCACCACCGCCAGCACGCGGTCGCCGTCTTGGCGGGCGTCGGACAGCCGCTTGAGCACCACGACACCGCAGCCCTCACCGCGAACGAATCCGTCGGCGTCGGCGTCGAACGCGTGGCACGCGCCGGTCGTCGACAATGCCCCGCTCTGGTCGAAACCGCGGAAAACCGCGGGTGACATCAGCAGGTTCACGCCGCCGGCGATCGCCATCTCGCACTCCCCGGTCCGCAGACTCCGGCAGGCCAGATGCAGGGCGACCAGCGAAGACGAGCATGCGGTGTCCACCGTCACCGACGGGCCGCGCAGGTCCAAGAAGTACGACAGCCGGTTGGCGATGATGCTCAGTGCGCCACCGGCGTTGCTCCAGGCGTCCACGCTGGGCAGGTCGGCGGACGCGTGGCAGCCGTATTCGGTAATGCTGGCTCCGACGTACACGCCGGTCTGCGATCGCCGCAACGAGGTCGCCGGAATTCCGGCGTGCTCCAAGGCCTCCCACGCCACTTCGAGCAGCAGCCGTTGCTGCGGGTCCATCTTGACCGCTTCGCGGCTGGAGATGTCGAAGAAGTCGGCGTCGAATGCGGCGATATCGCGCAGGAACGAGCCCCAGCGGGTGGTGCGGGCGATAGCGTTGCCCGTCTCGGCTGAACCGTCGTCGAACGGCGCCCAGCGATCGGCGGGCACTTCGGTCACCGCGTTGCCACCGTCGAGCAGGAACTGCCACATCGCGTCCGGTGAGTTGATGTCACCTGGGAACCGGCAACCCAGACCGATCACCGCGATGGGCTCATCGGTGCCGAAGCGCCCGGGCTCGGGCGCCGACTCTTCGTCGGCGGACTCGGGCTCGATGAGGAACCGGGCCAGTTCGGCGACCGACGGGTGCTGCCAGAGTTCTACCGGTGAGACCTTGCGGCCCAGCAGTTCCGACAGCTCGCCGCAGAGCACCACGGCATCCCGAGATCCGACGCCCAGATCGTTGAGCGACGCGTTGAAATCGATGTCCTCAAGGCTGCAACCGATGTTGGTGACCAGATAGTCGGCCAGCCAGTGGCGCAGTGCTTCTTCGTCAAATGCTGCGGTCATGCGGGGAACTCAATTCCCACTAGATCCCGTCCCATCCGGCCGGAGCCGATTCCACGCTGTCGAACAGCTCGTTCAAAACACTGTCGGTCGACTCGGGCAGCTCACCGCCTGAGGCCGCCGCGTCGCCACCGACATCTTCCTGCGGCAACAGCTTGCCGGTCAGGTGCGCCGCCAGTGCCGCAGTCGTCGGGTGATTCCACAGCATGGTGGCCGACAACTCCATGCCCACCAACTGTTCGATGTCACGGCGGACCGCCATGGCCATCACGGAGTTCAGACCGAGTTCGGCGAACGGCCGGTCCAGCTGTAGCTCCGCCTCCGACATGCGAAGCTCGCGCGCCAGAATGCTGCGCAGCCCGATTTCCAGCTCGCTCAGTATCTCATCGGCGGGCAGCTGCGCCCAGTCGCGGACCGGTCCGGTCTCACCAACTCCCGGGGTGCCGGGTTCCCCGTCGGACGGCAGCGGCACCATCACGGCCTGCGCGACGTCGTAGTGCTCCACGTGGTCCCAGGCGGCGAAGGCTTCCGCCGGGGTGATGGGCCGCGAGCCCATCCGTTCCAGTTCGTGCAGCACCACGTGCGCCTCGGCGCCGAAACCCAGGCCCTTCCACGCCACCCAGTCCAGGCTGACGCTGTGGCAGCCCAGCTTGTGGCGGGCACGGGCCAAGCCGTCCAGGTAGGCGTTGGCGCTCGCGTAGGCGCCCTGACCGGGAACCCCGAACACCGCCCCGGCGGCTGCGGTCATGAAGAAGAAGTCCAGGCTTCCGGGCGGAAAGAGCTCGTTGAGCACCTGGGCGCCGGCGACCTTCGGCCACATGGTGTCGCGCAGCCGGTCGGCGTCGACCTCGGTGAGCAGCTGGCCCTCGGTGATACCGGCGGCGTGGATGATGCCGCGGATCGGCGGTGCGCCGGCTGCGTCGCGGCGGGCCAACAGGTCGGTCACCGCGGCCCGGGACCCGACGTCGAGCCCGGCCACATCAACGGTGACACCGCGCCGCTCCAAGGCCCGGATGGCGGCGATCTTGTTCCGCACGCCGGCCTCGATCTCCTCGGAGTCCCAGTCGCGCCGGGGCGGCAATGCACTGCGACCGGCCAGCACCAGGCGCCGGGCACCCCGGTCGGCCAGCCATCCGGCCATCAGCAGACCGAGCGCTCCCATACCGCCGGTGATGAGGTAGGCGCCGTCGGGCTCGCACACCATCGGCTTGCGCTGAGGCGGACCGGAGATCGGGCTGAACGCCGGCGTCAGGAACTGGTCGTCACGCCACACCACGATGGACTTGGCCGGCGTGCGCAGGATGCTCGACAGCGCCGCGGCGCTCGCGGCTGCATCGGCGGCGTCGTCGCTGGGCAGGTCCACCAGCCCACCGCAGAGTTGCGGCTGCTCTGCCCGGATCACGCCCGCCATTCCCCACAGGCAGCTTTGCCGCACCGCAGCGGCGGAGGCGGCCTCGTGCACGCCGTGGGTGACGATCCACAGGGCCGGCGGGTGCGCGTCGCGGTCGGCCAGGGTGGCCACCAGATCGGCCACCTCACCGGCCAGCCGGGCAGCGCAGTCCAGGTCGGATTCGTCTGCGGGCCCCGGGTCGGCGACATAGACGACGTGGTGGGCCTCGGCGATCCCGGCGCTGTGATGCCCGACCGCGCTCAGTCCGTCGCGCAGCCGGTCGGCGGCGACTCCATCACCGACCACAGCCAGTGTTCCCGGCTGACTCGAGGTCTGCAGGTCGGCGTCCCAGGGCTGCCAGTCGATCGCGTGCGCGATCGAGCTGGGGTCGTCGGAGGTGGCCAGGTTCAGTGTCGTGTAGCGCAGCCCGCGGATGTCGACACACCGGGCGCCGTCGGTTGTGGTCACGGCTATGTCGACGATGAGTTCGCCCTGTCCGGCGTCGCGCCGGTGCACAGTGACTGCGGCCCGGCCGTCCGCCGGTGCAGCACCGAAGCAGACCTCGTCGACCGATGCCGGCACCATCAGCTCGGGGTTGGTGTCGTCGATCAGGCGGGCGACATGCAGGGCGGCGTCCAGCAGCGCGGGCGTGCCGGACTGTGCGGACGCCACATCGGCACACAATTGCGTCGCGGTGGACCGGCCGTCGATCAGCGACCACTCGAAGGGACGCCCCTCGCTGCCCCAGGTGAGCCACAGCGCGGTCACCACGTCGTCATCGAAGGAGGTTCCGCTGTGGCCGCCGATGGGGCTGGAGTCAACAGCGGGCCCGGCGGATTCGCTGCGCGGCGTGATGCGGGCGCTGAGATGTTTGACCCATCGGGCGGCCGAGTCGTCGGAAACCGACTTCGACGACACTGTCACCGATTCGCCGTCGGCGACCACCTGGATGGTCCGCAGTCGGTCGACGATGACGGGGTGCTCGAATCGGATCTCGCTGACCGCCGAGTCCCCGCTGACCTCGAACGCGGCCTCCGCCAGGGTTTGCAGCAGCACCGATGCCGGAACCAGCTCCACCCCGTTGTTGCGGTGACTGCCGGGATACGGTTTGGTCGCCGGGGACAGCCGGGCTTGCCACAGGTGGACGGTCGGTGTGCTGCCGATCTTGATGTGGGTGCCCAGCAGCAGGCCCGGCCGTGGCGCGGATTCGGCTGCGGTGATGGAGCTTTCGACCACAAGCCAGTGGTGGGTGTGTCGCCACGGTGTGGTCGGCAGCACCGGGTAGGACCCCGACGGATGCGGAAGGTCGCGCGGGCTGACCGGGTGGGCGCTGTTGAGATGCTGATGGAAGGCGACGGTGTCATCGCCGTCGCGCACCAGCGTGGCGACGCTGCAGTGCGGCACCGCGTCCAGGATCTCGTCGATCGTGTGGGTAAGGATCGGGTGCGGGCTGATCTCGATGAACGTGCCGTATTTGTCTCCGGCGGCAGCGACCGCCTGATGCACCCGGGCCGGCTGGCGCACGTTGTCCGCCCAGTAGCGGGCGTCGAGCACCGGGGTGGGTCCGAGCGGGTCGACCACGGTGGACAGGAACGGGATCTGTGGTGT
>NZ_AUWR01000064.1 GCF_000455125.1 Mycobacterium sp. UM_WGJ
GGTGCCGGCGGCAAGGGCGGTGACGGCGCAGCCGGTGTTGACGCCACCAGTTCGGCAACCCCGAACGGCACCAACGGTGGCAATGGCGGCAAGGGCGGCAGCGGTGGTGTCGGTGGTCTAGAGGCCGACGGTGCGACGCGGGCCGTTGATGGTCAGGGTGCTGATGGTGGTGCCGGTGGCCGGGGCGGTAACGGTTTCACTCAGGCTGCGGGCAGCTCGGCCAACGGTGGCAACGGCGGTCAGGGCGGCGTCGGTGGTGCCGGTGGTGACCGGGGTGCGGTGGCGGCCAGTGGCGGCGCTGGTGGCCTGGGTGGCAACGCCGGTAACGGTGGTTCCGGTGCGGACGGCAAGGCCGGTACCGATGCCACCGTGGCCGGTGCCGCCGGTGGTACCGGTGGTGATGGCACCAGCGGTGGCAAGGGTGGCAATGGTGGCGCCGGTGGCGCTGGTGGTGCCAGTGGTACCGCCAGCAACGGCACGGCTGACCACCACGGTGCTGGTGGTGTCGGTGGTAACGCCGGCAGCGGCGGCAATGCCGGTAACGGTGGCGCCGGTGGTAAGGGTCTCGGTGGTGGCACCGGAGCGACCGCGGGCGTCGGTGGTAACGGTGGCGCCGGTGGTAACCGCGGCGCTGCGGGCACGGCCGGTGTCGGTGGCGACAGTGGCGGCGGGCAGACGGCCGCCAACGGCCAAGCCGGTAGCGCCGGAACTGCCGGTGGTAACGGCGGCAAGGGCGGCGACGGCGGCACCGGCACCACACTGGCCAGCGGTGCCGGCCAAAACGGCGGCGCAGGCGGCAAGGGCGGTGCAGCTGGATCGCTCGGCAACGGTGGTGCCGGCGGTAGCGGCGGCAACGGCGGTACCGGCGCCAACGGGACCACGGGCGGCTCCAACGGCTCTGCCGGCGGCAACGGCGGCAATGCCGGTGCGGGCGGCAATGCCGGTGCGGGCGTCGGTGACACCGGTGGCAACGCCGGTAAGGCCGGTAACGGCGGTAACGGCGGTAACGGCGTCGACGCCACGGCGGCGAGCGGCAAGGGCGGTAGCGGCGGTAACGGCGGCAACGCCGGCAACGGCGCGGCCGGCGGCAGCGCCACTAACGGAACTGGCGGCGCCGACAGCGATGGCGGAGTGGCCGGCAACGGCGGCAACGGTGCCAACGGCGCTCGGGGCACCGACGGCATCGGATCTCCGTCGTACAACGCCACTGCCAGCAATGGAACGGTGGGCGGTGCCGGCGGCACCGGTGGCAACGGAGGCTCCGGTGGAGCCGGCGGCGGCACCACCGGTGTGGGCACTAATGGTGGCGACGGCGGTAAGGGTGGCATCGGCGCCGATGGCGGTAACGGCGGCTACACCTACCACGGAAACGAGGGCTATCCGACCCAGGGGCACAACATCGGCAACGGCGCCAACGGTGGCGCCGGCGGTGCCGGCGGCAACGGCGGTACGGCCGGCGCAGGTACCGCCCAAGGTGCTGCCGGGCACGCCGGTAACGGCGGCGACGGCGGAGTCGGCGGCAAGGGTGGCAGCAGCGGAAACCTCAGTTCCTTGGGCTACATCGACACCGCCGGGAACGCCTCCAAGGCGGGGAATCCGATCACCGTCACGGGAACAGGTGGCGCCGGCGGCAGCGGTGGCAGTGGGTTCGTCGGCGGCGACGGCGGCGACGGCGGTATGGGCGGCAGCGACCAGTACGCAGCCGGCTCGCACGGCGGTAGTGGCGGCGCGGGCGGCAACGGCGGCGCGGGGGTCGGGGCCGGTAGCACCGGTGGTGCCGGCGGTGACGGCGGCAAGGGCGGTGACGGTAGCAACATCCGCTGGGGCTGGACCGGCAGCGGGAAGCCGCCGTCCTCGATCAGCAACGGAACCACCAGCGCCTCCGGCCCGGTCAACAACGTGTCGGGCGGTAAGGGCGGCGCCGGCGGCAACGGTGGCACCGGCACGACCAGCGGTGTCGGCGGCACCGGTGGGACCGGTGGCACCGTCGTCACCCCGAACCTGCCGACCGGTCCGGGATCCATCGGCACCAATGCCGGTCAGATCAATGGCGGTGCCGGCGCCACGGGTGGGACCGGCTCCACCAACGGCGCGACCGGTGCGAACGGCAAGACGCCCTAAGCCCTGCGTCTCGACGCAAGAAAGCTCCGCACACCTTCGGGTGTGCGGAGCTTTCTCGTAGGCTGACCAGGTCAGAAGGCGCCGAACAGGTCGTGCACCACCTCGGCCGGGAATTGCAGGACCGCCGCGCTGACGTCGTCGGCCCCGGCCTGAACCGCATCCACGAATGTCGCCGGGTCCCCGCTGAGCAGAGCTTCCCAGCCGTGGAAGAGCGCCAGCTGCGGCGCGGTGATCAAGTCGCGCACATCGACGAAGAGCTCGGTGAGCAGTCCCGGGTCTTCGGCGACCGGCTGCCCGTTCCAGCTGACCAGTGTCCAGCCGTCCTCGGGGTTGCCCCGAACCTCGATGACGCCGGTGAAGGGCAGCAGCTCACCCGTGCTCAGTGCTTCGCTGAAGAGGATGCCGAAGTCAGGATTGTCGACGTTCATCAAGGTCCAGAACACGATCGAGCCTTCGTGGGAGAACACCGCAGCGGTGTCGCCGCCCTCGCTGTCGGCATAGATCGCGGCGACGGCGGCAGAGAAACGATCCTGGAAAGCCATCCCGTTGGAATCCGAGGAGCCCAGCTGCGGAACGAAATACAGACCGAGCGCCCACAGCATCGGCGCCGCGGCGTACAGCACCGCCCCCACCGGCAGCCCGCCGACGTTCACCGGCAGGTCCGCGAGAAGACCGGCGTCGATCTCGTTGAGTCCGGACAACTCGTGCACGGGCAGGCCCAGCAGCTCTGCCAGTGGATCCGCGGTCTCGTGCGCGCGGGTCATGATCGAGGAGTAGATGCCACTGATGCCGTCATCGGCCAGCAGGTCGGCGACGCTGTGCGCCTGCTGTTGGCCGAGTTCGGTCAGCGGGGGACCGGGAACCTCGTTGTTGATCACCAGGTTGTCGCCGGCTTGCCCGTGCCGCACGAACTCCAGTGTGATCGATTCGGCAGCCCACGCCGCGGGGGCTGCGAACAACACGACGACCGCGGGAAGGGCGGCTGCCCCGTAGCGCAGGCGCCGCGAATCCCGGATCACCGGCGGTCCTTAGGGCTCGCAGATGACGATCGGGATCTCCCGATCGGTCCAGGCCCGGTAGTTGACGAAGTCGGGGTACATCTTGTCGAGCTTGGGCCAGTAGGCGGCCCGCTCGGCCTCGCTGGCGTCGCGGGCACGCAGCGACAGCACTTCGCTGCGGATCCGGAATGACACCTGCGCGTCGGCCTTCAGGTTCAGATACCACATCGGGTTGGTGGCGCGCCCGCCTTGGGAAGCCACCAGGATCACCCGGTCACCTTCGCGCAGGAACAACAGCGGGGACTCCCGCGGCTGACCGGACTTGCGTCCGGTGGTGGTAAGAATGCCGACCTCGGGAACCTCACCGAAGTGCTTGGTGCCCAAGCGCCACTTACCGCCGACGCGTCCGCCGGTCGCCTTGTAGGCCCAGGTGTTGGCCCGCGACATCCACTTGATCACCGTCCCGGTGACCGGCGAATCCAGCGACTTCGGCTTCTCGGGAATGTCTGGCTTGCTCACGGGCTCACTCTAGCGGTGGACGAACGGACGGATCCCCGCGCGGATGTGGTGAATCACGGCGGTACCGTCCGGGCTGTCAGCGGGGATCCGGAAAACCTCATCGACATGCGAGCACACCCGGAGTCCGAACAGCGACGGCTTGGTGATGATGTCGTAGACCGCCCGCACGTCGTCGCCGTCGATGCTGTACGTGGGCAACGTGGCCGCCGAGATCAACCGGAACTGCGGGCCGCGGTTGAGGCTGCGCCGCAGATGATTTCCCGAGAAGCCGGTCTTGAGTCCGACCTCGATCCGGACGCAGTCCGCACTGAACGGAACCGCCGAGGCGTCGTGGCTGACCAGCGCGTCGATGTAGGCCTGCGCCGCCGCTATCCGGTCGGTCTCGGAAACCGGGGCCACTAGATGCGCTCGATGATGGTGCCGGTGGACAGCGCTCCGCCGGCACACATGGTGATCAGCGCGGTCGAGGAGTCGGTGCGCTCGAGCTCGTGCAGCGCCGTGGTGATCAGCCGGCTGCCGGTGGAACCCACCGGGTGGCCCAGCGCGATCGCCCCGCCGTTGACGTTGACCCGATCCATGTCCGGCTTGTGCACCGCTGCCCAGGACAACACCACCGAGGCAAACGCCTCGTTGATCTCGACCAGGTCGATGTCGCCGATCTTCATGCCGGCCTTTTCCAGCACCTTCGCGGTGGACTGCACCGGGCCGTCGAGGTGGTAGTAGGTTTCGGCGCCGACGTTGGCCTGGCTGATGATGCGAGCCCGCGGCCGCAGACCGAGAGCTTTGGCCTTGTCCTCATCCATCCACAGCACCGCGGCGGCGCCGTCGGAGATCTGCGACGAGGTACCGGCGGTGTGAATGCCGCCCTCCATCACGGGGTTCAGCGCCGCGAGGCCTTCGGCCGTGGTGTCGCGCAGACCCTGGTCGCGGCTGACGATGTTCAGCTCGGCGGTGGGCTGCTTGTTCTCGTCGATCACCGGGGCCTCGATCGGGGAGATCTCCCGGTCGAACCGACCCTCGGCCCAGGCCTGTTTGGCCCGCTGCTGAGACCGCAGCCCCAGTGCGTCCACGTCGGCGCGGGTGATGCCCCGGCGCTTAGCGATGCGCTCGGCCGCCTCGAACTGGTTGGGCAGGTCAATGTCCCAGGACGCTGCGCGGGCGCCGCCGCCGTTCGCCCCCAGCGGCACGCGGCTCATCGCCTCAATCCCGCAGGCGATGCCGATGTCGATGGCGCCGCTGGCGATGAGGCCGGCGATCAGGTGGTTGGCCTGCTGTGCGCTGCCGCACTGGCAGTCGATGCTGGTGGCGCCGACATGCTCGGGCAGCCCGGCCACCAGCCAGGACTGCCGGGTGACGTTGTTGCCCTGCTCGCCGAACTGGGTGACGCAGCCGCCGATCACCTGCTCGACGATTCCCGCGTCGATGCCGGCCTTCGCGACCAGTGCCTTCTGCACCGCCCCGAGCAGTTCGGTGGCATGCAGGCCGGACAACCAGCCATTACGTTTACCGATGGGGCTGCGGGTGGCTTCTACGATGACAGGATTACCCATGCGGCCAGGCTAGAACACGTTTCATTAGTCTGACAAGCGACGATGCGGCACTGCCTTTGATCTGCGGTCGGGCCGTGTTTCAATGGTCGCAATCAGGCACTAGACGGCGTTGTTCGGCGGTTGATCGTTCAAACGTCGTCAAACCCAACACAGTTACCTACCGAACACTCTAGGAGTAGACACATGGGCTGCCCCGCCATTCCCAGCGACTTCGACTTCCTCGACTCCGAGATGAGCCTCAAGGGCCTACCGGTCAACGAGCTCGCCGAGCTGCGCAAGTCCGAACCGGTGCGCTGGGTCGACGTCCCCGGCGGAACCGGAGGTTTCGGGGACAAGGGTTACTGGCTGGTGACCAAGCACAAGGACGTCAAGGACGTCTCGTTGCGCAGCGACGTCTTCTCCAGCGCGATGAACGGCGCGATCCCGGTCTGGCCGCAGGAGATGACCCGTGAGGCGGTCGACCTGCAGCGCGCGGTCCTGCTGAACATGGACGCGCCGCACCACACCCGGCTGCGCAAGATCATCTCCCGCGGCTTCACTCCCCGTGCGCTCTCGCGGCTTGAGGACGAGTTGAAGGCGCGAGCGCAGAAGATCGCTCAGAACGCCGCGGCGTCCAACACCGGCGACTTCGTTGAGCAGGTGTCCTGCGAGCTGCCGCTGCAGGCCATCGCCGAACTGCTCGGTGTGCCCCAGGACGACCGGGACAAGTTGTTCCGCTGGTCCAACGAGATGACCGCCGGCGAGGACCCGGAGTACGCCGGCGTCGACCCGGCGATGTCGTCGTTCGAGGTCATCACCTACGCCATGAAGATGGCCGAGGAGCGGGGCAAGAACCCCACCGACGACATCGTGACCAAGCTGATCCAGGCCGACATCGACGGCGAGAAGCTCAGCGATGACGAGTTCGGCTTCTTCGTCATCATGCTGGCGGTCGCGGGCAATGAGACCAGCCGCAACTCGATCACGCACGGCATGGTCGCGTTCTCGCAGAACCCCGACCAGTGGGAGCTGTTCAAGCGGGAACGGCCGCAGACCGCCGTGGACGAGATCATCCGTTGGGCCACTCCGGTTTCGGCATTCCAGCGCACGGCAAGCGAAGACACCGAGATCTCCGGCGTCAAGATCAAGGCCGGCGAGCGCGTGGTGATGTCCTACCGGTCGGCCAACTTCGACGAGGAGGTGTTCGACGATCCGTTCACCTTCAACATCCTTCGTGACCCGAACCCGCACGTCGGCTTCGGCGGCACCGGGGCGCACTACTGCATCGGCGCCAACCTGGCCCGCCTGACCATCAACCTGATCTTCAACGCCGTCGCCGATCACATGCCCGACCTGAAGCCGATCGGCGAGCCGGAGCGGCTGAAGTCGGGCTGGCTCAACGGCATCAAGCACTGGCCGGTTGATTACTCGGGTGCGTGCCCGGTCGCGCACTGAGCACCCTGACGGCTAGACGAATCAAGGAGGATTCGGGTGGATTTCACACCGAACCCGGAGCAGCAGGCGGTCGCCGATGTGGTGACGTCGGTGCTCGACCGAGACAACAGCTGGGATGCGCTGGTAGCCGGCGGCGTCGCGGCGCTGGGCGTGCCAGAACGACTCGGTGGAGACGGTCTGGGCCTGTCGGAGCTGGCCACCGCGCTGACCGAGATCGGCCGTCATGGCACCGTCGGTCCTGCGCTGGCGACGTTGGGGCTGGGGTTGATCCCGCTGCTGGACCTGGCGTCCGACAGCCAGCAGGACCGGTATCTGTCGGGAGTGCCCACCGGTGCGGTGCTCTCGGCCGCGCTGAACGAACCCGGCCGACAGCTGCCGGAGTACCCCAAGACCAGCTTTGCGGGCGGAAAGCTCAACGGCATCAAGACCGGTGTTTCCTATGCCCAGACGGCGGCTTGGTTGGTCGTCACTGCTGATAAGGCGGTGGTGGTAGTCGCCCCGGATGCCGACGGCGTCACGATCACCAAGACACCGACCTCCAACGGATCCGACGAGTACGTGGTGACGTTTGCCGACGTCGCGATCGAGGATGCCGACGTGCTCGACGGCGCCAGCGTTGCCCGGGTCAACCAGTTGGCGCTGGCCGCCACCGGGGCGTTCGGGGCCGGACTGGTGGCCGGCGCCCTGCGGTTGACCGCCGACTACGTCGCCACCCGCGAGCAGTTCGGCCGTCCGCTGTCGACGTTCCAGACGGTGGCCGCGCAGCTTTCCGAGGTTTACATCGCGTCGCGGACCATTGACTTGCTGTCGACATCAGTGATTTGGCGGTTGGCTCAAGGTCTTGACGCCGGCGATGATCTCGGCATCCTGGGTTACTGGCTGACCTCGCAGGCTGCACCGGCCATGCGACTCTGCCACCACCTGCACGGCGGAATGGGCATGGACATCGCGTACCCGATGGACCGCTATTACTCCTCGATAAAAGACTTGACCCGGCTCTTGGGTGGTCCGGTGCACCGCCTCGACTTGGTGGGAGCGTAAATGTTCATCGACCTGACACCCGAGCAGCGGGCGCTGCAAGCCGAACTGCGAGAGTACTTCTCGACCCTCATCACGCCCGAAGAGGCGCAGGCGATGGAGTCGGATCGGCACAACGAGGCCTACCGTGCGGTGATCAAGCGGATGGGCAGCGACGGCAAGTTGGGCGTCGGTTGGCCCAAGGAGTATGGCGGCCTGGGATTCGGCCCGGTGGAGCAGCAGATCTTCATCAACGAGGCCAACCGTGCTGACATCCCGTTGCCGATGGTCACCCTGCAGACTGTCGGCCCAACACTGCAGGCGCTCGGTACCGATGATCAGAAGAAGAAGTTCCTGCCTGGAATTCTTTCCGGCGATGTACATTTCGCGATCGGTTACTCCGAGCCCGACGCCGGCACCGATCTCGCGTCACTGCGGACGACCGCGGTCAAGCACGGTGACGAATACATCGTCAACGGGCAGAAGATGTGGACCACCGGCGCTCACGACGCCGACTACATCTGGCTGGCCTGCCGAACCGACCCGACCGCTGCCAAGCACAAGGGCATCTCGATTCTCATCGTCGACACGAAGGATCCCGGGTACTCCTGGACTCCGATCATTCTGTCCGACGGGGCCCATCACACCAACGCGACGTACTACAACGATGTGCACGTACCCGCCGACATGCTGGTTGGTGAGGAGAACGGTGGCTGGAAGCTCATCACGACGCAGCTCAACCACGAGCGGGTCGGTCTGGGGCCGGCTGGTCGCATCGCCGGCATCTACGACCAGGTACACGACTGGGCGTCCAAGCCGGGGTCGGACGGCGTCACGCCTATCGAGCACGACGACGTGAAACATCTGCTGGCGCAGATCAAGTCGATCTGGCGTATCAATGAGTTGCTCAACTGGCAGGTGGCAGCCTCTGGCGAGAACATCGCCGTCGCCGACGCGGCGGCCACCAAAGTGTTCTCCACCGAACGCATCCAGGAAGTCAATCGACTCGCTGAGGAGATCGTCGGCAGATTCGGCAACCCGGCGGACCCCGAGACCGCTGAAGTCCTCGTCTGGCTGGACAAGGTGGCCAAGCGCAACCTGGTGATCACCTTCGGCGGCGGCGTCAACGAGGTCATGCGCGAGATGATCGCCGCTTCTGGGCTGAACGTTCCACGGGTGTCACGATGAGTCGAGGAGAGGTGATGAGCGACCTTTCCACCGGGATCGAGCAGATACTGGCGTCGGGCCGCAGCAAGCCGCGGTCCGGTCGGGATCCGGTGAACCAGCCGATGATTCGGCACTGGGTCGACGCGATCGGCGACACCAACCCGATCTACACCGACGAGGCAGCCGCGCAGACGGCCGGGCATCCCGGAATCGTCGCTCCGCCGGCCATGATCCAGGTGTGGACGATGATGGGCCTGGGTGGGGAGCGCCCCGCCGATGACCCCCTCGGCAAGGTCATGGAACTGTTCGACGGCGCGGGCTATGTCGGCGTGGTTGCTACTAACTGCGAGCAGACCTATCACCGCTACCTGCGTCCCGGCGAGGAAGTCAGCGTCACCGCAGAGGTGACCGACATAGTGGGGCCCAAGAAGACCGGCCTGGGCGAGGGCTACTTCGTCACCCAGAAGATCCGTTGGTGGGTGGGCGAAGAGAATGTCGCTGACATGATCTGGCGCATCCTGAAGTTCCTGCCGGCCGACAAGGCGGGACAAGGCTCCACGCCGGCAGCGGTTGCACACGAGGATCTCGACCCTGACAAGATGATGCGCCCGTCGTGGTCGCGGGACTCCAAGTACTTCTGGGACGGGGTTGCCGCACACGAGCTGCGCATCCAGCTCCGCCCGGACGGCAGCCTGCAGCACCCGCCGGTGCCGGCGGTTTGGAAAGACAAGACCGAGACCACCGACTATGTCGTTTCCAGCGGCAAGGGAACGGTGTTCAGCTACGTGGTGCACCACGCGCCCAAGGTCCCCGGCCGCAGCTTGCCGTTCGTGATCGCGCTGGTCGAGCTCGAGGAGGGCGTGCGGATGCTCGGTGAGCTCCGCGGCGCCGACGCGGCCGCGGTGAAGATCGGAACGCCGGTCCGCGCAACCTTCCTCGATTTCCCTGCCAGCGATGTCGGACCGGCGTGGTCGCTGTACGCCTGGGAGCCTGTGGAAGGAGACGGGGCATGAGCGCTGTGACTGTCGACGTGGGCACCAAGCTGCCCGAGCTGAAGATCTACGGTGATCCGACGTTCATCGTCTCCACGGCGATCGCCACCCGCGACTACCAGGACGTGCATCACGATCGGGACAAGGCGCAGGCCAAGGGTTCCAAGGACATTTTCGTCAACATCCTGACCGACACCGGCCTGGTGCAGCGCTACATCACCGACTGGGCCGGGTCCAACGCCGTGATCCGCTCGATCGGCCTGCGGCTGGGTGTGCCGTGGTACGCCTACGACACCGTCACCTTCTCCGGTGAGGTGACGGCGGTGGAAGACGGCCTGATCACCGTGAAAGTCGTGGGCAACAACAGCCTTGGCGACCACGTCATCGCCACCGCCACTCTCACCCTCGGGGAGGAATGATGCTGTCCGGTAAGGCGGCTATCGCCGGAATCGGCGCGACCGACTTCTCGAAGGAATCCGGGCGCAGCGAACTGCGCCTGGCTGCCGAGGCGGTGCTCGACGCCCTCGACGATGCGGGCCTGAAGCCCTCGGATGTCGACGGCCTGGTCACCTTCACCATGGACTCCAACCTGGAGACCGCCGTGGCGCGTGCCACCGGGATCGGTGAGCTGACGTTCTTCTCCCAGATCGGCTACGGCGGTGGTGCCGCCGCGGCGACCGTGCAGCAGGCCGCTCTGGCGGTGGCGACTGGTGTTGCCGAGGTGGTCGTCGCTTACCGTGCCTTCAATGAGCGCTCGGAGTTCCGGTTCGGCCAGGTGATGACCGGTTTGACAGTCAATGCCGACTCGCGCGGCGTGGAGTACAGCTGGTCGTATCCGCACGGCCTGAGCACCCCGGCGGCCTCGGTGGCGATGATCGCCCAGCGTTACATGCACGAATACGGCGCCACCAGTGCGGATTTCGGTGTGGTGTCGGTGGCCGACCGCAAGCACGCGGCGACCAACCCCAAGGCGCACTTCTACGGCAAGCCGATCACCATCGAGGACCACCAGAATTCGCGGTGGATCGCCGAGCCATTGCGGTTGCTGGATTGCTGTCAGGAGACCGACGGCGGAGTGGCGATTGTGGTGACCACGCCGGAGCGAGCCCGCGACCTCAAGCATCGTCCGGCGATCATCGAGGCGGCCGCGCAGGGCGCCGGGGCCGACCAGTTCACCATGTACTCCTACTACCGCGAGGAGCTCGGCCTGCCGGAGATGGGTCTGGTGGGCAAGCAGCTGTGGGCGCAGTCGGGTCTGACGCCCGCCGACATTCAGACCGCGGTCCTCTACGACCACTTCACCCCCTACACGCTGATCCAGTTGGAAGAACTGGGATTCTGCGGCAAGGGGGAGGCCAAGGACTTCATCGCCGGCGGCGCCATCGAGCTCGGCGGCCGGTTGCCGATCAACACCCATGGCGGCCAGCTCGGCGAGGCCTACGTGCACGGCATGAACGGCATCGCCGAGGGCGTGCGCCAGCTGCGCGGTACTTCGGTCAATCAGGTCGACGGCGTCGAGCACGTGCTGGTGACCGCCGGCACCGGTGTGCCTACGTCGGGCCTGATTCTGGGCTAGCCGCGATCGCTTCCCGCCGAACGTGAAGTTGGCTTCACGCTGGGTGGGAGGGGAACCCGGCACCGCTCAATCGTTGGTGGGTTCGCCCCAGCTCTCGGGCAACAGCGGAAGGGTCGGCCCGTCGTTCAGACCGCCGCTCGCCAGCGTGGTCAAACCCGTCGCGGGCAGACCAGGCTTGGCTTGCGCCGCAGCGAATCCCAGGCGACCGGCACTGCTGTCGGAGGCGCGAGTCGCGGCGTCGGGTCCGATGTCGGGGGTGTCGTCGGCATAGACGTAGATGTGCGCGTCCGCGTGACCGCGAGCGGCTCGGCGTCGGCGGGCCCGGGACCGATCCCGTGCCGAGGCGGCGGTGGCCGCATCCTCGGCGGCAGAGTCGGGATTCGATGCCTTCTTCACGGCATGGCGGCGGGCCACGGCGCTCACCTGGCCGGCAACGCCGGGAGGCCCGATCACATACGGGGGGAAGAACGCCGGGCTACTAGCGGCGGGGGGAGCGGCAGGCGGTGCCGCAGCCGGCGCTGCGCTGGTGGTCGGCGCCGAAATGGAGCCACCCGTGGCCGGTGCCGCGGCGGTGTTGGCGACGGTGGTGGACGAACCCGCCGAGCCCCCGGCGGTCAGCGGATTGGCCGGAGGTACGGCCTCGACGGCCAGCGGAACCGGGGCAGGCTGAATTCCGGCCAGTCCGGCCAGGCCGGCCGCCCAGCCCAGGTTGCCGATCGCCAGGCCCAGCGCGGGTTGCAGCAGCGCCGGCGCGAATTGGCTCAAGGTGGCGGCGAGCTGACTGGCGTGGAAGGTGACATCGGCCATGATGACGGGGAGATCGGTCAGCAGCGCTGCCGGGTCGGTCAGCAGATCGTTGATGATGATCTTGGCCCACTCGCCCATTTCGCCGAAGACGTCTTTCCACCATTCCGGGTCGGTCGGATCCAGATCGCCGTCGTGGATCCCGTCGTGGTCGTGGTCGTGGTCGTGGTCGTGGTCATGGTCATGGTCAGCCTCGGAATAGCCGACGATCGGCGGTGCCACGGCGAGCCGTGGGGCTGATGCCACGGCTGCCCCGGAGACCGTTTCGTAGGTCGCCATGGTGGTGGCGGCCTGGATCCACATCCGCACATAGTCGGCTTCGTTGACCGCGATCGGAATGGTGTTGACACCAAAGAAGTTGGTGGCGACCAAGATTCCGTGGATAGTGTGGTTGGCCGCCAGTTCGGGCATCGTGGGCATCGCCGCCAATGCGCTGACGTAGGCCGCGGCCGCTGTTTCATGTCGGGATGCTCGCGCGGCGCTGTCCGCGCTGGCCGTCGCCAACCAGGCCAAGTAGGGCACGTGTGCGGCGAGATAGCGCTCGGCGCTAGGCCCCTGCCACGACGCTGCCTGGGTGGCTCCCAACACGTCCCGCAGCGCCTCCGCGATCGCGGTGTACTCAAGGCTCAGCGCCGACCACGCGCCGGCGGCAGACAACAGGGGCCCGGGCCCCGGGCCGCTGCCCAGCGCAGCCGAATGGACCTCGGGGGGCGAGGCCATCCATACCGGCGCGGTCATGCCGGACAGATTATCCGAAGATGAAAGTCATTTTCAATTAGGGTTGCCTGGGTTCAGGCGGGCGCTGCCGGGAAACCTAGGCCGAAACAAGCTCCCCATCGTTGAGGATGACGGCGTCCTTTCGTGCCCGCGCCACCACATTGCCCACCAGTCGGCCGCTGTCTTTCCACTGAATAGTTGGGGTCGTCATGGTTGAGGCCGTCGTTTCGCCTGGCCGGGAACGTGACCAAACGGCGGGAGGTGCGCCGTATCACTAGCCTCGGAAGTTCATTGCTTGGCATCAGTAACACGGCGGGGGTGGCTGATCGATTTACCGAATGGCGGGAGGGCCCCGCACGGCCGGCGTGCGGGGCCCTCCCCGAAGGACCTCAGAGGCGGTGACTTCCGCCAGCGACTACGACGTTAGTGGTCGTGGTCGTGGTCGTGGTCGTGGTCATGGTCATCGTCTTCGTCGGGATTGATGGGCGGTTCTTCCCCACTGTGGTCATGGCTGGAATCGTGCTCATGCCCGGCTCCGCCAGTACCACCGATACCTCCGAATGGTCCACTGGCCGGCCCACCCGCGATACCGGCTTCGCCCAACAACTTGCCGGAATCGCCGCCATGGCCGCCATGGCCGCCGGCACCACCAGGCGCTAGGGCCTCAACGCCGTTGCCGCCGCGACCGCCGGCTCCGCCGTCGCCACCGGCGCCGTGGGTGCCGATGTTGTTGCCGCCGTCACCGCCGGCCCCGCCGTTACCCGCTGCCCCGGAGATCACAGTAGTGTCCGGCAAGGTGATCGTCGCACCGGCAGAGTTGCCGCCAGCACCCCCGGCACCGCCGGCCCCGCCATCGCGTGTCTCACTGTCGCCACCGATTCCACCGGCACCACCGGCACCACCGATATGGGTTCCGTTGCCACCGGCACCACCGGTGCCACCGGCACCGCCGTGGACTGCGCTGCCGATTCCGCCGTTACCGCCAGCACCGCCAGCACCGGCGGTAATTCCGGCGCCGCCGTCACCACCGGCGCCGCCGCCACCACCGGTACTACCGTTTCCGCCGTAACCGCCCACGCCGCCAGCGGCTCCGTCCGAGAGGACGTCGGTGCCGTCGACGGCACCGGCTCCGCCACCGCCGCCGTCACCGCCGGCGCGCCCCATCCCTGCTGCCGTAGCGGCACCCGTGGTTCCGAAGGTGGTACCGAAGAGCGTGCGAGCCAGCCCGCCCTCGCCCGCAGCGCCGCCATTGCCGCCGTTTCCGCCGGCCCCGCCAGCGGTGGCCTCATGGATGAAGAGTTCGCCGTGATCATGGTCGTGGTCATGACTGTGCGCTACGGCGTCGGCGCCCTCGCCGCCGTCACCGCCGTAGCCGCCGTTGCCTCCGCGACCGGCAGCACCGCCGTGGCCGATGACCCACCCGCCGTTGCCGCCCGTTCCACCGACACCACCAACACCGCCGTCGCCGCCAGCACCGCCGACCTGGTCTATCTGTCCGTCAGCACCCGCTGCGCCGTTGCCGCCGGCGCCGCCCCTGCCGCCCGCACCACCGGAACCGTAAAAGTAGGCGTTCCCTCCCGCGCCACCGGCGCCGCCGACACCACCGTCGAGGCCGTCGGCGATGCTGCCATTCAGACCCAGGCCACCCACGCCGCCGGCGCCGCCGTCACCGACCAGCAGGCCACCCGATCCTCCTGCTCCGCCAGCAGTCGCTGCGACCAAGCTGTCACCACCGTAGTAACCGGTGGCCAGACCGACGCCGCCGATGCCCCCGTTGCCGATCAGCCCAGCATTGCCGCCCGCGCCGGCGGCGCTCAGAACACCGTCGAGGTAGCTGGCGTCAGTGCCGGTACCACCGTCACCGAACAGGAAACCCCCGTCGCCGAGGTCGCCGATACCGGGCAACCAACCGAACAGCGAGGTGTTGGCGCCAGCGAAGTCGTCGATTCCGTTGCCGATCAACAGCCGCCCGAATAGTGCCTCATAGAGGCCGAAGCCGTTGAGCAACTCAAGCAGCCCGGCATTGGCGGGGTCAACGAGGAATTCCTGTGCTCCAGCATGGAGATTGTCATAGGTCGCGTCAAAGACATTGGCCCAGCTAAAACCCGATTCCGCTGCCGAGCCGGGCACGTCCGTTGATAGGAAACTGGCATCGGTCAGACCGCTGACATCGGATAGCGTGCTGAAATCCGGCAGGTCGATGAGGAGATCGTCCGCGCGCACAACCGGCACTGATATCAATGGCGACATCCCAAATGCCAAAAGCGCACCAACTGTGCTACCTGCACCTATTGCGCGACGCAGCTCGTTGTTCTTCCGCCTTGTGTTGTTGTGATCACTCATCTACACACTCTCAATCTATGTTGGGACTACTGGTCAAATTGTTATGACTGCATATATGCAACGGTCCATATCTATCCGAAATCAGATATGGGTGGAGTCGCATATATACGCTTGGATATATGTATGCCTTAACACCCTGCTCTGCAAATTGTCGCGGTAATTTCACAGGCGGGCCATTAGGCATTGTCGTGCCAGCTTTCGGGTAGCAACGGGATTGTCGGCCCGCTACCGAAGTCATCACCGGACAAGGTGGTTAATCCCGCTGCAGGGGAATCCTCCTCGGTATGTGTGCCGGAGATCCCCAGCCCACCGGCGATACTGGCCGACACGCGAGTCGACAATGTGGGCTCGGGTTTAGGGAGTGCTGTGTTGTCGGCGTACACCTTGATGAATTCGTCTGCGTGCCCTGGTGCAGTTCGACGCCGCCGGCTTCTGGTCCGACTCCGTACGGCAGCGGCCGCCGTCGAGTCTTCGGTGGCCGGGTCGGGATTCGATGCCTTGCTCGCGCTGCGGGAGCTGGCTTTGGCGTTGGCCCGGGTTACTGCGCCCGTAGGGCCGATAACGTACGGCGGGAAGAACCCCCCGCCTGCTGGCGGAGGTGGAGCCGGTGGTGGCATCGGACTCGGTGGAGCGCTGGTGGGAACCGAAGCCGGCGAAGGCGTGCCGACAGTCGTGGACGCTGGAGCGGGTGGTGCACCCAACGACGCGCCGGTTGCAGGTGTGGTCGGGGCGATCGGTTCGGCGCCGACCGGGACGGAAGCCGGCTGAATTCCGGCTAGGCCTGCCAGGCCGGCAAGGCTCGCCGCCCAACCCAGGTTGCTGATGGACAAGGCCAGCGCCGTCTGCAGCAGCGCCGGGGCCAGCTGGCTAAGCAGCGGCGCGAGCTGGGCGGCATGGAACGTCAGGTCGGCGATGATCCAGGTGAGGTCGGTCATGAACGCGCCAGGATTGGTCAGCAGGTCGATCAGCAGCACTTCGGCGTAGTAGCCCAGTTCGCCCCATACGGCCACCCACCATCTCGGGTCAGTCGGATCCAGGCCCTCGCTGGCGTGATCGTGGTTGTGACCGCCATCCAGGTCGTCGTCGTTGTGCTCGTGCTCGTGGTCGTGGTGCTCGTCGTGCTCGTGGTCGTCGTGACTGTGGTCGACGATCGTTGGCGCTACAGCCGGCTGCGGCGCCGAGGCCAATGCTGCGCCGGACACCGCTTCGTAGGTGGCCATAGTGGTCGCGGCCTGGACCCACATTCGGAGGTAGTCGGCTTCGTTGAGCGCTATCGGAATGGTGTTGATGCCGAAGAAGTTGGTCGCGACCAATACACCATGGCTGGCGTGATTAGCGGCCAGCTCTGCCAACGTCGGCATGGTCGCCAGCGCGGTGACGTAGGCCGCAGCCGCTGCTTCGTGCAGGGAGGCATGCGCGGCGCTGTCGGCACTGGCTTTGGTCAGCCACGCCAGGTACGGGAGATGCGCGGCGAGGTAGCTCGCGGCGCTGGGTCCCTGCCATGCCCCGGCTTCGGTGGCGGCCAACGATTCCCGCAGCGCTTCGGCGATCGCGGTGTACTCAAGGCTCAGCAATGACCATGCGCCGGCGGCGGACAACAGTGGGCCGGGCCCAGGGCCGCTGCTCAACGCAGCTGAATGAACCTCTGGAGGAGATGCCATCCACATAGGCGCGGTCATAGAGCTCACCATACTGAAAATGAAAATCATTATCAATAACGATAAGAGTTGTGCGCTGGCCGTGGACGCCGAGGACTGCTGGTGGACACGTGACTGGTGGTACTGCTGTTCCCGTGAGGCGGATGTCCGTATGTCGGGCAAGCGCAAGACGTACGCCCCGGCGTTTCAGGGGCAGGCGGGCCGCCTGGTAGTCGAGACCGGTCGGCCCGTGCCCATGTGGCCGCCGAGATCGGTGTGGGTGAGCAAGCGTTGGGCCGCTGGGTGCGCCCCGCCGGCGAGGTGTCCGACGCCGACAATAATGGTGTGGCGCTTAATGCTGACGAGCGTCCTGAGCGGGTGCTGTTGAGCGAAGAGAACGCTGAATTGCGTTCGGGCCGGCAGCTTTTGAAAAATCCGCAGCTTCGTCGCCTCCGAACGGAACGGTGGAAGCGTACCGGGTCATCGAAGTCGAGAAGGTCAACTCGCCATCGTGCCGATGACCGGCGTTTCCATGACGTCTCCGGTCAGGTGTACGGCGCACCGCGATCCGGGCTGATCTGCAGATCCGAGTGAGGACGGGGAAGTCATTTCCGGTAAGACCGCGGCAGCCTCCATGCGTCGGCAGCGACTGGCCGGAATCAGCCCACGGCGGTTCGTTCCGGTGGCCACCCTCGTCGATCTCGACGCCCACCGGCCCACCGGCTTGGTAGATCGCCCATTCGATCAGGGGCGCTCGAGGTGAGCCCTGGACATACCCACTTCCTCCCAGCGAACCCGTGCACCGCTGTCTCGGGTGTCCACTGAAACTGAAGGCTCAATCACATGACAGACTCGCTCATCCCGGCCGTGACCACTCCAAGCCACGCTCACCAGAAGCCCGTTTCAGGTCGAAGTAGCTATGCCGTAACAAGCTCCACATCATTGAGGATGGCGGCATCGTCACGCGAGGGTGCGATCACGTTGCCCACCAGTCGATCGCCGTCTTTCCACAGCCGGGCCCGCAGCGTCTCGCCGGGGAAGACCACGCCGGCGAACCGGGCGCCGAAGGAACGGACCGCGCCGGCGTCGCCGTCCAGCGCGGTGTCCGCCGCTGCCTTGCAGGTCATGCCGTAGGTGCACAGGCCGTGCAGGATCGGCCGGTCGAAGCCCGCCGCGGCCGCGAACGCCGGGTCGGAGTGCAGCGGGTTGCGGTCGCCGCAGAGCCGGTAGAGCAGTGCCTGCTGCGGGGACACCGGGATGTCGACTTCGAAATCCGGTGCCCGGTCGGGCAGTTCGCTCGACGTCGACGGCCCGCGCTCGCCGCCGAAGCCACCCTCGCCGCGAGCGAAGATGGACCGGTGCTGCGTCCACAGTGGCGTGCCGTCGGTGCTGGTCACCGAGGTCTCGAGCACCACCACGGCAGCCTTGCCCTTGTCCCACACCTCGACGATCCGGCTGATCGCGCGGGCGCTGCCCGATGGAGGCAGTGGCGCGGGCACGGTCACCTTCTCCGAGGCGTGCAGGATCTTGGCCAGGTCGATCTCAACACCGGGCCAGCTCACCTTCGGCGGGTCCACCTCGTTGAATGAGGCTGCGACGCAGCCGAAGGTCGGTAGTACCTGCGGCTTGCGGTCCACCACATAGCTCAGCTCCCGCGGATCCATCGGGTCCGACCCGGCGCCCAGCGCCAGGTTGTAAAGCTGCACATTGGTTGCGGTCCAGGAGAATTCGACCTGGCCGAACTCCGCTCCCAGTGCGACGTCGAGATCGATCGCCATAATCAGGCCTTTCCGGCGATGTCGAGAGCGGCCAGGTAGCCGAACGTCATGGCGGGTCCGATGGTGCCGCCCGGTCCGGGGTAGGTGTGGCCCATCACCGGTGCGCTCACGTTTCCGGCCGCATACAGCCCGGCGATGACGCTGTCGTCGTCGCGCAGTGCCCGGCCGTTGACGTCGGTGCGGATCCCGCCCTTGGTGCCCAGGTCGCCCGGCACCATCTTGGCCGCGTAGAACGGGCCCTGTGCGATCTGGCCCAGGTTCGGGTTCGGCTTGTTGGTCGGGTCACCGTAGTAGCGGTCGTAGGCGCTCTCGCCGCGGTGGAAGTCCTCATCCACGCCCGTCCGCGCGAACTCGTTGAACCGCTCGACGGTCGCGGTCAATGCGGCGGCCGGCACGCCGGTCTTGGTCGCCAACTCCTCCAGGGTGTCGGCGGACACGATCACGCCGGACTCCAGCCATTTCTTCGGAATCCGTTGTCCCGGTTGCAGCCCCGCGAAGATGTAGTTGTTGCGGTAGCGCTGGTCGAAGATCAGCCAGGCCGGGATGTTCTCGCCGGGGCCGGGGCCCTGACCGAACTCGCCGCCGTACATGTGGTGGCAGGCCTCGACGTAGGGCATCGACTCGTTCATGAACCGCTTGCCGGCCATGTTGACGATGATCGATCCGGGCGAGTTGCGCTCCGAGAGCGCGAACCACGGTGCCCCGGGCAGCGGCACCGTCGGCCCCCACCAGGAGTCCTCCATGATGTCCAGGGCGGCGCCGAGCTTCTCGCCGGCCACGATCCCCTCGCCGGTGTTGGCCTTGGCGCCCACGGTCCATTCGGTGGTGATCGGCGCGCGCTGGTACTTCACCCGCATCTGTTCGTTGTGCTCGAACCCGCCGCTGGCCAGGATGACCCCGCGCCGTGCGCGGATCAGCCGCGGCTCACTCGACTCGGAGTCGCCCGCCGCCCGGACGTAGACACCGGAGACCACGCCGTCTTCCACGTAGAGGTCGGTCAGCGCGGTATTGAGCTGCACCGGAACTCCGGCTTTCTGCAGGCCGATGCGCAGCGGGGCGATCAGAGCCCGGCCCATCCCGACCAGGTTCTTGCCGGTGGCCTGGGCCCACATGGTGCGGGCGCCCACTTTCAGGCTGCGCAGCACCCCGCGCGGGTGGCGCTTGAGCTGGTTGAGCCGGACGTAGTCCTGCTGCATGACAACGACGTTCAGCGGCACTTTGCCGTAGGCCGGCTCCAGGTCGTTCATGTCCGCGCCCAGCTTCTTGGCGTTGAACGGCTTCGGCTCGATCGAACGGCCGGTGGGCTTGCCGCCGGGCTGCTCGGGGTAGTAGTCGGCGTAACCGGGAACCCAGCACATCTTCAACGGCGAGTTCTTCAGCACGAACGACAGCATCTCCGGCCCGCGCTGCAGATAGGTGTCGATCTTCTCGGCGGGAACCACGTCGCCGACGATGGTGTGCAGATAGGTGCGAGCAGCCTGGACGTCATCTTTGACGCCGGCGCGCTGCAGCACCTCGTTGTTGGGGATCCACACGCCACCACCGGAGCGAGCGGTCGAGCCGCCGTAGTGGGCGGCTTTCTCGATGACGATGGTGGACAGTCCCTGGTGGGCGGCGGTGAGCGCGGCGACCATCCCGGCGCCGCCGCTTCCGACCACGACGACGTCGTACTCCTGTTCGGCCATGTAGAACACGTTATAGAATTGCCCCGCCCGGGCGCCAGTTGGCTGGGCTTATCGCGCGCGCGGCTCCCGTGCAACCGTTCCCTACCCTGCTGGTAACACCTGGGTTTCGGCCAGGTCATGGCCACCTGGCGACACGGTAGAACGTGTTCTAGTTCCGGCTTGGACGCAGGGCCTTTCTGCCCTTTTGTCTCAGGTGAAGGCATGCTTTACTGGCGCTAGAACGTATCGTTTCCCCTGCGGTTCAGTAGTGAGGAGTTGTCATCGTGGCCAGCCCTACTATCCCGTCAGCCACCGGTATTCCGGCCGGTTTCGACTTCACCGATCCGGAAATCTATGCCGAGCGACTGCCCGATGCGGAGTTCGCCGAACTGCGGCGCAGTGAGCCGATCAAGTGGATCGAGCAGCCCGACGATAAGAGTGGCGGCTTCAAAGACGGCGGTTACTGGGCGATCACCCGCCATGAGGACGTCAAGGAGATCTCGCGGCTCGACGGCGTGTTCTCCAGTGAGCGCAACGGGGCGATCCCCAGGTTCCATGACGAGACAACCCGTGAACAGCTCGACGCGCAGCGGATCTTGATGTTGAACCAGGACGCGCCGAAGCACACGCGGCAGCGGCGGATCATTTCCCGTGGCTTTACGCCGCGACACATCTTGCCCTTGCACGATGACCTGCAGGCGCGGGCGCAGGCCATCACCAAAGAGGCACTGGCGCGGGGCAGCGGTGACTTCGTGGTGGAAGTGGCTTCGGAGTTGCCGTTGCAGGCGATCGCGGGGTTGATGGGGGTTCCGCAGGAAGACCGCGGCAAGTTGTTCGACTGGACCAACCAGATGACGTCGTACGACGACCCCGAATTCGCGCACTATGACCCGGCGGCCTCAGCGCTGGAGATCATCACCTATGGGCTCAAGCTCGCGGAGCTCAAGCGACAGAACCCCGGCCCCGACATCGTGACAACGCTGGTCGAGGCCGACGTCGACGGCGAGAAGCTGGGCGATGACGAGTTGGGCTACTTCATCATCCTGTTGGCGGTGGCCGGTAGCGAAACCACTCGCAACTCGATCACCCAGGGGATGATGGCGTTCACCGAGCATCCCGAGCAGTGGGAGCTGTTCAAGAAAGAACGTCCGGCGACTACCGCCGACGAGGTGGTGCGCTGGGCCACTCCGGTGACATCGTTTCAGCGCACCGCAACGCGTGATCACAACCTGAACGGTACGTTGATCAAAGAGGGGCAGCGGGTGGTGATGTTCTACCGCGCGGCCAACTTCGACGAGACGGTGTTCGACAAGCCGCAGGAGTTCAACATCTTGCGTGACCCGAACCCGCATGTCGGTTTCGGTGGTACTGGTGCGCACTACTGCATCGGCACACATCTGGCACGGATGACCATCGGACTGATCTTCAACGCGATCGCCGACAACATCCCCGACCTCAAGCCACTGGACCGCCCGCAGCGGCTGCGTTCGGGTTGGCTCAATGGCATCAAACACTGGCACGTCGACTACACCGGTGGTCGGTGATCAGGAACCGCCGATCTTGCAGCGGGTGAAGTAGGGCAGATCGGTCAGCGGCGGCGCCACGGTGGGCTGCGGCCTCGTCTCCGTGTTGGCTTTTTAGAACACGTTATAGAATTGCCGCTGAACGGCTCGTTTCATCCGCTCAACACCACCCGAGGGGACCATCGAAGATGCTCAGCGCCCAGATCCGTGAGGAACTCGCTGCCGAGTTGGCGCAAGCGGAGCGGAGTCGGGTTCCGATCTCTCCGTTGACGGCGGCTCAGCCCGGTATCGACGTCGTCGACGCCTACGAGATCCAGCTGATCAATATCCGCCAGCGGATCGCCGAGGGCGCCCGCGTCGTCGGACACAAGGTCGGCCTGTCCAGCGAGGCGATGCAGCAGATGATGGGCGTCGACGAACCGGACTACGGGCACCTGCTCAACGAGATGCAGGTGTTCGAGGACTCCCCGGTCAAGGCGTCGAACTACCTCTACCCGCGGATCGAAGTAGAGGTGGCCTTCATCCTGGCCGCGGATCTGCCGGGCGCGGACTGCACCGAAGAGGACGTGCTGGCCGCGACCGAGGCCTTCGCCCCGGCGATCGAACTGATCGACAGCCGGATCACCGACTGGAAGATCAAACTCTGCGACACCATCGCCGACAACGCCTCATCGGCGGGATTCGTGCTGGGCAAGCAGCGGGTCAAGCCCGGTGACATCGACATCAAGAACATCGATGCGTCCTTGACCAAGAACGGCGAGGTGGTCGCCCAGGGCCGCAGTGACGCGGTGCTGGGCAACCCGGTCACCGCGGTGGCCTGGCTGGCTCGCAAGGTGGAAAGCTTCGGGGTGCGGTTGAAGGCCGGCGACATCGTGTTGCCGGGCACCGCGACCCGGGCCATCGATGTACATGCCGGTGACGACTGTGTCGCCGACTTCACCGGGCTGGGTTCGGTCCGGCTGGTTTTCGCATAGATTCCAATAGAGGAGCGTTCATGGCTGCTAAGGCCTCAGTGGCGATTGTCGGGTCGGGCAATATCAGCACTGATCTGTTGTACAAGTTGCTGCGTTCGCAGTGGCTGGAGCCGCGCTGGATGATCGGCATCGATCCGGACAGCGAAGGTCTGGCTCGGGCGCGCAAGCTGGGTTTGGAGACCTCGGCCGAAGGAGCGGACTGGCTGTTGGGGTTGGATGAGAAGCCGGACTTCGTCTTCGAGGCCACCAGTGCTTATGTGCACAAGGCGTATGCGCCCAAGTATGAGGCCGCCGGGATCCGGGCCATCGACCTGACCCCGGCCGCGGTGGGTCCGGCGGTGATTCCGCCGGCGAATCTGCATGAGCATGTGGATGCGCCGAACGTCAATATGATCACTTGTGGTGGTCAGGCCACCATTCCGATCGTGTACGCGGTCACCCGCGCGGTCAAGGAGCAGGGCGGCACGGTGCCGTATGCCGAGATCGTGGCCAGCGTTGCCAGTGTGTCGGCCGGTCCGGGTACTCGGGCCAATATCGATGAGTTCACCAAGACCACCTCGCGTGGGGTGGAGGTCATCGGTGGTGCGCAGCGGGGTAAGGCGATCATTATCTTGAATCCGGCTGATCCACCGATGATCATGCGCGACACCATCTTCTGCCAGATCCCTGAGGACGCTGATCGGGATGCGATCACCGCGTCCATCAAGGACGTGGTGGCG